>JAZSDU010000046.1:0-31315 GCA_045531335.1 Clostridia bacterium
AAAAAATAATAGATATTAATGGAAAAGTAGATGTTGATACTATAAACTTTGACGGAAAATATATTTATTATGCAAAAATAAATGAAGAGAATGAATTTGGAATATATAAAATAAAAATAAATGGAAAGAATGAATCAAAAATAGTTAGTATTGAAGGATATTCAACATCAATAAATATACACCAAAATTGGATTTATTATCCAGATCAAAATGATGATGGAGAAATAGAAATATATAGAATAAAAACTAATGGGAAAGATAAACAAAGTTTATAGTGTAGGGGCGCTACCGGTAAGAAATACCTGAGAGGATGACCGAACAGCGCCCATAAATATATTATTAAAGGAGAGTACCAAATGCAAATATCTTATAAAGATAAAACAATAGATTTCAAAGAGGGAACTAGGGTTTTTGATTTATTTAAAGACGAGATTCAAAAAAGTAACACTGAAATAATAGCATGTAGATTTAATAATGAAGTAAAAGGATTAAATTACAAATTAAAATCAAATGGAAATATAGAATTAATTGATATTACACAAAAAGATGGAATGAGAGTATATCAAAGAGGCCTTATATATGTTGTAGCTAAAGCATTTCACGATATTTATCCAGAAGCACTAATTACAATAAATTATCAATTATATCATTCAATGTTTTGCGAAGTAGATAATTTAAATTTAACACAAGAAATGATAGAAAAAGTAAATAAAAGAGTAAAAGAAATAATAGAAAGTGACTTACCAATAGAAAGAAGAAAAATGTCTAAGGAAGATGCTAAAATATTTTATGAAAAAGAAAAAACTTTAAAGGGAAAATTACAGCTAGATATTAAAGAAAAGAAAGAAGTAACACTTTATTATTGCGAAGATTATTATAATTATTTTTATGGAGTAATGCCTGTTTCAACGGGATGTATTAAAGAATATGAATTATTAAAATATCATGATGGTTTCTTAATAAGATATCCTAGTAGAAAAAATCCATATCAATTAGGTGAATTTATAGATAGCCCTAAATTATTTGAAACACTTGATGAATATGACAATCTCCATAAAACACTTAATATAAATACTTTATACAAACTAAATCAAATAATAAAGAACGATGAAATTAGAGATTATATTTTAATGGATGAAGCATTACATGAAAAGAAAATAGCAAAAATAGCAGACAGTATTTCAAACAACAAAAATACAAAAGTAGTATTGATTGCAGGACCTTCATCATCAGGAAAAACTACTTTTGCTAAAAGATTAGAAATTGAATTAAGATTAAATGGATTGAAAACAAAAACAATATCAGTAGATAATTATTTTGTTGAAAGAAAAGATAATCCAAAAGATGAAAATGGTGAATATGATTTTGAGACTATAAAAGCTATTGATACAAATCTTTTAAATAATGATTTATTAAAGCTATTGAATGGTGAAGAAATAAATGCTCCAACATTTAATTTCCATACAGGTAAAAAAGAGTATTTAGGAAACACGATGAAACTTGAAGAAGATGAAATATTAATAATGGAAGGAATACATTGTTTGAATGATGAACTTACATTTTTAATCCCTAAGGAAAATAAATTTAAAATATATATTAGTGCATTAACTGTTCTTAATATAGATTATTATAATAGAATTTCTACAACAGACACAAGACTTATTAGAAGAATAGTAAGAGATAATCAATTTAGAGGATATGATGCTCTTCATACATTAAAAATGTGGCCATCAGTAAACAGAGGAGAAGCAAAAAATATTTTTCCATATCAAGAACAAGCAGATGCAATGTTTAATTCATCTTTGATATATGAACTTAGTGTGTTAAAAGATTATGCAATGCCATTATTAGCAGAAATAAAAGAAGATTTACCAGAATTTTCAGAAGCAAAAAGGCTTTATACAATGCTTAGTTATTTTGAAGCAATATCAAAAAAAGCTATTCCAAGCAATTCACTACTTAGAGAATTTGTGGGAGGAAGCATATTTGAATAATCAAAATGGAGGAGAAATAATATGAAGAGTTTCTTAGAATATTTTTTAATTGGAATAATAGTGTTTTTTATAGTAGTGATATTTAATTATTTTTACAATTCAGGATTTTCAACCAATTTACTAATTGAGAGTGCAATTGGAAGTATAATATTTGTATTGCTAAATGTTTTATTTGATATAATATTTAAGAAAAGGAAAGAATAATGGAAAGAAAATTTACAGAAATAGATGAAGAATTTATATGTGAAAACTGCGGCAAAAAAGTAGAAAAACTAGGATACTCTTGTAGGAATCACTGCAATTTTTGCTTACATTCAAAGCATGTAGATATAAATCCAGGAGATAGGGCAGAAACTTGTCATGGATTACTAGAACCAGTAGGAATAGAAATGAGCAATAAAAAGGGGTATGTTATAGTATATAGATGCAAAAAGTGTGGACAAGTTAGAAAAAATAAAGCAGCAAAAGATGATGATTTTAATATGATACTAAAGATTAGTAAAAATGCAATATAACAAACTAAGAAGGAGTAATATAAATGAAATTAATAGGTATCATAGGGAAAAGTGGCTCAGGAAAAACTACTTTATCTAGAATGCTAGAAAAAGATAATAGTATTGGAGTTATTCATCTTGATCAAGTAATGGATATGCAACAAATAAAAGAGAATCTGCCTAATGCTTTAGTAGACAAAAATGTATATTCTAATAATCAAGGCGAAGAATTTATGATGTTAAACGAAAGAATAAGAAAAATAAGAGATGCATTAATAGAAAACAAACTGTTAAAAAGTTTATATTTTGGAATATTACATCTACCAAGAGAATTTTTTATGAAAAAAGCAGTAGACGAGAAAATAAAAGAGGGAAAAGATGTTATTATAATTGAAGGTTCTACATTAGCTGAATTTGCGATATATAAGAAATTTGATTATTTGATACATATAGATGCACCGTTTGCTGAAAGAGAAAAAAGAGCAATTGAGAGGAATGATATTTTTTTGATAAACGAACTATGGTTGATAGAGACTTAGGATTTAGAAAAGCAGAGAAAAAGGGACGAAAAAAAGGAAAAATAGTTAATCAAGTTATACAAAATACCGGTTCTAAAGAAGAACTTCAAAAAGTAGCTGATAAAATATATGAAGAACAAATAAGAAATAGAAGAGTAAAGACTAATCAATCAATGCAAGAAAAATATGGTGGTTATAAAACTAAAGCAGTAAAGAGAACAAAATCAGTAAAAGTAACAAATAGAAAAAAGATGACCTAAGTAAATAGGTCATCCTTTTGTTTGCCTTTTATTTAATATTTTGCAAAGCTTCAATTCTATCATCAATAGTTGGATGAGTAGAAAATAGTGAGGCTTTTTTCTTTTTATCTGCATTCTTTTTGAATGGATTTACAATATACATATTTTCAGTTGCTTTATTTGCAACTTTCAATTCGTTAGGGTCCTCATCTAATTTTCTTAAAGCTGAAATTAATCCATCTGGATTCCTAGTGAATTCTACAGCTGTACTATCAGCTAAAAATTCTCTTCTTCTAGATACTGCCATTTGCATTATTTTGCCAAGTATTGGTGCAAGGATTAAGAGAACTAATCCTATAAGCATTACAATTGCATTTCCTTTACTATCATCATCTCTATCACTATCTCTATAAAAGAAAGTTCTAGTAAATATATCAGAAAGCATAACTATGAAACCTACCATTACAGTTACAACAGCTGAAAGTAGTATGTCGTAATTTTTTATATGTGCCATTTCATGTGCTATAACACCTTCTAATTCATAATATTCTAGTTTTTCTAAAAGACCAGTAGTTACACAAATAATAGCATGCTCAGGATTTCTTCCGGTTGCAAACGCATTTGGTTGAGGGTCTTCTACAACATAAAGTCTTGGTTTATGAGAAAGTCCTGATGAAATCATTAATCCTTCTAAAATATTTATAATTTTTTTATCTTCAGCTTCAGTTGCAGGTCTTGCTTTTGTTACGGCTAGAATGATTTTATCACTATTATAATATGATGCCCAGCTTGTAAGTATTGAAAAAACTAGGGCAATTGTTATAGCTGCTGGTGCGCTAAAATCAAATGCCATGCAAATATAGTATAAGATTAGAGTAATTACTAATACAAATCCAAAAACAATAAATAATGATTTTCTTTTATTTTTTCTAATATCTTCAAACATATAAATCACCTAAAATTATTATATCACATTATATAATAATTACAAACATATTATTTAGGCAATTGTATTAATTTTTTTGTAGGGGCGGACGACCCTACTGTGTATGCATTATCTGTAACTCATTTCATTCGTACAGCTAATGGATGTCCGCCCGAAATATAAACATAAAATAAATTGCAAACGATGTAGGGGTCGACGTCCTCGGCGACCCGTTTTACAAAGAATTTGTTTAAAATAATAAAAACAAATCCATGCTAAAATATTAATTTTTGAAACAAAAACCCCTAGGCCGGGGCATTGTTTGCAAAAATTAATTATTTTAGCTGTAATTTTTTGATTAAAATTAAAATTTTAATCAAATCGATAAAATCATGTTAATGCTCTAAAAATTGTCCGAAATCTGAATTGTAAATATAATTTTATACACATTAAATATTGTAAAATTCGTAAAAAAATGATAGAATTCATTTGTATAATGTAAATATAAATTGAATAAATATGTACAAGAAAATATAGATAAAATTTAAGGAGAAATATGGATAAAATATATAGCCAAATGCTAGAATTTTTAAGTGAAGAACAAATACATTTAAATGAGCCTATGTGCAAACATACATCATTTAAAATAGGTGGACCAGCAGATATATTTGTAAAACCAAAAAACATTGATGAACTTAAAAATATAATAAAACTTGCAAAAGAAAATAACATTCAAACAACAGTTATAGGTAATGGGAGCAATCTTTTAGTAAAAGACCGGAGGAATAAGAGGTATTGTTATAAAACCAGACTTTAAAGAAATAGAATTTTTAGAAGATGATACAGTTAAAGTAGGCGCAGGAGTTTTACTAAGTAAGATTTCTAATGAAGCATATAACAGAGGTTTATCAGGATTAGAATTTGCAGGAGGAATACCAGGATGTATAGGTGGAGCTGTTAGAATGAATGCTGGTGCTTACGGAAGTGAGTTTAAAGACATAGTTATATCTTCTGAATATTTAGATAAAGATTTAAAATTAAACGAAATTAGCAATGAAGAACATGAATTCAAATATAGAAATAGTAGATTTTGTGAAAACAAAAATGAAATTATTATATCAACTATTTTACAGCTAAAAAAAGGAAACAAAGAACACATTAAAGCAAAAATGGAAGAAAACAATAAATCAAGAAGAGAAAAACAACCAATAAATTTTCCAAATGCGGGAAGTACATTTAAAAGAGGAGAAGGATATATTACAGCTCAGCTTATAGATAAATGTAATTTAAAGGGATGTAATGTAGGAAATGCGTATGTATCAGATTTACATGCAGGATTTATAGTGAATAAAGGAAATGCTACAGCAAGAGATGTACTTACTTTAGTAGAAATAATAAAGGAAAAAGTACATGAAGAATTTAATGTAGATATAGAGTTAGAAATTGAAGTTTTGGGAGAAGATTAGGTATGAAAAATTTTTTAAATTGGTTTAAAAATAGTACAAAAATTAAAAGATGGATGTTTTTGATATTAGTAGGTATAGTACTTACATGTTTTGGAATTTCAAAAATATTATCATCTGAAAGATTGAATTTTGGTGACTTACTTCAAATTGTTGTAACATTTGTTGTAGGTTTTACATGCTTTGTTGTTGGAATTGTATACATACAAAGAAGAAATTTAGAATTATTAATTGAAAAAAACAGTATAAATGTTGATGGTGGAAATGAAGAACTTAAAAAACTAGTTACAAAAAATCCTATATATGAAAAAGGACCAAATATAGTAGTAATTGGTGGAGGAAATGGAATAAATAATGTGTTAAAAGGTTTGAAGAATTATACAAGCAATTTAACTGCAATAGTTCCAGTATCTGCTTATGGAAGACCAGCAAGTGTATCTATAAAAGAATTAAAATTACATCCAGTAGATGATGTGAAAAGTGGTATAGTAGCACTTTCACCAAATAGTGAAGATATGAATAAACTTATGGATTATACATTTGAAGATGGAAAATTTAAGAATTTAAGTTTTGGAGACTTATATTTATATGTTATGCAAAAAATATATGGAGACTTTGTAAATAGTGTTGAAAAATCAAGTAGTTTATTATCAATGGTAGGGAAAGTATTACCAGTAACATTAGATGAAATGAATATTTGTGCAGAACTACAAGATGGAACAGTAGTTAAAGAAAAAAGCAAAATAGCTGCAACAGTATCTGACAAAGTAACAAAAATCAATAGGGTATATATAAATCCATCAAATTGTAGAACAGCACCAGGAGTTCTAGATGCTATTAAAAATGCAGATGCAATAATTATAGGACCAGGAAGTCTTTATACAAATGTTATACCAAATCTTCTTATAAAAAACGTAGCGAAAACAATTAGAGAAAGTAAAGCTTTAAAAATTTATATATCAAATATTATGACAGAACCAGGCCAAACTGATGATTATGATGTATCAAATCATATTCAAAGTATCTTAGAACACAGCGGAGAAGGTATAATAGATTATTGTATATCAGATGTAGGTGAGATTGTACCTGAATACATAAGAAAATATAACTTAATGGGAGCAGATGTTGTTAATATAGACACTTCAAACATTAGAGGAAAAGGAATAAAATTAATAAAAGGTGAACTTGCTGTGGCAGAAGGAAATTATATAAGACATGACCCAGATAAAACAGCAAAATTAATAATAGAATTAATTTGTGGTGACTTAAGATTTAAAGATAAGCAAAATGATGAGCAATATATGTTATTAAATTCTAAGCTAAAAGAAGCAGATAAAAAAGCTAAAAAAGCTAAAAAAGCAGATAAAAAAGCTAAAAAAATAAAAGACAATAATGAAGGGGAGGACGACTCTGTACGCCCAGACAAAAAAGTAAAAAGAATAAGTAAATTTAGCAACAAATATAGTGAAAGAATTCAATCAATAAAAGAAAGTGAAAAAACAAGATTAGAAAATATTAGAATACATGAAAAAGCCAGAGAAATGATAGACGAAGAAGAACAAAGGGAAAAAGAAAAATTTTTAAAGGAAGCATACAGTAGCAGAAAGAAAAAATAAAATATAGGGGGCGATGCCCACATCGTCCCTTAATAAAAAATAACACAAAACAAATTGCAAAAGATGTAGGGGCGGGTCGTGTGCCCGCCCAGTAAATGAACTAAAAAATTGTGGGCAGGCACAAGACCTGCCCCTACAAAAATCGAAATATTAAATTCATAAATATTTGGAGGAACACAAATGAAAATAAACACAAAAGATTTATCATTAAATGAAGGAATAACAAAAGAATGGATTATAACAAATGGAATAGGTGGATATAGTGCATCTTCTATATTTGGAATTAACACAAGAAAATATCATGGATTATTAGTTGCGCCACTTACTCCACCTGCAAGAAGACACTTAATACTTTCTAAATTAGATGAATCAATAGAAATAGATGGGACAAGTTATAATTTATATTCTAATATGTGTAAAAACTATATTTCTGAAGGGTTTAAATATCAAACTGAATTTGAAAAAGAATATATACCAATTTTTACATATAAAGTAAATAATATAACTGTTAAAAAGATGATTTGTATGGAATATGGAAAGAATACTGTATGTATTTTATACAAAATAGATAACCAAGGAAGAGATGCAAAATTTACTGTGACACCGGTTATGAATTTTAGAGATTTTCATACAATGACTACAAATCATGAATTTACTTTAAAACAAAATATAAGACAAAATAAAATCAAATTAGAAATAGATGACAATTCAAACACACCTATTTACATGTATTCTTCAGATGGAAACTATATAGAGCATTACAATGATACATTTAGAAATATGTATTACATAGAAGAAGAAAAAAGAGGATTTTTTCCAGAAGAAAACTTAGTAGTTCCAGGAAGTTATGAAATAACTATTTCTGCAAATTCACAAAAAGAAATTCAATATATTTGTTCATTAGAAGAAAATATAGAAGAAATAGATGTTAAAAAAGTTATAAACAAAGAGATTATAAGAATAAATGAATTAATGTATAAAACAGAATTAATAGAAGAAAAACAAGATATAGAAAAATTATCAAAAGATGAAATAGAAAAAAGAAATCTATTAAGAGATTTTTGTATTGCTACAGATAATTTTATAGTATACAGACCTTCATTTGCACTTCATACAATAATTGCAGGCTATCCATGGTTTTTGGACTGGGGAAGAGATGCTTTAATTTCATTTGAAGGGTTAATATTATGTACAAAAAGATTTGATATAGCTAGAGATATTTTCTTAACAGGAACTAGAGATATAAAATTTGGATTAGTTCCAAATGGATATTCAGGATATGATAACAGACCACTATACAATAGTGTGGATAGTTCACTTTTATTATTTGAAGCTATATATAAATACTTACAATATACAGGTGATTATAAATTTATAGAAGACAATATCTATGATAAATTAGTTATAATAATAGATAATTATAGTAAAAAGATAGATATAGATGATAACAACATATTCCTAGATGAAGATGGATTGATTTCATCAGGAACAGAAAATACTCAAAACACATGGATGGATGCAAAATATGGTAACCACTGTTTTACTCCAAGAAATGGTAAAACAGTTGAAGTAAATGCTATGTGGTATAACAGCTTAAAAATAATGCAAGAATTAAGCAATAAATTTGGAAAAAGAAAACAAGCAAAGCAATATGAAGAATTAGCAGAAAAATGCCAAAAGTCATTTGTAGAAAAATTCTATAACAAAAAGAAAAAATGCTTATTTGATGTATTGGGAGATACAAAAACAAGACCGAACCAATTATTTGCAACAGCACTTAGTCATCCAATATTAGATCCAAATAGTGAAATTGCAGAAGAAATGTTTGAAACAGTAACTAAAAAATTACTTACTAAATATGGACTAAAAACACTTGCAAAAGGTGAAAAAGGATACATTGATTTATACGAAGGAGATGGCTTTAAAAGAGATTCAAGTTATCATCAAGGAATAACATGGCCATGGCTTTTAGGACTATATTTTGATACAATTAATAACAAAATAAAATTTGAAAAAGATAGAACAAAGAAAAAAGAATTACAAAAATTAAGAAAAGAATTTATACAAAACACAAGAAAAACATTTACAAAAGAATTATATGAAAGAGGTACAATAGGAAGCATTTCAGAAATATATGATTCAAAAGCGCCGAACCTTCCAAAAGGAACCATGGCACAGGCTTGGAGCGTAGCAGAAATATTCAGAATAATAAAAGACTATTTTATAGAATAAAGAGTAGAGGATTAAGAATACTGACAACACCAGAGGTTCAAGAATGGGGATGTATCTTATCCTTAAAGAAAGGCGAAGGGGAAAGATACGTCCCCTTACAGGTGAGGTAATGAGAATATTAGGAATTGACCCAGGATTTGCAATAACGGGATACAGCATAATAGATTATCAAGGGAATAAATTTAAGTTAATAGATTCAGGAGCTGTAACAACAAAAGCAGGAACATCATTTCCGCTAAGACTTACAAAAATATATGATGATTTGGAAATGTTAATAGACAAATATAAACCAGATGCAATATCTGTAGAAGAATTATTTTTTAATAACAATGCAAAAACTGCAATAAATGTTGCACAGGCAAGAGGAGTAGTTTTAATAGTAGGATGCAAAAATAATATACCAACATTTGAATACACACCACTTCAAATAAAACAAGCAGTAACAGGGTATGGAAGAGCAGACAAAATGCAAGTACAAAGAATGGTAAAAACAATATTAAATGTAGAAAAATTACCAAAACTAGATGATACAACAGACAGCATGGCGGCAGCAATATGTCATGCACATTCGTGTAGATTCTCAGAGAAATTGTAAACGATTCTAGGGACTGTCCCTCTTTTGTCCACTTGTGTACAAAAGGGGACTGTCCTGGATCGTAAAAAAATATATTGCAAATGTTGTAGGGGCGGAACCCCGTGTCCGCCCGAAGAAAACGTGAATTTCGGGTCGACAGGGTCGTCGACCCCTACATATAATTATAAACATGGAGATATTAATATGACACCAGATAATTTAGAAAAAGAATTAAAACAAGGGAAATTAAATAGCATATATTTATTTTATGGTGAAGAGCTATTTTTATTAGAAAATGCAGTTAAGAAAATTAAGAAGCTATTCGGAGAACTGATTTTAGGAATAAACTACATACAAATTAATGAAACAAATATTGACAACCTAATATCAGATATAGAAACTCCAGCTTTTGGCTTTAATAAGAAACTAATTGTTATAAAAAATGCAGGACTATTTAAAAAAGGAACAAAAAAGAATCCAGAAGCAAATAGTGAAAGACAAAAAAAGATAGCTAAATACATAGAAGAAAATATAAATTTGATAAATGATTCAGCTATATTATTATTCATTGAAGAATCAGTTTCAAAAGTTGAACTACAAAAAGTTATAGAAGAAAATGGAGTAGTTTGTAATTTTGAAAGATTAAAGCCATTAGATATAAAGAAAAGACTAAAGGTAATATGCAATGCTTATGAAGTAAATGTCAGTGAGCAGAATTTAGATCTATTAATTGGAACATCTGGAACTAACATGCAGTCTTTAATAAATGAAATAAGAAAACTTATTGAATATGCAGGAAAAGGTGGGACAATAACAAAAGAATCCGTAGAAAAATTAGCTACTAAAGAATTTGATGCTATAATATTTGATTTAACAGATAATTTAGGTAAAAAAGATATTAAAGAAGCAATGAGAATATTAAAAGAACTTATATACAACAAAGAACCAGTACAAAAAATATTAATAACACTATATAATCATTTCAAAAAGATATATTTAACAAAACTATGTACTGAAGAAAATAGAGATGCAATATCTGTACTAAACTTAAAACCAAATCAAACATTTTTAGTATCAAAATACAAAAGACAAGCAGGATATTTTAAAACACAAGAACTAAGAAAAATATTAGGAGAACTAATAGAATTAGATAACAAGTATAAATTAGGAAAGATAGATATAAACATAGGACTAGAAGCAATACTATGTGCCTATATTTAATAAAAGGATGTGGAATAATGAAGTTTTTATTTATATTAGGAATAATTTTAGCAATGTGTGGAGTAATATTGATATTTGATGCAAGACTAATAACTAAGAAAATGTTTGGATTTGGAGACCAAAATGATGCAGCATTAGGATTAAAACTAATAGGATTTTTATTCAGCATAATAGGAATGATATTAGTTTATTGTAATAAATAAAAACAAAAATATGAGTTTTATAAACTCATATTTTTGTTTTTGTAAATATTAATAATTTGAATTGCTTAATGATGGATAAGAATAATCTAAAGTTCTATTCTTAAAAGTATTTTTTCCTTTTAAGAAGTATGTATATCTTAAATTACCACCAGTAGGGTCGTCCCAACAAACATCAACACCATACCATTTATTATTTATCATAACTTGGTTCCAACCATGAGCTCCTTCATTTGTTACATAGCCTGTAACATATATACAGTCAATATCTAATTGGTTTAACAAGTATTTATACATAAGAGCATAAGTCATACATTGTCCTTTTCCTGTTAAGAAACCATCCAAACTTAATGATACATTTGTTTTATATGTTAAAATTTTTGCAATTTCATCATGTAAGTATTTTAATTTCTCATAATCAGATTTATTTTTAACAGCTTTTGTTAATTTATCTACAATTTCATCAATTTCTGCTAAGTTTTGTTTCAATGAAGAATTTTTACTAGTAAAATTTAATCTAGTTACATTTTTAGTAGTTACATTATAAGAAAGACTATATTTATTTTGTGATAATATATAATAAAAATCCGGATGATCAAGTTGTAATGCATGCATAGACTTAAAGAATTGATCTGTTGTAACTCCATTTAATGTGTTACTTAATGGTTCTAAATTTATTTGTGTTGCATTAATTAAATCAGATTTTTTTGAATACATATATCTATATAATTTTTTCTCTTTATCACTTAAATTGTTATAATGAAATTTATAACCTGGTCCTGCTTCAGAAGGTATTGTAATAGAAGAGATAGAAGGAGTAGTAATATTAGTTTTAGTATCTGATTCGTTTTTTGAGAATAAATTTAGTAATGATTTCAAAAAAGATAATCTTTTACGTGTTCTCTCTCTTAAATTAGAAATGTTACTAGTACTATTGTTTTGATTATTGTTTTCAATTGGTTTTGTATTAGTTGTGTTTGTACTATTTATATTAGAGTTATTTGTGCTTGTATTAGTTGAGCTTGTAGAAGTATTAGCAGAAGATACTTTTGAGAAATATTTAGAAGCAGTACTTCCATAATATATATATTCATTTTCTCCTATTTTTAAAACATTTCCACTTTTAAATTCTACAGTTATTGTTTTGTTTTTATTCAAATATTTTTTTACATTAGAAGAATCTAATGTTCTAGCACTATATTCAGTTTTGTATACGGCCCATGATGTACCAGTAAATTTAAGGGTATCACCAACCTTAATATTATCTGTATATGCTGCAAGAATTTGTGAAGAACATCCAATTAAAACTATTATAACAAGCATTAAAGATAATGCTTTCTTTGTAATTCTAGAAAATAATGATTTCATAAAACTCCTCCTTTGTGGCAAATCTTTCTACTATATATTATACCACGTTATGTACACTTATTCAAGAATATATGGACAAAAAGACCAAAAATAGTAATAACTGTAAAAAATATTTGCTTTTTCAAAATAAATATGTTATTATATATTGCATATTGAAAAACTATGAAAAAGAGGAGTAAGATTTAAACTACCTTAAAAGAGAATAGAAGTCACCGGCTGAAAGCTTCTAAAGGAAAGAAAATCTGAAGGTAGCTTTGGAGTTGATTATTTGAAATAATAGTAGAATAATTCGTAAGTCTGCGTTAAAGATACAAGAGATGTATAAATTAAGAATTTATATAAATTAGGTGGTACCGCGTTTTAAAAATCGTCCTATGTATGTAGGACGATTTTTTTTGTAGGGGTCAGGTTCCAGCCCGACCCGCAAGAATGTACGTTTGTTTTACGGGCGAGGGTGGAACCTCGCCCCTACCACCACATAAAAAAGGAAGGGGATATGATTATGTGCGAAAATTGCAAACATGAACTTGAGGGTAAATATGAGCCAAAGGGTTTTGAGGAACAAATTTATGAGAATTGGGAGAAAAATGGTTATTTTAAACCAAGTGGAGATAAGTCTAAAGAAGCTTATTGTATAATGATGCCACCTCCAAATGTAACTGGAAAATTACATATGGGACATGCTTTAGATGGGACACTTCAAGACATATTAATTAGATATAAAAGAATGCAAGGATTTAATACTTTGTGGCTTCCTGGAACAGATCATGCGGCTATTTCAACAGAGGTAAAAATAATTGAGAAATTAAAAGAAGAGGGAGTTAATAAAACTGATTTAGGTAGAGAAAAATTCCTTGAAAGAGCATGGGAATGGACACACGAATATGGTGGAACAATTGTAAATCAACAAAAGAAATTAGGATGCAGCGCTGACTGGTCAAGATCAAGATTTACAATGGATGAAGGTCTATCAAAAGCAGTTTTAGAAGTTTTCAAAAAACTATATGATAAAGGCCTTATATATAAAGGTAAAAGAATGATAAACTGGTGCCCTTGTTGTAATACATCAATTTCAGATGCAGAGGTAGAATATGAAGAAGAACCTACACATTTATGGCATATTAAATATAAAGTTGTAGGTGAAGATAGATATTTAACAGTTGCAACAACAAGACCTGGAACAATGCTTGGAGATACAGCAATTGCAGTTCACCCAGATGATGATAGATACAAAGATTTAGTAGGCAAGAAATGTATACTTCCTATTATGAATAAAGAAATTCCAATTATAGCAGATGAATTTGTTGAAATGGAATTTGGTACAGGTTGTGTTAAAATTACACCAGCACATGATCCAAATGACTATCAAGCAGGACTTTCTCATAATTTAGAGATAATAGAAGTATTTGATGAAGACTTCAGAATGAATGATTTAGTTCCAGAATATAAAGGGCTAGATATGTATGAAGCAAGAGAAAAAATAGTTGCAAAACTTCAAGAATTAGGAAACCTAGTTAAAATAGAAGACTATAATCACAATGTTGGAAAACATGATAGATGTAAAGCTACAATAGAACCAAAAATTTCTGATCAATGGTTTGTTGCGATGAAGACTTTGGCAAAACCAGCAATTGAAGCAGTTAAAAAAGGTGATACAAAATTTGTACCACAAAAATTTGAAAAAACGTATTTTAACTGGTTAGATAACATACAAGATTGGTGTATATCTCGTCAAATTTGGTGGGGACATCAAATACCAGCATATTATTGTGATAAATGTGGATATATTAATGTTGATGTAGAAAAAGTAGAAAAATGTAGTAAATGTGGAAGCACAAATCTTACTCAAGATCCAGATACATTAGATACATGGTTTAGCTCAGCATTATGGCCATTCTCAACACTTGGTTGGCCAGAAGACACAGATGATTTTAAAACATTCTATCCTACAAATACATTAGTTACAGGATATGATATTATATTCTTCTGGGTTGTAAGAATGATGTTTTCAGCTTTAGAGCAAACAGGAGAAGTTCCATTTAAAGATGTATTTATTCATGGTATTGTAAGAGATAGTCAAGGAAGAAAAATGTCTAAGTCTTTAGGAAATGGAATTGACCCATTAGAGATAATATCTGATTACTCTGCAGATGCTTTGAGATTCTCTTTAGTATCTGGTACATCTGCTGGAAATGATATGAGATTTATGCCAGAAAAATTAGAATCAGCATCAAACTTTGCAAACAAAGTATGGAATGCAGCTAAATTTGTTCTTATGAACTTAACTGATTATGATCAAAACGATGAAGATATAAACTTAATGGTAGAAGATAAATGGATTTTATCAAAACTAAATACATTAATATCAGAAATTAAAGTAAATATGGATAATTATGATTTAGGTGTAGCACTAGATAAAATATATGGATTTATATGGAATGAATTCTGTGATTGGTATATAGAAATTGTTAAACCAAGACTATACAACAAAGAGGGAGAAACTAGAAAAACAGCTCAATATGTTTTAAATAAAGTATTATCAGATTCATTAAAACTATTACATCCATTTATGCCATTTGTTACTGAAAAGATTTACAAAGAATTATATAACAATGATGAAAGTATAATGATAGCTGAGTATCCTGAATACAAAGAAGAACTAGAATTTAAATCAGAAGAAATAGCTATAGAAGAATTAAAAGATATTATTACAGGAATAAGAAATGTAAGAGCAAAAATGAATGTACATCCATCTAAAAAATCTAAATTAATATTTGTAACAAAAGATTACGAAAAGATTATAAAAGAGTCTGAAGAATTCTTGAAAAAATTAGGATTTGGAGAAGAAGTAGCTGTGCAAGAAACAAAAGAAAATATTCCACAAAATGCAATAAATGTTGTTGCAAAAGGAATAGAAGTATTTATGCCGTTTGAAGATTTAGTTGATATCAAAGAAGAAATAGAAAGACTAGAAAAAGAAAAGGCAAAAGTTTTAGTAGAAAAAGAAAAAACAGACAAAATGCTTTCAAATCCAGGATTTGTTGCAAAAGCTCCTGCTCAAAAAGTTGAGGAAGAAAAAGAAAAACAAGCAAAATTCAATGAAATAATTGCATCAATAGAAGAAAGAATAAACAATTTAAAATAATTAAATTTAGGGGCGCATGAGTGCGCCCTAAATTTGTGTAATAATTTATTGTTTGCCACATAGAATTAAAACATGAGGTGAATGTTTTATGGTAAAATTAACTGAAAATCTAAGTGAAAGTGGAAACAATATAAAAAAAATTATAAAAGGAAGCATTGTTTCAATTATTATAACTTTAATTTCATTACTTATATTTGCAAGCCTTTTAACTTATACTAATGTATCTGAAAGCACAATTCCAACAGTAACTATAATAATAACAATAATTAGTATATTAATTGGAAGTAGCTTATGTATGTCTACTGTAAAGAAAAATGGAATAATAAACGGGGTAGCAATTGGACTTATATATATTGCATTTATTTATCTGTTATCAAGTGTAATAGAAGGAAATTTTGCATTAAACTTAAAATCTATAATTATGATAATAGGGGCAGTACTTGCAGGAGGATTAGGTGGAATAATAGGAGTAAACAGAAAGTGATTGGGGACAGTCCCCATGCGACATTTTGTCGCAAAAGGGACATATTTGAATTGTAAATTTTGTACTTAAGTGGTTGATATTTTTATATGTTTAATATAAAATTAAATAAATTACAAAAGCGGAGGTGTTACAATGTTAACATTAGAAGACGTAAAGAAAAATCCTGAAGTACAGGAGCTTGTAATAGGAGCTCAAAAACAATTAGATGCTTTAGGTTATACTGAACATTCCTTAAGACATGTAAGTATAGTTTCAAATAGGGCAGGTAAAATATTAGAGACTTTAGGTTATGATAAGCATAGAGTAGAACTTGCAAAAATTGCAGGATATCTTCATGATATAGGAAATGGAGTAAACAGAGTAGATCATGCTCATTCAGGAGCAATACTTGCATACAATATTTTAAAAGATATGGGAATGGATTTAAAAGACAGAACAGAGATAATGTCAGCAATAGGAAATCATAATGAAAAAACTGGTACAGCTGTTAGCGATATATCAGCTGCATTAATACTTGCGGACAAGTCTGATGTCCATAGAGATAGAGTAGTAAATAAAAATATGGCAACATTTGAAATACATGATAGAGTAAACTATGCAGTAACTAATGCAGAATTAATAGTAGATAACAAAGAGAAAAAAGTAATATTAGATTTAACAATTGATAATCATATTTGTCCAGTATTGGATTATTTTGAAATATTTATGGAAAGAACAATGATGAGCAAATATGCAGCAAAATACTTACAAATATGGTTTGAGTTAATTATAAATGATACAAAATTATTATAGGAGGATAAAAATGAAAACACAAAAAGTAGTAACAATAATAACAATTATATTATTAGTAGCAATAATAAGTTTGGCATCTGTTCTAGGAATATATAAAAAAGATGAATACAGGGTTACAAACATTGTTCCAGATTATATATTAGGAATGGAATTTACTGATAGTAGAGTAATTAATTTTGAGGTAAATAAGGAAGAAAATACTGAAGAAACATTAACAATTGAAAATTATAAAAAAACTAAATCAATAATAAAAAATAGACTAAAGAACTTAGGCGTAGATCAGTATACAGTAGTATTAGATGAAAATACTGGAAATATACAAGTACGTATTCCTGAAAATGACGATACAGATATAATGATATATTATTTATTACAATCTGGAACTTTTGAGTTAAAAGATAGCGAAACAGAAGAAGTTTTAATGGATACAAATGCTGTAAAAAAAGCAGAAGTAGTATATTCACAAGGTGACACTCAAACAGCTGTATTTTTGCAAATTAGATTTAATAAAGAAGTAAAACAAAAATTAGAAGAAATAATAAATATATATGCTATATCTGAAGATGTAGTAGACGAAGAGAACGAAACAGAAGAAGAAATAGAAACAAAAAGTCTTGAACTTTATTTAAATGGAGAAGTAATTACAGAGGTTAATCCTGAAGAATCTATAATGAATGAGATGCTATATATACAAATAGGAGCAGGTAGCGATACGGCAACTTTAGAGCAATACAAGTTAATCGCAAATGAAACTGTAGCTGTTTTGAATTCAGGAGTATTACCTATAACATATACAGAAACAGATTATATTCAAAATGCTAATATAACAACACGATCAATAAACATATGTATATATGTAGGCTTGGGAATTTTACTATTTATGATAATAATATTTATTATAAGATTAAAAGTAAAAGGATTATTAGCATCTATATTACAAATAGGATACATAGGTTTGTTACTACTTACATTAAGATATACTAATGTAAAGATTACAATAGAAGGAATTGGAGGAATATTAATTGCTTCAATATTAAACTATATATACCTTAATATAGCATTTAAAAAAATTGATTTAAATTTTGTAAAAGATGTAACTGCAAAATTTGCATTAAAGCTAATTCCTATTTATATTATATCAGTAATATTAAGCTTTAATAGTATTGCCAATATATACAGTCTAGGAATGACTTTGGTATGGGGAATTATAGTAATGTATCTATATAACTTAACATTAACACAAATATCACTAAAAACAATTAAAAAATAACATAATATGATAATAATTCATATAATATAATAACTAAAAACTCCATTAAAATAAGATGGAGTTTTTGTAATTTATTAAATAGGTGATCATATGAAATTATATAAAATTTTTAGAAATAATAGAAATGCTGAAGATATAAATATAGAGGATTTAAAAAGCTTAATAAAAACAAATATGGAAGCACTTTTATTAGATGTTAGAAGCCCTCAAGAGTATGCAGAAGGACATTTGAATCGGAGCGGTTAATATTCCGTTATACGAATTAGAAAAACACTGTGAATGTAAACTAAAACAAAAAGAAAGAACAATAGTTGTATATTGCCAAAGTGGAATCAGGAGTAAAAAAGCTATTAAGATATTAAATAAAAGTGGTTTTACAAATTTATTTCATTTAAAAGGTGGGTTAGATGGAATATAGAAACATAAAAAAATGTAGGGGTTGGTCTTAACCAGCCCCTACATATTATAATGAAATATTATCAATTCCAGAAATTTGATTATTTGCAATAAATCTATTTAAATTACTAGCATTTATTCCGCTTACTATAGAAAGATCTTGTATAGAATTAAAAGTATTATCTTCATCTAAAATAGAATTTAATTTAGATATATCCATTTTGTCTTTAGATTGACAATTACAACAAACATCATTATCTGACATAAAAAAACAACCACAACGTACACACTTTTTAAATTCCATAACATATCCTCCTAAAACTTTTATTCTTTAGTATGACAAATATTTTATCATAAAAAATCAAAAAAGCAAATAAAAAATTGAAAAAATTCAATTTTTTGCTCGGAGCGATTTCTTGAAATTCACAAAAAAATCATATAGTACATATTATATAGTAAAAAATACATATGGAGGTAAAAGTATGAATATTTTGTTAATATTTTTTGCATTTCCTATAGCGGTAATAATTATATCAGCGATATTACAAAAACTATTAAATAATCCAATAGCGGTTGCGGCACTTATATTTGCAATATTTTTGGTAGTTACATTTGCAGCATTTGATAGCACATTCCTAATTGCAACATTTGTGTATACATTGCTTGCACTTATAACAGCATTAATTGTTAAGTTTATTTGTGAGTCGAATAATAACAATAATATATGTGAATTATTAAACTGTATTTTAAGAAATAATAATGTAAGTGATTTATTAAATAATGTTTCAAATAATAGTAATAATAACAATGAGACAAATTTAAATACAATAGCTGATATATTAAATACTAATAATGGAAATAATAATAGCAATCCTTGTGGGTGTAGTAGATACAGAAGGTACAGATAAAGAATGATGTAGAGAAATAGTTTCATTTTAGAAATTCGAGTAGGTACTAAGAAGTGCTTGAGTAATTACATCGATTAAATGAAAAATTCATTTTTCATTTAACATTAAGAGCAAAATAATTAATTTTTGCAAACATGGGGCCGATCACTGAGGCCTTTTTGTTTCAAAAATTAATATTTTGCGCATATATACACATTGAAATTAAGTATTCAATATGATATAAATAAAACAACAAAACTTTAAGGAAGGTAAAAATGGAGAAAAAGGTTATCGCAGTTTTTGGTGGTTCATTTAATCCACCTATAAATTCGCATTGCTTGCTTGCAAAACAAATTATTGAAAAATGTAGCAATGTAGAAAAATTGATTTTTGTACCAGTAAGTACAAAATACCAAAAATCAAAATTAGCAAGTGATGAGCATAGATATAATATGTTAAAACTTATATGTGAAAATGAGGACAAGCTGGAAGTATCTAATATAGAATTAATACAAGACAAACAATTATATACAATAGAAACTTTAGATTTATTAAAGAAACAATTTGGAGAAAGTTATGAAATATACTTTGTTATGGGAACAGACAATTTAAAAGAAGTAGATACTTGGAATAGTCCGGAAAGGCTATTAAAGGAATATAAAATAATAGTTCTAGAGAGAGAAAATGATAAGCTCGAAGAGGTAATTCAAAAGAATAAACTTTTAGAAAAATATAAAAAATCGTTAATAAAAATTGAAGGAATAGATAAAATATTTTTGAGTTCTACCATGATTAGAGATAAAATAAAAAATGGGGAGAATGTAGAAGAGTTTATAAATACAGATGTTTTGAGATATATTAGAGAAAATAATTTGTATATGTAAATGTAGGGGGCGATGCCTACATCGACCCGAAAAGAATATGTATGACATTCGCTGGGACGGAGGCAAAAATTCCCTTTTTATAAATTATAAAAAGGGAATTTTATGACTCGCGTCCGGACGCTCAGAATTCAATAAATTTATATACTGCCTCTGCAAAACCTCCATTTTCAACTGTATTATTTGTTGTATATTTTGCAACTTCTTTTAATTCGTCATAAGCGTTTGCAACTGCAATTCCAAGACCTGAATTTTTAACCATTTCTAAATCATTTAAATTATCTCCAATTGCCATTGTTTCATTGTTTTCTATATTTAAATAATCCCTTAAAATTTTTAATGCAGTATCTTTATTTATATTTTTAGGTGTAATATCTAGATATTCATATTCTTTATCAATTACAGTGTCTTTATATTTACCATATTTTTTTATTGTTGTAATTGAAATATCTTCTTTTCCTAAAATTTCATTTTTTATATCTGATAAATCAGTTTCAGAAGAAATTATTAATTTACAAACATTAGATTTGTTAAAAGTTAGATATTGTTTTAAATCTTCTACAATAGTTATACCTAGTGATGTATCATAATATTTATCTTGTTGTAATTTATAGTTTCTTAAATCCATATATTTAAGTTCTTCTGTTACAATCTCATTATCTGTATATATATGAACATGTAGGTTATGATTTCTTGCAATATCTATACAAGAATCTATTTCAGAATCTGCTAATAGTTTCTTGTAAATTTCTTCACCAGTTTTTAAATTAATAATTTGATTTCCATTTCCAAATATTCCATAAGATGCATTGAATTTAGAGCACATTCCTTTTATAATTGGATATGTTTTACCAGTACATATTACAAAGTCTATATTTTTATTATTTATATCATTTATTGCTTTTAGATTATTTTCAAAAATTGTATTGTCTCTACCAATTATAGTTCCATCTAAATCACTAGCAACTAATTTAATCATTTTGGTTTCTCCTTCATAGTTAACAATGAATTACTTAATTAATATAATTCAACCGTCATTCTAATTATACCATAAATTGGTAGGATAGTAAATAGTTGAAATGAAATTATGTAAAACAAACATAATATTGCAAAGTGTTTAAATTTGTAATATAATACATACATAAAAGGAGAAAACTATGTCAAATTTTGTACACTTACATGTCCATAGTGAATTTAGTTTACTAGATGGAGCAAATAGAATAAAAGATTTACCTAAAAGAGCAAAGGAATTAGGAATGGATTCAATTGCTCTTACTGACCATGGCGTTATGTTTGGTGTAGTAGATTTTTATAAAGCATGTAAAAATGAAGGTGTAAAACCTATTATAGGATGTGAAGTATATGTAGCACCTAGAACAAGATTTGATAAAGAAGCAAACATTGATAATCATTATTCTCATTTAATACTTCTTGCCAAAAACGAAACAGGATATAAAAATTTAAGTAAATTAGTATCAATGGGATGTACAGATGGTTTTTATTATAAACCAAGAATAGATTTAGAAATTTTAGAAAAATATCATGAAGGATTAATTTGTTTAAGTGCTTGTTTAGCAGGTAGTGTAAATAAACAAATATTAAAAAATGATATAGAAGAGGCAGAGAAAGTTGCTTTATGGCATAAAAATCTATTTGGTGAAGATTACTATTTAGAAATACAACCAAATGGACTTCCAGAGCAAGTTTTAGCAAATCAAAAATTAATAGAAATATCTAGAAAACTAAATATTCCTTTAGTTGCAACAAATGATGCTCATTATTTAAAAAAAGAAGATGCATACAATCATGAAATTTTACTTTGTATACAAACTGGTAAGAGAATGACAGATGAAGATAGAATGAGAATGGGAACAGATGAATTCTATGTTAAATCACCAGAAGAAATGATGGAATATTTTAAAAATGTGCCAGAGTCAATTGAGAATACAGTAAAAATTGCAGAAAAATGTAATGTAGAATTTGAATTTGGAAATACAAAACTTCCTAATTATGAGGTGCCAAGCGAATTTGCAACTCATAGTGACTATTTTAAACATCTATCAAGAGAAGGACTAAAAAGAAGATATGGAGAAAATCCATCTGATGAAATAAAAGAACGTTTTGAATATGAATTATCAGTTATAGAAAAAATGGGATATGTAGACTATTTCTTAATAGTTTGGGACTTTATAAATTATGCAAGAACTAATGGAATAAGCGTAGGGCCTGGGCGTGGTTCTGGTGCAGGTTCAATAGTTGCATATGCTTTAGGAATAACAGATATAGATCCAATAAAATACAACTTGCTTTTTGAAAGATTCTTAAATCCAGAAAGAATAAGTATGCCTGACTTTGATATAGATTTTGATTATGAGAGAAGACAAGAAGTTATAGATTATGTTGGAAGAAAATATGGAAAAGACCATGTTTCACAAATCATAACATTTGGAACAATGTCTGCAAGAATGGTAATAAGAGATGTTGCAAGAGCATTAGATGTTCCATATGCTGAGGCAGATAAGCTTGCAAAAATGATACCAAATGAATTACATATTACTATAAAAAAAGCATTAGAACAAAATAGAGAATTGGGAATGCTTTATGAGACAGATGAAGAAACAAGAAAATTATTAGATATTGCAATGGGATTAGAAGGAATGCCAAGACAGGCATCTACTCATGCATGTGGAATAGTTATTACAAAAGACCCAGTTATAGACTATGTTCCTTTATATGTAAATGAAGGAACAATATCTACAGAATTTATAATGACAACTCTAGAAGAACTAGGTCTATTAAAGATGGATTTCTTAGGGCTTCGTACACTTACAGTTATTTCTGATACAATAAAACTTGTAAAAAAATGTAGAGGAATAGATGTAAAAATAGATAAAGAAATGAATGATCCAAAAGTATTTGAAGAAACTTGGAGAAGCGGAAATACATCAGGTGTATTCCAATTTGAAAGTCAAGGTATGACAAACTTTATGAAAGAATTAAAACCAGATAGTTTGGAAGATATTATAGCAGGTGTTTCGTTATATAGACCGGGACCTATGGACCAAATACCAAGATATATTAAGAACAAATTAAATCCAGAACATAGTGAGTATACACATCCAAGTTTAATACCAATATTAAATGTAACTTATGGATGTATGGTGTATCAAGAACAAGTTATGCAAATAGTAAGAAATCTAGCTGGATATTCTTTAGGAAGAGCAGATTTAGTAAGGCGTGCAATGGGAAAGAAAAAACTAGATGTTATGGCTAAAGAAAGAGAATATTTTATTCATGGACAAACAGATGAAAATGGAAATATTATAATTCCAGGTTGTGTAAGAAATGGAATAGATGAGGGGTCAGCAAATAAAATATTTGATGAAATGGCAGAGTTTGCAAAATATGCATTTAACAAGTCACATGCTGCAGCTTATGCTGTTGTAGCATATCAAACTGCATACTTAAAAACATATTATAAACCAGAGTTCATGGCAGCAACACTAAATAGCTTTTTAGGTAATTTAGATAAAGTACCAGAATATATTGATGAATGTAAAAGACTAGGGGTAGAGGTATTAAAACCAGATATTAATAAAAGTTATACTAAGTTTGCTGTATATGGAAATCAAATTAGATTTGGACTTGGTAGTGTAAAAAATGTTGGAACAGCAGTAGTTGATAACATAGTTAGAGAAAGAAAACAAAATGGAGAATTCAAAAGCTTTACAGACTTTTGTGAAAGAATGTCTGGAGAATCTGTAAATAGAAAATGTATAGAAAGTTTAATAAAAGCGGGAGCTTTTGATGAATTTGAACAAACAAGAAGTACACTTCTTGCATCATTTGAAGGAATAATAGATACAATAAATGATACATCAAGAAAAACAATGCAAGGACAAGTTACAATGTTTGATTTAGGTGGTACTGAAGAAGAAAAAATAGAAAGTATGAAATATAGCTTTACTACACTAAAAGAATTTGAAGAAAAAGAACTATTATCAATGGAAAAAGAAATGCTTGGAATTTACATATCAGGACATCCATTAGGTAAAATAAAAGAGCAAATTCAAAAAGTATCTACAATAAATACGCTTCAAATGTCACAAATAGCAGAAGAAGGAAACTTAAATCAAGATGGTAAACAAGTAAAATATGTAGGAATAATAACATCTATAAAGAAAAAGTATACAAAAAGAAATACATTAATGGCATTTATGACAGTAGAAGATTTATATGGAAGCACAGAGATAATAGTATTTGATAGCTGTTATAGCAAATCACAAAACATATTATTAGATGAAAATATTGTGATAATAGATGGAAGATTAAGTATAAGAGAAGACGAACCAGTAAAAATTGTAGCAAACAATATCACAGAATTTAATTCCACTATAGGGGGCACTACTCGAGCAGATACAAATGTTAATGCAAACCATGTAGGGGTCGCACAGCTAATGCATACAGCTCCTGTAAGGAGCAAAAGCTCCAACAGGGCTAGCATCCAGGGCGACCCGCAAAACCCAAAACCAAAAACTTTAACTTTAAATATAACAAACGCATCTGAAATACAAAAAGATAAATTAAGGGGTGCAATAAGATTCTTTTCAGGAGATAGAAACAATATTGCAGTTCAAGTAAATGACAATGGACAATTAAAACCATGCGGAGCAATTTATTTAAATCAAGAGATATTAGAACAGTTTAAAGAAATATTGGGAGAAGAAAATGTATCATTGGGGACGGGCTCTTAATGGGTCGTTCCCAAAGGGAATGTTCCCATTAGGAACTGTCCCCAATGGGACATGGAAATTTTAAAATATGAATTGCAAACATTGTAGGGGCGACCCGTTCCCAAAAGGAATACTAAAATAAATAAAAAAATTAAATTAAGCTAAAATATTAATTTTTGAAACAAAAACCCCTAGGCCGGGGCATTGTTTGCAAAAATTAATTATTTTAGCTTTTTACCGTTTAATGAAAATATAAATTTTCATTAAATCGAAGAAATATCTACAAATATCTAAATAATTACTCGAAAATCTAATACACATAAAAACGTTGACAAATTATGAAAACCAATATATAATAATCACACGTTGCTTTGATGCAACTAAGTAGGCCCCTTTTCCTTTTGGGAGAGGATATAAACCATTTTTGCCATATTTATGGCAGGAGGTACTGCATATGAAAAGATATGCTTGTGCAGGGTATTATCGTACACGTTAAGGAAGAAGGTCTTCGTTTAGCAGAGTACTAAATACTCGTTCACTAAAAGAGTGGACATAAGAGTTGAGTCGTAAGATTCGGCTCTTATTGCATTTATAGGAATAAAAAAGAAGAATCAGATTTCAATGAAGGAATACAATATTCCAACGTTGCTGATTCTTCTACTTAACAATAGTATAACATCATAAAAGAACGATGTCAATACTACAAAATAGTATATTCAAGATAAAATATAAAATTCATAATTCCCAAAAATATGAATAAAATTAATAAAACCTATTGACTTTTTTTGAGTATAGGTATAAATTATTAGCAGTCGAATAACTCGACTGCTAAAATGTTACAATATGTGACAAATAACAAAATCTAAAGGAGGAATTCTAAATGATTAAACCATTGGCAGATAGGGTACTAATTAAAATGGTAGAAAGCGAAGAAACAACTAAAAGTGGAATTATTTTATCAAGTGGTTCTAAAGAAAAACCACAGATTGCAGAAGTAATAGCAGTAGGACCAGGAACAGAAGATATAAAAATGAATGTTAAAGTAGGAGATAAAGTTATTATAAATAAATATTCTGGAACAGAAGTTAAATACGAAGGAACAGAATATACAATTGTGAAACAGGAGGATGTATTAGCTATTGTTGATTAATTGTAGGGGCGTTGTCGGTTAGGAATACCTGTGAGAAATACCCAACTGCGCC
This sequence comes from Clostridia bacterium, assembly GCA_045531335.1. Classification (GTDB taxonomy): domain Bacteria; phylum Bacillota; class Clostridia; order TANB77; family CAG-508; genus CAG-452. The sequence goes on from JAZSDU010000046.1 coordinate 26,635, forward strand.
CAATAGCAAACACATTGCAAATATTGTAGGGGCGAGGTTCCACCCTCGCCCGTCAAAGAATATTTCAGGTCGGGGTGGAACCCGACCCCTACAAAATAAAATAATAAAAAAGGAGTGATTATAATGGCAAAGGAAATTAAATTTGGTGAAGATGCTAGAAAGAAAATGTTAAATGGTGTAAATATGCTAGCAGATACAGTAAAAACAACATTAGGACCTAAAGGAAGAAATGTTGTTTTAGATAAAAGCTTTGGAGCACCTCTAATTACAAATGATGGTGTTACAATTGCTAAAGAAATTGAATTAGAAGACCCATACGAAAATATAGGTGCAAGACTTGTTAAAGAAGTTGCAATTAAAACAAATGATGTAGCAGGTGATGGAACAACTACTGCTACTGTTCTTGCTCAAAGTATAATAAAAGAAGGTGTTAAAAACGTAGCTGCTGGTGGAGATACAATGGCTATAAAAAGAGGTATTGACAAAGCGGTTGAAACAGCAGTTGAAGGTTTAAAAGAAATTAGTTCAGAAATAAATGGAAAAGAAGATATAGCAAGGGTTGCAAGTATTTCTGCAAACAATAATGAAATTGGAGAATTAATTGCAGAAGCTATGGAAAAAGTATCAAAAGATGGAGTTATAACAATTGAAGAGTCAAAAACAGCTACAACAGGATTAAATGTTGTTGAAGGTATGCAATTTGATAAAGGATATATTTCTCCATATTTTGTAACAGATACAGACAAAATGGAATCTGTAATGGAAAACCCATATATATTAATAACAGATAAAAAAATTAGTAATATTCAAGAAATATTACCATTGTTAGAAGCTTTAATGGGGCAATCTGGAAAATTAGTAATTATAGCTGATGATATAGAAAGCGAAGCTTTATCAACACTTGTTCTTAACAAATTAAGAGGAGTTTTAAATGTAGTTGCAGTAAAAGCACCAGGGTTTGGAGATAGAAGAAAAGAAATGTTAGAAGATATAGCAATTCTTACAGGTGGAGAAGTAATAACAAGTGATTTAGGATTAGACTTAAAAGATACTAGTATAGAACAATTAGGTAGAGCAAGACAAGTAAAAGTACAAAAAGAAAATACAATAATTGTAGATGGTGCAGGAGATAAAGAAAAAATTGCTTCAAGAGTAAAACAAATAAGAACTGCATTAGAAGAAACAACTAGTGATTTTGATACAGAAAAATTGCAAGAACGTTTAGCTAAAATTGCTGGAGGAGTTGCAGTAATAGAAGTAGGTGCAGCTACAGAAGTTGAAATGAAAGAGAAGAAATTAAGAATAGAAGATGCATTATCTGCAACAAAAGCAGCAGTTGAAGAAGGAATAGTAGCAGGAGGAGGAACTGCACTTGTTAATGTTGCTCCAAAAGTAGCAAAATTAGTAGAAACATTAGAAGGGGATGAAAAATTAGGAGCAAAAATAGTTTTAAGAGCATTAGAAGAACCAGTTAGACAAATTGCTACAAATGCAGGACTTGAAGGTGCAGTTATATTAGAAAAAATAAAATCAACTGAAATTGGAATTGGATTTAATGCAGCAAAAGAAGAATATGTAGATATGAAAAAAGCTGGAATAGTAGATCCAACAAAAGTAACACGTAGCGCACTTCAAAATGCAGCAAGTATTGCATCAATGATACTTACAACAGAAAGTGTTGTAACAGAAAAGAAAGAAAAGGAAGGATGCAATTGCAACGGACATAGTGCAATGCCAGATGGAATGGATGGAATGTACTAAAATATATTGACAATGTTAATTAAAATATAATATACTCATAATATACAAAAGATTATGAGGTGGTAACAGGGTTACAGATAAAAAAGGGAAAATATTTGATGATAGAAGAAAAGAAGATAGAAGAAAAAAAGAGTCTAAAGTCGATATAGAAAGAAGAAAAGGCGAGCGAAGACAAAATAAAGGATAGTTAAATACTATCCTTTATTTTTGTATAGAATAGGTTCTAAAGCTGTCTATTCTATACATTTAAACATTTTATATAAATATTAGCAACATCCGTTGTTGTTTCCACAACAGCAGCATATTATTAATATTAGGATTATAATCCAGCAGCAATCTCCACCGAATCCGAATCCACATCCGCATCCTCCTCTGTTTTCTGGCATATTATTTCACCTCCTAAAAATAAGTACGTACTATTACTTAAAGCTTAAATAGGATAACATTAACAGCAGCAACCCCTGTTACCACATCCGCAGAAAAGCAATAAGAATAAAATGATAAACCATAGAATTTCACTATTTGATGAGCAACAATTTCCCATAAAAGCAAATCTCCTTTCTAAACTTTAATTTTGCTAGTCATTTGTATGTCATGATATATATTATTCAAAATTAAAAAATGTGTTACTTGTCATGAAGTGAATTTGACAATCTTTGGTAAAAATGGTATAATAACAGAAGTTGATACCTAATATATAGGTAAAGTATGAGATTTTTGTATATAATAATGATGATTCGGAAAAACTAATATTATTAAAGAATAATATTAATAAAATGTATTAAGAGATGGATACATTTTGTACATAAGAAATATTTAAAGTATGATTAATTGAAGCGGGGCATATAATTATTGTTAATTCAAAAAATCATTAGTTTAAAATATTAAACTAATTTTTTTGATGCGCGTTATTGGAAAAAAATACAAAACTCATGAGAATTACATGATTTTGAGAGGAGATAAAATGGAAGAAATTTTAGAAAATAATATTAAGGAGAAAAAGACTACAGAAAAAACTAAAAAAAGAAATTATAGACCAAGAAAGAAAAAAACAACTCAGATAAAAGAAAGCAAGACTGAGCAAATTCAATTTAAAAAAGAAAATTTAAAAATAATACCACTAGGTGGATTGTTAGAAATTGGCAAAAATATTACAGTATTTGAATATGGAAATGATATTATACTAGTAGATTGTGGACTTGCATTTCCAGAAGATGATATGCTTGGTATAGATTTAGTAATACCAGATTTATCATATTTGGAAAAAAACAAAGAAAAAATAAGAGGATTAGTAATAACACATGGGCATGAAGATCATATTGGTTCAATACCATATTTGTTAAAACAGATAAATGTACCTATATATGGAACAAAATTAACAATAGGATTAATTGAACATAAATTAGAAGAACATAAATTATTAAGAAGTACTAAATTAAAAGTAGTAAATTCAGGTCAAACTATTAGTTTGGGTTCAATGAAAGTAGAATTTATAAGAACAACACATAGTATACCAGATGCTTGTTCACTTGCTATTCATACACCAGTAGGAACAGTAGTACATACTGGAGATTTTAAAATAGACTATACACCAATAGATGGAGAAATGGTGGATTTTGGAAGACTTGCTGCACTTGGAAACAAAGGAGTACTTGCACTTATGTCAGATAGTACAAATGCAGAAAGAAAAGGATATACTATGTCAGAAAGTACAGTAGGAGAAGTTTTAGATAAATTGTTTATTAACTGTACAAAAAGAATAGTAGTTGCAACATTTGCATCAAATGTTCATAGAGTGCAACAAATAGTTAATTCGGCTGTTAAGTATGGAAGAAAAATTGCAGTTTGTGGTAGAAGCATGATTAATATGATTGAAACTGCAAGAAAATTTGGTTATATAAAAGTACCAGACAATGTATTTATAGATATAGATATGATTAAATCTTATCCTGAAGATAAATTAGTAATTATTACAACAGGAAGCCAAGGCGAAACAATGTCAGCTTTAACTAGAATGGCATCAGGAGAGCACAAGAAAGTTCAAATAACACCAAATGATTTAATAATAATATCTGCAAATCCAATACCAGGAAACGAAAACTCTGTTTCTAAAGTAATTGATGATTTAATGAAAATTGGAGCAGAGGTAGTATATAATGCATTAGAAGATATACATGTTTCAGGACACGCATGTCAAGAAGAACAAAAATTAATGATAAGCCTTGTTAGACCAAAATATTTTATACCAGTTCATGGAGAATACAGACAATTAGTAGCACACAGCGAAACTGCAAAAAAAGTTGGAGTAGATGCAGATAATATATTTATAATGACAAATGGAAGAATATTAGAATTAAATGAATATGATGCAAAACTAACAGGAACTGTACCAGTAGGAAAAATAATGGTTGATGGATTAGGTGTTGGAGATGTTGGAAATATTGTTTTAAGAGATAGACAACGTTTATCTCAAGATGGATTAATAATAATAGTATTAACAATGGATTCTACAACAGGAACAGTAGTTGCAGGACCAGATGTTCTTTCAAGAGGATTTGTTTATGTTAGAGAATCAGAAAATTTAATGGATGATATAAAACAATTATTAAGATTAGAAATAGAAAAATTTGAAGAAAAACATATAACAGATTGGTCAACTATAAAAGCAGTGCTAAGAGAAGAGTTAAGAGATTATATATATAAGAAAACAAAAAGAGATCCGATGATATTACCAATTATAATGGAAGTGTAGTGAATGGAGAGGATAAATAAATCCTCTCTTTTTGTTTTCTAAAACCCCGAGATTGTCTCGGGGTTCGGTAAAGCTTTAAGCGGTGAGTAGACACAATAAATCCCTTCATATATAATTTAAATTGCGACTGACAGGAAGCAATTTAAATATATTGAAGGGAGATGTTTA
>JAZSDU010000049.1:0-96843 GCA_045531335.1 Clostridia bacterium
CTTTTAATTCTGATAATTCTTTTGATTTTTGTTCTTTTTGTTTATCAAGTTCTTCTATTTTCTCATTTATATATTTAAAAGAAATATTATTTGCTTCTGCAATAGAATTAAGCAAATTACTAATTTGTATGTTAATCTTAATAATTTCGTTTTCTAAAAATTCTTTCTTTTTGAGTAATTCTGTGTCATATTTTTCAGAGTTTTTAATATATTTGTTAATCTTATTTGTTATATTTTTTGAATTAAAATATTTTTTGATATCATTTAAAACAATTTCTTCTAATTTAGGAACAGATATCATTTTATTATTACAAACTTTCGCACCTAAATTTCTTTTATTACTGCATATTAAATAATAGTATTGAACACCTAGTTTATTTTTGCAACCTTGTGTAACCATATTAGAGCCACATTTACATTTTACTAATCCGCACAAGAATGAAATTTTAGAAGAATTAGTACGTGGAGGCAATACTTTTCTTTTGCCTTTGATATTTTGAGCCCTAAACCAATCCTCGTTTGAAATAATAGGTTCACAATTAATTAATGAAAGGTACATATCGCTAAAATCTCTTAATGCTTTTACTTTTACGTTCTTTTTAGTCTTTCCAAATAAATTAGCTGTCATAGATCCATCAAAACTTTCTAGACTATTTGTTATGTTAGCACCTAAATTGTTATAATATTCAAATATTTTAGAAGATGCATTTGTATAAATAGGTCTAGACAGTATTGCGTTGATAGCATTTATCCCCCAAAGTCCCGTTTTCTTTAGTGTAGGAATATTTTCATCATTTAATTGTTGAGCTATTTTCCTCATACTAATATTGTCATTTATATACATATCAAAAATTCTTTTTACAATTTTTGATTCTTCTTTATCTACAACTAATATAGAGTGCCTTTTATTATCTTTTCCAACAATGTGTTTTATTTTATAACCATAAGGAGCATAACCACCAGCCCAATATCCATTGTTAGCTCTGTAATAATAATTATCTGTGACACGTTCGACAATAGTTTCTCTTTCAAGCTGTGCAAAGGTCATTACAATGTTAATCATAGCCCTACCCATAGGAGTATCCGTGTCAAAGTTTTCAGTAGCTGAAACAAATTTTACGTTATATTCATCAAACATAATTAGAAGTTGAGAAAAGTCTGCAATACTTCTACTAATACGGTCTAATCTATATGCAATTACTTTTTTTACAAGTCCTGATTTAATATCTTCAAGAAGTTTAGTGAATTGAGGTCTATTAATGTTTTTACCAGAATAACCAGCATCTTTATATATTTTATAATCAGCATCATTACAAAAGGACTTACATTTTTCTATTTGTGCTTCAATACTTACACTATCTTTCTTTTCGATAGATTGTCTTGCGTAGATAGCTATCATAAAAACACCTCTATTCAAATACTCCTTTTATTTCTGCTTTTCTTACTCTACCTATAATTTTTACAGGTATATTTTTCATATCTTCAAATGTAAATTTTTTTACAGGGTAATACGGATTCATGGAATGAAGTTCGATACCTTCACTGGTTTTTACTACTTTTTTTACTGTAGCTTCTTCGCCATTTATGAGTATTACAGCAGTCTGTCCACTTTCTACATCATCTTGATTATGAACAATAACTATATCGCCTGCATTAAGAATAGGAAGCATACTATCTCCTGTTATTCTCAATGCATAATATTCCTTTATATTAGGTAATTCTTCTTTTAATGTTATATAGTCAATAATATTCTCTTCTGCCAACCAATCATATCCAGCTTTTACAGTTCCTAGAACTGGTATTTTAGCAATATGAACAATCGCATTTCTTACATCTGTCTTGCATAATAAATAGTCAACAGTGACGTTGAAGAATTTTGCTAGTTCAATAATATATTTTGTTGGGATATCTCTTTTTCCATTTTCATAAAGTCCAACTGCTTGAGAAGTAATTCCTAGAAGTTTTCCAATATCTGCTTGATTTAAATCTTTTTCTTCTCTTAAGAATTTAATTCTATTCATAATTAACCACCTTAAATTAACTTATATTATATATTATAAAACAATTTGTTTTATTTGTAAAGATTTTTTTAAAACTTTTTTCTTACTCTCCCAGCATTTTGAAACAATTTGTTTTAAAAATATAAAAAATTTTCAAAAAAAGTGTTGACAGGAAACAAATTGTTTGATAATATGGTCACAGTTAAAAACAAAATGTTTTAAAAAAGGAGGGATAAAATGAAAACAAAAACATTGAAGCAGTTAAGAGAAAAGAAAAAATTGACCCAAGAACAAGCTTCAAAAGAATTGGATATTACAAAAGAATATTTATCAATGTTAGAAAGAGCAGAAAGAAATCCGAGCGACAAGATGAAAGAAAAAATGGCAGATTTATATGGATGTAAAACTGTAGATATTTTTTTAGCTTGCAAAGAAACAAAATGTTTCAAACAATAACAGCAAAATAAAACAAATTGATTAAACAATTCTAAACAATAAGGACAATCAATATGAATACAAATTAAGAAAGGAGCTGATTTTATGAAAAAAGAATACAAAGTCACAAGACATATAGTAGAAAGTACAGAAGAAGAAAAAGAGATAGTTTATAAACAGTTAGCTAATTTATTCATAAACATGGCTCTAAAAGAAAAGGAAGTGATAACAAATGAAAAAAGAATTAATTAAAATACTATTCCAAATAGGAATAACAGTAACATCATTTGCAGGAATATTTATATTAGCCTGTATAAAGAGTGGAATTTATGTAATAGGGTAGGAGGAGAAGTATGGAAATATTGGAAATAATAGCGGAATGGGCAGAAGAACACCCTATAAAAGCAATGTTCTTCATTACTATACCAGTATGTATTATAACAAGCCTTCTAACAACATTGTTAATATTGTAGTAACAATAGAAATAAAAATTGGAACAATAATACTTTTAAAAAGAAAAGATTTAAATATTTCAACATTAAAAGATTTGTAAGCTAAACCTTTGTATGTAAGATTAATTGAATAGAAATCATCGTCAGCATAACGAACAGTTATATATTCATTTTTTGAAAGATAGCTTACTATTTCCCAAATGTTTTGAAATGTTTTATGAGACAAGTATTTTTCAAAAGTTTCAAGGCCTTTAAATTCAATGTTATTTTTAGAAAGTTTAATCAGACAATTTAAAACTTGTTTGCATTGACTATTAAGCATAATAATACACCTCCATATGGAGATATTATACAACAAAATTTTTGTAAAGGAAAGGAGATGAAAAGAGATATGTTCTTTAGAAAAATAAAAGAAATGCAAGGATTAATTAACGCAAGAGGAAAAGCATTGAAAGAAGCAAACTACTTGCTTAGAAAAGAAGTAAAAGAAAACGAAACATTAAAAGAAAAAATAATAGATTTAGAAAATAATATAGAGCTTTTAGTAAATAATTTAACACCTAAAAAAAGAGAACTAGCAAGACCTGAAAATCAAAACTAGTTCAAAATAAGAATTTGTATAAATTCATATATTTTTATATTACCAAAAAGAAAGGAAGATGTCAAGTGAGTGATTTAACACTATATAACATAACAAATAAATTTGCCGAATTAATGGATATGGCAGAAAACGGAGAATTAACAGAAGAACAATACAATGCATTAGGAGAACAATTAGCATTAGAACTACAAGAAAAAAGTTCAAGCATAGTTGGGTATGTAAGAAATTCAGAATTATTAATCGAAGCTATGAAAGCAGAAGAAAAAAGAATATCAGATTTAAGAAAAGCTGGAGAAAAGAAAGTTGAAAAATTTAAACAATATGTAAAAGACAATATGGAAAAATTAGGATTAAACAAAATTCAAACAGAATTAGGAACATTAAGTGTAACACAAAATCCAATGTCAGTAGAAATAGAAAATGAAGATGAAATACCAGAAGAATTTAAACAACAAGTAATAACAACAAAGATAGATAAAACAGCAATTAAAAATCATTTTAAGGCAACTAGAGAAATGATAGCAGGAGTAAAAATAATAGATGACAAAACAAGTTTAAGAATTAAATAGGAGGAGAATATGGGAATACCAGTATTAATTTTAGGAGAAAGTGGTAGTGGTAAATCAGCAAGTTTAAGAAACTTTGAACAAGAAGAAGTAGGAATATTTAATGTAGCAGGAAAACCATTACCATTCAAAAAACAGTTAAAAAAAGTAAATAATTCTACATATGCAGATATTATCAAAGGCTTAAAGCTAGGGAAAATAAATACTTACGTAATAGATGATAGTCAATATTTAATGGCCTTTGAAATGTTTGATAAGGCAAAAGAAACAGGATATGGAAAATTTACAGATGTAGCATTAAACTTTAGAAATTTAGTAGATTTCATTATAAAAGGAACACCAGATGATTACATAGTTTATTTCTTACATCATACTGAAACAACAGAAACAGGAAAAATAAAAGCTAAAACATCAGGAAAGATGTTAGATAATCAATTAACTTTAGAAGGATTATTTTCAATAGTTTTACTTTGTAAAACAGATGGTAAAGAACATTATTTTGAAACACAAAGTGATGGATATACGACTTGTAAAAGCCCAATGGAAATGTTTGAAAACAAAATAGATAATGACTTAAAAATGGTAGATACAACTATCAGAGAATATTATGAATTAAATAAGGGAGGAAATGAAAATGAATAAACCACAAGGATATGATGAAGCACAAGCTTTCACAGGAGATTTTGAAGCACTAAAACTAGGAGGACATATTTGTAAAATAATAGATGCAGTAGAAGGAACAACACAAAACGGACATGGATATTTAGATATCTTATTTGACATAGAAGAAGGAGAACAAGCAGGATATTACACAAAAAGATTTGAAGAAATGAATAAAAACGGACAAGCTAAATGGCAAGGTACATACAGACAATTTACAGGTGGAAATAGTACACCATACTTTAAAGGAATGATAGAAAACATAGAAAAATCAAATGTAGGATATCAATTCAATTTTGATGAAAAAACATTAATAGGAAAATTATTTGGTGGAGTATTTGGAAGAGAACAATACAAGAATCAACAAGGAGAAATAAAATTTGCTACAAAATGTAGAACAATTAGAACAGTAGAAGCAATTAGAGAAGGAGTTGAAATTCCAGAAGATAAACTGTTACCTACAGAACAAAACAATGATTTCTTTAGTCCTGTATCAAGTGATGATGAATTACCTTTCTAGGAGGTAATTCTTATGTGGGAAGAAATAGAGAAATATAATAACTTGCTTGAAACTGCAGTGACTGAAATGAAATCTAGAAGCAAGAAACTTGCAGAAACAGAATACTATTACAGAATGGCATTAAGCAAAAGATTAACAGAATTAAGAGCAGAAGGACAAGCGGTCACACATTTAGCAGATATAGCAAGAGGAGAACCAGAAATAGCAAAATTAAGATTAAGTAGAGATGTTGCGAAAGGTTTATATGATAGCTCACAAGAGGCAATAAATGTTTATAAGATTAAAATAAGAGTTTTAGAAAACCAATATGCACGTGAATGGGGTGCATGTAAATGAAACATAGAAGAACAAAAGCGACAGATATACCAAAACAAGTAAGAATGGCAGTAGCAATAAGAGATAACGGCAGATGCATTATATGTGGACAACAAGGTATAAGCAATGCGCATTATATAAAACGTAGTCAAGGTGGATTAGGTATAGAAGAAAACATTGTGACACTTTGCCCTAGATGCCATTATGAAGAAGATTTTGGTAAGAATTGCAAAGAATATGAAAAGAAAGTTAAAGAATACTTACAAAACTATTATGGTTCAAAATGGAAAGAAGAAAATTTAATATTTAAGAAATACAGCAGGGTTTAGACAAAAGTTTAAGCCCTGTATTTTTGCGAAAGGAGAAAGCATGGAAGGCTGGATAAGTTTATATAGAAAAATACAAGACCATTGGCTATGGAAACAAAAAAGAAAATTCAGCCAATTTGAAGCATGGTTATCGTTGTTGTTTAAAGCAAGTTATAAAGATAGACAAATGATGCTAGATGGAAAATTAACAGATTTAAAAGCAGGAGAATTTATAACTTCAGAAGTTAAATTATCACAAGAATGGGGTTGGAGTAGGAACACAGTTAGGAAATTTTTAAGAACATTAGAAAGTCAAAAAATGTTGTCAAGGGATTGCACAACAAAATATACAAGTCTAACCATTGTAAATTGGGCATCTTACCAAATTCCACAACAGCAGAATGAACAACGGATTGAACAACAGAATGAACAACAGCGTGAACACAAACAATAATATAAACAATATAAATAATATTTATTTATCTTTATTAAATAAATATAAGCAAAATTTTCCAAGAACATTTAATGAAAAAGTTCAAAGAATAGCAGAGATAAAAAATAGTTTAGATTATCAAAGATTAAGTATAGAGGAACAAGATAAATTATTTTTAGAATTAACAGCTTACAAAGGAGGTTAAGTAAATGAATACAATAACATTCAAAACAAGACATAAAAGTTTTATAGAAATGAAAGAACATTTAAGCGATAGGCACAAAGCAGTTTTAGATGTATTAAAAGATAAAGAAATGACAACACGAGAGATAGCACAAGAGTTATATAAAAGGCATTATACAAATACAGCAGATGTAAATAATGCAAGGCCACGAATTACAGAATTAGAATATTTAGGATTTGTGGTTGCAGAAAAAACAAAAAAATGCAAGATAACAAACAAAGAGGTAGCAGTATATAGAGAAACAACAGAAGATGAAAAAAGAATTATGGAAAATGAAAACCATATTCCAGGGTATTAGGAGGTAGTTATGAAGATAAATAAAATAATATGTGATAAATGTCAAAAAGAAATAGATACAGATAGCGAAATAAGACTAGATGTTATGAAAAAAGAAAAAAGACCAAGTGGATATAGTTTAGGATTTAAAAAACAAAAACAAATAGATTTGTGCCAAGAATGTTACAAAAAGATATTTGAGGACTAGCCTATGAAATATCTAGAACTAACACGGAATCTGTAAAGAATGTTTAGGCTGTAATAAACTAGAAAATCCATTTTTTACAGGAGTAAAAGAGTGTGAATATGCAACAGTAGAGCAGATACAAATAGAACAAATGATGATAGGGGGACTAAATGAACAAATACAGAAATAAGAAAACACAAATAGGTATGTATGTATTTGATAGCATAGCAGAAAGCAAAAGATATAAAGAATTAGCATTATTAGAACAGGCAGGACAAATAAAAGGATTAGAATTACAACCAAAGTTTCTTTTACAGGAAGGATTTAAGAAAAACGGAAAGACATTTAGGAAAATAGAATACATAGCAGATTTCATGTACATAGAAAACGGCAAGGTAATAATTGAAGATGTAAAAGGAATGGAAACGGATGTATTTAAGTTAAAAAGAAAAATGTTTGAATATAAGTATCCAGGATTTGAATTAAGAATAGTTAAATAGGGAGGAAAACCAATGAAACCAAAAGGAGAAATAACATATAAACCAAACACTACAATAAAGGAGATAAAAACAGCAGTACATATAATATCAGCAATAGCGATAATAGTAGCTATTATAGGAATAGTAGTATGTGCAAAACATATAAAATTAGGCATAAAGTATGAAGCACTAAATAAAGAAAAACAAGCATTAGAAGGACTAACAGAAACACAAAGCAGTATGATAGCAGATTTAGAAGAAAACTGTAAAGATTTATACATAGAGATAGAAAATTTAAAATTTGGAGGGAATGAATGATGGTAGAGTATCACAAAATAGAAACTTTATTTGAAAGAAATGAAAAAACAAAAAAACTAATAGAAGGAAACTTTAGAAATGAAACAGTAAGATTTTTAGAAAATAATATGTGGGATTTTACAGAAAAAATAGATGGAACAAATATAAGAATATTATGGGACGGACACAAAGTAACATTTGCAGGAAGAACAGACAGGGCAAACATTCCAGCAGAATTAAGTAATAGATTGTTTGAATTGTTTGGTGGAGAAACAAACGAGCAATTATTCGAGCAAAAATTTGGAGAAACAGAAGTAATGTTATGCGGAGAAGGTTATCGGACCTAAAATTCAAAACGGAGGAGCATATAGAGAAAATCAAGATTTTATATTATTCGATGTAATGATTGCAGGAAATTGGCAACCTAGAGAAAGTGTAGAAGATATAGCAAAATATTTTGGAATAGATATAGTTCCATTAGTATTTTCAGGAACAATACAAGAAGGAATAGACTATGTAAAAACCAAACCAGATTCTAAAATAGGAACTGCTAAAAGTGAAGGATTAGTAGGAAGACCAATGGTAGAAATGCAAGATAGAACAGGAAAAAGAGTAATAGTAAAAATTAAAGTTAGAGATTTTGAATAGTTGAGTAGGAGGGAATGAATGAGACAGATAAAGTTTAGATGTTGGGATGTAGAAAATAAAGAAATGTTGGATGTAGGTTTGTTAGATTTTGATACAGAAGTAGGTTATAAGAATAAACCAGTAATAAGAACATTAATGTATAGTGATTATTTTGATAGAGAAGAAATGATATTAATGCAATACACTCGGACTAAAAGATAAAAACGGAAAAGAAATATATGAGGGAGATATAGTCCTTTATGAAGACTGTGAAATGTCAACAGAAGCTGGATATGGAGATAATTTTATAAACAAAGGTGTTATTGAGTATATTGAAGAAAATTGTTGTTTTAATGTAACAGAAAGACAGACAGCAGAATTAGGAGATGTTTTATATGAAGATAATGAAACATTAGAAGTAATAGGCAACGTTTTTGAAAATCCAGAATTATTAAAGGAGGAAATATGCTAAAGATAGGAGATAAATTATATAGAAAAGTATATTTAAGTAGCATATTTGAATATGAAGTATATGAAATAAGGCAAAGTAAAGATAACACACAATATGCTATTAGGTGTAATGCTTGTTCAGACCACGAAAAATGCGAATTATTAGTAGTAGAAAGAGAACACACAAGAAAACTGCCACAAAAAGAAAAAGAATATAAATTTGTTTGTATGCTTAATAATGTCGGAGAAGATGAAAGTGAACAATATTATTGGCACGAAACTTGTGATTTAGATTATGAAACATATTTTGTACCAGATATTAAGATTGCAAAAATATTAACATATAAAAAGGCAATAGTATTAAAGGAAAAAGAAATAAAAAAATACAAGGAAACAATAGATAAAAAAGAAAAAGAAATAGCAGAACTTAAAGAAACATTAGAAATGCTTGAAGTAAAGGAGGAATAGAGTTGGAAGAAATATATTTATGTATTAGTAGATACGGAAATCAATCAATAAAGAAAAATCCAGCAAATGATTATTTTGCTAACTATGACAATGATGTTGTAATGATAAAACTAAGCGAAGATGTTATAAAAGAATTAAAAGGAGTAAAGGAGGAATAGAGTTGAAATATATTGAAAATGGAAGATTAGAAATAGTTGAGAAGTACGATAAAAAACAAAAAGCAAAAAAGGAAAGACCTGTATTACAAAATGGAACAATAGTTTTTTGTAGAGGGAATGGAGGTACAGGTTCATTTTATGGAATTGTGTATAGTGGAGGGATATTAGAATTACAATGCGGTTCTGATGCTTATATACAAACAGAAGGATATTTGCATTTAGGAGATACAATTAGTTATTGGACAATAGAAAAAGTTTGTAAATCAAAACTAATTATAGAAGGTATAGTCGAGGAGGAATAGACTTGGGAAAAGATATAGAAATAATTAAAACACTTGATACAGGAGATGACATAGAATTAAAAACAGCAATAGAGAACCTAATAACAGAAAATAAGAAATTAAAACAAGAGAATGAAGAATGGCAAAGAGCATATCAAGAAGAAAAAGATAAACAGTTTGAATTATTAAGAGAGAATAAACAACTAGAAGAAGAGAATAAGGAATTAAAAAGAAAAAGTGATAGAGATGAAATATTACAAGATATATCAGATGACTTTATAAAAGCATACAAAAGAAATACTATTCCAAAATCAAAAGCAAATGGAAAGATAGAAGAAATAGATAAAAAAATAAAGTGTTTACACGAAGAATTAACAAAGTGCTGTGAAGAAAGAGATAAATTAGGAACAGAAACAGAAATTGATAATAATGAAGTTCGTATATTTACTTTAGAAGAAGAGATAGACAAACTACATACACAGAAACAAGTTTTGCAAGAACTTTTAAGAGAGGAGTAGGGGAGGTGATACATAAAAGATATGTAAATGAATTTGAAGAACCAAATATAGATATAGAATTTTGGTGTCCTGAAACAGAAGAAGAGAACGAAGCATTTAATAGAGTGGTACAAAAAAATAGAATTAATGAGTTATTTTTCAGGGAGTTAGGAGGTTAATATAAATATGGATATAGAGAAAGCAAAAGAAAGATTAAAGAACAAATTAGAAAATGATAAAGGATATATTGAAGAGTGCAACCCTTTTTCAGACATAGTTAATGAAGTAATTACTGATAACAAAGCAATAGGAACAGTTTTATCAGAACTAGAAAAGAAAGATAGAATTATAAATTTAATGGCACTAGCAATATTAAATTATGATGACCAATTAGTAATAAATAAATATAAAGATATAGACGATGTTAAGGAAACATTTGAAGAGTTTTACAAAGTAGAAAGAGAAGGTAAGTAATATGGAAGAATTATTAAAAGAAATAATAGAAGGTAAAAAAGCATATAGGCTTAATCAAGCTAGACCTTATACAGACCAAGTAAGTAGAGGGAAAGGAACGAAACTATATCTAACTAAAAGAATTGACCTATTAAGAGAACAACTATTAAATATTAAAAAGGAGTTGAGATAATGGAAGAAGCAAATCACGACACAACATATTGTATAAACAACGAATGTTCTAAAAGAGAAGAATGTAAAAGGAATTGTGTACATTATAAATTTGATTTAACTAAGAATTATTGGTTTATGCAGGAGTGTAAGGATTTTAAGAAAGAAGGTATAAAAGAATGAAAATAATTGATTTATTAAATAAGATAGCAAAACGGAGAAGAAGTGCCCTCTAAAATATCATATAAAAATATTGTATATAATTGGGACAATTGTGGGTATTTACATTATAAAGATAATTTACCAGAGAGATCTTTTTTAGAAGGAATAAGAACTGATATGGTATTAAATGATGAAGTAGAACTAATAGAAGAACAACAATATATAGACATACAACGGAATTGAACAATTAGATGAAGATTATCTATATGATAAGAAAATAAATGAACTTATTAAAGCAGTAAAGCAACTAGACAGAAGAGAGGAGAGATAAAGATATATAAAATTATTCAAAATCAGGAATTGAGCAAGGGGCAGTATGATTAAAACTTTGAATAACACGATTCTTATCCATCTTAACATAGAAATTAAAGAAAGCATATTGACCTTTGTAGCCAATCCAACCTTTACCTAAATATCTAATACTAGCATATACTTTATTTTTCTGATTATAGTAAGCTTCGCTATCTTTTTCAATAAAATAAAGAAGGTCTAAAAGTAATTTGTTAGACAAACGTTTTCCAACAATATTAAAGTCTTCTAAAATTTTAGACATATCTTCATCATCTTGAGGAAAGGCTTTTGATATAACAAGTTTATTATCAATAATTTCTTTAGTAATAAAATGAGTTTCATAAAAAGCTTGTTTAATACCAAGTTGTTGTGCCTCTTTAAGACTGATGTTTAAAGTATATGATGATATACGACCAGAACCATTGCGTTTAGGGATTAATGAATTTTTCATAGATTACACCTCGAGAACAAATATAACATAAAAAGAGAAAAAAATCAATAAAAAATGCGTACCGCACTATAAAATAAAATGCGTACCGCAATAGATGAGAAAGAAAGGAGTGATAGCAAATGTTAATACTACCAATAAAAAAGAAATGGTTTGACATGATAAAAAGTGGAGAGAAGAAAGAAGAGTATAGAGATATTAAGCCATATTGGACAAGCAGATTTGAGCATTATTTAAGAAAAACAATATTTAATACATATGCAGGATATGTAGTATTTAAGAATGGTTACAACAAAAATAGTCCAACAATAACTTGTTTAGTTGAAATGAAAAAGGGACAAGGCAAACAAGAATGGGGAGCAGAACCTAATAAAGAATACTACATATTAGACATACTAGAGGTATGTAAGAATTAATAACAGCAAATACTACAACTATGGAAGAAGAGATATTAAATTTGTGGAAATCAGGATTAACTAAATATAAAGTAGCAGAAATATACAGAAGAAATCACAACATGCATATAAAGTTAGTAAGAACAGAGATGCATAATAGACATGCAGGAAGATTAATAAGTAGTTATGAAGCTTTAGCCATAGTTGAAAGAGTAATATATAAACATGTGATGAGAAAGGAGCACAGAAGATGATAAAAATAAAATGCGATATATGTGGAGAAGACGTTGTAAGATTGGACACTTTAATATTGTACAAAAAGAGAATAGACTACTGCGACAATCCTAATTGTCATAGAAGAGCACTCAAATTAAGAAAAGAACTAGAGAAAGAAGTAAAAGTGCAAAACATACATTTTAATTCGGCATTAAAGAATAAGGAAAAACAATTAATAAGAGATATTAACAAAGGAGGAAGGAATGGATAAAAGCATATTAAGTAAAATTAATTCTATAAGATTAGAGATTAAGGATCTAAAAGAAAGAATAGAAAAGATAGATGAAAACCCAGCTAAAATAGTAATAGATAGTGTAAAGGGAAGCAGTGCCACTTATCCATACATACAACATAATTGCACAATAGAAGGAATAGATGACGTTAGACTAATAAGAAACAGAAAAAACAGAAACAAATATAAAAAGATGATAAAAAGTAAAGAGTATAAACTAGAGAAATTAATTGACAAACTAGAATATGATTTAAACTACATAGAAGATAAAGACAGTGACATAAGGCGCATTATAAGATACAAATATGAAGATGATTTAAACTGGGTGCAGATAATGTTTAAGATGAATTATAACAATGAAAGTACAGCTAGAATGAAGTTAGAAAGATTTTTAGAAAATTTTTAATTTGTGCGTTTTGTGCGCTTATAACATGTTAAAATGTTAATAGGTAATAAAGTAGCCGTTCGAAAAGGACATGCCCAAGGCTACAAAATAATTTAGCAGTGCATTATCACAACACAAGTTTCCTAGGAACTGTGATAAGAGTACCTGCCAAAATAAAATATCTGGCTGGGTGCATCTGATTATCGGGTGTCATAGACATTAGTCGCTTAGCCTTTGAGGGGTTAGAGAAATCTAGCTCTTTTTTAATTGCAATTAACAATACTAGATAAGTTAATATTGAAGCGAGTTTAAAATTATCACCTCCTTTCACAAGGTAAGAAGAAATAGGGAAGACTGAGTGTATTCTAGTTATCACTCTAATAAATAGTCCGCAGAGTACGCAAAAGCTACAGGTATCTCGCAACCGAACCCTGTCCGTCCAAACAAAGCTGGTTGCATCCGTATTCTGCGTAGTGTTTATTAAATTGTATGTAGTGATATATATAAGCATAGTATTTTTTAGGTAATCAACCTTCTTTCGGTACTATGTGAATTGCCGATATATCATTACATAGAGTTTAATAAATAAACAAAGGAAAAGGTAAAGTATTATGATAAATGCATTTAACAAATATTTATGTAGTACATGTAAATCTAAACTATGTGACAAAGGAATTGTAATAGTAAGATACAAAGACATAAGACAAGCAAAATGTACTGACTATGAGAAAGATGAAACAAAAATAGAGGGCTATAAGAGACCTGAAGAAATAACAGCAAAGAAAAGTAAAGCACTAATGAGGCTAAACATATGAACTATGATAAATGTATGAGAAAAGAATGTAAAAGATGTAAGGATTATATAAACTGCTTTAAAGAAGAGAAAAAGAAGCATAAGTCAAAAGTAGGTGAGCGAGGTGGCAAAGTATGATTGGAAACAGTTAGAAAAGGAATATATTTTAAGTGACTATAAATCAGTAAGTTCTTTTTTAAAAGATAAAGGAATAAATCAGAATGGGAGTACTAAAAATAGGACAAAAGGGTGGAAAAATAAAAAAGTACTAAAAGAGGAAAGAAAAAGTACTAAAATTATAGAAAAGACCATTGAAAAAGAATCTGAAATAGAAGCAGATATAAATGTGAGACATTTAAAGTTATATGATGACTTTTTAAATATATTAGAACAGAGTTTTGAACAACCAGCGCAATACTACTATTTAGGAATGCCTGATTATGATAAATTAAAAAAAATGATAGATATATTAGAAAAAGCACAAAAAGGACAAAGACTTGCGAAAGGTTTAGATAAAGAAAATAATAACAATATTGCTCAATCACTTGCAGAAGCAATACAAAGAGCATATGAAAGTAAAGCAGGTGATAAATAATGTTATCTACAGAAGCAATATTGTATTATAAAGACAGGCCAGTTGAATTTGTAAAAGATATAATTGGAGCCACTCCAGATGAAATACAAGGAGATATATTAACCAGCGTAGCCGAGAATCAATTAACTAGTGTTCGTTCAGGACACGGTATAGGAAAATCAGCATTGCAGAGTTGGCTAATAATATGGTTTATGTGTACGAGACCATTTCCAAAAATACCTTGTACAGCACCTACAAAACATCAATTACATGATATTTTATGGGCAGAAGTTTCAAAGTGGCTAAATCCAACGTTAAAAAGTGAAATAGAATGGACACAAGAAAAGTTATATATGAAATCTAATCCTGAGAACTGGTTTGCAGTACCAAGAACAGCAACACAGCCAGATGCATTGCAAGGATTTCATGCTGACCATTTGTTGTATATAATAGATGAAGCATCACGGAGTAAAAGATATAGTTTTTGAACCTGTATTAGGTTCTCTATCAACACAAGATGCAAAATTAATAATGTGTGGAAACCCAACTCAATTGAGTGGTTTCTTTTTTGATAGTCATAATAAAAATAGAAGCATTTATAAAACTTTTAAAGTATCAGGAGAAAATTCAGCAAGAGTTTCAAAAGATTACATTCAAATGATAATTGACATGTATGGAATTGACAGCGACGTATATAGAGTACGTGTTGCAGGAGAATTTCCAAAAGCAATGCCAGATAGTTTTATACAACTTGACTGGGTTGAAAATTGTAGCAAGAAAATAACTTCAAACGATGTCGTTTCAAGAATAGATATAGGAGTGGACGTTGCAAGATATGGTGATGACCAAACAATAATATGCCCATTGTTTGATAAAAGAAAACAACAAAAACCAATTGAATTAAATCATAACGATACAATGCAAGTGACAGGAACAATAGTACAACTAGTAGAACAGTTAAGAGTGAGACATTTAGGAGTTCAGATTCATATAAAAATAGACTGTGATGGATTAGGTGTTGGAGTATATGATAGATTAAAAGAAATAAAAAGAGAAAAGAATTGGATTACAGTAAAACTATACGAATGCCATTTTGGAGGAGCAGGAGGAAAGAACAAAGATGATGAACCAATAGAATTTAGTAATTCAACAGGTTTAATGTGGGGATTATTAAGAGAAAAGATAAAACACAATGAAATAGAACTATATTATAACGATAAACAAATTACACAGATCACAAACAGAAAATATAGGATTAATTCAGATGGCAAAATAGAGTTAGAAAGAAAAGAAGAAATGAAAAAAAGAGGGCTAACATCTCCAGACATGGCTGATGCATTGGCTCTTTCTTTATATGAACCAAAACAAAGTGGAATATCAATATTAAAATAGAGGTGCAAATATGGATATAAACAAAATAAAAAGAATTATATTAAATGACCATGAAAGAAGAAAACAGATAGCTATAGAAAAGAGATATTATGAAAATGATAATATGATAAAAAATAAAGGTATATTACCTACTGAAGCTGACCCAATGAGAAATGCAGATAATAGAACTTCTCATAATTTTCATCAATTAATTACTGATGAGAAAGTTGCTTATATGTTTACTCACCCAGTATTGTTTGATATAGGAAGTCCAGAAGAAAATAAAAAAATATCAGAAATATTGGGAGATGACTTTAAAAGTGAAAGTGCTTACTTATGTACTAATGCTACAAACAATAAAGTTGCATGGTTACATTACTGGATAGATGATGAAGAAAAGTTCCAATATGCAACAATAGAAACAGAACAATGTATACCAGTATTTGACGGAAAACTAAAGAAAAAACTTATAGGATTCTATAGATATTATCCAGAATACGAAGAAGACATTTCAGGAAGATTAAAAGAATATGTAATATTTGAATATTGGGATGATAAACATTGTGAAAGATATAAATTTAGAGGAAACTTAACTGGAACTGGTTTAACTTATATACCAGAAGAAAGTGAAGAATTTGAACATAGTTTTGAAGAAGTTCCATTTATAGAGTTTAAAAATAACAGGAATATGATAAGCGACTTAAAGAAATACAGAGATTTAATAGATATATACGATAAGGTTATGAGTGGATATGCAAATGATTTAGAAGACATACAACAACTTATTTATATACTAGAAAACTATGGTGGAGAAAACTTAAAAGAATTTTTAGGCGATTTAAAAAGATATAAAGCTATAAAAACAGAAACAACATCATCAGGAACTAAAGGTGGAGTTAGTACACTACAGATAGAAATACCTGTTGAAGCAAGAAATTCAATATTAGAAATATTAAAGAAACAAATATATGAAAGTGGACAAGCATTGCAGCAAGATAATGAAGATTTTGGAAATGCAAGCGGTGTGGCTCTTAAATTCTTCTACAGAAAACTAGAATTAAAAGCAGGGCTTACACAAGTAGAGTTTGAAAAAGGTTTTAATAAGCTAATAAGAGTAATAATGAAATTCTTAAACATAAAAGACTGGGAAAAGAAACCGATTAACCAAACATGGACAAGGAATATGATAAGCAATGATTTAGAGAATGCACAAATAGCTGTAAACAGCAAAGATATAATATCTGATGAAACTATTATAAAAAATCATCCTTGGGTTGAAGATCCTGAAGACGAAATAAAAAAAGTTAAAGAGCAAAAAGAAGAGGCTCAAAAAAGACAACAAGAGATATTTAAAAATGCAGGAGGTTTTGAACCTCATAATGATGACACCAACAATGAATAGAGGTGTTATTTTTTATGGCAAGAAAAAGTAAAAACTATTGGGAAAAAAGAAGCACAGAATTAATGTTAAGATTAGAAAAAGGTACAGAAAGAACTATTAATAGTTTGATAGAGGCTTATGAACAATCAACTAAAAACATTAATAAAGAAATAGCAAGAATATTTAGCAAGTATGCTACAGATGGTAAATTAACAACTAAAGAAGCAACTGAATTGTTAAGTGTAAAAGAAACAAAGCAATTTTATAATAATTTATTAGAGCAGATTAACAGTATAGATGATGTAGATATTAAACGAAAATTACTAGCAAAATATAATACTCCTGCATATGCGTATAGAATTAGTAGATATGAAGCATTACAACAAAATATTGATATAGAATTAAAAAGATTAGCTAATTTAGAGCAAGATATTACTAAAATAAGATATGTAGATACAATAAAAGAAGGTTATTATCATAATATATATGACATTCAAAAAGGACTAGGAATAGGTTTTAACTTCTCTCAAATAGATATGAAGACTATAAATATGATGTTATCTGAAAACTGGGTAGATAAAGCTAATTTTTCTCAAAGGATATGGAAAAACAGTGAAAGGTTAGGAGAATATTTAAGAAAAAACTTAACTGCAGATACAATGTCAGGAAAATCTATTCAAACAATAAGTAAAGAATTATCACAATATATGGATGTTGGATTATATAATGCAACAACATTGGTAAGAACAGAGGTTAATCATTTTGCAAATGAAGCAGAAATGTTGTCTTATGAAGAATGCGATATAGAAAAATATAAGTTTATAGCAACATTAGACAATGTTACTTGCGACCATTGTGCAGAGTTAGACAATAAAGTATTTAATGTTAAAGATAGAAAACCTCGGAAAGAATTATCCGCCTTTGCATCCAAATGACCGCTGTTCTACAGTTGCAGAGTTTGATGATGATACCATAGAAAATTTGCAAAGAAGGGCTAGAGATGAAAAAGGTAATAGTATATTAGTACCACAAGGCATAACTTATAAAGAATGGTCTATGCAATATGCTCCAGAACAATATAAAAAGTATTATATTAATCCTGATTTACCAAGAACTAAAAAAGTAGAAGATAGTGTATTAGATAAACAATTAGGCTTCTATAATGAAACAAATAATTTGAATTTTATTCCAAAAAGTAGTATAATAACTAATGTACATATTATTGCAGGAAACGGAACACAAACTGTGTTTAGGAGTGCCAATAAATATGCTAAAGAGTATGGCGGCAAAGCACAAGAATGGACAAAGAGAGTAGGTAAAATAGAAAGCGATAAGTATGTATTTGATATACACTGGGTAGAACATAGTAAATATGGTAATTATGATTTTAAATTGAAAGGAAAGACATTAAAATGAAAGTGAAAAAGTATGATATAGAAACAGATTCATATATAGAAGTAGATGCAATTGGAAAAGTTAAATATTTAGGTAAAAGCTTTGGCATAGAAGGTCTTACTGATGGAAAAACATATTTTGTTACAAACATTGAAGAAGGAATGCTAAAAGTAATAGATGATAGCGAAGAAGAATATCTTTATTCATCAACAAAACCTTCTGATATAGAAAATCCTTCTTTGTATGGTAGTTGGGAAATCATTGAAGATGAAAAAGGAATATTAAAAAGTATAGTTGGAGGAGAAAAATAATGATATTTGAAAAAGGGGACAAAGTAAAACTAAAAAATGGTAGCATAGTAACAATAAATGAACAAATAAAGAGCTTAGGAACGGTAGAAGGCTATTCAACATATGAAAACATTCTTGTTACAACATCGATGATTCAAGAAAAAGTTAATTAGTTATTAATATTTTAATATTATAGATGAAAGGCATAGAAATATGTCTTTTTATTATGTCCGAAAAAGTGATGACTGTAAACTATTCTTAATATAAAATGTGCAGAAATGCATACCGAAAGGAGAAAATAAAATGGAGTTCTTAAAAGAAATTTTAGGAGATGACTTGTATGAACAAGTCAAAACAAAAGTAAGTTCTTATAACGAGAAAGCCGATAAGGACAAAAGAGTTAGTATTGCAAATGTTAATGGTGATGAATATGTGACGAAAGCCAAATATTCACAACTAGAAACTGATTTAGATAATACTAGAACATCGCTAGAAACAGCGACAAACACAATTAAGGATTTGAAAAAATCTAATGGAGATAATGCTGATTTGCAAGCAAAAATTACTGCTTATGAAATAGAAAAAGCAAATCTTGAAAGCAAGCACAAAGAAACAACCGAAAAGTTGATAAAAGAAAGTGCAATAAAAGATGCATTATACAACGAAAAAGCAAAATTTCCAGAATTATTAATATCTAAATTTGATTTATCTAAAATCTTATTAGATGAAAAAGGAGAAAAAGTAGTTTCTGGAATAGAAGAGCAAATGAAATCTAATAAGGAAACTTATAAAGACTTATTTGGAGAAGCACAACCAACAAAACAGCCATACAGTTATAATCCTCAAGGAGGAAATCCAAAACCAACTGATAGCGCAACAGATTTTGTTGGAATAATTAAAGAAAATCAATCAAGAAAAATTTAAGACGTTTAAAACGTCTTTTTATTTTATTAAAAATTAAAGGAGGAAACCAAAATGGGTTATTTAAAAGACGAATTATCAGGATTTGTTCCTGTAGAACAAGCAACAGAAATAATGAAAGATGTAGCTAGAGGATCTAGTATATTAAGATTATCAAAAGTATCAAATATGGAAAGCGATACAAAGAAAATACCAGTTATGACAGAAGGAGCTGGAGCATACTGGGTAGGAGAAGGAGAAAGAATACAAACTTCTAAAGCAGGATGGATTTATCCAGAATTAAAAGCTAAAAAATTAGCTGTAATTATACCAGTAACAAATGAAAAATTAAAAGATACAACAATAGATGTATTTACAGAATTAAAAGAAAGTATAGCAGAAGCATTCTATAAAGCAATAGATGCAGCAGCAATATTTGGGACAAACTCACCATTTGCAAAAAGCATAATGAGTTCTATTGAAACAGCAGGAAATACAGTTGAAATAGAAACAAATGGAGCAGGAAAATTAGATTTAGATGTATCTGATGCAATGGCTTTAGTTGAAGAAGATGGATATGATGTAAATGGTTTCGTAGCAAGAATAGGAGTTAAAAACTCTTTAAGAAAATTAAGAGATGCTAACGGAAATCAATTATTTGCAACTGGAGTAGATGGAAAAGAATTTTATTCTCAACCAATCGAATTTTCAAGAAATGGTGCTTGGGACAAAGACAAAGCTGAAATTATAGGTGGAGATTTCGATAAATCTTTAGTAGGAATTAGAGATGGAATTGAATATACTATCCTAACTGAAGCAACACTAGAAGGAACAGTTGATGAAGATGGAAAACCAATTTCATTAGCTGAACAAGATTTAATTGGTATAAAAGCTACAATGAGATTAGCATATTTACCAATTAAAGATGAAGCTTTCTGTGCAGTAGTTCCAAAGGCAGGTGTTTAATATATGAATAAATATGTTAAGGGGAAAGTAGTTATTAATGCTACTGAAAAAGCTTACAGAGTAATTTATAAAGAACAAGGATATGTTCCTTATAAAGAAGAGGCTAAAACAACAAAGAATAATACTAAAAAGAAAGAAGAAGCTGACAAATAGTTAGCTTCTTTTGAGGTATAACTATGTCAGAAAATTTAAAAGCAATATCAAAATTTATAAGTATTGATAATTACGAAATACAAAAATTCTTGGAGTTCTGCGAAAAGAATATAATAGATAAAATATTGGACAGATGCAACATAGATACCATCCCAGACAGATTAAATTCACTTATACAAGAGTTTTTAATAGAACAATATACTCTTAATAAAGAGGGTGTTGGAAAAGGTTTAAAAGAGGTGTCTAGTGTATCTGACAATGGTCAAAGTGCCACATTCAATGTTATTGGAGGAGCAACTGCTGTATCAAAAAATGTTGATGAATTTCTTGATAGAAATATGAAAACATTAGTTGCTTATAGAAAGATAAGGTGGAATTAATGAAAATACCAGATTTATTTAAAGAAGCAATAAAAGATACTTTCTATGATAAAGAAATGGAAATATGGTCATGTGGAACAGTAACAGATGATGAAGGTTCAGTAGTTGGAAATGGCAAACTAGACTTAATTGAAAGGTTATCAGGTAATTTTCAATACAAAACAAAAGAAAAGTTACAACAAGAATATGGACAAGAAGTCCAAGCAAATGCAATTGTGACTTGTGAAAAGACCAAAGCTGTTGAAGGAAATATACTTGTATATCAAGAAAAAGAGTATGAAATAAAGTCTAAAATACCTTCTGACAGCCATATAAAACTGCTTGTATATGGAAGTGGTATAAATGGCTAGTATAGAGGGATTAGATAAACTGCTTGCAAATTTATCACGGATTAGGTGGAAATATAAAAGAGGCTTGTTATAAAGGTGTTATAAGAGGTGCTAAAACTATTCAAAAAAATGCAAAGTATTTATGCCCAACTGGAGAAACAGGACATCTAAAAAACTCAATTAAAACAAAAGGGCAAATAAATCAAGACAGTGTAGAAGGACAAGTATATACTAACCTTGAGTATGCTCCATACGTTGAGTTTGGAACAGGTCAAAGAGGTGCTGAAAGTAATATAGATAGACCAGAACGGAGTATCTTATAAAGCTGACTGGAAAGGTCAAGCAGCACAACCTTATATGACACCTGCATATTTACATGCTAAAAACAGTAATGAAGTAGAAACACAAGTTATAAGAGAAGTGCAACAAGAAATAAGAAAGCTAGGTGGTAAATAATGATTAATTTGAAGCCACAAATATTAAAAAAATTAAAGGAAATCTCAGATGTTGAGGTTTCCTATTTTTATCCTCAGAATTGGGCTAAATTGCCAGCCATTTCTTACTATGAAATGGATAATTCAGTAGCAAGTAAAGCTGAAGATGAGGAGTATAGTAGTAATATTTCAATTCAAATAGATATATGGGCTAAAAGTTCAAGTAAATGTTCTGAATTAGCTAATTTAGTAAATGAAAAAATGGAAGATTTAGAGTTTGAAAGAAGATTAGCTTTAGATTTATTTGAAAATGAAACAAAAATCTATCACAAAACAATGCGTTTTGAAAAAGTAGAAATTTTATAATAAGGAGGGCTATATATGCCAAAAAAAGCATTAAGAGGTTTAAGTGGAATTAAAGTATTCGAATTATTAGAGAATACAGAAAAAAGTTATAAAGTAGGGGAAGCAAAAAATATTCCTTACGCACAAAAATTAACAAGAGATGTTCAAACATCAAATGATCCTATATATGCAGATGATGAAATATATGATGATGAAGAAATATTTGATGGAGAAGATTTTGAACTAGAAGTACCAGAAGCAGATTTAGAATTAATGTCTGTATTAGAAGGTGGAAAATTCGATTCAGAATCTGGAGAATATTCTTGGGGACCAGAAGACCAAGGCAAAGACTATGCTATGACATTTAAAGCTAAAAGAAAAGATGGAAACTATAGAATGTTTAGATATTACAGAGCAAAATTTAAAAAAGTAAAACAAGATTTACAAACTCAAGATAATGGAACACAAGTATCTACTCTAACAATAAGTGGTACATTCTATAAAAGAGCATTAATAGAAGACCCTAAAGTAAGAGTATATAAAGATAGTACATCACCAGTTGATTTAGCATGGCTAGATACAATTCCAACAATAACAGAAACTGTAGAAGAGGGCGGAGAGTAGAAATACTCTCTTGCTTTTATATAAGGAGGAAATAAAATGTCAACAAAAACAAGTGAAAGTTTAAGCCTAAAAAAAGTAAAAACAATTCATGGTGTAGAGATTAGAAAGATGCCTTGTGGCAAGTATTTTGAAGCTCTACAGACTTTAAAGAATTTGCCAGAAGACTTCATGAAGGAGATTTCTGACAATAAGCAAGATTTTAAATTATCAGAAATGTTTACAATGGAAAATATAATGAATTTAATAACAAAACTATTGATTATATTACCTGATTTTACATTTACATTTTTATCTAAATTAATGGATGTTGATATAAATAAAATGAAAAATGAACTTACACCAAAAGAATTAATAGACATAGTAAAAGAATTTTGGAAGATGAACGAATTAGAAAGTTTTTTCGCTCAAATGAAGCCGATTATAGGGAAGATAACAGGGCTAATTGGCTTCAAAGAACAATTGCAATCTGTATCAAAATAGGAATAAGCAAAAAAGAATTTATGGAAGATTATTATCCAGATGAAATACCGTTAATAATGCAAGAATATGCAGAATTAAATAAAATGGCTAACAGTGATGAAGAAACTGTTAGCGCAGATGATTTTTAATTTAGCCCAATTTGTTTTGAAACTATGTTTGCAATAACTTGTGCTGCAATATTACTAATTATTTGTATTGATGTGGAAGCAACTGTAGAAGCGATGCTTTTCGTTTCTTTCCATACTTTATCATCACGAATATTGTCAAGAAATTCATGACCATTATAAGTTATATTTCTAGCAATTATAACAGGTATATCAAAACCTTTAGCGGTTAAGCAAGACAAAAAATTTGCTTCCATCAACCTTTCAGTAGTATATACAAGTTCTTCTTCAGTATAATTGTTAAGTTTAAGGCTGTTAATATTTATATCGTTTTTATAAGATAAATTATCTTCTAAATACAATAATAAATCTCTAATGCAGTCTTGATTTAATTTCATAAAACACACCTCCGTTTTTCATATTATATAACAAAAGAAAACTAACAGCAAAACAAACCATATTACAAGTTTCGACAAGTTTTGCGAACAAAGTATAGTATTATAATGTTGAGGTGATATTATGAAATGTCCATATTGTGAGAACAATATTAGTGATTTTGATGAAATTTGTCCATCATGTAAAACAAACATAGAAGGATACAAAGCAGATGTTAAATATGCAGAAGATAAATTTTATAAAAAATGGTGGTTCTGGTTAATTGTTGCTTTCTTTGTAATATTTAGTCTTACATCAATAATTCCTGCTGTACAAGATTTAAATAAATCAAAACTAGAGTATAGGTTAATAAAAGAAGGTAAAACAACTTATGCTAATGAAATAGTTGAACAAGTTGTAGAAAACTTAAAAAACAATGAGATTGAAGAAATTAAAAAGTATTTATCAACTGATTGCAAGTTTTTTATTGTTGGCAATGAAAAATATTCATTGGAAACATGTTTAAAAGATTTAGAAGCATATGAAACTCACAGAATTGAAAAAAGAGGAAATGATTTAAAAGATATAGAAACATATAGAATATATTGGAATGGTTGGAATATAGAAGATGCTTCTCAGATTATAACTATAAACTTGGAAAGAGAAGTAAACAAAGAAGAAATAACTTATGAAATTGAGAAGATAATATTTACAGATAACAATACATCACAATATTAAGTTTAAATAAAATTATTATATAAAACATCAGATTTTTAATCTGGTGTTTTTATTGTGCCTGAAAAGAGGTGAAAAATGAACGAAACACAAATAGGTAAGTTAGTAATAGACTTACAAATAAAAACACAAGCATTAGAAAAAGGGCTTGAAACAGCAAAAAAGAAATTAAAAGAAATAGAAAGCCAAAATAAAGAATTAGAAAATTCTAACAAAGGATTAGAAAATAGTTGGATAGCAGTTGCAGCAACAGCAACCATTGCATTAAATGGAATAATTAACTCTATAAAATCTGCAACAGAAGAGTACAAGGCTCATGAACAAGCAATGTCATCTCTTCAAAATGTAGCTGATTATACAGGACAAAGTATGGATGACTTGTCAGGCATTATGGAAAAGTACGAAGGCATAATGACTAAATCAGATTTAGCTACTACTATTAAGAATTTTACCTTAATGGGAATGAAAGCAGAAGAAACTGAAAAAATGATAGAGGCATTAACAAATTCTGCTATAAGAAATAGAAATGCAAATTATACTGTATCTGAAGCAGTAAGAGTTGCTTCTGAAGGGTATAGACAAGGTCTTTCAACATTATCTGATAGCGCAGGTGTTACAGAAAATTTATCTGTAATGTTAGATAATTACGCACAAAGTATAGGAAAAACAGCCAGTCAATTAACAGAAACAGAAAAAAATCAAGCATATTTAAATAGAACAATGTATGCTGCACAGCCATTTGCTGGAGCAATGGAAGATTATTTAGATAGTTTAGCAGGAAAACAAGGAGAATATTCTCAATCAATGAGAGAAACTCAAGTTGCTTTTGCAGAAGCTATGGAACCTACATTAACAACATTACTAGAATTAGGAACAGGAATATTAAATATATTAAACAATTTAATAGGCTCAAACAAATCTATGACAGCAGGAACAACTGCATTTACAGTGACTTTATTAGCTGCAATAGTAGTTGTTAAAGCATATACAGCAGCAAAAAAGGCATATACTAAATCTGCTTTTGCAGCTACTGCAGCTACAAAAGGATTCACTGCAGCATTAGCATCAAACCCTTTAGGTTTAGCAGTTTTAGCAATATCCTCGTTAGTAGGTATTACAACTGCAGCAACAACAGCAATAAATGAAAAAGCAGAGGCGCAAGCAAAATTAAACGAAATTACAGAAAGATACAACCAAATTCAAGAAGGAACTTATGCGTATACAGATGAAAATATTGCACAAGCACAAGCAGATAAAGAAGCAATTGAAGAACAAATTGATTTAATGCAAAAGAAATTAGATTTGCAACAAAAAATACAAGAAGAAAACGGCAACAGTACAGATTTATATGGAACAACTAGCACAAGTGCGCAAAACGCAGCTATGTCACGTGTAACACAAGGTAATCCTGAACAGATAAATGAAATGAAGGAAAGCCTTGAAAGTGCAACTAGTGCTGTTAACGATTATTCAGCAGAATTAAAGCAGGTTGAAAAAGACTTAAAAAATGCACAAGATGCAAATGGAAATTATGGAAATTCAATTGAAGAACTAAACAGTAGACTAGAAGAAAGTACAGATTATTTAGATGAAGCTAATGTAGTAAAAAATATAAGTAAAGCATTGGATATAGAAAATACTAAAACAATGCAAAAAGAAGCAGCACAGTTGAGAGTAAATGCAAATCAAATGCAAAACTATTTAAATATAGTAAAAAAAGGAGATAAATCTACTACAGAATACCAAAATGCAGTTACTGCATTAGCAAAAGCATATCCAGAAGCGGCAACAGCAGAAGGAATATTAATAGACCAAGCACAAGGATTTATAGATGCGGAACAATTAAAAGCAGATGAAGCTTGGAAGGGTTCACAAAATACTATAAATGGTTATATTGAAATGCTAAATGTTGCCTTACAGAGTGAAAGTGTTCAAAGACAGGTGGCTGAAAACATAGGAATATCTTATGAACAATTAGCACCAAAATTACAATCCGTTTTAGGATTGCTGCAAGCAATGGCTGGATACACACCAGAAACTACTCCTAATATTACACCAACTGTTAGTACAGCAAGAAGTTCAGGAGGATCATCATATTCAAATAAAAGACTTGATAATTATAAAAAAGAAATAGAACATAAAAAGGCAATGGACCAAATAAGCCTTCAACAAGAAATTTTAATGTATGAAAAGGCATTAAGAAACTATGCTAGAACTACAGATGAAAAAAGAG
This sequence comes from Clostridia bacterium, assembly GCA_045531335.1. GTDB lineage: Bacteria > Bacillota > Clostridia > TANB77 > CAG-508 > CAG-452. The sequence continues at coordinate 26,990 of JAZSDU010000049.1, forward strand.
AATTAAGAGAAAAGATATATGAGCTAAATAAAGAGCTAGCACAAAAAGAAAAAGAAGTATTAGACCAACAAACAGAAGATTACGAAGCATATATACAAAAGCAAAAGAATATAAAAGGTGCAGCTTATGATGTAAATGAACAAACAAAGGATTATAACAAAATAATTCAAATGCACAAAAACTACTTAAATCAAATAATGAAAGATGAAAGACTATCTCTTGAAGAAAGAAAAGAAATGTACAGAGAAGAATTACAGATAATAAGAGATTACGAACAACAAAAACGTGATTTAAGAGTAGAACAAATTGATAATACAGTATCTCAATTAACCAGCGCTATTACAAAGCAACTAGAAGAAATGCAAGAAAAAGAAAAAAATATTATAGATGAAAATCTAAAAGTAATAGAAGAGTGGAAAGATGCTAGAATCAATGCAATTAATGAAGAATATGATGCAAGAATAGAAGCAATTAATAAAGAACTTGAAGCACTTAATAAAGCAGAAGAAGAAAAGTCAAGAGCAGAAGAAGATGCAGAATACGAGAAGAAAAGGAAACGTTTAGAAGAATTAGTTGCATTTGAACATGATGCTACAACAAAAGCAAATTATCAAAAAGAATTAGATAAATTAATAGCAGAATATCAAAAGACTTTAGACAATAGAACATTAGCAGATAAAAAAGAGGCATTAAACAATGAAAAAGAATTGCTTCAAGAAGAACAAGACAGCAAAATAGAAGCTATTGAACAAGAAGCTGAAAGACAGTCAGAAGTATATAACAAACAGCTTGAAGAACTTGAAAAGTATTATGAAGAGCAAATAGGTATGGCTCAAGATACAGCAGAAAAAATGCTTTTAAATACATCTAAAAATCAAGACAAAATACTAGAGCTACTAAAAAATTATGGCAATAAATATGAAATAACAGGACAAACTTTAGGAGAAAAACTAGCACAAGGAATTAATGATGGTTTAGCATCAAAGATTGAAAATATAATTGCAAATATACAAGATAAAATAGATGCGGGAATCGAGGCACAAATAGCAAAAATGGCATCTTCTGCTTATAAATATGATACAGAATCAGGAAAATCAAGTGTAAAATCTATAACAAACAATGTAGTACAAAATAATTATATAGAGCAAAATCCAGAAACGCCTAGTGAAACATACAGAAAATTAAATAATATAAGTGAAAATTTAGCTTCACAATTAGCAGGAGGTTAATTAAATGCAAAGACTTACAGTAATAAATCTAGCATTAAATGAAAGCATAGTTTTTGACAGTGTAGGAAATCCTGAAGAAGATATACTTTTAAGCCACATAGATGGATTAGGTAATCCTAGTGCGACTTCGCAAAAATCACAGCGGAGTTGCACAAGATGGTTGCAATGCTGAAGATGCTTTATTTGATAATAGAATACTTAAACCAGAAATTACAATAAGAACAAAAAACAGAGTAAAGCTATATGAATTAAGAAGAAGAATATTAAGAATTATAAATCCAAAAACATATAATCAAAATACAGGTAAACGTGGTGAACTTCTAATTTATTATGAAAATGACTATAAAAAATATAAGATATATGGAAGATGTGAAGATGCTGTAGATTTTAATCAAAGGAAAAGGAACCATGATAAAACTACAATATCTTTTTTATGTACAGACCCTTATTGGTTAGATGCCGAGAGCGTAGATATAGATATTAAATCTGTTAAAGGAGGATTGAAATTTCCTTTAGTGTTACCTAATGTATTCTCATCTGTTTCGTTTTATAAAGTTATTGACAATAAAGGCGATGTAGAAGCATCTGTTGAAATAGAATACATAGGCCCTGCTTCAAATCCAAGAATAACAAATGAAACAACAGGAGAGTTCATCCAAGTAAATATGGAAATTGGAGAAAAGGAAAAGCTAATTATTAATACTGCAGAAGGTAAAGAAACAGTAAATCTAGTAACACCTCATGAAATTAAAGATGTATACAACAACATAGATTTAAATAGTACATTCTTTAAGTTAATAATAGGCAATAACTTAATTAAATATAGTTCAGATGCTGAAGGGTCAAAAGATAGTGTAAAAATAAGAAATTATACTAATAGATATTCGGGAGTATAAGATATGAATTGTATAGAGATAATGAATACAAATTTTGAATTAGAAGGTATTATAACTAATTTTGAAAGTCTTATTATAGTTAGAAATTTCTATGAATGTGGCACATTTGAATTAACAATAAATAAGAATAAAGCTAATACTAATAAATTAATAAAAGATAATATGTTAATAGTTAATAAAAATGATGAAAAAGTATTTGTAATAGACAAAGTAGTAGAGACAACAGTAAAGAATAGTAAGACATTAAAAGTAACGGGAAATTGTATAAAAGGTATAACAAAAAGAAGAATAATAGCGACAAATGGTTATGATAGAGTGGCAGAAACAGAAGCAGAAAACATACATAAACATTATATCAAAAACCATATGGTAGAAAGCTACTACGATGACATAAGAACACCTGAAAGAGATATACCATGGCTTAAAATAGTACCAACACAAAATCGTGGAATAAAAACTGTATGGCAAGCAAGACTTACAAATTTGCATGACGAAGAAAAACATATTTCACAAGATACAGGGTTAGGCTGGAAAATATATCTTGATAGAAACAATAAATGCTTTTGGTTTGATAGTGTAAAAGGTGTAGATAGAACAGTAAATCAAGTAGAAAGTCCAAATACGCACGAGTTCTTGTCTAATATGACACATGAAGAATTACAACAATATACACACGAACAATTAAAAGGAACAATTAAGAATCCATATATTATATTTTCTGAAAAGAAGAAAAATCTACTAGAGGCAAAAGTAACAGATGACAATACAAATTATAAAAATGTAGCCTATGTTGCAGGAAAAGGAGAAAATGAAGATAGACTAATTACTGTATTAGGAACTGCTGAAGGATTTAATAGAAGAGAAGTACTTGTAGATTTAAATAATATAGAAGATCCTGATGAATTAAACCAAGAAGGACAAAAGAAATTAGATACTTATAAGATAATTCAATCAGTAGAAGGTAAAATATACGAAATTCCAAATATGCAATACGAAAAAGACTGGGATTTAGGAGATTTAGTTACAATAGAAAGTAATGATATATATGAAGATAAAAGAATAATTCAAGTAAAAGAAATTTACGAAAGAAACAATATAAAAGTTGAAGTTGGATTTGGTGATAAAATACCAAGTTTAGCTGAACAAATAAAAAACATGACACAGAGACCTATTAATTAGGTCTTTTTTAGTGGGAAAGGAAAGAACATGTCAAGTGAAGTTATATTAAAAAGTTTTCCATTCGATAGCATGAACGTATTAAACGAAGAAAGCGGACAAATGGAACCAGATAGAGAATATGAAGCACAAATTTTTAGAAACTACTTCAAAAAATTCTTAAGCAATGGAGTTTATTTTGGCCATTATAAAAATTATGGAGAAAACAGTATGAAAGTTGTTTTAGATAGTGGTTTAAATATAAAAGTTAGTACAGGAGCTGGGCTAATAGAAGGTGCAGACTATGAAAACGAAGAAGAATTGATATTCATTTTAGAAAGACCAGCGGCTGACAGTAGAATTGACAGAGTAGTTGTTCAAATGGATACATCTTTAGATTCTAGGAATACGAAAATTTATATAAAAGAAGGAAATGGAACAACACCAGCAGAACTACAAAGAGATGCTAATATATATGAAATTTGTTTAGCAGAAGTAACAGTAAAGAGTACAAGTAACATTTTAGAAGAAGATATAAAAGATACAAGACTAGATAAAAATCTATGCGGACTTGTAAATAGCTTGATTACAGTAGATGGAGAAGAATTATATCAAAGTTTTAAAGAATACATAGATACAGTAACAGAAAATTTAGTAAGAAAAGACCAAGAAAACGTAACTATTGCAGGTACTTTTAAAGATGCAAATGGTGGAACAAGTAAGAACAATTTTACAGATGAATATAAAAATAAATTAGATAATATTGAAAATGAAGCCAACAAAACAATTATAAACAACACATTGATAAGCGATAGTGAAACAGAAGCCTTATCGGCAGCTATGGGAAAAAAATTAAACGATGAAAAACAAAAGAAAATATCTTATGGAACAGCAGCTCCTAGTGGAGGGTCAAATGGAGACATATATGACCAATATTTTAATTAGGGGGGGTGTGATTAATGGCAACAGCACATGGCTTGATTGAAATAATTGAGAACAGTCAAAGTATTAGCGGTAACTACACAAGTGTTACTGCTAATTTTTATGTTGTAAGAGATAGCGGGTATGCATACAGTGGATATGCTACATATCCTAAACTTACTTTTGATGGAACAACTGTAACAAAAACTTTATCTAGTTATGACTTAAATTCAAGCAATACAAAAGTTCTATTAGGAAGCATTACAAAGAATGTATATCATAACAGCGATGGAACAAAAACAGTCTCTGCATCTTTTACATGGGATCCAAGTAACAGTTATTTAAGTACAGTAACAGGAAGTACGAGCAAAACATTGACTAAAATTCCTCGTTATGCAACAGTATCTCAAAGTTTAAATAGTAGAAGTATAAATTCAATAAAAATAAATTGGTCTAGTGATAGCACAATAGATTACATTTGGTACAGCACCAATAACGGTTCTAGTTGGACAGGAATTAATGTAACAGATGGAACAAGTGGAACTTACACAATATCAAATTTATCTCCAAATACTACATATAAAATTAAGACTAGAGTTAGGAGAAAGGATAGCCAGTTAACAACAGACAGTTCTGCATTAAGTGTAACAACTTATGATATAGCAAAAATAAGCAGTGCTACAAACTTTGATTTAGGAAGTAACGCAAGTGTTACTATAACAAATCCAGCGAGTGCAACAGCAACTTTAGTAATGAAGATTGGAACTACTCAAATACTTAGTAAAAATCTTTCTACAGGTACAAATTCAATTAGTTTTTCTGACACACAACTAGATACTATATATAAGAAATTTTCAACAAGTAATACTTTAACAGTATCATATACCTTAACAACTAATAGCAATTCAAGCTGGACAAGTTCTAAAAGTGTAATTTGCACGTTAACGGGAAATCAGAAGACTGGACATAGAAATGTGAATGGAAGTTGGAAAAGAACTAAACATTGGATAAATATAAATGGGTCATGGAAAAGAAGTGTCCGTTGGATAAATATAAATGGAAGTTGGAAGAGGTGTATATAGATGGCAAAATATACAGATAATTATAATTTAATATTACCAGAGCAAAATGAAAATTACGATGTAGGTGTAGCTAATACAAATAATGTAATAATAGATTCTGAATTAGCAAAAAGAGTTGAAAAAGTAATGGGGAAAGGTTTATCTACAAATGATTTTACTAATGAATATAAAAGTAAAGTAGATAACTTACAAAAAATATATAAATTTAAAGGAAATGTAGATACATATTCAGATTTAAATAATATATCTGCAAATAATGGAGATATATATAACGTCTTAGATGAGGCAAAAAACTATGCTTGGAATGGAACTGAATGGGTGCAATTAGGCTTTGTAATTGACATGAGTGAGTTTGCTTATAGAGAAGAACTTCCAACAAAAACGAGTGAATTGGAAAACGACAGTAATTTTGTTGATGAAGAAACTTTAAATCAAACTAAAAATGATATGGAAGAAGTATCAGTTCCAGCAGGAGGAACAAAAGGGCAAATTCTAGAAAAGAAAAGCAATGAAGACAACGATGTAGGCTGGGTAGACAATACAGGAGGAGTAACAGGAGATACATTACCAATAGGAACAGTAGTAGACTTTGACGGAGAAACAGTACCAGAGAATTGGGAAGAGGTTGAAGATGAGGATACTGGTTGGATAGAGGCTACTTTAACAAATTCTTTTGTCACATATACTAATGATGGCACTAATTATACACCTCAATATAGAAAATTAGGGAAACTCGTTGAAATAAGAGGTGTAGTAGCCCCAAAAGAAGTATTACCATATACTACTATTACTGGTACTTATACCATATTTGAATTACCTAAAGGCTTTAGACCATCTAGGAACATTGCTAGAGTCCAACAAGGTAGTGGTCTTAACAAATGGGTATTAAATATATTAGAAAATGGGAATGTTTCTTTAACTAGATATGGAATAAACGAAGAGATTAATGTTGCAACAACTGCCTGGTTACCATTTGATGAAACATTCTTAATAGATTAGGAGGTAAATTATGAAAATAAAAAAAATAGCACAAAGTGCAGGAGTAGTAGCAACAGTAGTAGACAATTTAGAAAGTGACAGTGCAACAGATGCTTTAAGTGCAAAGCAAGGGAAAGAATTAAATGAGAAAATAACTAATTTAGGCATTATTGCAGGTTTATTTACACCAGCTGATGGTATTACAATAGTATCTGGAAACTATATAATATGTGGAAAATTGGCAATTGTAGCTTTAAACGTTAAATCTACAAAAGCAATATCACAATGGAAACCAATTGCATATTTTAAAGATGACATACCAGCTAATGGATATATATATACTATCGAGAATAAAACTTGTTATATGAACAAAACTACAAAGTCTATTGATATATATGCAGATGGTGGATTAGCATCAGGAAGCGGTTTGGTTATAGAGGCGGTTGCTTGTTTTGATGCTTAATATAGAAGAAATAAAAAAGAACATCTAATATGGTTGTTCTTTTTATTATGTAAAAGAAAGGAGTTGTAGAGTTGGATAATCATGTAGAAGAATTTATCGAATTTAAAGAACGATGCAAATCTAATACAAAAAGATTAGATGAACACGATGAGCAAATAAAAGAACTGAGAAATGTATATGTGGCATTAACAAAGGTAGACGACAAAGTAACAAATGTTGAAAAAGATGTTGTAGAAATGAAAAACGATTTAAAAGAAATAAAAGAAAAACCATTAAAAGATTATGAAGAAACAAAAAAAGAAATAAAGAAAAATATAATTTCCTTTGTTTCAGGAGTAATATTAACAGCTATTACTATAGGGCTGGGATTTAAATTTTTATTATAAAGGAGTGATTATATGAACAGAAAGAAATTTATTATAGCTATTGTAACAGTAGTAATGGCAATAGCAGGTGCAATATTTGGTATAAAATATACCGATGAAGATATTAAAGAAATATCAGAAGGAGTAGAAACTATTGTAGAAATAGTGGACAACCAGTCTACAACAGAAATACCAGAACTAACAAAAGAAGATGAAGAAACTCTAGAGTATCAAGAAACAGAAGCAGAAGGATTTGAGTTGCAAGGAGAAATTGCCTACAATGGTGCTACAGAACTTCCAAAAGTTGAAGTAGGAGAATATGCAGGTCTTACATATTATTCTCAAATAGATAGAAGATGGAAAAACAAACTTTATACATCTACAGGAAACAAAACACAAACAATGGGGTCAAGCGCATGTGGACCAACATGTTCAGCAATGGTAGTATCAAGTATTAAAGGAACAATATTACCAACAGAAATGGCAGACTTATATGTTAAATACGGATTTCGTTCAGCAAACAACGGTACATATTGGAGCGCTTTTAGATGGACTGCAGATGTATTTGATATAGGATATAAAGAATTATACAAATTAAATGATGTCTGTGATTTGTTAGAACAAAATTATATGGTAATATCAGCTTGTGGTAATGGTCTATTTACTACTGGAGGACATTTCATATTAATATATGGATATGAAGATACAAACAAGAGTGGACAATGTGATAATGGAGACAGATTGAAAATATATGACCCATATTTGTACGATGGAAAATTCAATTTAAGTACTCGTAGAGGTAAAGCTACAGTTGATGGAAATACAGTCTATGTAGAAAAAGAAACATTCAGAGCATATGCAAATTATAGTGGATTCTTTGCTTTCAAAAATGACAGAACAGATGTAAAAGAAAATACAACTACAGTAACAACAACTAAAAAAGAAGAAACTAAATTTGAAAGTTACAACGCAAAAGTAACAGCGAAAATTGGATTAAATGCAAGAAGTGGTGCAGGAACAAGTTATGCAAAAGTGTATGGATATGGATATGGAAAAACTGTAAAAATAGTAGCAGAGAGTAACGGATGGGGTAAAACTTCTGATGGTTACTGGGTAAGCTTACAATACACAACAAAAACAATAACAGGAGTAAAAAATACAGTAGGACAATATAAATATTTTAATTACACATATACTTATATTTATAGAAATTCTAATTTAACAGGAAGTCCATATTATTATTTAAGGAATACAAAAGTAGAAGTATTAAAAAATATATCTAAAAATGTTGATTACATATATGTACCAGCAACAGGAAGATATGGATATGTACATACAAGTGTTTATAAATAAGCTTAAGAATGAGCAGTAGAAATACTGCTCTTATTTTTTATATAGGAGGCAAAACAATGGAAGAAGAAGGAATATATAAAGGTGGAACATTAATAATTAATCTTGATTCTATAGAAATGATAGGCTCTGAATATATTTTCGAAAAAGGTGACAAGATAAGAATCGCATTAAAAGAATATGAGACTTCAGTAGAAAACGTCTTATATGATGAAATAACACCAACTGTTGGAGAAACAAAAGCACAACATATATTTTCAAGAGAAGAAACCCAAGAGAAACTTGAAGTAAAGAAAACATACATTTTACGAGCAGATTTAATAAAATCAGAAAAAACATTTCCAATGCTGTCACAAAACTTAAAGGTTATAGGACAAGCTATAATTCCAGATAAAGAGTAGGTGATAGTATGTCATACGTTAATAATGTTACTGGCAATGTTGAAGTAACAAATGCAATAGGCTCAATAGAATCGATAACAACAACTGGAAATGTAACTACTGTTACAGCTAAAGCACAAGTTAAAGCTACTAAAGTAGCAGGTAAGTTGGGAATAGCACATATTATGGAAAAATTAATGACACCAATAGAACTTTCAACTGACATAAATAATCCTACAGAAATCATGAATCTGATAAATAAGAGTGGTACTTATGTTGCTAAGAATATTGGACTTTTAGGGTCAAATGGACAAGTAATGGCAGTGTTTGCAAAGGGCCAATTTTTCAGCATATCTAATTTACAAGAATATGGAAAAGCATTTGGACTAGAAGTGCCAGATAGCGAAAATGTTATAGATGTTGATGGAAGATTAATTGATGGTGAACATGTTACTTATCGCATAATAGGAGGTACACAACTAAAAGAGATAATATGGCTTAATAGTGAAAACGTGAAGGATTATGTAAAAGTTGATTTTAACCCAGCAGATTTTATTAATATTAATTATGGTATTCAATTTTACAATGGAAAATTAGCGATATATTCAGCGACACTAACTGATATAGAAAATGGAGTAAATAACTATAAACCGATTACTTCAAATAATATCGCTTATGCTGTTCAAACAAAAGGTAATAACTATTTTGCAAAGAAAACAGATTTTACTGATTTACAAGATAAGGTTGAAAGCGTTGAAGAAGATATAAGTACACTTGAAACCGACATATCTACTCTAAAATCTGAAATAGAAACCATATTGGAAAGTGTGGTGACTGTTGATGAATAATGAATTAAGTAAAAATCTAGCTGAATTGATAAGTAAGCACAATAAAGTCTTAATTGAATTAAAAGAAAAATATTCAATGAAAAACAGTTCTACTTCAGAAAAGGAGGTAGAGACTGATGAATAAGATAAGTAAACAATTACAAGAATTAGTAAATCAAACAAGACAACTTGCTAAAAACTTAAATGTTAAAGGAATTAGTGCTAGTGAAAGTGAAACTTTAAATACACTAGTTCCTAAAGTTCTTAATATTGCAAGTGGAGATGTAAAGTTAGGAACTAAAGAAATAACCAAAGATGGAACTTATTATGCTTATGAAGATGGAGTAGATGGATATTCTAGTGTGAATGTAAATATTTTAGGCGATAATGTTGATTTTATTTCAACAATTACTGGAACTGGCAGTTCAGCAAAATGGAATGTAAAAATGTTAGGTGATGTACCAAGATATGCTTTTTATAGCATGAATAAAATTAATGAATTAGATTTGAGTAATACCAAAAGTATTGGAGAAAGAGCATTTTATAATCATAGTTCTATTACAAACATTATAGCACCAAATAAAATGACAATAGATAGTTATGCTTTTTATGGTTGTACTGGAGCGACAGGAACAATAAAAATCAGTGAAGAACAAACAGCTATTGAAGAACGTGCGTTTTATAGTTGTAGTAAATTAAAGTTTGAATTGCACGACAATATAACAGAAGTAAAAGCGTATGCTTTTTGGAATTGTCAATCAAATAATTTAACAAAATTGCCAAGTAACTTAAAAACAATAGGGAATTATGCTTTTTATCAAAACTCTGGGATTGACCCATTAAGAATAACCGAAATACCACCACTAGTAACAAGTATTGGTACTAACGCATTTCAAAGTAATAGTTTTGAAAGTATAAAAATACACGATGCTTGTACAAATATTAGTGCTTATGCGTTTAGATATAATTTCTTAAAGACTGTTGAGATAGGTAAAGGGTTAAAAAATATGTATGCTTATACTTTTGGTAATAATACTTCTTTAACAACATTTACTATTCATGCAACAACACCACCAACAATATTAGCCACTACTTTTCAAAATAGCGATAATATAGAAGAAATAAGAGTACCAGCAAGTGCATTAGAAACTTATAAGAGTGCTAGTAATTGGAGTGCTTATGCTGATTTAATGGTAGGAATTGAGGGAGAATAATGATAAAGAAAGAATTTTATAAAACAAGAAAAGATGAAGTAAATCTTTATAGGATTTATTCAACAGACAACCTATATATAAGAAAAATAGGAACTGATGAAATATATGACGAAGTAATAGATGTAGAATATGCACCTTATGAGTATCAAGAAACAGATGAAATCATTGAAACAGAGGATGAAACTGAAGATGGAGAAGTAATAACTCAAAAGTTTAAAGTAATTGAAAAAACACCCGAAAATCAAGCCATGTAAGTATATCAATTAAAAATATAAAAGGCTTAAAAACGATTCTCGAAGGTCGATTTTTAGCGAAAAATCAAGGAAATTTACTATTGTAAATAAATGTAAATTATGCTATAATAAACAAAACTTAATAGAATAAGTTTATGGGGGTATGCAGAAAAGACTAGCTGTTCGTGGGCTAGTCTTTTTTCATTTTTACATTAATCAATAAATCAATTATCTGTGATACTTCCATTACTTCTTTAGAACCAATTCCGTATTCATCTATACGGCGATACATTTCTTCTTTTAGGGAATCTATGTCTAATTCAGAATAAAACAAATCATCAACTTTTACTTCAAGAGCATTTGCTATTTTGTACATGGTAGCTAAACTAGGATTAAACTTCTTATTGTTTTCAAGCTGTGTTAAATAAGGTCTACTGATTCCAGTTATTTTACTTAATCTATATATAGTTATATTCTTTTTTTCTCTAATATTTTTAATTACGAATACAAACATAAAATTACTCCTAAAATTATTATGTCCATATTGTATGATAAATATTTTTAAATTTCTACGTGTTGCTACCAGCGACATATTGAAACTAGCAAAGTATTGCAAAAAGCCGATTTTATTTTGTCGAATTTCTTAAAACCCTTGAAATGACTAGATTTTGTCGAACGGTTTTTCTTGACTTTGTCGAAAATAGTAAATATAATTAAACCAACATAAGAAACGCGTTTCTCTGATAAGGAGAAAATATATGGAAAAGATAATTGTAGAAGAAATATGTAAAAATTTGAGATGGTATGAAAGAATTGTTGTAAAGAGATATAAAGGACTATTTTATAGAGCTTACAGAATAGGCATGAGAGATTGCTTTAATTTTTACAATAAGTAATATGTCTTTATGACTTTAATAATGATACAGATAGAATGGAGACATATTATAGAAATGAAAGTCAGGCAATGCCATACAATAATAATAGAACTTTAACAGTTGGGGAGTTTAGAGGTTCGAGTGGAAGCCCTACGATTTGGACAACAAAGAGAGCAATGCAAAGTTTTAATACAACAAGATATTTGTTTGGAGCACCAATTCCAGTAGGATTTGCATTTAAAAGACCATGGGAAGGTGGACACGGAAGTCAAAGTCAGCACTATGCAGGTGTAGCTTTTGATGCAGGGCAGACCTTAAGTAGCAGCGAAAGAAATAGGCTAAGAAATACTGCAAGAAGTTCACGGAGTATGGTCATATGTAGAACCAGCAAATTTAACTCCTACTTGGGTACATTTCGATAAAAGATTTGGAAGACCGGCTTGCGGGACTGCTGGGTATCCATTAATAAGAAGAGGAAGTATAAGCACATATGTACTAATTGCACAAGATGATTTAAATACATTGGGATTTAGAACAGGAGGACTTGACCGGAATATTTGGAGCAAGAACGCAGGAAGCGGTAAGAAATTATCAAAGAAGTAGAGGACTAACTGCAGACGGTGTGGTAGGATGCAATACTTGGCGTTCACTTCAAGAAAATGTAGTAGGAACTGGAAGAACAAGCACGACGATAGATTAGCAAAAAAGGATTTTGGGTACTGCCCCAAAATCCTTTTATGGTTTAACAACTTTTGCTTCAAATTCTTCCCATGATTTACTAAATTCATGATTAGAAAAAGCTTCTTTTAATCCATTTACTTGTTTTAATCTTATAATTTCATCTAGTTCCATACCAAGGTGAAGAGATATTGTACTTTCATCCCATCCGCTTTTAGTAAGTTCCATTACAATTTTAGACATATCTAGAATTTGGTGAGTACCTCTTGCTCTATTATGCCTTATTGTACTTGCAATACGGTCATCCAATTGCTTATTAATTGTAACAATTGGTATTTGCTTTAAATGAAAATATTCTTTAGCACATCTATATCTATGAAATCCGTCAACTATAATATATTTATCATTTTCTGAATCATAGTAAGTTACAATTGGTTGAGTATAACCATCTTCTTCAATAGAATGTTTCAAAAGTCTCATTTCTGGTGGTGCAACTTTGTTGGGGTTGTAATCATTTGCATAAACTTTATCAATATCAACCATTTTTACATCAAGAACAGGAAAAGTAATTTCTTTACTCATTAATATCACTCCTAATTCTTATAAAATTTTTGTATCCATTGTCATCTGTACAAATGAATCCACAAGAATCATATACTTCAGAATATACCTTTGTAACTACACTATCTTTTATTTTTATTTCTTTACTAATATGAGTTAATAATTCTATCAAATAATCATCTTTTATAGAGTAAACATTTTTTATTACATCTGATGAAATTGATACAAAAGCAACTGGATTTTTATTTTCAATATAAACATACCATTCTTTGTTATTATCATCATATATTCTATCATTTGTTTTATTTTGTACTATTCTAGAACCAAAGAATTTACCCATAATATTATAAAAATCTTTTGATTTATTATCCATTTTTAGAATCATGCGTTTACCACTTCCTCTTTTATAAATTTATTTAAATCAGGATCTGATGTTATAGTATTTGCTGAAAGAAGATTATCCCATTTGTGAGCTAGTTTTCTAAGTTCATCTTCTTCAGTTTTTGTTTGAGCAAATGAAAGCCTCTTAAGGTAGAAATCGTTTTTTTCAACGGCCCTAGCAATCCTACGCCATGAAATTGCTTTTTTTTGGTTTTCTAATTTTTTAGGAGCTTCTTCTGGTATTTGGTCAAAATCTACAGCATATCTTTTTCTGTACCAAATCATAAATTTTTTTATTTTCCTATAGTAATTCATCATAAGATCTCTGTTATAAAGTCCTATGCTTTCTAGTAAAAACACAGTGTATTGTTGCCAAGTCATAAAATCAGGTTTAGAACTTTTTAAATCTCCTAGTGCGGATGTTCTACAATATATATTTCCAAAATTAACTCCATTAACACGATTTAAAACTTTTGCCCAAGTTTCATATTCTAATGCTTTAAATTGATCTAGTCCTTTTCTTTGGTCATCACCATATGGCTGACAAATTCTTTGGTCTGCTAGAGTAACTCCATTTTTATACATTAAATCATATATTTTATTATATTTTAAATCTAATTTACTAACTGCACCCCATATATCTTCAACACTAAAATCATATATAGGATAAAAGTTATATGCATCCAAAACTTGATTTGAAAATTTTACTCTTGTTGTCCATGAATAATCTTTAAATTTTTCTTTATTCTTTTGAAAAGTAATTGTCCTAAAACGATTTAAACTTTCATCAGTTCTAATACCTATTCCACAAGCAATAGGTCCTCCATGTTGTTCTTGATACCAAGATGCAAATTGCAAGATAAATTCTTCAAACTCTTCTCCTTTTCTAAACCATTCAAAAGGACAATTTTTCATATTTATACTATCTTTTGGCATTTCTCTTATCCATAAATGTTTACTTTCCTCTTCCCAACAAATCCATTTGGGCTGAAGAATAGATACGGCATTTCTTAAGGCTAAAGGAAGTGCAATGTGATAAAAAGTTCTTATTTGTGATAATTTCTTTAAATCATTTAAATGGTCAATAGTAGATTTATATTGACCTTCTAAATCTATATACAAAACATCAAATTTTTTATTCATGCGTTTTGCAACAATATTAGCAAGTTGAACCATAATAGAACTATCTTTACCGGCACTAACGCTAAAATAAACATTTTCAAAATTATTAAATATGATTTCAAGACGCTCAAATGCTGCTTCTAAAACATTTTTTTCTAAGTAAACTTTAGGCATAGGTAAAATTCAACTTCCTTTCAAATTAAATTATAAAGCGATTTACAAATTACGTCAAGAAAAAACTTTAATCTACAAGTAAATATTTAACTATAAGGTAATATAAATATAATTGAGGAAAAGATTTAATCTGTAGAGATATATTTGCAAAGGTTGTAGGGGCAGCTATTAGCTGTCCGTCTTTTAATATATATTATTTTAGAATGGCTTCGCAGGTTGCGGACGACTACTACTCCCAGAGCATGTATTATCTGTAGCTCATTTCATTTCGCACAGCTAATCGATAGTAGCCCCTACATTTTTAATTATTTACTAATAATATGTTATTACTATAAACAACAATTTTCTAAAATCTTGTTTTTATAAATAAAATATGATAAAATAATTCAAATCTGAGTTATTATAGAAAAGAGGAGATAATATGAAAGTTATATTATTGCAAGACATAAAAAATGTAGGAAAGAAAGATGAAATTATAAATGCCAATGATGGATATGCTAGAAATTTTTTGTTTCCTAAGAATTTAGCTTTAGAAGCAACTAAAGATAATTTACTTAAATTACAAGCAAAAAAAGACTCTCAAAAACATAAAAAAGATTTAGAAATAGAAGAATTCAAAAAGCAAGCAGATAAAATAAAAGATATAGTTTTAGAATTGAAAGTAAAAGCAGGATCAAATGGAAAAATATTTGGTGGAGTGACTTCTAAAGAGATATCAGAAGAATTAAAAAAACAATATAAAATGGAGATAGACAAGAAAAAAATAATACTAAAAGAAACTATAAAAAATATAGGAAGATTTTCAGTAGATATAAAATTTGGAGATGGAGTAAATACTAAATTAACAATAAACGTTGTATCAGAATAATACGTGTAGGGGCGTTGTCAGTTAGGAATACCGAAAAGGATGACCTAACTGCGCCCAATAACAAATTACAAACCATAAAATCATATGAAGGAGGAAATCCATGGACCTAGGAAAAGTACCACCACATGATATAGATGCAGAACAAGCAGTAATTGGAAGTATGCTTACAGATAAAGATGCTGTAGTAGAAGCAATTGAAGTTTTAAAACCAGATGATTTTTACAGACAAGACAATAAAACAATATATGAAGCAATTTTAAATCTATATAACAGAGCAGAACCTATAGATATAATAACAGTTAAATCAGAATTAACATCATTAGGAAAACTTGAAGCTGTTGGAGGATTAGAGTACATAGCAGTATTACCAGATAAAGTTCCTACTACAGCAAATGTAGACAAGTATATAAGGATAGTTGAAGAAAAATCAATTCTAAGAAATTTAATAAAAGCTGCAAATGATCTTATAAATTTAGGGTATGCTGAAACTGAGGAAGTAGACAGTATTATAGATGAAGCAGAAAGAAGAGTTTTTGAAATATCACAAGGAAAAAATCAAAAAGGGTATACTCCAATAAAAGACATACTTGTAGAAAGTTTTGCTGAAATTGAAAAATTATATAATCAAAAACAGCCAATAACAGGAATACCAACAGGATTTGCGGATTTAGATTATAAAACAGCTGGACTTCATAATTCTGACTTAGTATTAGTTGCAGCAAGACCTGCTATGGGTAAATCAGCATTTGCATTGAATATTGCAACAAATGCAGCTGTTCAGGCAAAAGTTCCCGTAGTAATATTCAATTTAGAAATGTCAAAAAGTCAGCTTGTAAACAGAATTCTATGCAGTGAAGCAATGGTTGATAGTAATAAAATAAGAACTGGAAAGATGGAAGAAGACGACTGGGTAAAACTTGCAACAGCATTAGGTCCACTTTCAGAAGCTCCAATATATATAGATGACACACCAGGTATTACAGTTACAGAAATAAGGGCAAAATGTAGAAAACTAAAAATGGAAAAAAATATAGGACTTGTAGTAATAGACTACTTGCAATTAATACAAGGCACTGGCAAAAGGAATTCTAGTCGTGAACAAGAAATTTCAGAAATAAGTAGATCACTTAAAATTTTAGCAAAAGAGCTAGATGTTCCAGTAATTGCACTATCGCAATTATCGAGAGCGGCAGAACAAAGAGCAGATCATAGACCAATGCTTTCAGACCTTCGTGAATCAGGAGCAATAGAACAAGATGCTGATATAGTAATGTTCTTATATAGAGATGATTATTACAATCCAGATTCAGAAAAGAAAAATATAGCAGAAGTAATTATGGCAAAACATAGAGCAGGTTCAACAGGAACAGTAGAACTATTGTGGCTTGGAAGTTATACTAAATTTGTAAATATAGAAAAATATAGGGAGTAAGACGATTCTAGGGACTGTCCCCTTTAGTCCATGAATGGACCAAAGGGGACTGTCCTGAATCGTCATCTTTAATAAATAGGTGAATTTTAATGAAACAAAAAATCTTACAAACAATAAAAAAATATAATTTAATAGAAAATGGAGATAGTATTGTAATAGGGGTATCTGGTGGTCCAGATTCTATTTGTTTATTACACGTATTAAATGAATTAAAAAATGAACTAAATTTTAAAATTTATGTAGCACATATAAATCACATGATAAGAAAAGAAGCAGATGAAGAAACTGAATATGTAAAAGAATTTTGCGAAAATTTAGGAATAGAATGTTATATAAAAAGAATAGATGTAGTAAAAATTGCAAATAATTTAAAAAGAGGAACAGAAGAAACTGGAAGACAAATTAGGTATGAATTTTTTAAGGAAGTTTTAGAAAAAACTACTTCAAACAAAATAGCAACAGCTCACAATAATAATGATAAAGTAGAAACTATATTAATGAATATTTTAAGAGGTAGTGGACTATCTGGATTAAAAGGAATAGAAGCAATAAGAGATAATAAATATATTAGACCTTTAATTGAAACATCTAGAGAAGAAATAGAGGAATATTGCAAAGTAAATAATTTAAATCCTAGAATAGATAAATCAAACAATGAAAACATTTATACAAGAAATAAAGTTAGAAATGTAGTGATTCCGTATATAAAACAAGAATTTAACCCTAACATATTAAAAACAATAAATAGATTATCACAAGTATCAACAGAAGAAAATGAATATTTAAACAAGGTAACAGCAGAAACATTTGATAAAATATGTGTAGGGGACGCTGCCCACAGCGACCCGCACTTCGAAGGCATTACTCTAGACCTAAAACAATTTAATAATTTAGAATTAGTAATAAAAAGAAGATTAATATTATATACTATTAATGAACTTTTAGGCACAACAGAGGGAATAGAAAAAGTTAATATAGATGATATTATAAAGTTATGTAATAACAATGTTGGTAACAAATATTTAATGCCAATTAAAAATCTTAAAATTTTAGTAAAAAAAGGTAAAATTTTTTTCGAAGCTGTGACTTAACCTTCCGTAAGCAAATCCTTGTTACACAAGGGATTGCAAGAAAAAACTTTATGAAAAACTATTGTAAATAAAAATTATATATGGTATATTCCATATGAAACGAGGGACATTCCTCGCCATGTGAGGAATACCCGTTACTAAGGTTTGTCCCTCAAACCTTGTAAAAAATAAGGGAAAGATGTGTCCCAATTACAAAGGAGAATCAAAATGAAAAAAAGTTTAAAAACATTAGCAATGTGGTTAATATTAAGTATCATATTTATAGTAACAATATCATCTATAATGGATAACTCACAAAATAAGATGACATATTCAGAATTAATGATTGCAATAGAAAGTGGAAAAGTAGAAAACATAGAAATTAGTTCAGATGGAGCAAGAGGATATGTTACATTAAAAGAAAATAAAAAAATAGAAAAAGAAGTTAATATTCCAAGTTTAGATAGTTTTATGGATAAAGTAAGTCCATACTTAGTAGAAGGAAGCTTTACATTAGAAGAAAAATCAGAGTCAACAATAATTACAATATTAAGTTTACTTTCTCCATTTGGAATAGTAATTATTTTCTTCCTATTCTGGTTCTTATTAATGGGAAATTCTCAAGGTGGAGCCGGAAATAAAACTATGTCATTTGGTAAAAGCAGAGCAAGAATGATGGGAACAACAGAAAAAAGTAAAATTACTTTTGATGATGTAGCTGGAGTAGATGAAGAAAAAGAAGAATTAGAAGAAATTGTAGAATTCTTAAAATCACCTAAAAAATTTACAGATATGGGTGCAAGAATTCCAAAAGGTGTATTATTAGTAGGTCAACCTGGTACAGGTAAAACATTACTTGCAAAAGCAGTTGCTGGAGAAGCAGGAGTTCCATTCTTCATAATCAGTGGTTCTGATTTCGTAGAAATGTTTGTTGGTGTTGGTGCATCAAGAGTAAGAGATTTATTTGAACAAGCTAAGAAAAATGCTCCTTGTATAATATTTATAGATGAAATAGATGCAGTTGGACGTCAAAGAGGTGCAGGACTTGGTGGAGGACATGATGAAAGAGAACAAACATTAAATCAATTATTGGTTGAAATGGACGGATTTGGAACAAATGAAGGAGTTATAGTACTTGCTGCAACAAATAGACCAGACGTATTAGATAAAGCATTACTAAGACCAGGGAGATTTGATAGACAAATAGTAGTATCAGCACCAGATGTAAAAGCAAGAGAAGAAATACTAGAAGTTCACAGTAGAAAGAAAAAAATATCAGAAGATGTAGATTTAAAAACAATAGCAAAAAATACAGCAGGATTTGCGGGAGCAGATTTAGAGAATGTATTAAATGAAGCGGCACTTCTTGCAGCTAGAAGAAATAAAAAAGAAATAGAAATGGCTGAGATAGAAGATGCTATGATAAAAGTAACAATGGGACCAGAAAAGAAGAGCAGAGTAAGAAGCGAAAAAGAAAATAAATTAGTAGCATTTCATGAAGCTGGTCATGCAGTTGTGAGTAGATTCTTACCAACACAAGACAATGTACATCAGATATCAATAGTACCACGTGGTATGGCTGGAGGATATACAATGTATAAACCAGATGAAGACAAAAACTTTATGTCTAAATCAGAGATGGAAGAAAACATTGTTTCATTACTAGGTGGTAGAGTTGCAGAAAGTCTAGTATTAAATGATATATCAACAGGAGCAAGCAATGATATAGAAAGAGCATCTAAAATTGCACGAGACATGGTAACTAAATATGGAATGAGCGAAAGAATAGGAACAATTTCATTTGGCTCAGGTCAAGAAGAAGTATTTTTGGGAAGAGATTTTACTCAAACTAAAAATATTAGTGATGGAACAGCAAGTTTAATAGATGAAGAAGTAAAAAGAATAATAGACAAAGCATATAATACTGCAAGAGAAATCTTGAGCAATAATATGGATAAACTAACAGCAGTAGCTGAGAGACTATTAGAAAAAGAAAAAATAGATGGAGACGAATTTGAGGCAATATTTGAATAAAAAGTGACCCCTAAAAAAGGGGCCATTTTTTTATTTGGTAAAAGTTGACATAAGAACATAAAAATGGTATAATAAGATTACAATATGGGTTTAACATTATGGGGAAATGTAAAAACATTATTAGTAAGCCTAAAAATAAAATTATTTAAAGGAGGTTGATATTATGGAAATAATAGAAAAGTTTAATTTAAAAACTAAAGCTTTAGTCATAATATTAATTACAATTTTACTTGCATGTGTAAGTACAATGAGTTTTGCTACAGAAGAAAAAGAGGTAATAGAACCAAAACTAAATTCAAAAGTTTACTTCGAAGGAGAAACATATAAATTACCAAACAAGGACAAGGTAAGAAAGGAATATGCAGAAGGAGAAATGGGCTGTGGAATAATCAGCATAATTTCAAAAAATGCAAAACACCCTGTATATGTAACTGGAGAAGGTTGGATTGACGTAGATCAAATAGTAAGTTTAGAAAAATATATTACAATAAATTTTGAAAGAGGAGAAGGATTAAAATCTCATCTTACAGTAAATGGTGAATTTATGGATATACAAAGTACTAATACAGCTGTATTAGATTATAAAGATGGTATGTTAAATATTAATGGAAATGGTAATACAGAAGTTGTTATAACAACAAAAGAAGGAAAAGAAATCGAAGCTCTAGCTACAGTAGTTAATGGAGGATTAGTATTAAGTGTTCCTGACAAAGCAGTAGCAGGAGAATTGTCTGTAACAGCTGAAATAGCAGACAAAGTAACAGTAGAAGCAAATGGTAATGCAGGAGCTGCTTTAGAAATAGGTGCAAACGGAATTGATGTTGTAGGAGAAGGAAACGGTAACGTTGTAGTAAAAGCAGAAGATAAAGAAATACTTTCAGCAGACGGAAACGTTACAGGTGCATTATCAGCTAATAAAGATGGAATAACAGCAAATGTGGAAGCTGAACAAAATATGAATTTATTACAAAGATTAACACTAAAATTAAAAGAAAGAGCAAATTTAGCAGTTAACAAAGAAGAAGCTATGATTGGAGCAGGAGGAGATATAGCTGTTAATGAAAAAGAATTAGCTTCAGGAGATGCAACATTAACAACTGACTATGTAAATAATCCAGATCTTAATGTAAATGGACATATTAACGGACAAGAATTTGATAAAGTTATAGAAATACCAGTAAAAGAAACAATACAAAGATTAAGAGATTTAATAGCTAGAATGAGAGCAATGTAAATAATTAAAAAAACATCTCGAATTAAATTCGAGATGTTTTTTATTGTTTTTTAAAAAGTATTGATTTTATTTTTTAAAATGTATATACTATTATTAATAATTAAAGATAAGGAGAAACAAATGAGAAAAATAATAGAAACAATTTTACTTTTTATATTTTGTTTAATATTAACTACAACATCTGTAAAGGCAGAAAGTGAGGCATGTAAAATAACTTTATCAGCAGATAAAACGTCATTAAAACCAGGAGATGAAGTAACAATAACATTATTAATGGAAGATATAACAAAGCCTACTGGAATTATTAATTTATTAAGTGAATTAGAATTGTCACAAGATATCTTTGAAATTCAATTAGTTGAAAATGAAGAATTATCTGGTGAAATAGAAGGTTTAGGACTTGACATACTATATAGTGGGGAAAATGATACAGATTTAAGCATAAAAAGTCCTTGGAATTTATTTTTATTAGAAGAAGAAGGAAAATATGGTATCATCCGGAGAAAATGTAGGTGATCCACAAATAGAATCACAGATAGTTGGAAAAATAAAATTAAAAGTTAAAGAACAAGCTAATTCTGGAACAGCAATAATTAAATTAGTAGGTACAGAAGTTTCTGATTCTGAAAGTTTAAGTGGAGAAACAGAACCATATTCAATTTCAGATTCTGAGATTAAATTACAAATAACTGCTTCTTCACAGATTACAGGAAATCAAAATCAAATAGGGAATGAAACAGATAATAAAATAAAACCACAAAACAAAGTACAAACAGAAAATAAAGCTACAGGTGAAGCACCATATACAGGAGCAGAAGATTACATTCCATTTGTATTTATAGGAATTATAATTTCTGTAATGGCATATATAAATTATAAGAAATATAAAAACATATAAAAAATAAAGGCATATATGCCTTTATTTTTTTAATATAAAATTTTTTAAAACATTTATAAGTTGTATTTTTTCAGCAGCTTGTACTTTACTAGATAAACTTTCAGGAGTTTCATTTTCGTCTAATGCTACTATTGATTGAGAAATTATATTTCCTTCATCATATTTATCATTAACAAAATGAACAGTAGGACCACTAATTTTTTCTCCAGCTTCAACAACTGCTTTATGTACATTCATACCATACATTCCTTTACCACCAAATTTAGGAAGAAGTGATGGATGAGTATTGATAATCGTATATTTATTAACTAGTCTTTTTCCAATTAGTTTTAAATAACCAACTAGAACAATTAAGTCTATTTCATAATTTTTTAGTAAAGTTTCTAATTCTATATCAATATCTTCTGATGATTTGCTTTTTATAATATAAGTAGGAATTCCTTTTTCCTCTGCTCTTTTTAGTGCATATGCATCTTTATTATCAGAAACAACTAAATTTACTTTTGCAGATAAAACACCGCTTTCAATATTATCTATTATACTTTGTAGAGTTGTACCATTGCCGAGAAGCAAATAAAACTAAGTTATACATATTGTTACCTCCTATTTTATAAAAAGGATTATAACATTATATAATAGAAAATTCAAATTTTTCTTTTTTAGGACGGACTTAATTTAGTATTTTTTTAAAAAAGTCCAAATTAAGTCCGTCCTAAAAAAGAAAATAATGTCAATTTAAAAAAAACTCTGTACAATTTTGTAATTTGGAAGTATAATAAAAATATCTTTTTAAAAAAGGATGGAGGAAATTTTAATGTTTAACAAAATTAAAGAAGAATGTGGAATCTTCGGTGTATATTCAAAGAAACCAGAAAAATTAGCTTATATGACATGCGTTGGACTATCTGCACTTCAACATAGAGGAGAAGAAAGCTGTGGAATAGCAGTAAATACAGATGGTATTATCTCATATCATAAAGAGCAAGGATTGGTATCTGATGTATTTACAAATGAAATTTTAGATAAATTACCAGAAGGAAATATGTCAATAGGACATGTAAGATATTCAACAACAGGTACAGCAAAAAAAGAAAATGCTCAACCAATAGTAATAAGACACAAAAAAGGAAATCTTGCCGTAGCTCATAATGGTAATGTTACAAATGCTATGGAATTAAAACAAGAATTAGAAGATAATGGGGCTATATTTACTACTACAAGTGACACAGAGGTAATATGTCACATAATAGTAAAAGAGAGATTAAAAGCAAAATCAACAGAAGAAGCAATAGCAAATACAATGAAAGTATTAAAAGGTGCATATTCATTGGTAATAATGTCACCACAAAAATTAATAGCTTGTCGTGATCCACAAGGATTTAGACCATTATGTATGGGAAAACTTGGAGACGATATAATATTTGCATCTGAGAGTTGCGCATTAGATATATGTGGAGCAGAATTTGTAAGAGATGTAAAACCAGGAGAAATAGTTGTTGTAAAAGACGGAAAAATAGAATCAATAGAATATGATACAAAAGAAAAAAAAGGAATGTGTGTATTTGAATATATATATTTTGCAAGACCAGATTCAGTATTAGAGGGAATGTCTGTACATGAATTTAGAGAAAAAACAGGAAGATGGCTTGCAAAACAAAATCCAGTAGATGCTGATATAGTTGCTGCAGTGCCAGATTCAGGAGTTGATGCAGCTTTAGGATATTCTAAAGAATCTAAGATACCTTATGATATAGTGTTTACAAAAAGCAAATATATAGGTAGAACATTTATACAAAACACACAAAATAAAAGGAAAAAACTAGTTGCATTAAAATTAAATCCATTAAAAAATACTATAAAAGGTAAAAAAATAGTTTTAATAGATGACTCAATAGTTAGAGGAACAACTTTAACAGGAATAATAAAAACACTTAGAAAAGCAGGAGCAAAAGAAATACATTTAAGAATTTCATCACCAGAATTTATAGATGTTTGTTATTTCGGAACAGACGTAGATAGCAAAGAGAATTTAATTGCAAATGGAAGAACAGTAGAAGAAATAAGAGAAATTATAGGAGCAGATACATTAGAATTTTTAAGCATAGAAAACTTAAAAGAAATAACAAAAGGATGTAATATGGAAGATTTCTGCATGGGATGTTTTACAGGTAAATATCCAATAGAGGTACCTAAAGAGATTAAGAAAAATAAATTTGAAGAAAAAATTAAGAAATAGAATAATATTAAAAACCATATAGGGGTCGATGTTATCATCGATCCCTATGATATTTTAAATATTAATATAATAATTTAATTCTATTTCCTGTTTTAGAAATAAACCCTTCATCTGTTAAATTTTTGATTTCTCTCATCATTGCACTTCTATCTACACTTAAATAGTCGGCTAAATTTGTTAATGTAAATGGAAGAATTATATTCTTACTAAAAGATTTATTAGATAAAATATTAAAATAACTTAATAATTTTTCTCTTATACTTCTTTTAGATAAAATTTCTATTCTAGTATTTTGATTAATGGTGTTATTTAGAATCAATTCTAATATGCTAGACACTAAAGTAGTGTGGAAACTACAGTTCTGTCTGCATTTTATACGCAGGTCATCATATAAAAATAGTAATACTTCACTTTCTTTAGTTGCTAATACAAAAAGTTCATTATTTGTGTTAACATTGTGAAAAACTTCTCCAAAAATATCGCTCGGATTAAAACGCTCTATTATATCTTTGTTTCCTTTTAAGTCATATCTTATCAAATCAGCTTTTCCAGAAAGCAAAATACAGATTTGTTTTCTTTTTTCCATATAGGTTGTAATAACACTCCCAGCAGGGAATGTTTTCTTTTGCGCTTTTATGCATTTACATGAAATTTCTTGAGCTAAATTTGAAATATCCATAAAAAATCTCCTTATATTTATTTGAAAAAATTATATATTAAAACTGTTGCATATGCAACAGAAAAAACAGATAAATATTATATAATAAAAATAATGTATAGATTGATGTTCACATCGACCTAGAAATTGAAATAAATTATGTAGGGTCGAATTGCATTCGCCCGTGCTCCAACGCAATTACTATAGATTATAAAAGGTGATAAATATGAAAGTAATTAAAAGAGATGGAAAAGCCGTAGATTATAATAGAGAAAAGATACAGATAGCCATAGAGAAGGCAAATAACGAAGTTTCAGATATGCAAAAAATATCAAAAGATGAGATAAAAGAGATAACAAAACATATAGAAGACCTTAATAAAAAAAGAATATTAGTTGAAGATATTCAAGATATAATAGAACAACAATTAATGGATAGAAAAAAATTTGAACTTGCAAAAACATATATGATTTATCGTTATACTAGAGCTTTAGTTAGAAAACAAAACACAACAGATGAATCAATATTAGGATTAATAAAAAATAGAAATAGACAATTAGAAGGAGAAGATTCTAATAAAAATGCAGTTTTAGCATCAACTCAAAGAGATTATATTGCAGGAGAAGTTTCTCAAGATTTAAGTAAAAGAATGTTGTTGCCTGAAAAAATTGCAAAAGCACATGAAGAAGGAATACTTTATTTTCACAACATGGATTACTTTTTACAACCGATATTTAATAGTAGTTTAATAAACATAGGTGATATATTAGAAAATGGAACAGTTATGAATGGAAAATTAATAGAATCACCAAGAAGTTTTCAAACTGCATGCAAAATTATGACACAAATAATTATAGCAGTAGCATCAAACCAATATGGAGAACAATCTATAGATGTAAGCCATCTAGGTAAATATATAAGAAAAAGCTATGAAAATTTTAAAAAAGAGATAGAAGAAGAATTTAAAAATAATTTAACAGAAGAAATTATTGAAAAAATTGTTGCTCAAAAAATGGAAAAAGAAATTTTTGCAGGAGTTCAAACAATACAATATCAAATAAATACACTAATGACAGCGAATGGAAGAGTACCTTCTGTAACATTGTTTTTAAACTTAAAAGAGGAAGATCCATACATAAAAGAAAATGCAATGTTAATAGAAGAAATACTTAAACAAAATTATGAAGGAATGAAAAATGAAGAAGGTGTATATGTAACACCAGATGCCCCTAAACTTATATATGTTTTAGATGAGCATAACTGCTTAAAAGGGGGAGAATATGATTATTTAACAGAACTTGCATTAAAATGCACATTAAAAAGATTACATCCAGCATATATATCTGCTAAAAAAATGCGTGAAAACTATGAAGGAAACGTATTTAGTCCGGTAAAATCTCACTTTTTAACACCTTGGAAAGATGAAAATGGAAATTATAAATTCGGAGGAAGATTTAATCAAGGTATCGTTAGTATCAATTTACCTCAAATTGGTATTATTGCAGATGGAGATGAAGAAAATTTTTGGGATTTACTTAATGAAAGATTAGAATTATGCAAAGAAGCGTTAATGTGTAAACATTATGCACTACTTGGAACAATGGCAAATATAAGTCCATTACATTGGAATTATGGAGTGATTTCACGTATGGGGTTAAGTGAAAAAATAGATGCTTTATTAAAAGGAGGATATTCTACAATTTCATTAGGATATATAGGACTTTATGAAACTACAAAACTTGTAAAAGGAGTATCTCACACTAAACCAGAAGGTTATAGCTTTTCAATTAAATTAATGAAACATCTAAGAAATACAATAGAAAGATGGAAAAAAGAAACAGGATTAGGATTTTCATTATGCGGAATACCATCTGAAAGGTTAGGTTACCATTTCGCAAAAATAGATAAAGAACAATTTGGAGAAATAAAAGATATCACAGATAAAGAATATTATACAAATTCATATCACGTAGATATAAGAGAAGAAATTGGACCAAAGGAAAGATTGAAATTTGAGAGTGAATATGAAAAATTATCACTAGGTGGAGCAATCTCATATACACAAATTCCTGATTCTGAAGAAAAATTAAAAGATTTAATTAAATTTATTTATGATAATATTCAATATGTAGAATTTATATAATAAAACAAACTGTCAATTTTTTGGCAGTTTATTTTGTTGCATAATTAAAAACAGATAAAATATAAATAGTAATATGATAAAAGTATATAAGTTAAGAAGAATAATAATAGTATTACTAGTAATAGTTCTAATTACTGGTTTTATTTTAATATCAAAAAATATAATAAATTATAAATCTATTCAAACTTCAAATAGCAATAATAGTACATATAAAATACTTGTTGATGTTGAAGATTCTAAATTATACTTATTTGAAAATAATAAAATTATAAAAATATATAAATGTTCAGGAGGAAAGCAAACAACTCCATCTCCAATTGGAACATGGAGGATTATTTCAAAGGCAAAATGGGGAGAAGGGTTCGGCCGGAAGTTGGATGGGATTAAATGTTCCTTGGGGGCAGTTTGGAATACATGGAACTTTAAATACATATTCATTAGGGTGGGCAAGTTCACATGGTTGTATAAGAATGAATAATAATGAAGTTGCAGAACTATATAAAATTGTGCCAATAGGAACTAAAGTAACTATTATAGATGGAATATACGGAGCATTTGGAAAAGGTTTTAGAAATTTAAAATCTGGTATGTATGGTTCTGATGTGTTAGAGATACAGAAGAAATTAAAAAAATTAGGTTTTTTTAATCGGAAATGTAAATGGAAAATTTGGTATAGAAACAGAAAAGGCGGTTCAAAAATACTGTAAAACAAACGGGTTATATATAAGAAAAACTATAGATAAAGAACTACAAAAACATATGGGATTTGAGCTAATGGAATAGAGATTATGTATATTAATGATTAACAAAAATGATATGCAAACCTTTTTTAAAAAATATACTGTGATATTATTAAAAATATAAAATTTATTTATAGAGATGTACGGGTAGGCGTCCTTATGCTACCTGAATGAGGAGAAAAATATGAAAAGAAAAACAAGTATCCACTATTTATTGACACATATGAAAATAAGGAATTTAGTATTTGAAGAGTGGACTAAATTTAATAAGTTATTATCTGAGGGACCAAAAGCTCTGAAAGAGTATTTTTGTTTCCTTTGGAACAAACAAAAAGAAATTTTTGAAGCCAGGTATGACTTAGAAGTAATAGATATAGAGAAAGAAATAAATGAAGAAAATTTTGGAGTATCTTATTCAGTTTTAGATAAAGAATTAAAGTCTTTTAATTTTACAATGCCTGAGCCTTTGACAGATTATGGACAAGCTGTATGCGTATCTGTTATTTTAACATCGGGAATTCCAAGATATTTTACACTTGAATATAGTAAGAATCCTAATGGAGAAATTTGCTATGTAGTTGGCGAATGGCAAATTGATTTTGAAAACAATGATTATATGCACAAAAATTACGGCACAATTAAAAGTGGGAATATAGGAGAATTCTTAGGCAAAATAAACGAGATATTAAATGAACGATTCTAGGGACTGTGCTGAATTGAAAAATAAATTAATTGCAAAACCTGTAGGGGCGAGCATTGCTCGTCCGTGCTCCAACGATTTTACTAAAATAGATTATTTTAGTAGCAAAATGTTAATTTTGAAAAAAACATTTTACAAATTGTTGACAAGCCACATTTTTATGTGATATTATAATAAAGCACGCATTTTGTAAAATTGAAATGTGTAGCTCTTATAACATAAGGGTGGTTAAAATAAAAAATATAACTATTTAAATTAATAATAGAATAAAAGTGTAGGGGCCTAAGGGTTTGAAAAATGTTATAAACGTTTGCTACACTTTTTTGCATGTTTATTTTAATCTTTACGATTTTTAAAATTAAGTAAGGAGGAATTAGGTATTAATTTAGGTTATAAAAATCAAAACTGATTTAGGGCAGTACGGTTTTGAGGATATAATACATTAATATTCTAAGAGGGACCTTGTTTAATTAGTACATAGAAATTATTTCTATAAAATACATCTGCTCAACTAATATTTTAAGGAGTTGATTTATTTTGTTAAAAGACTTGAATTATGAAAAGACAACAAGAAAAACATTTGCAAAGATTGGAGATTTTATTGATATCCCAAATCTTATTGAAGTTCAAAAAGAATCTTACAATTGGTTCGTAAGAGAAGGTCTTGGAGAAGTATTAAAAGATATTTCACCAATTATTGACTATTCTGGAAATTTAGTTCTTGAATTTTTCGATTATTACATGGAAGAAAAAACTAAATATTCTTTAGAAGAAGCTAAAGAAAGAGATGCAACTTACTCTACAAGATTACATGTAAAAGTAAGGCTTATTAATCGTGAAACTGGGGAAATTAAAGAACAAGAGATTTATTTAGGAGATTTCCCATTAATGACAGATAGTGGTACATTTGTAATAAACGGAGCTGAAAGGGTTGTAGTTAGCCAATTAGTTCGTTCACCAGGATGCTACTATGAGTCAGATTATGACAAAACAGGAAAAAAATTATATAAATCTACAGTTATGCCAATAAGAGGAGCATGGCTAGAATATGAAACAGATAGTAACGACATATTCTATGTAAGAATTGATAGAACAAGAAAATTACCTGTTACAGTTCTTTTAAGAGCAATAGGATTAGTTTCAGATGAACAAATTATAGATTTATTTGGAGAAGATGAAAAGATCCTTGCAACAATAGCAAAAGACACAGTAAAAACAAGTGAAGAAGCTATTGTAGAAATATACAAAAAATTAAGACCAGGAGAACTTCCAACAGTTGATGCTGCTAGAAACTTATTCAACAATTTATTTTTTGATCCAAGAAGATATGATTTAGCAAAAGTAGGAAGATACAAATTTAATAAAAAATTGAATTTAGCATCAAGAATAACAGGATGTGTTGCATATAATGATATTTTAAACAGCGAAACTGGAGAAATATTAGTAGAAAAAGATACAGTTATATCTAAAGAAGCTGCAAAAGAAATACAAGATTTAGGTATAAATATAGTTGATGTTAAAGTTGATGACAAAAAAGTTAAAGTAATAGGAAATGGAACAGTAGATATAAATGCATATGTAGATACTAAAAAATTAGGAATCAACATTAAAGAATTAGTAAACTACGAAGTTCTAAAAAATATTATAGAAAACACAGATAAAAAAGACTTAAAGAAAGTAATTGAAGAAAGAGAAGAAGAATTAGTTCCAAAACATATTGTTACAGAAGATATGATATCATCTGTTAACTATTTATTAAACTTACAATATGGTTTAGGAAGAGTTGATGATATTGACCACTTAGGAAATAGACGTATAAGATGTGTTGGTGAATTATTACAAAATCAATTTAGAATTGGTCTTACAAGACTTGAAAGAGTTGTTCGTGAAAGAATGACAATACAAGACTTAGATGTTATAACACCACAAACATTAATAAATACAAAACCAATAACATCATCAATAAGAGAATTCTTTGGAAGTTCACAATTATCACAATTTATGGATCAAACAAACCCATTATCAGAATTAACACATAAAAGAAGAATTTCAGCATTAGGACCTGGAGGACTTTCTAGAGAAAGAGCAGGATTTGAGGTTCGTGACGTTCACTATACTCACTACGGAAGACTATGTCCAATAGAATCTCCTGAAGGACCAAACATTGGACTTATATCTGCACTTTCAACATTTGCAATAATAAATGAATATGGATTTGTAGAAACACCATATAGAAAAATTGATCCAAATACACATAAAGTAACAGATGAAGTTCAATATATGACAGCAGATGAAGAAGATGAATATATCATCGCACAAGCTTCAGAGCCTATGACAAAAGATGGTAAATTTAAAAACAAATTAATAAGAGTTAGTTACTTAGATGAAATTATAGAAGTTGAACCTGAAAAAGTAGACTATATAGATATATCACCAAAACAATTAGTATCTGTAGGTGCTGCCATGATACCATTCTTAGAGCACGATGACGCTAACCGTGCATTAATGGGTGCTAACATGCAACGTCAAGCAGTTCCACTTATGATTACAGATTCTCCAATAGTTGGAACAGGTATAGAATATAGAGCAGCAAAAGACTCTGGAATAACAGTACTTGCTAAAAATGATGGTATTGTTGAAAGAGTAACTGGAGACGAAATCATAATAAAAACTGAATCAGGTGAAAAAGATACATATAAACTACGTAAGTTCAAAAGAACAAATGGTGGTACATGTATTAACCAACATCCAATAGTTGTAAAAGGAGAAAAAGTTAAAGCAAATGATGTTATAGCTGATGGCCCTTCTACACAAAATGGAGAAATGGCACTTGGTAAAAACGTACTTATAGCTTTCACAACATGGGAAGGATATAACTACGAGGATGCTATATTATTAAGTGAAAGACTAGTAAAAGAAGATGTTTATACATCTATACATATAGAAGAATATGATTGTGAATGTAGGGATACAAAACTTGGAGCAGAAGAAATAACAAGAGATATTCCAAACATAGGAGAAGAAAACCTAAAAGACTTAGATGAAAATGGTATTATAAGAATAGGAGCAGAGGTAAGACCTGGTGATATATTAGTAGGAAAAGTTACTCCAAAAGGAGAAACAGAATTATCAGCAGAAGAAAGATTACTACGTGCAATATTCGGTGAAAAAGCAAGAGAAGTTAGAGATACATCTTTAAGAGTACCACATGGAGAAGCAGGAACAATAGTTGATGTAAAAATATATAACAGAGAAAATTCTGACGAACTTGGACCTGGAGTTAATGAAGTAATTAGAGTATATATAGCTCAAAAGAGAAAAATATCAGTCGGAGATAAAATGGCTGGTCGTCATGGTAACAAAGGTGTTATTTCAAGAATATTACCAGTTGAAGATATGCCATTTATGCCAGATGGAACACCAGTTGATGTTGTTCTAAACCCACTAGGTGTGCCTTCACGTATGAACCTTGGTCAAGTTTTAGAGGTTCACTTAGGTGCAGCTGCAAGATTATTAGGAATGAAAGTTGCAACACCAGTATTTGATGGTGCAACAGAAGAAGATATAGTAGAATTATTAAAACAATCAGGATTATCAGAAGATGGTAAAACAATACTTTATGATGGAAGAACAGGAGAACCATTTGATAAACCAATTACAGTTGGTGTAATGTACATGTTAAAACTTCACCACTTAGTTGATGATAAAATACATGCTCGTTCAACTGGACCATACTCATTAGTAACACAACAACCTCTTGGAGGTAAAGCTCAATTTGGTGGACAAAGATTTGGAGAGATGGAGGTTTGGGCACTAGAAGCTTATGGTGCTGCATACACATTACAAGAAATCTTAACAATCAAATCTGACGATGTTGTAGGAAGAGTAAAAACTTATGAAGCAATCGTTAAAGGTGAAAATGTTCCTGAACCAGGAGTTCCAGAAAGCTTTAAAGTATTAGTAAAAGAATTACAAAGTTTAGGACTAGATGTAAGATTATATTCCGAAGATGATGAAGAATTAGAATTAAAAGAGAACATCGAAGAAGGAATAGACTTAAATCTAGAAGAATTAAACAAAGCAATGGCAGCAGAAGAGGAAGCTGTAGTTGATGAAGAAGAATTATCAGAAGAATTCATAGAAGAAGATTTCGATGAAGATATGATGGAAGATGAAGATATAATGATAGAAGAAAGCGAAATCTTTGATAATGAACTAGCAACAGATAATGAAATGAATGATAATGATATTATTGATGAATAATAAAAAACCAATTAAATACTTACAATAGAATAAAATTAAATAACAAGATGGAATTGTTCGAGCGGTGTATATTTGATTTTAGGAATATTGTACCCAACAACAAAACGAATTGTAAACATGTAGGGGCGAGGTTCCACCCTCGCCCGTGAATGAAAACAAAATATGAAAATGTAGGGGCGAACTCTGTTCGCCTGCGGGCGATTAAAAATCGCCCCTACAATTAATTTTTGAAGGGGGAAAAGCCTTAATGGAAAACAAAGAAGTAAAAGACGAATTAGAGATATTCAATAAATTAAAAGTAGGTTTAGCATCTGATGAAAAAATAAGAGAATGGTCAAAAGGTGAAGTTAAAAAACCAGAAACTATTAATTATAGAACTCTAAAACCAGAAAAAGATGGTTTGTTCTGTGAAAAGATATTTGGACCTACAAAAGACTGGGAATGTCATTGTGGTAAATATAAAAGAGTAAGATATAAAGGAATAATATGTGATAGATGTGGTGTTGAAGTAACAAAGTCAAAAGTAAGACGTGAAAGAATGGGACACATAGAACTTGCTGCACCAGTTGCTCATATTTGGTATTTTAAGGGAATTCCAAGTAGAGTTGCATTATTATTAGATATTTCTCCAAGAAGTTTAGAGAAAGTTATATATTTTGCATCATATATAGTACTTGATAAAGGAACATCAGAACTTTCAAAATGCCAAGTATTAACAGAAAAAGAATATAGAGAAGCTGAAGAAAAATATGGAAAAGGATCTTTCACAGCTAAAATGGGTGCAGAAGCGATAAAAACTTTATTACAAGAAGTAGATTTAGAAAAATTATCAGCTAAACTAAAAAAAGAAGTAGAAAAAGCAAGTGAACAGAAAAAAGCAAAACTTGTTAAAAGATTAGATACAGTAGAAAGCTTTAGATTATCTGGAAACAAACCAGAATGGATGGTAATGAGTGTTATACCAGTAATACCACCAGAAATAAGACCAATGGTTCAATTAGATGGTGGAAGATTTGCAACATCTGACTTAAACGACTTGTATAGAAGAGTTATAAATAGAAATAACAGATTAAAAAGATTATTAGAATTAGGTGCACCAGAAATAATTGTAAGAAATGAAAAAAGAATGTTACAAGAATCTGTAGATGCATTAATAGACAATGGAAGAAGAGGAAGACCAGTAACAGGTGCTGGAAACAGACCATTAAAATCATTATCAGATATGCTTAAAGGAAAACAAGGACGTTTCCGTCAAAACCTACTTGGAAAACGTGTTGACTATTCAGGACGTTCAGTTATCGTAGTTGGACCTGAACTTAAAATTTATCAATGTGGACTTCCAAAAGAAATGGCTATAGAATTATTCAAACCATTTGTAATGAGAGAATTGGTCGGAAGAGGACTTGCTCACAATATTAAAAATGCAAAAAGAATGGTAGAAAAATTAAGACCAGAAGTATGGGATATATTAGAAGAAGTAATTGCTGATCACCCAGTAATGTTAAACCGTGCTCCTACACTACATAGATTAGGTATTCAAGCATTTGAACCTGTATTAGTAGAAGGAAGAGCTATAAAACTTCATCCATTAGTATGTACAGCATTCAATGCTGACTTCGACGGAGACCAAATGGCGGTTCACGTTCCGTTATCTCCAGAAGCACAAGCAGAAGCAAGATATTTAATGCTATCTGTAAATAACCTTTTAAAACCACAAGATGGTAAACCAGTTACAGTACCAACACAAGATATGATACTTGGTAGTTACTATCTAACAATGCAAATAGATGGTGAAAAAGGTGAAGGTATGTATTTCAAAGATGTAGATGAAGCACTTCTTGCTTATCAAAACGGAGATGTTGGATTACATGCAAAAGTAAAAGTTAGATTAACTAAAGAAATAGATGGAGAAAAGAAAACAAAAACGATTCAAACAACAGTAGGAAGATTAATATACAACGAGCAAATTCCTCAAGATTTAGGATTTGTTGATAGAACAAACCCTGAAAAAGAATTTGATTTAGAAATAGATTTTGCAGTTATGAAAAAGAACCTAGGAACAATTGTTGCAAAATGTATAGACAAACATGGATTAAATAGAGCTGCAGAATTGTTAGACTATATTAAAGCATTAGGATTTAAATATTCTACAAGAGGTGCAATAACTGTGTCAGTTCACGACGTTGCAGTTCCAGAAGCTAAAAAGAAAATATTAGCAGATGGAGAAAAACAAGTAGAAGAAATAGCAAAACAATATAGAAGAGGTTTAATAACAGAAGAAGAAAGATATTCATCAATAATCAAAGTATGGGAAAAAGCAACAAATGATGTTACAGAGGCAATGAAAGACAATTTTGATGAATTAAATCCAATATATATGATGGCTCAATCTGGAGCAAGAGGAAACATGAACCAATTACGTCAAATTGCTGGTATGCGTGGACTTATGGCTAACACATCTGGTAAAGCAGTTGAAATTCCAATTAAATCATGCTTCAGAGAAGGATTAGACGTTCTAGAATACTTCGTTTCTTCACACGGTGCTAGAAAAGGTTTAGCAGATACAGCCTTAAGAACAGCTGACTCTGGATACTTAACAAGAAGATTGGTTGATGTATCTCAAGATATAATAGTAAGAGAACCTGATTGTGGTACAACAGAAGGAATTGAAATAGAAGATATTAAAGATGGAAACCAAATAATAGAAAAATTACATGAAAGACTAGTTGGTAGATATGCTTTAAAAGACATAGTAAATCCAGAAACAAAAGAATTAATAGTAGATAGTAATACATTAATTACACCAGATATAGCCGACAAAGTAATAGCTGCAGGAATAACAAAAGTAGAAGTACGTTCAGTATTAGGATGTAAAACAAAACATGGTGTTTGTAGTAAATGCTATGGTATGGGTCTTGCTACAAGAAAAGAAGTTAACATTGGTGAAGCAGTTGGAATTATAGCTGCACAATCAATTGGTGAACCAGGTACACAGCTTACAATGAGAACATTCCACACAGGTGGTGTAGCAGGAGGAGATATCACACAAGGTTTACCTAGGGTTGAAGAGTTATTTGAAGCAAGAAAACCAAAGGGACTTGCTGTAATTTCTGAAATAGACGGAACAGTTAAAATTGAAGAAGTTAAGAAAAGAAAAGAAGTTACAATTACAAGTAAAGACAATTCAAAAACATATGCAATTAGTTTCGGTTCTAAATTAAAAGTAAAAGAAGGAGACGAAATTAAAGCAGGAGATCCAATTACAGAAGGTTCAATTAATCCAAATGAAATATTAGCTATTAAAGGACCAGAAGGGGTTTATAAATATTTAACATCTGAAGTTCAAAAAGTATATAGAAACCAAGGTGTTGATATTAATGATAAACATATCGAGGTTATAGGAAGACAAATGCTTAGAAAAATAAAAATAGATGATAATGGGGACACAGGAATGTTCGCAGGTTCATTAGTTGATATTAATGAGTTTAATGAAGAAAATGAAAAAGTAATAGCAGAAGGATTAAGACCTGCAACAGGAACAAGAACATTACTTGGTATCACAAAAGCATCACTTGCAACAGAAAGTTTCTTATCAGCTGCATCATTCCAAGAAACCACAAGAGTATTGACAGAAGCAGCAATAAAGGGAAAAGTTGACTCACTAATAGGGTTAAAAGAAAATGTTATTATAGGAAAACTAATTCCAGCAGGAACAGGTATGCAAGCATACAGAAATGTAAAAATAAATACTGAAGAACAAGAAGAACAAACAGGAGAATCAGTAGCAGAATAAAAAAGTGGGGTAATACCCCACTTTTTTAAAATGTAGGGGCTAACTCTGTTCGCCCGCGGGCGATTGAAAATCGCCCCTACAATATGTGCAACAACAAAATCTTTCTTTTTTTGGACGGACTTGATTTGGTCTTTTTCAAGAATTCGATCGGAGCAAAAAATTGAAAAAATAATTTACAAATAATCTTAAAATGATATTGAAATCATAAAACTATAGTGTTAAAATGAATGTGTTAAAATCCGACAAAAAAATCAAATTAGGGGGATAAAAATGGAAAACATTAAAGTTTTTGCCTGCAATTCGGCAGAAGAATTTACAAAAGAAATATGCGATAATTTAGGCATAGAAGTAGGAAAAAAAGATTCATTTAAATTTGCAAACGACAATAGCTTTGTACAATTAAAAGAAACTGTAAGAGAACAAGATGTATATATTGTACAAACAACTCAACCACCAGTAAATGAAAGAATTATGGAATTATTAATAACAATTGAAGCTGCAAAAAGAGCAGGTGCTAGAAGAATAACAGCAGTTCTTCCATATTTCATGTATTCAAGATCAGATAAAAAAGATCAATCAAGAGTTCCTGTAACTGCAAAATTGATGGCAACAATACTAGAAGCCGCAGGAGTGGATCATGTACTTACATGTGACTTACATAATCCAGCTATTCAAGCATATTTTAATGTAATATGTGATAGAGTAACAGCAAAACACTTATTAGAAAAATACTTCCAAGAAAAACAATTAGAAAATATGGTAGTAGTTGCAACAGATGCAGGAAGTTCAAAAAAAGCATATAAATATTCGAAATTTTTTGAATGTCCATTAGCATTAATTGATAAAAGAAGAGAATCAAACAACGATAATGCAGTAGCTACAAACATTATAGGAGATATAGAAGGAAGAACAGCAGTAATATTTGATGATGAAGTTAGTACAGCAGGAACATTAGTAGAGGCTGCACATATCTTAAAAGAACATGGAGCAAAAGAAATATATGCAGGAGCAACACATGGAGTTTTAGTAGGACCTGCAATTGAGAGAATAGAAAAATCTCCAATAAAAGAATTAGTAGTAACAAATACAATTCCACTTGAACCAGAAAAAAGAATTGATAAAATAAAAGTGGTATCAATAGCTCCATTATTTGCAGAAGCAATTAAGAGACTAAATGAAGCAAAACCATTGGGAGACTTATTTGAATACGATAAATAATATAAAAACAAAAACGGCATATCACTTGTGTGATAGCCGTTTTTTGTCATTAACAATGAGTTTTTACAGAATATTAACTGTTAATAATTCAATGATTTTAATAGATTTAAAACTACTAAAAATAACGTTGACAACTAGGAATTTTTACGGTATAATATAAAAAGTTTAAAAATCCCACTAAATGGTAGAGATAGCAGTAGTGAGGGGAGGGAAATAAAAGTGTCAGAGATAAAAGTTAATAATGGTAATATAGAAGACGCATTAAAAAGATTTAAAAGACAATGCGTAAGAAATGGTGTTTTACAAGAAGTTAGAAAAAGAGAACACTATGAAAAACCTAGTGTAAAAAGAAAGAAAAAATCAGAAGCAGCAAGAAAAAGAAAATTTTAATTGGTAATTAGAGGTGGAAGTTAGGAGGATAGCTTTCGCCTTTTTTATTTACGTAGGGGAGTATTGCATACTCCCGCAGAAAATAAAATATAAACATGTAGGGGCGAACTCTGTTCGCCAGCGGGCGACCAAAGGTCGCCCCTACAAAAAATTGAAAGGGGTTAAATTTATGTTAAAAGAAAAATTAATGGAAGATTTAAAAGAAGCAATGAAAGAAAAGCAAGTATTAAGAAAGAATGTTATTCAAATGATAAGAGCAGCAATATTACAGGTAGAGAAAGATAAACAAATTGAGTTAGACGAAAATCAAGTATTAGAAATAATAGCGAAAGAATCTAAAAAAAGAAAAGACTCATTATCAGATTATGAAAAGAGTGGAAGACAAGATTTAATTGACCAAGTAAATGAAGAAATAGAAATAATTTCTCAATATTTACCAAAACAATTAAGCAAAGAAGAGATTATAGAAATAGTAAAACAAGTAATATCAGAAACTGAAGCAACAAGCATTAAAGATATGGGTAAAGTTATGAAAGCTGCAAAAGAAAAAATTGGAGCAGCAGCAGATGGAAAAACAATTAACGAGGCTGTTAGAGAATTATTAAATTAGGAAAATATAGGGACTGACCCTGAAAAGTTGCAATTTATTAAAACTTTTTGGGTCTGTCCTGGATTTTCCGTTTTTTAGTATAAAAATATAACAATTAGAAAAAATAATATTATATGAATAAAGGTTGCAAAAATGCTAACCAGAAAAAGGAGAATACAAGCATGTCTTATAATACAGAACAAATAAAGCAAGGTATAAAATTACATTGTATAGATACAAATAAGTTTAAAACGAACTTAATGTCAGTAATTATTACACTGCCACTAAGTAGGAAGAAAGTAACTTTTGATACTGTAATTCCAGCAGTTTTAAAAAGAGGAACAGCAAATTTAAAATCACAAGAAGAGATTGCGAAAAAATTGGAAAATATGTATGGAGCAAGTTTTGATTGTGGTATAGAAAAAATAGGAGATAATCATGTTATAAAATTTTATCTAGAATCCCTAAATGATAATTTTATTCCAGAAAATAACGATATATCAACATTAAAAGACAGCTTAGATTTATTGTTAGATATAATATTTAACCCATATCTAGAAAACAATAAATTTAAAGATGAATATGTCGAAGCAGAGAAAAATAATATAAAACTATTAATAGAATCTAAAATTGATAATAAAGATCAATATGCATTAAATAGATGTATAGAAGAAATGTATAAAAATAAATCATATGGACTATATAAATATGGATATACTGAAGATCTAGATAAAATAAATTCTGACAACTTATATAACTATTATTTAGAGATAATAAACACAAGTAAAATTGATATATTTGTGTCAGGAGAATTAGAAAAAGAAAAAATAGCAGAAGTTGTAAAAAACAATGAAAACATAAAGAATTTAGAAGAAAGAAATCCAAAATATATTGTAAATAATGAAGAAACTGAAGATAAAGAAAGTGTGCAAGAAAAAGAAATAGAAGAAAAAATGGATATAGGTCAAGGAAAATTGGTTATAGGGTTAGATGTAGAATTAAAGGATTATAATTCAAAATTTCCTGTATCTATGTACAATGTGATATTAGGGGAAAGTGCAACTTCTAAATTGTTTCAAAATGTTAGGGAGAAAGCAAGCTTAGCATATACAGCTAGATCAAATTATGTAAGACAAAAAAATAATATTTATATAAGATGCGGAATAGAAATAGAAAACTATGAAAAAGCATTAAGCATAATAAAAGAGCAATTAGAAGATATGAAAAAAGGAAAATTTACAGAAGAAGATTTAGCAAATGCAAAAAAATACATGATTTCAGGATTGCAATCAGTACAAGATGAACAAGATTCTGAAATAACATACTATATAGGGCAAGAACTATCTGGAAAACTTACAACATTTGAAGAATATATGGAACAAGTAAATAAAGTAAGTATAGAAGAAGTGAAAAAAGTTGCAAATAGCATAAATATAAATACAATATATTTCTTGAGAAATTAGAAAACGATTCTAGGGACTGTCTTGAATTGAATTTAAATTCCGTAGGGGCGGGTCTTGTGCCCGCCCAATAAATAAATGCGGGCAGGCACAAGACCTGCCCCTACAACATAATAATTTATATAATAAAGGAGAAAACCAATGCAAATCATAGAAAATTTAAATGTTAAAGAAAAATTATATACAGAGAAATTAGACAATGGCTTAACAATTATGATAATTCCTAAAAGGGGAATTAGAAAAAAATATGTAATGTGGGCAACTCATTATGGTTCAATAGATAATAAATTTGTTGTGCCAGGGGAAGAGAATATTACAGAAGTTCCAGATGGTATTGCACATTTTTTAGAACATAAAATGTTTGAACAAGAAAATGGTACAAATAGTTTAGATGTATTAACTGCTTTAGGAGTAAATGCTAATGCATATACTACTAATAATTATACAACATACCTTTTTGAAGCTACTGACAATTTTTATCCAGCACTTGATGAATTAATGGATTATGTTCAAAATCCATATTTCACGGATGAAAATGTAGAAAAAGAAAAAGGTATAATAGCACAAGAAATAAAAATGTATGATGATTATCCAGATTGGGTAGTATACATGAATGCACTAAAAAACATGTATAAAAACAACCCTATAAGAATAGATATTGCAGGAGATGTAGATTCAATATATAAAATAGATAAAGAAATACTATATAAATGCTACAATACATTTTATAATCCATCAAATATGGTAATGTGTTTTTGCGGAGAGTTTGAACCTGAAGAATTAATAAAGGAAATTAAAAAAAGATTAATAGAAAAACCAAATCAAGGTGAAATAAAAAGAATATATGAAGAAGAACCTGAAGAAATAGTAGAAAAAAGAATAGAAAAAACTATGGAAGTAAGTATACCATTGTTTGTAATAGGAATTAAAGACAAACTTCCAAATAAAGAACAAGATACTGTTAAAAAGCATATAGCAATAGAAATATTGCTAAATATGATTATTGGAAAAAGTTCTAAATTATATAAACAGCTATATGAAAGTGAATTGCTAATTTCTGAACCATTTTTAGATTACGAATTTACTAGTAGCTATGCTCATATTACAATAACAGGAAGTTCTAAAAATCCAGACAAAGTATTAGAGAAAATAGAAGAAGAAATAGAAGAACTAAAAAAGAATGGATTAAATTTAGAGCATTTTGAAAGAATAAAAAATATGCTATATGGAAATGCTGTAAAAGAATTTAACAATGTTTCAGACATATCTAGAATGTTTGTTACAGATTATTATAAAGGTATAAATAGTTTTGATTATTTAGAAAGTTATAAACAAATAAGTATAGAATATACTTATGAAGTATTAAAAGAAGTATTTTTAAAGGATAAGACAGTAATATCAATAATAAAAGGAAAAGAGTGAAAAAATAAAGGAATAATTAAATGAATACAATTACATTTCCAATATTAAATTTAAAATTGCAGGTATCAAGAATAGCGTTTTCAATAGGTAATGTCGATATCTATTGGTATGCTATTCTTATGGTGTCTGCGTTTTTAGTTGGCTTAATAATTTTGAAAATAAAAGATGGAAAATTTAATATTAAATTTTCAGACATAATGGATTTGAGTTTATATCTAATTCCATTATCAATAATATCAGCAAGGATTTATTACATAATATTTAATATGGGTTATTATACAAACAATCCAATTAAAATATTAAATTTAAAAGCAGGTGGGCTAGCTATATATGGAGGAATAATAGGGGGCTTAATTACTTGCTATATATTCTGTAAGAAAAGAAAAATCCACTTATTAGATTTGCTGGATTATATAGTTCCTTGCTTGGCATTACGGACAAGCAATAGGTAGATGGGGGAATTTTATTAATGTAGAAGCATATGGAACATTTACAAACCTTCCTTGGAGAATGGGGATTTTTGAAGAGGGAAAATACATAGAAGTACATCCTACTTTCTTGTATGAATCTATAGTAACTTTTTTATTATTTATAATTTTGAGCTTGATATCACATAAAAGAAAATATAAAGGCCAAATAACACTTATATATTTAATAGGCTACTCTTTTGCAAGAATGATTATAGAAGAATTAAGAATAGATAGTTTAATGATGGGTGATATAAGAGTATCTCAATTGTTATCTATATTAATATTTATTATATCTGTTATTGCATATATAAAAAGAAAAAATGCTAAACTCTAACAACCAATTGCATTTTGTCGCTTTTTAGTCTTTTTGATAAAACAAAAAAGTAAAATATGATAAAATCCAAACAGATGTTATAAAAAAAAGAAAAATGACATACGAAAAAAGCTTAAAAAACAGCATTTATGCTGTTTTTTTATTGACCTAATTGTAAAAATATGGTATTTTATTAATATACAAAAGAAAAAATTTAGTAAAAAGGAGCGGATAGTCTATGATAGATGAAGAAATCCTAGAACTAAGACGAAAATTAGATGAAAGCATAACAAAAGAAAAGAATTATGATAAAACATATAGATTAAGCGTAGAACTTGACGAATTAATAACGAAGTACTATAGCAAAAAACTAAAGAAGAAAATAAGTGATGAGATTTTTAAGACATCTTAATAGCGAAAGGAGATATTGTAAAAAGTATCTCCTTTTGTTGTTGAATAGAAAAAATCGATGACACACAAAAAGTCCACTGTTGTTCTTAATAAATATTACTAAAATATTACAAAAATATGATATTTAAAACAAAACTTTACAAAAAATTCATTAATATGATAGAATATCAAAAATGAAATTAGTGTAAATAGTTGAAACAAAAGGAAAACTATGGTATAATTATAAATATAAATAGGAGGAGGTAATATTAATGAAAAGAATAAAAACAAGTTTATTAATATTAATTCTCATATTA
This sequence comes from Clostridia bacterium, assembly GCA_045531335.1. Lineage (GTDB taxonomy): Bacteria > Bacillota > Clostridia > TANB77 > CAG-508 > CAG-452. The sequence goes on from JAZSDU010000049.1 coordinate 70,512, forward strand.
ACAATAGGAATAATATTCCCTATCACAACAAATGCTTCGCAAATTAATCCAGGGTTTTACAAGCCAAACGAATTACAAGAATCAGATGTTGCTGAGTTTGAAAGATTTGGAGGAGCAGTAGGGTCAGTTATACAAATCGTAGGAACAATGGTGTCAGTAGGAACTATGATGATTATAGGTATAAGATATGTTATGGCAAGTGCAGATGAAAAAGCTGAATATAGAGAAAGAATGTTGCCATATTTTATTGGTGCGGTTTTATTATTTGGAGCATCAAACGTTGTTAATATTATATTTGAAATATTTAATTAGGAATAAAGCATATAAGGTGGTGATGGGATTGAATAAAAGTATAGTTATAAAATTTATAATAACAACATTAGTAGTAATATTAATAAGTGGTATATTTTATTCTTCATCATCATATGCGATGGGAGAGGTAATATCAGGAGGAAAAGACTTCTTATCAGCAGGAAGTGCAGCGACAACTGTTATTAAACAAGACCAACTGAAATCAACATCAAATTATATATATAATACATTATTAGCAGTTGCAATTGTAGTAGCGGTTATAGTAGCTATGGTATTAGGTATACAATTTATGGCAGCAAGCGCAGATGAAAAAGCAAAAGTAAAAGAAGCACTTATACCATTTGTAGTAGGATGTATAGTAGTATTTGGATCATTTACAATATGGAAAGTTGTGGTTGAAATAGGAAACAAAACGGAAGGTGTAATACAAAGCGAAAGTGCTGATTCAGATGGTGATGGATTTATTACTCCTCCGGTTAAAGGATATATATGTAATTACTGTGGAGGAGAAGTGGGAAATGTACCGTATAAAATTGTTATTGGAGGCTATGATTGGGATTGCGAAAGTTGTGGTAAAACTGTAATAACAGCAGGGGATGCAACTGGAGCTACGATGAGTGAATAAAAGCATAAAAGGAGAGAAAAATGTTAAGAAAAGCCAGTGTTATATTATTATTTATTTTAATAATTTTATCAATTTCAACTATTAGCTTTGCAGATAAATATACTCCAGGAAAATTTGGAAATGCAATAAGCAGTTCAAATGTTAATGCTACAGAAATAAAAGATATTGGCGGTCAAATAGTAGGAATTATACAAATCGTAGGAACAATAGTATCAACTGGAATGATGATGATATTAGGTATTAAGTACATGATGGGAAGTGCAGAAGAAAAGGCAGCATACAAAAAAACATTATTTCCATATTTAATTGGAGCGGTATTGATATTTGGAGCATCGAATTTAACACAATTAATATATACTTGGGCAAGAAACATTTAGTATAAATTATAGGAGGTAAAATATGAAAGTGAAAAATAAGTTATTTATTATTTTATCAATTTTATGTATAATGTTAGTAGCTATTTCAACAATCAGTTTTGCAGATTATTATACCCCAAATGACTTTAAAGGTAAAATAACTACTACAGGAACAGGAACAAGTAATATAAAAACTGTTGGTGGAGAAATAGTAGGAATGATACAAATCGTAGGAACAATAATTGCAGTAGGAATGATGATGATACTTGGTATCAAATATATGACAGGAAGTGCAGAAGAAAGAGCAGAATACAAGAAGACATTATTTCCTTATTTAATAGGTGCAGTATTATTATTTGCAGCATCAAATCTAACACAAGTTATTTATAGCTGGGCAATAAATTTTGGAAAAACAGCCTAAAAATAGTTTTTAATATTTTCTTGAACAACAAGAAAATCTAAAATAAAAAAATAATATAAGGAGGAAGAACCATGAAAAAAAGTATAAAAATAGTTTCTGTAGCATTAATGATAGTTGCTATGATATTAGTTTCAACATCTGTATTTGCAACTGAATTTAGACCAACTAATGTTGCAATTGACACTTCAAATACTGAAGCAGTACAAGGTGTTGGAAGTAGCATTTTAGGTATTGTTAGAGTAGTAGGAACAATAGTAGCTGTTGGTATGTTAATAGTACTAGGTATTAAGTACATGATGGGAAGTGCAGAAGAAAGAGCAGAATACAAAAAAACATTATTCCCTTACTTAATAGGTGCAGTATTAATATTTGCAGCATCAAACTTAGCAGATATGGTTTACAGTTGGGCACAACAACTTGGATAATAAAATACATATTTGATATAAAAAACAAGGATTTAATCCTTGTTTTTTTGTTGTATATTACAAAACCATTACAAATATATTAAAAATACATTTTTTTTTGATAATATGTTCCAAAATCGCCTATAATTTGGTATAATTAATACAACTATAATTAGATGAATTGCGCGAAAAAATAAGCACAAAGGAGGAATGCATTTTGGCTACACACGAAATACCAAGAAATGTAAAAGGCGAGCGGAAGAATTTTATCTGTTTTTTCTGCAAAAGCATTAATATACACAGCAATATCAGGAGGAATTGGATTAGTATTTTATTACTTATTTTCTACAATGAATTTAAAATACATAGGAATAGGAATGGCGGTGTTGTTTGCAGGAATAGGATTTGCAATTGGAACATTTAAAGTACCAGAAAGTGCAAATTTTGAGATAACAAGAAAAACAAGTGGTGAAAATATAGATGAAATAATTTTAAGAGCAATTAAATTTAAACAAAAGAAAAAAAGAATTTATTTATATTCTAAGGAGGAGAAAAAATAATGGATGTAATGCAAACTTTAACAATGATTTTGATTTTCTTAATTTTTACTATAGCAATACTAGCATTTGTATATTGGCAAATGTCTACAAAAAACAAAAAAAGCGAAAAAACAAACAATAGTACAAGCAATCAAAATAGTGGGCATACTGAAAAAATGAAAACAAGTGGAACAGATTATACAAAATTATCAATTTTTGATTTTATGGAATTTGATAAAATAGAAGACAATATGATTGTTCAAAATAATGGACAAAGATATTTAATGGGAATAGAATGTGAAGGAATTAACTATGACTTAATGTCAGAAGTTGAAAAAACATCTGTAGAGCAAGGGTTTATTCAGTTTTTAAATACACTAAATCATCCAATACAATTATACACACAAACAAGAACTATAAACATAGGAACAAGTATTGAAAACTATAATAAAAAAATAAATGAAGTAAAAGAAGAATTAGATAAAAAACAAAATCAATTTAATAAAATGCTTCAAAATGGAGGATATGACAAAAGAGATTTAGAAGAAGTTAGAATGGAAATCATTAGGCAACAAAACTTATATGATTATGGAAAAGATGTTGTAGCCAATATTGAAACTATGAGTTTAAATAAAAATGTATTAAGAAAACATTATTACATAATAATTCCGTACTACACATCGGAACTTGGAAACAACTTTGCAGATGAAGAAGAAAAAAGGAATATGGTTTTTTCTGAATTATATACAAGAGCACAATCAATAATAAGAACTTTATTTGCTTGCAGTATGAAATGTAAAGTAATGGATTCAAACGATTTAGTAGAATTGCTGTATGTTGCATATAACAGAGATGAATCTGAAATATACGGAATTGATAGAGCATTAGAATCAGGATATGGAGAACTATACTCAACAGCACCAGACGTATTAGATAAGAGAATGGAAGCAATAAATAAACAAATTCAAGAAAAGGCAATGCAGATTGCAAGAGATACAGTAGAAGAAGTAAAATCAGAAAAACAAAAAATAATAGAGAAAAAAGAGAAAAACTTTGATGATTTAGTAGGAGAATTAGCAACATTAATAATAAAAGAAAATAAAAATTATGTTGGAAAAGAAGTAGCGGAAGAATCTATAAAAAGAATAAATGGAAAAAGCACTAAAGAAGAGGAGGTAAAAGAAGATGTCAAAGAAGAAAAGAAAACAACAAGAGTTGGAAGACCAAGAAAGAATGCTTAATGAAAATAGACAACCTGAATTTGAAATTCTAAAAAAGAAGACAATAAAAGAATTAATTGCACCTTCTGGAATAGATGCTTCTAATATTGATCATTTGGAAATAATTTCAAACATAAAAAGATATGCAAGAAGTTTTTATGTATCAAGCTTACCTCGTATGTGTACATTCCCAGAATTGTTTAGAGATTTATATTTATTTGGAGATGTTAACACTTCTGTATATATAAATCCTGTACCAGAAGCAAGATCACAAAATGAATTAAACAGAGTAATAAATCAATTAGAAACAGAAAGAATTGTAGCAGCAGATAGAGGAAATATAAACAGAGAAAGTATAGTTACACAAAAAAGATTAGAAGCAGAACAATTAAGAGATCAAATCGCTGCAGGATTTAACAAATTATATGATGCAACAATAATAACTACATTATTTGCATATAACATGCAAACATTAGAGGCATATTCTAAATTATTAGCAACAGAAATGTCTAAAAACTTAGTAGGAATAAAATCAGCATGGGCAATTCAAGAAGAGGCATTTAAATCAAATATGCCATTAATGAAAAATACAATTACTAAAAGTCATACTTTTGATCGTAACTCAATGGCTACAGTTTTTCCATTTACAACATCAGAAGTAGGACATTTAACAGGAGTACCTTTAGGATTTAACAAACAAACAGGAGTACCAATTCTGTTTGATAACTTCCACCCATCACTTACAAATTATAACATGGTTATATTTGCTAAGTCTGGTGCTGGAAAATCTGTTACAATGAAAACTTTAATATCTAGATCATCAGTTTTAATGGGGATAGAAAGTTTAGCATTAGATGCTGAAGGTGAATATTCCGTAGTGGCAGAGGCTCTTGGAGGAATAAATGTAGTATTAGGACCAAACTCAAAAACTGTTATTAATATTTTCGATATTGAAATAGAAAAAGTAAAAGATGAAATAACAGGAAAAGAAAGAGCTATCTTAAATGTAGAAAACAAAATAGAAGACGTAACACAAGCTTTAATAACAATGGCAAGAGGTAGTACAAGAAGCCAAGAAGTAAATGAGCTTACAAAACAAATAATTGCAGAAGCCGTAGCAGAAGAATATGCAAGATGTGGAATTACAAGTGATCCAAATAGTTTATATGAGGCTTCTCAAAGTAATTACAGAAAAGATGCATTATATAAAGCAAAAAAAGAAATGCCAACAATAGGGTCTTGGTATAAAACACTTGTAAAAAAAGCTAAAGAAAATACAGATTCAAACTATCAATTCCATTATAGTTATTTGGTTAAAGTTATGAAACAATATGTAAGGGATTGTAATGGACAAATGGCATACTTTGATGGACAATCTACTTTTGAATTGTTAGAAGGTGCACCATTTATAAACTTAGATATTTCTCAGCTAGAAGAAAGATTTGCAAGACCACTTGCTCAGCAAGTTCTTCTTTCTTGGATTTGGGAAAAATATGTTAAAAAGAATAGTGAAGATAGAGAAAAAGCAACAAAGAAAAGAGTTTTAGTTGATGAGGCTTGGATGTTACTTCCTTACCCAGAAGCAGTAGAATTCTTAAATAAAATGGCTAGACGTGCTAGAAAAAGAAATGTATCACTTGCAATTATTTCACAAAGATTCCAAGATTTTTATGAAAATCCGGAAGCACAAGCAGTTTTAACATCATCAGATACAAAATTATTCTTAGCACAAGATAAATCAGAAATAAATTATTTAAAAGAAGTATTTAAACTAAGCGAAGGTGAAGCGAGTTTCCTAGTAACTTGTTTAATAGGAGAAGGACTTCTAAAAGTTGGTTCAGATACAGCAATACTTCAAATTACACCAACGAAAAAAGAATTTGAATTTGTAGAAACAAACTTAAATAAACTAGCAAAAAAGAACCAAGGATAGAAAACTGAAAGGGAAAGGGAAAATTATGAAGTTTTTTTCAAAGAAACAATTAACTAAACAAATATTATCAATATTATTAGTTTTTATGATAAGCTTTTCAACAATTCAGCCTATTGCAAATGCTGCTGATGGAGAAGTTGGAGGAAAACTATTTGAACCAATTGTACACTTATTATCATTCGTTGCAGACCTTGCGATAGAACTGTTGCAAGATTTCTTGTATGATGGAAGTGCTGTAAATGCGGATAGTAACTACGAAGTTTATATCCGGACCTGCAACAATATTTACAGGAAAGATTCCTCGGATTAGATGCTAATTTTATTGAGCCAGATACTAATAAGATAACTGTGAAAGGAGAAAATACTGAAGTAAAAGAATTTGGAGGAAGTTCTTCTACTAGATCAGAAGCAGTAGATGCTCATGCATCTTCAGCACTGCAATATGCAGGATTGATTTCTACGAATAATGCAGGAGGAAATGCTGGAGGAGGAAGCACCGATATTAGTAGTTATGTTCAAAAATTAAAAAATGATAAGACATTAACTATAGAAAATTATAAAATACAATATGGAAGTAGTATGGTTGCAGGCGAAACGATACATAAATTAACAGTATATAAAGACGGGACATCTCAAAAACAATTTACTTCAGGTAGCTATTCTACTGCAATACCAGAAAGTTTATGTAATGATGCCATTAATTATGTTTTAGAAGAAATTGAAAAGAATAGTGCAATGGCTGCAAACCCTACAGAAACAAATGAATACATTAACAAGTTAAAAAATGGTGAAACTGTAGTAGCAAGTGATGGAAGCAAGGTAGAAGTATTTAGTAAAGTAATTGCAGGAATAGATGGAAATACAACATATGGGATAAAAGTAACTAAAATCATAGACACTCAAGGACAAAGAGTTTCAACAGCAGGACAATTAAGATCAGCTATATCAACATGGTATAAAACACTAAGAGTAATAGCATTAGTAGGGCTATTATCAGTACTTGTATATGTAGGAATAAGAATTATATTAAGTAGTACAGGGCAAGAAAAAGCAAAATACAAAAATATGGTTACAGATTGGTTAGTAGCAATATGTTTATTATTTGTATTGCATTATATAATGGCATTTACAATGCAAATAACTGATTCGATTTTAGGAATATTTTCTGAGAATACAAGTATAGTAGGAGATAGTTCACAAGATGTATTAATGTCATCTGTAAGAAAAGATTTAGGTGAAATAAATGATAATACAAAATTTGTAGATTTATTTTCAAAAATAATTATATACATAGTACTAGTAATATACACAGTAATGTTCGTATTACAATACTTAAAGAGGGTAGTGTGGTTAGCATTTTTAACAATGATAGCACCATTAATAACACTTACATATCCAATAGATAAAATAAAAGATGGAAAAGCACAAGCATTTACAATGTGGATAAGGGAATATGTATTTAATGCATTATTACCAGTAATACATATAGTATTATACTATATGTTAGTAGGCTCAGCTATGAATTTTATAATTACAGGAGGAAATTGGTTATATGCAATAGTAGCAGTAGGATTCTTAATGCAAGCAGAAAAATTCTTTAGAAAGATGTTTGGATTTGATCAAGCAAGTTCAGCAGGAGCGTTAGGAGCAGCAGCAGGAGGAGCGCTTGTAATGAATGCAATTAATAAAATGGGACAAAAATCAGGAAAACAAGCAGCAGGAGCATCTGCAAGTTCTGGAGGAAGCTCAACAGGAAAATCAAATGCAGGAGTAAGAACAGGTGATGGAAGTGCTTTAGCTGCATTAAATGGAGGAGTAAATCCAGGAGGAACAAATCCAAGAGGAAGAAATCCAGGAGGAACAAATCCAGGAGGAACAAATTCAGGATTTAGTGCAACACTAAAAGATAAATGGAATAATGCACCAAGACCTATAAAAGGAGTTGCAAACTTAGCAAAAAACCAATTATTTACAAGAAGTGCTGCTCAAAGAAATTTAAGAGCAATGGGAAAAGTTGTTGGAGGAGCAGCTGGCTTAACAGCAGGGCTTGCAGCAGGAGTTTCAACAGGAGATTTTGGAAAGGCTTTACAATATGGAGCAGCAGGAGTAGCAGGAGGAGCAGCAGCAGGAGGAGGATTAGCCAATTTTGGATTTAATGCATATGACTCAACGGTAAAAGGAATAGACAATCTAAGATATGGTTATGACGAAGGAGCATACGGAGAAGAAGAGGCGCAAAACAGACAATTTGATAGAGAATTTAAAAGAAGCGAAGATTATAAGAAAATGTTAAAAAATCATCCTGGTTCTGAAAAAGATATAGACAGTATGCTAAAAGCTGGAATAACAGATCCAACTAGAATGAATACAATACTAAAGAATATGCAAGATTATAGAAATAGAGGAATTAACAATATTAACATAGGTCATGGAATAGCATATAATCAATTAGCGAATGATTGTGGTGATTCAATATTGTACGATAATAATAAACTAAGGACATTTTTAAATAAAAGAGGGATTTCAGCATCAAATGATGCAGATTTGGATAGGCTTCGTCAAAGTATTATAGACTTTAAATAGAGGAGACTAAAGATGAATGTAATAATTAGATGGTATAACCAAAATAGACATATATTTTGGTTGGTAATAGCAACAGTAGCAGGATTTATTTTGATACTTCAAACATTAAATGGCTTTTATAAAAATAATACAAAAGAAGAAAGTAGTAGTACTAATATTAGTACTACTACTTATAATAATCCAAATTATTCTGTAGTAAGTAAAACAGAAATTAATAAAACAACTTCTGAAAATTCACAGTCAATAATTAAAAGCTTTTTTGATTATTGCAATAATGGAAAAATAGAAGAAGCCTATAATCTACTTTCAGAAGACTGTAAAAAAGAACTATACCCTAATTTAAATATATTTAAAGAAAATTATTATAATAGAATTTTTACTGAAAGCAAAATGTATAATAGTACTTTATGGATCTCTAATGGGAATAAAAATACATATAGACTAGAAATAATGGGAGACATCCTAGCAACTGGAAGTAAAGAAACTATGCCAATAGAGGAATATTATACAGTTGTTTATGAGAATGAAGAATACAAGCTAAATGTAAGTAACTATATAGGAAAAGAAAAAATAAATATTTCAAAAACTCAGGATAATATTACGATAGCAATATTAAGTAAGCAAAGTTATATAGATTATGAGAAATATGAAATAGAAGTAAAAAACGGAACTTTAGTAAGAATAACATTAAATACTAAAGAAAATACAGATTCTATGTATATACAAGATGAAAATGGGCTTAAATATGTAGCTTTATTAAATGAAATATCTGAATATGATTTAGAGATTTCAAGGGGGCTAACAAAAACATATAATATAAAATTTAATAGAGGATACAAACCTACAATAAATTTAGAAAAAATAATATTTGAAGACATAAAAATAGGACAAGCAAATGAGCTAAGTAAAATTGAGATAGATATGTAGTAAAAAATAGAAAAGAAAAAGGAGGTGAGAAGCATGGATGAACAACAACTAAAAAATCAAAGTGAAGCTTTTGAGAAAAGTAGTCATGATAAAGGATTAAAAACTCTTGAAAAAATAAATGATAAAAAGAAAAAAGCACAAAAAGCAAAGAGAATAATAAAAAAATTACTTAATCCACTAACATGGAAAATATTAGCAGTGATTGCAATAATTATAGGAGGTACAATTCTTGTAACAGGTTTTATCGATATAATAGGAGATGCTACACAAAAAGAAACAAATGAAGCTAAAAAAGGAGCTGTTTCAGTTTCCATGTCTTCACCTTCTTCTGGGGAAAATACAAATAATACTGCAATTGTAATTAAACCAACACAAAACAATGATTTTTATGAAATTACAACTACATATGATGATGAAAACATAGATGATATAAGAAAAGAATTAGATGAAAAATATTCAAATGATCTTTCAGGCTTTAACGATTTCGAGACAAAGGTACTAGCAGGATTAGAAGAAAATGGGTTAGATTTAGATAGCTATACTACAGAAGAACTAAAATGTTTACCGCAATTTTTAAAAGCTGAATCATGTACACAGTTTTTAGATTTAAGAAAAAACAGTGACAAGTTAGATGGCAACGGAAACTATAAACCAAAACAAATAAATGAATTAGGAGAAAATGAAGTTCCAGGAATAATACTTGTACAAAGAACAAATACAAATACAAGAGAATCAACCCCTGTTACTTTAGAATATAAAAAATTAGAGGATTTTAATACATTAGTTTCTAACAATGATATTAATGTTAAAAATTACTTTACTATCAATGAAAAAGGAAATTTAGTTATTGCAAAATGGGATAATGTAACGGTTACAGTAAACGGAAATTTTCCACAAGAAGTACCAACAGAAGAGAGAGTACAAAATAGAAATGAAAATATAATATCTACAACTGAAATACCATACAGTCAATATGTAGAAAAATTTACAATGCCATTTGATTTTTTAACACAATTACTAGTAATAACTGAAGATCCTGAATTTTGTTTAGAGGTTGCAGATATTGTATTAGGTAGTAAGATAGTAATAAATATTCAAGAAGAAGAAACAATTACAACAGATGTTGAATCAAGAACATATGATGTACACAGTAAAGAAGATAAATATATAGATTATGAAGTTGTACCAGGTATTGAAGCTAAAGTAGAAGGACATTTTTTAAATTTAACTAAGGATGATGAAGGAAATGCGTGTACTACATATAAAAATGAAAAGACAGATGTTACAATAACTACTGTTTATACAAGTCACACATATTCATTTGAAATTACAGAAGCAGATACATGGATAGCACATTATAAAAAAACATATGCTAAGCAAGGAGAACAAACATTACCTGAAACAACAAGCAATATAGATAGTAAAGGTGAATATAAGCCACAAGAAGAAATAGAAGAGATAGTAAAAGAAAATAGTGCAGAAATTTTAAATGATAGTGATGCAAAGAAATTTAAACAAGATAAGGAAACAGATTATAAAAGTAAAATACCTACACCAAGTGTAAGTGTACAAACTAAAACTGAAGGCGGAAAAACATATAAGAAAATTTATATAAATCCTTCAGGCAAGTTTACAACTAATTTACTGGCAACTGAATATGAAGCTCAAGAGGTTCAAAATGAAGATGGAACAGTAACTATAAAATATAATATGCCACAAACATTTACAGCAACAAGCATAAAAACAGGAGATGTTCCAGCACAAATAGGATTTACTTTTAGATTGAATGCTTCAAGTTATACTTATTCATTAATTAGTAACACTAAAGATAACATTAAATGTAATATCAGTAAGTTGAAAATACTACCAAATTATAAAATAAATTTAATAAGTACAATAAAAACAAGTGTAACAAAATATCCTTCAGATCCAAATCCAGTAACTAATACACATATATATGCAAAAGATGAAAATGGAAATTTTGAAAAATTTTTATTAGTATATGATAATCATGAAAAAGCTGTAGTATTAATGAGAGATGTAGATTCTTGGCTATTTGAAATGATGGAAGAAAATCAAAATACAATAGATTTGATAGATACAATTAAATATTTATTATACATACACGATGGAACTGATTATGGAGTAACAGAATTAAATTTAGAAGGTTTTTTTGCAACAGATATGAATAATGTAAGTTCTGGAACTTCTTCACAACAATTTTTAAAGTTTTTGCGTTCTTGGGAAGGTGGAGAAACTGTACCTACATATAAAAATGAAAATGGAGAAGATTGTTATAAAGTTGAATCAGACGGCTCTGAAAATGGATTAGCAGTAGGATATGGAGTAGATATAAAAGCACATGGACAAGAACTAAATCTATTAGGATATAGTACAGCAAAGGGAGATTTAATACCAGTAGAAGTAGTTGATGAAATTGAAAAACGTGAAAGAGAAAGTATGGTAGAAAGCGTTAAAGCAGTAACATCAGGACTTAATTTAACAGAATATCAAATATATGCTTTAGCATCAAGAGCATATAATTGTGGAGTAAGGGGAGCTTTAAAAATTAAAAGAGGAGATAATAATCTTAATTTTGTAGATTCATATAAAAAATATTGGAATGCAGAAACAGATGATAAATTTGGAGGAACAACAGATTTTAGTCATAATTTATATGTTCAATATATGTCAAAACCTGTGACTTCGGATGGAGAATATTTAAAAGGACTAGAAAATAGAAGAAAATCTGAATGGAGCTTATTCCAGACTGGATATTATGGATATGACTTAAAATATGGTTCAGGACATGGAATTGATGAATATTATACTGCAGTAGGAGCGGCAACTGATTTTACAAATAATATAAATTTATATAATGATGATGGAACAGTAAATAAAGATGCAATAGAACAATTAAATAACTGGATAACAAAAGATCTTTTAAATACAAAAGTACATTATAATTATGAAATGCAAGGAGGACCATTTGCAAAATGGTGGAATTCTAATAGCAACTGGTTTACTAGTGCAGGATTAAAATTCCAATGCACATGGTATGTATATGGAAGGGCTAATCAATATTTAGAAATGTTTGGAACTAAATATACTTCTTGGCCGGGAACAAAAAACAATGCAGGAAAATGGTATAATTCATCTACTGATGGAGGAGAAAAATATTTTGAATGTGGAAGTGAACCTAGACCTAATTCAATAGCAGTATGGAAAAATGGAAATAAAGCAGGACACGTAGCATATGTAGAAGCAGTAGATACTGTAAATAACATAGTATATATTAGTCATGCAGGTGGAGGACAAAAATGGTTTGGTGTAGAAGGAAAAAGTATACAAGAAATGCAAACAGTAGGAGGCCAACTAGTAGGATATGTATACTTAGATAGTCCTAAGTAAAATTGGAGGTACTAATGAAAGATAAAATTAAAAAAATAATAATATTATTAGGAATTCTTCTTGCTATATGTATAATTTTAATGATCATTTTTAACCAAAAAGTAAGCTCAGAAGAAGACTACTCAAGAGATTCTGAATTAGTAGAACCATCATTTGAAATAAATATTGATAATAAAATTACTTACGAAAAAAATAAGAATATTTATTATACTTTAGTTTCAATAGTAACAAAGTATATTGATTCAGCTTCAATGAATGATACACAAACTTTATTAAATATGATTGGTCCAAAATGCATTGAAAAATACAATATAAATGAAAGCAATATACTTGGAGCAACTAATATACCTGTAATAGAAAGCGATTTTGACTATTATATTTTTAAACCAGAGACTATATATTCAATTGATGAAGGTGAAATTACAACACATTTTGTAAAAGGATTTTATTACAATGTTTCTTCGAGAATTGATAAAAAAGATGTTAGCTTTATGATTGAATTAGATACAGTAAATCAAACATTTAACATATATAATTCTAATTATATCGTAGATAATAACTATCATACTTTAAAAATAGGAGATGCATATAAATCAACTATAACAGAAATTGAAATTAGAGGGGATAATGCATTTAGCTATATTAATTATACAGAAGAAGAGATGGCTAATAAATATCTTGAAGACTACAAAGATTTGATATTATATGATAAAACGAAAGCATTTGAGATTTTAGATGAAGAGTATGCAAAACTAAAATTTAAAGATCAAACAGAATTTAATAATTTTGCAGAAAGTAAAAAAATTGAAATTTTTAAAGCACAACTAGCTAAATACAAAGTTGAATATGCAGAAAACGGAAATAAAATATATGTATGCGAAGACCAAAATGGTAACTACTATTCTTTTGAAGAAACAGATGGAGTAATGCGATATAAAGTAATATTAGATAATTATACAATAGTTAATGATGAATTTATTGAAAAGTATAATAATTTATCAGAACAACAAAAAGTAGCATTAAACATAGAAAAGTTTGTTCAAGCAATAAATGATAACAGTTATAATTATGCATATAACTGTTTAGCAGATTCATTTAAAAATAACTATTTTAGAACACAAGAAGAATTTGAAACATATGTAAAATCTAATTTTTATGAATCTAATACCATAACATACAACAGCTTTGAGACACAAGGAGAACTATATACTTATTCTGTTACAATAACAAATAAAGAAACAAATGAGCAAAAAACTAAAACATTTATAATGCAACTAGGAGAAGGTACAGAATTTGCACTATCATTTGATAGATAGGAGGAGAATCTTATGGATGAAGGAAATGTAGGAAAAGATTTAGCACTTGAAGAAAGAGAAGAATTTGAAAAACAAATATTAGAAGCAATTAAAAATCTGAAAACAGGCGAAACAACTATAAGAGAAGAAGGAATAGAAGTTACAAATTATGGTGGACAAGCTACAATAAAATTGAAAGGGATTACTTTTGGAATAATAGATAAAGAAGGTAATTTTACATACAACAAAGAAAATTTTGTACAAATAAAAAAAGCTTTAGAAGAAGAAGGACTAACATTGGAAGAATTAGGACTTCCTGATATAGAAGAATGGATAGATGAAGAAGAGAAACAAAAACAAGATGAACAAAAAGGCGAAGAAGTAAAAGAAGAAAACGAAAAAGACGAAAAGGATTTATCAGAAGAAAAATCTGAAGAAGAAAAAGAAGAGACAAGAGATGAAGCAAAAGAAGAAATAGCAAGAAGATATAGAGTAAGTCCAAATCAGGTAGTACATATCTCTTTAAATGAAAGAAGTAAAAGAGTAACAGAGAAAGACACTATGGCAGGATTAACAAAATGGGGAGAGAAATACAATGACATATATACATTACCAGGAGAAGATGAGTATTCTTGGACTACAATTGGTGTTGATAAAGATGGAAATGAAGAAGAAATTGAAATGAGACAGCTTGAAGGGAAAAATCCAAATGTAACAATAAAAATACAAGATGAAAACAGTTCAAATAATGAAATAGAAGAAGTAAGACCACTTGCAATGTATAAAATAGATAGTCATAGTTCATATGCAATTATTAGAGATAGTTCAGGAAAAACACAAGCTTTATATTGTAGACAAGAAGAAGGAAGAGGACAAGAATATTGGGGACGTGTGATTCCAGAAGCTCAAGGAAAAAACGTTAAAGAAGCATCAGTTGAATCTAGAGAATCTATTTCTCCTGAATATTATAGTGCAGATGACTTAGCTGAAAGAGGAAAAGCATATGAAAAAGCAAAAAGTTTAGAAGAAAGAGGATTTCCTTCTAAAGAAGGAAAAGGTGTACAGATGGAAGAAGTACAAGGTACACAAGAACAGAATAGGCAATTAACCAAAGAAGCTATTATTAGTGATTTAGTAGATAGAGCAATTGCAGCAAGCTCAATGCCAATAAATAAAAAAACTTATATGGAAATACATGGGGAAGAATTAAATAAAAAAGCAGAACAAATTATAAAATTGGGAGAAGAAGATAAAAATATAACATATGAGGAAGCAATAGATAGAGCAGAAGAACAAAGTAGAACAGAAAAAGCAGAACAAGAAAAACAAGAAGAGGGACAAAAAATACCAGGACAAAAAAGAGGAACATATTAATAAATGAAAAAGACGATTATTAATTACAATACAATAATCGTTTTTTTATTTTCAATTTTTTGCTCGGAGCAATTTCTTGACGATTATTTTAGTATAATTTTTTTAAAAGCAGCAAAAACTAATTTTAGGAGTTGATATTTTATGGAGATTTTAAAAAAATTTAATATAAAATTATTATTAGCTATTTTCATATTTATAAGTCTAATATTTATAAATAACAAAAGCACAGCAATGTTACACTATCAAACTGTTGGTACACCTACAGGAATAGTAACTGCTAGCACACTTAATATAAGACAAGGGCCGGGAACAACCTATAAAAGTATTAGTACAGTAAGTAAAAATAAATATATAAGAATATTTGCAAAAATAGGGGATTGGTATGTGGTTCAAACAGATGATAATTATATAGGAGCAGCAAGTAGTAAATATATTAGATTAGTATATCCAAATAGTACTGGAAACTTGGGCTCATCAGATAGCGGAACTGGAACAACAACTAGTCAGTTAACAGCGGATGAACAAGAAGTATTTGATCTAATAAATGCAAAAAGAGTTGCAAATGGATTATCTGCGCTAAAAATTGATGATGAATTGCAAAATGTTGCAAGAGTTAAAGCACAAGACATGGTAAATAATAATTATTTTTCACATACTTCGCCAACTTATGGTTCGCCATTTGACATGATGAAAAGTTTTGGAATAAGCTACAAAACAGCAGGAGAAAACATCGCAGGGAACTCAAATAATAGTAGTGCAGTAAATGCATGGATGACTTCAGAAGGACATAAAGCTAATATTCTAAACAGTAGTTTTAACTATACAGGAATAGGAGTGGTAAGCAGCCCTAAATATGGCAAGATTTATGTGCAAATGTTTATGGGAAAGTAGACTAAAGGGGACAGACCCCTTTAGTCTACTTTTAAATATAAGTCATAAGAAATTACTTTTTTAATAAAATTTAACAAGGTGATTTTATTATGAGTAAATACTTAAAAATAATATTTATTACTTTGTTGATTATTTCAATAAATTTAAACATATTTGCATATGAAATAGAAGAAGAAACAGATTATATTTGGTTACAAGAAGAAATATATTATACATCAGCAAATTCTCAAAATGAACCTGCCCTAAGTTCGAGATATGTTGTTGCATTTGATAGAGATTCTAAATGTGTAATGTATGGAAAAAATGAAAACAAACAAGTTCCTATGGCATCTACTACAAAAATAATGACAGCCATTGTTTTGTTAGAAAATTTGGGAATTAATAATAATCTAACATTAGACAGTGAAATAGAAGTTTGCAAACAAGCAGGAGCAATTGGAGGATCAAGATTAGGATTAAAAACTGGAGATAAAGTAACAGTAAATGATTTATTGTATGGATTAATGCTATGTTCACGGTAATGATGCTGCAATCCAGATAGCCGTAAGTGTTGGAGGCAGCACAGAAGGGTTTTCTGACCTTATGAATAAAAAAGCACAAGAGTTAGGATTAAAAAATAGTCATTTCATAACTCCTCATGGATTAGATGAAGAAGAACATTATACAACTGCATATGAACTTGCATTAATTGCGGATTATGCATTAGATAATCCTAAAATTGCAGAAGTTGTAAAAACAAAAACATATACAGTAAGAATAAATAATAATAGCAAAAATATAAACAATACTAATGAATTGTTAGGATATTTAGATGGTGTAAATGGAGTTAAAACTGGTTTTACAAATGGAGCAGGAAGGTGCTTGGTAACATCTGTAGAACGAGATGGATTTAATATAATAACTGTAGTATTAGGTGCAGATACAAAAAAGATAAGAACTAAGGATTCAATAAAACTAATAGAGTACATATATTCAAACTATGAATTAGTTAATTTAGAACAGATAATAAATGAGCATTTCAATGAATGGAAAAAATTCAACCAAAAAAGAATAGAGATATATAAAGGAAAAAAAGACAATGTAGAAGTTAATTTAGAAGAGTATAAGTATAAAGTTTATCCTGTAAAAAAGGAAAAAATCAAAGATATAAGCATTGAGATTAGAAATGTACAAATGCATTTTGAGGCACCAGTAAATAGGGAGGAAGAAGTAGGGATTTTAACTTTAAATGTAGGGGATAAAGAGCTAATAAATATAAAAATACTAACAAATAATACTGTAGAGAGAAAAGAGATTAAGGATTATATTTTTGAAAGTTTGATGAGTATAATGTAAAACAAAAATGCGACATATAAGTCGCATTTTTGTTTTTGTAATTAAACAGTAATTTGAAACTTAAAATTATTTAAAATATTAATAAGATTTTACAATATATAGGAAATTTTGACAATTTATAGTATAATTAGTGCAATATGTTTTAGGAGTTGTAAAATGAAAAGATTATTAAGAATTAGTTTAGATACATTAATTTCGTCTTTCATGTCAATATTAATATGGTTTGTGCTAAGTATTACTGTAGATAAGAGTTTGATAAATATATTCACTTTAACATTTCCAATACAGTTTGTTAGTAGCATTTTAGTGTCTATATTTGCAACAGGTGCCAATATAAGCAAACAAAAAGAAAATGAAAACGATACTATGTCAGGTATTTTTTGGGGAATAGTATTTGCGGTATTTTTACTAATAGTATTTTTGTTTAATATTGATTCTTATTTGAATTTTATGAAATATTCTGTAGATAAAACATTTGTAATATACTCAGTTGTTCAAATATTTTTGCATACAATATTTAATTTTATATTAAATAAGCTATATTATGAAGGGAAAAACAAGCTTGCTAATAAGTATTCAATAATATTTTATATATTAAATTTTATATTTATTTTTGTAACATCAATTATTTTTACTAACAGATTTTACATTGTAATTTCAACTTTAATAGTATTAGCCATATACACTATATACATATTAATTAAAAATAGTGAAAAATTTAAATTAAATTTTAACATACTAAATTGGATTAAGTGTGATGCTGTAACTTTAAGCGACAACTTTTTTCTTGGTTTAGCGTATTTATTTGGATTAAGTAGTACCGTAAGCTATGGGGAGAGCTATGCTTTAGCATTAACTTTTGTAGCATTAATTACAGATACGCAATGGGATATTTCTAATTCTATTAGTACAGTGGCAAAAATAGATATAAGTCAAAACAATCTTAATTATAAGGAACATGTTAAAAATGCAAAAATATTGTCATTTTTTCTAATACTTAGTGTAATTCTTATGCTTATAATTATGTTTGGCTTTTATAATTTGGATTTATCAATTACTTTAATATTTTTGATATTCCACATTATAGATTTTGCTGTCTGCCCATATTATAAAATTAACACTTATTTTTTACAGCTAAAATATTCAACAAAGAAAACTACAGCTATTAATTTGACAGCTCGTTTTTTAAGATTATTATTAAGTTTTTTAAAAACTCCATTCTGCACTGTAATTGCTCAAGTTGGTTCATCAGTTTATCAAGCAATCTGTATGAAAATATTATTTTCAAAGAATTATGAAGTGGATTTAAAAGGAGAAATTATAAGAAAGAATAAGAAATAAGAGTAAAGGAATATTAGAATTTTAATATTGTGTTTTAAAATAAATTATTATACAATTTTGTTAATACTTAGATAAGTAAAAAAATGGGGGGAATAAAAGGTGATTGATTTTACAAATAAATCTATTATTAAACTAAAACCAATTGATTTAGAAGAAGGTAAAAGAGTTGTTGAAAGCTTATTGATACCTAATGAAAATGTAATGAATGCTTTTACATCAATGAGAGATAAACTAGTATTTACTGATAAAAGAATAATATCTGTTAATGCACAAGGAATAACAGGTAAAAAGGTGGATTATACATCTATACCTTATTCTAAAATTCAAGTCTTTTCAATAGAAACATCTGGTACATTTGATTTGGATTCAGAACTTGATGTTACAATTAGTGGGCTAGGGACTGTTAGATTTGAGTTATCAGCTAAAACAGATATAAAGAAATTAGGACAAACAATATCAACATTTGTTTTAAATTAATATACTAAAAAATAAAGGCGACTTTGAAAAAAAGTCGCTTTTTATTGGAGGCGTTGGGCGGATTCGGCGAGCCGCGTCGGGAAAACAGTCCACTGGACTGTTTTCTAATCCTCCTTTTCGAATCCTTTTATTAAAAAATCAACTCCAACAAAAAAACACTCTTAAAAGAGTGCTTTTTTATTGGAGCAATAACAAAGGTTATTCAAAACTCTAATAGTAAAAGTTGATAAACAACTAATCTTTAAAAGTATTATATCATCTTTTTGATAAAATGTATCAAAAAAAATAAAAATAGTGTATAATTAAACTGTAATTAAAAAGGAGAATAAAAAAATGAATGAATTATTAAGATTTACTTCAACAGGAACTAATGGTGTAAATATATTGTTTCCACCAAAATTTGAATTTGTCTTTTATAGTGATAAATTAGAAATGTATAAAAAAGGAAAATTGGTACGAACGATTAAATACGAAGATATTAAAGAAGTGACAGTAGTTAAAACATGGCAAAATAATGTACTTGTAAATTGTAAGCCTATTGGCGTGAATATTTATAAAGTTTCTAATGAAATTTGTAATAAGATAAAAGAAATAACAAGAAAGTAGCGCAATAGTTTGTAAAAAATCAAATATAGCTAAAAAGTTTAAAAGAAAAGAAGTGAATAAATGAAAAGACAGGAAATTAATAAAAATGATAGAATTAGGGGATCGTTAATTGCGGGTGCAATTGGTGATGCATTAGGGTATCCAATAGAATTTGAAAAAAATATAGTAGAAAAACAAGTAACTAAATATGTAAATGGAAAAGGATTAATTTCTGATGACACTCAAATGACTTTGTTTACAGCGAATGCATTATTGTTTAGAGCGACAAGAATGCTTAATAAAGGTATTGCACTTCCGAATTCAAATGCAATATATTTAGCATATTTAGATTGGTTAGAAACACAAACGGGAAGAAAAAATGAAAAATCAATTTCATGGATAAAAAATATTTCAGAATTGAACGAAAAAAGGGCACCTGGGAATACATGCTTAAATGCATTATTATCAGGCAAGATGGGAACAATGGAAAATATTATCAATAATAGTAAAGGTTGTGGAACAGTGATGAGAATTGCACCAGTAGGATTGTATGTTCCAAAACCGCTCGAAGCTGCGCAATTAGCAGCAGAGGCTTCTGCGATAACCCATGGTCATGAATTAGGAATGATACCATCATATTTTGAAGCAATACTTATTAATATTCTTTTAAACAAAGATTTATCATTTGAACAATCGTTGAATGAGACCATTCAATTATATCAAAAAAATAAAGATTTATTTTCTAAAGAAAATAATGATTATTTCTTAAATCTAGTTAATAAAGCAATCAATTTAAGTAAAGAAAATATATCGGATATAGAAGCAATAAAACAACTTGGTGAAGGCTGGGTTGCAGAAGAAGCATTTGCTATTGCATTATATTCATGTTTAAAACATCAAAATAGTATAGAGGATGCATTGATATCTGCTGTAAATCATGATGGTGATAGTGATTCAACAGGTGCAATTGCAGGAAATATAATTGGTACATATTTAGGATATTCAAGTATAGATAAATACTATATTGATAATTTAGAATTAAAAGATTTAATATTGGAGATAGCTGATGATTTATCAATACCAGTTCCAACTCCATATATTAAACAAGATAACACATCTTGGGATAATAAATATATATATCGTGACATCAATCAGAATGGTCACATAGACAAAAGAAAAAATAAAGGAATATCTAAATTATTTTATTTGTTTAAAAAATATTTAATTAAATGAAAGGAATTAATTATGAATATTTTAAATTTATTTAAAAAAAAGAAAAATGAAAAAGAAAGACAATTAACAACTACAGAAAAAAGGGAAACAGATTGTGAATTTAGAAAAGTTAAAATTACAATTAGATCTATGGAATCAGTTAATGAAATTAAATTTGGTATGACGAGAGACGAAATTCATTCATTTTGGGGTGAAACAAAAGGTTTTTATAAAGGTCAAGAAGATGAGATTTTAACTGATGATTATGGCTATTGTCATATATACTATGATAGTGATGATTTATTTGAAGCGATTGAATTTGTAGATAATGATTTAGAGATTCATTACGAAAATACTATATTGCCAAAAAAATATTCTGCTATTTTAAGTTTTTTTAGAAATATATATGATGATATAGAAGAAGATGAAAATGGCTTTATATCGAAAAAAGGTTCCGTAGGGGTATATATTGAAAATGATGAAGATATAGTTGATGCAATTTTGTTTGGAAAAAAGGATTATTATAAATAAAATATGATTGCTATAATGACGTATATAAGAAGATGCTTATCTTTCGAAGTCATCTTTTTTTTTACTTAACTTTAAAGTTCTAATATCATCGTTATCTAAAACATCATCATTATACATATCATTAACAACATCAATATATTTATCGTCTTTATCATACCAATTGTGAAGTTTGCTATGTAAGAAAGAAATTAATTTATCAAATTTATCTTTCCAATATTCCATTGTATTTTTTAAACTATTTATTTTAGATTTTAGGAAAGAGATTTCATTATCTTTTTCTTTAAGATTATTACTTAAAGTTTTAACCCTCAAAGTAAGTGCTTTGTTATTTTCAGTAAGAGTTTTAATTGCTTTATTTTTTTCTTTGAATTGTTCATCAACATTAGTTAGTATAATAGAAAGAATTTGTAGTTTATCATATTCTTTATTGGTATTATCAACTTGATTGATAAAGTCGATAAATAAATCTTTATCCGATTTAGATAAAATATAATTTTCTTTATTTAATTTTGATGTTTTAAGTTTATCAATTTTATCTTTTATATCTTTAGAATTTTGTTTAAATTCTAGAGATTTTTTATTTGCTTTTTCTAAGTTTTGAGCATTCTTTTCAAGTTGCTTTTGGATTTCTCCATAGTTATCCATTTGAGATACATGAATATCCATATTTCTTCCTTTTTTCTTTTTCTTTAGGATAGAATCTAAATTATATTCTTGATTAAATTCTTCAATACATAATGTCCGCATTTTATCTTGTAATGTAATTAAAGATTGTTTGGTAAATACATCAGATTTACCAACTTGTTTTTCCATACCATTTTTATTTTTATATTTTATTGGAACACCTACAATATGCATGTGTGGACTTGTTTCATCGTAATGAATAATTGCACTCGCTACTTTAAAGTTTGATACTAATAGTTCTAAATCATTAACTTGTTTTCTATAAACTTCAGACATCTTACTTTTGAATTCATTATCTTTCGTATCCCAATATTTTTTATTTCCAAGTTCAATAATAATTTCACAGGCTAAGTCTTTTTTATCATTATTAGAAACATTATTGAAATAATTATCTATCATACGACTAGGTCTAGATTGTTTAGAATTATATTCAATTCGTGCTTCTTCAAACTCATCTAAATAAAGTTTTTTAACATCTTCTAGTGGAGAAGAAGTACCTCTAACTATTTCAATTAATTCTTGTTCGTTATCATATTTTCTATAATTATGTTTATCGACTTTTGATAATTGTCTTATATTTTGAATACCATTATTTGTTAAAGAAGTTGTTCCACTTAAATTATTTTTAGCATTTTGTTTAGATATATTTTTTCTGTTTTTATCACTACCTAAATGTAGAGAATAAGCTAGTTCTTCCATAGATTTTCTCCTTTCTGATTTGTCGTGATTTTGTTTAGCCAAAATTTCTAACCCCCTAGGAATTTTGTACGCAGTGCATACAAAATATCCAGTGGGCTAAGGTTTAACACCTTAGAATCCGTTTGCTTTATTTCGTAATAACTAAAACTATCGTAATAGTTAAAACTACATAAAGCATAGATTTTTAAATTGCTATCGCCACTTTCATTGCTTACGCAACAAAACGTGCCATGCATTTTAAAAATCTTCTTCGGTAACATTAGCGGGTATTGTTTCAAATAAATCTTTAATGTTAACCTTTATATCATTTGGATGATTCTTTGTAGCAAGCATTCCCATTGATATCCAATCTTTATCTCCATTACCATCTTTTTGTAATGGAAATATTCTAATCGGAACTTCATTTCTCATTAAAGGTCCAATATCTAATTTTTCAGTTTCTTTATAGAAAGTTCCTTTATAAAGTTTCACTTCATAATACTCATTTAATCTATACAAATGTTGCATTACATTTTCTAATGGTAAATATTCACTATATCTAATATTGGTATATATTCCACCTAAATCATAAGCAAGTGGTCGTTTCTTATCAATATAACCTTTTTTATATAATTCTTCAAAATCACTATAGAATGTACTTCTAAAATTAATTTGTTTAATTTCATATCTATTGTTTATTATTTCTAATTCAATATCATCAACATATCGCATAATGATATCAGCTTTAACTTCTCGTTCTAAAAAATCCCAATTTTCATTAAAAGCATAATATGTTATAGGTAGTTTAATTTTGTTAATAAAATCCATATCTCGTTTTAATAAAATATCATCAATAGTAAAGTTTAATTGTTCTGCTTGTGAGTTTTCCAACAATTTAGAAGTTATAAGTTCAATTTGATTTTCAATTATTTTAGATTCTTGTTTAAATTCTTCATCAGTAAATAACTCTTCAATATATGCTTTTCTAATTCTATCTTTTTTATTATTTAATGATTTTAATTCTTTTTCTAATTGTTCTTTAGGATTATTAATTTTGGCTTTTAATACTGGTAAAAAGAATTCGTTAACAACATTGTCATATTCTAATATATCGGAAAGTAGGTTTTTAATCTTTTCTTCAATCTTGTTTTCTTGAATATTATTTTTACATTTTTCACATCTATAATAGAAATACCATTTATCAGATTTAATTTTATGGGAAGCCCCACCAGCAAGAATTCTTCCGCATTTAGGACATCTTAATTTTTGCAAGAAGATATAAGTTTGTGTTCTCATATAATTCTTTTGATTTTTCTTCTTTTGTACTTGGCAATTATCCCACATTTCTTTACTTATCAAAGGTTCAACAACATCTTTATAATAAGTAGGATGATTTGTTCTTTTACCATGAACATAATCTCCTTTATAAACTTCATTAGATATAATTCTTAATATTCCTGTATCTTTCCAATTAGTTTTACCTAATACTTGTTCTTTGTTAAATAAAGTTGCAATATTATAATAAGAATTACCTTCAAAATATAAGTTATATATTCTTATAACAATATCCTTTGTTAGTGTGTCAGGGACTAATAATTTGTTTTCGTGTTTATAACCAAGTGGAGCACGAGCAGGAATATGTCCTTCTTTAATAGCGCCTGCTAAACCGACTTTAGTTCTTTTACTTGTTCTTTCAATTTCATTTTGGGAAACGGTTGTTAAAAGTCTAGCGACCATTTTACCACTTGAATTAGTAGTGTTTATTTCTTCATTAGCACAATCTAAATAAGCATCGTTTTCATCAAGAAACTTCATAATACCTTCCATATCATACACACTTCTTGTAAGTCTATCTAATTTTAATACAACAATAGTATTACATTTTTTATCTCTAATATCTTGTAATAATTCTTCAAATGCCGGTCTATAATTACCTGTTTTAGCACTTATTCCGGCATCTTTATATAATTTATATATCTCATAACCTTTGTATTCACACATAGCCCTTAAACGCTTTTCTTGTTCTGGTAAACTAAATCCTTCTCTTGCTTGATCTTCGGTACTAACTCGAATATAAAGTCCTGCAATCTTTTTTTCTTCCTTCATTAAACTTCAACTCCTTTTCTAAAAAAAAGAGAAGTAGTAGTATTTAATCAAGCCTAAATACTACTGACTCCTCAAAAAATCATCATTATATAATTTGTTTGTTTATAAAAATATTTTACCATAAATATCCCACCAATTCTAGAGATGATACATCCCTTTATTGGTTTTATATAATATCATTTATTTAAGATTTGTCTATGCCCTAATTAGGGCATAGTATTTAGAATTATTTTAAATAGTTTTCTAATTCTGATAATTTAATATTATTAGATAAATTTTCAATAAAAATCTCATTAGAATAATTAAAAGCAAGAAAAGTAATATTATTGATAATAATTCTATGTGGTTCAATATAAGTTAAATTTGTCTTATCAATTTTTCTAATACTTCCATTAATGAATGTTGGTTTAGTATTACAAAAATCACATATGAATTCAATTTTCTTTTTTAAAGATTCTTCAAATGATAGTTCTTCTTTAATAATTTTTACCATAGTTCCATCCTTTCTTTATAGAGTAGGATAGTTTTTTAGAACTGCCAAGCTGAGGACGTGGGTTTTAAAGCACAAAAAAACTAATCCATTTTGGATTAGTTATTTATCAAAACTCGAAAAGTTCGAGCAGATTTCACTATGGAGGCGTTGGGCGGATTCGAACCGCCGAATCAGAGTTTTGCAGACTCGTGCCTTACCACTTGGCTACAACGCCGAATATTCAAATTGATTATATTTTATTATATTCGAATGAATAAAAAATATGAATATTAAAATAGCTTTGTAGGGGCGACCATTGGTCGTCCGCATTGGAGCGGGAAACGGGGCTCAAACCCGCGACCTATGCCTTGGCAAGGCATCGCTCTATCAACTGAGCTATTCCCGCAAAAATTAAAGCATTACTATGATAACAAAGTTTATAAAAAAAGTCAATAAAAACTCATAATAAATTCAGAAAAATTTGAAGGTTAGTCAATCATATGTCACACTTTTTTGAAAAATATATACTTTGAGTACTTTATATTGCCATAACCGATTCTTCTTGACTTTTATATTTTTTTAGGAATCCCTTCGGACTCAACCATCCTAGTGGTCTCATT
>JAZSDU010000023.1:0-19673 GCA_045531335.1 Clostridia bacterium
TCACAGAACGACATGGCTACGATCCGACTTGAATACAATGCAAACGGGTCGCCGAGGACGGCGACCCCTACAGATATAAAAATAAATTGTAAAAACATAAAAGGAGCAATTATGGATTACAAAATCGGAGATATTGTAGAATTTAAAAAACAGCATCCATGTGGTAGTAAAATATGGGAAATTACAAGAGTAGGAGTAGATTTCAAATTTAAATGCAAAGGATGTAATCATATTATAGTAACAGAGAGACCTAAAGCATTAAAAATGATAAAAAAGAAACTTGAAAATGCGGAGGAGTAACTTTTGAAAAAGAATATAGGTTCAAAAATTGCAAATTTAATATTTACAATAATTGCGGTAATTGTGCTTTATAAATTATATGGAATATATAAGACCTACAATTTTAGTGAATTCACTAAGGCTGAACAAAATCTAGGATTCACTAAATTTACAAGAGATAGTTCTATAACATATACATATGATTACAGTTATAAATTAGAATCTAAGGATTACAATGACGCAATTTTTTATAAAACTATAACTGTTAAGCCAAATACTCCATACAAATTAACATGTATGGTAAAGACTGAAAATGTTGAATCTGAGAATGGAAAAAGTGGTAGTGGAGCACAAATATCAATATTAAACACTACTGAATGTTCTGAAAGTATAAATGGCACAAATGATTGGAGAAAATTAGAGTTTATATTTGATTCTAAAAATAGAGAAACGATTGAAATAGGATTTAGATTAGGAGGAAATACTGCAAATAGTAAAGGAACAGCTTGGTTTTCTGATTTTAAATTAGAAGAAGGTATAAAAGATAATTCTAATAATTGGAATGTTGCGTGTTTTATAATGAAAAATATAGATGTTAATATAGACAATGAAAATCTAAAGCTTTCTATGGAGTTAAAAGATATAGAAAAAATAAAGTCTAATATTGAAAGGTTTAAAATATCTGCCAACTATTTATCAGATGATAAAATGACAGTAGAATATGACATATATGAAATAGATGAACCTGTACAAACAATAACATATTCAGATGAACATGGATACTATTTAGATCCGGAAGATGTTAAGGATTTAGTAAAAGAAGATTTGTCTAGAGAAGAATATGACTATATATTTGTAGCAGTTAGATTAGGTGACATGGATGAAAATATAGAAATACCTGTATATGATTGGATAGGCCTTCGGAGGAATGGATTTAGAAGGTATAGGATTTTCGAACATAAGACTTCCTAATGATAAATCAAGTTATATATATACATATAACCCAAATATAAATACTTTTCCAGAAGAAGTATTTATACATGAGTATTTACATTCATTAGAGAGAATTTTGCAAGAAAGAGATTATAATATACCAAAACTTCATGATAATGTAGAATATGGATATGAAAATGAGAATTTAGTAGGATTAAAAGCATGGTATAAGGATTATATGACTTGTAATATAAAAAGTGATTATGGAAAATTAGTAGGACTTGATGAAATTGTATATACACTTACTCCACCAGCTGAAAGCGATTTTAAATATAGTGTAGAAAAAGAGTTTAATAATGAACCAGGGAATGTAATAGAAGAAGTTAGAAATATATTTGGAGTAGTATTAAAAATGTTTGGAGTAGAATAAATTAATACAAATTAATTTATTGCAAAAATGTAGGGGTCGGCCTTGGTCGACCCACATTGAAATTTAAACAATTTAAGGGCGGAGCAAGCCCCGCCCCTACAAAGGAAGAAAAATGTATAGATAAAAAAACAAATAACAGAAAGGACAAAAATGAAAGTATCAGATTTTAATTATACTTTACCAGAAGAATTAATTGCACAAACACCGATTCTAAAAAGAGATGAATCAAGACTTATGGTATTGAATAGAGATAATAAAACAATAGAGCATAAGATATTTAAAGATATTTTAGAATATTTAAAACCAGGTGATGTTTTAGTTAGAAATAATACAAAAGTGTTACCGGCAAGAATTTATGGAAAGAAAGAGACAGGTGCTAATGTAGAATTTTTACTATTAAATAATATAGAAGGAGATATTTGGGAAAGCATTGTAAGACCAGGTAATAAGCTTCATATTGGTACTAAAGTAATATTTGGAGAAGGAAAACTTAAAGCTGAAATATTAGATGTTTTAGAAGGCGGAACAAGAAAGGTTAAATTTGAATATGACGGGATATTTAATGAAATATTAGACGAAATAGGACTTATGCCACTTCCACCATATATTCATGAAGAATTAAAAGAAAAAGATAGATATCAAACAGTTTATGCAAAATTTCAAGGGTCAGCAGCTGCACCAACAGCCGGATTACATTTCACAAATGAACTTTTAGAAAAAATCAAACAAAAAGGTGTAGAAATAGCAAATGTAACTTTGCATGTTGGAATTGGTACATTTAGACCAGTAAAAGTAGATAATATAGAAGAACATCTTATGCATAGTGAACATTTTTATATAAAGCAAGAAGATGTAGAAAAAATAAATAGTGCAAAAAAAGAAGGAAGAAGAGTAATTGCAGTTGGAACAACTTCGTGTAGAGTACTGGAATCAATTGCAGATGAAAATGGAATGGTGAAAGAAACAGAAGAAGATACAAGTATTTTTATTTATCCAGGATATAAATTTAAATGCATAGATGCATTAATTACTAATTTCCATTTACCAGAATCAACACTTCTTATGCTAGTATCAGCATTAGCAGGAAAAGAATTTATTATGGAAGCATATAACCAAGCAGTAGAAGAGAAATATAGATTCTTCTCGTTTGGCGACGCAATGCTGATAATCTAAAATTTGTTTTACAAATTTTAGATTAGTGAATAGTGAAGAATGAATAGTGAATAACGTAGGGGCGTTGTCGGTTAGGAATACCTAAGAGAATGACCCAACTGCGCCCGATAAATTGTAGGGGGTTGTTGCCAACAGCGACCTGAAAAGGAGAATTTTATGAAACCAGCAGTAACATATGAATTATTACATGAATGTAAACAAACAGGTGCAAGAAGAGGGGTTGTTCATACACCACATGGAGATATACAAACTCCAATATTTATGCCAGTAGGTACACAGGCTACTGTAAAATCAATGACACCTGAAGAATTAAAAGAAGAGGTAAAAGCACAAATAATTTTATCAAATACATATCATCTATATTTAAGACCAGGTCATGAACTTGTAAAAGAAGCTGGAGGACTTCATAATTTTATGAAGTGGGACAAACCAATTTTGACTGATAGTGGAGGGTTTCAGGTTTTTAGCTTAGGAGATTTAAGAACAATTTCAGAAGAAGGTGTAGAGTTTAAATCTCATTTAGATGGAAGCAAACATTTCTTTTCACCGGAAAAAGTAATGGAAATAGAAGAAGCTCTAGGTGCAGATATTATAATGGCATTTGATGAATGTTGTCCATATCCTTCAACATATGAATACACAAAAAACTCAATGGAAAGAACAACAAGATGGGCATCAAGATGTAAAGAAGCTCATAAAAATACAGATAAGCAAGCATTATTTGGAATAATTCAAGGTGGATTCTACGAAGAGTTACGTAAAAAATCAGCAGAAGATTTAATAGCATTAGATTTTCCAGGATATGCAATTGGTGGTATAAGTGTTCGGAGAACCAACAGAAGAATATTTAAAAATCTTAAAATATACAACTCCACTTATGCCAAAAGATAAACCTAGGTATTTAATGGGAGTAGGTTCACCAGATTACTTAATAGAAGCAGCAATTGCAGGAATAGATATGTGTGACTGCGTACTTCCAACTAGAATTGCAAGAAATGGAACTGCAATGACTTGGAATGGAAAAGTAGTTGTTAGAAATGCTACATATGAAAGAGATTGGGGTGTATTAGACCCAGAATGTGACTGCTATACATGTAAAAATTATTCAAGAGCATATATAAGACATTTGATAAAAACAAATGAAATTTTAGGTGTGAGATTACTATCTATACATAACTTAAGATTCTTGACTAAACTTATGGAAAGAGTTAGAATAGAAATAGAGAATGATAATTTATTAAATTTTAAAAATGAATTTTATAAAAAATACGGATATACAAAAGAATAGGAGGAATTAAAAGTGGATTTATTAGGGCAAGAACCACCAAAAAAACAAAAAACAAATGGTCAAAAAGTAGTGTTAATGCTATTGATTACTTCAATTGTATTATCAATATTTATAATAATAATGATATTTGCGTTGCAAGGAAATAAAACCAAAACTTTAGGATTGAATATTGATGGGAAAGATGTTCAGATAACTCAGAATATGTTAATATCTGATGAGAGTGGAGTTAATTATATTTCATTACAACAACTTTCAACATCAATTGGATATAACTATTTAAGAGGTGGTTATGGTGAATATGCAGAGGATGAAACTAAATGTTATTTAGAAAGTAAAAACCAAGTAATAGGATTTGAAGCAAATAGTAATAGAATATATAAAACAACACAAAATTCTAAAACAGATTATGAATACTATAATTTAAATAATAAAATTATACAATCAAATGGTATTTTATATATTGCATTAGAAGATTTAGCACTAGGATGTAATGTAGTTTATACATTCTCTAATGAACAGTATAAAATATTAATAAATACTCCTGAAAATCTATCTAAAAGTTATGTTAAAACTTTTGCAGAAAAAGGACTAACAATAGATTCTAATATTCAAAATCAAAAATCAATAGTATATAATATGGTTGTAGTATCAAATGCAAGTGGGAAATTAGGTGTAGTAGATACAAAGGCTAACACAATAATTGGCCAAAAATATACAACAATCAGTTTTGATGAATTTTCACAAAGATTTATTGTTTCTAATAATAATAGATATGGAATAATATCAAGAGAAGGTAGTATAGTTGCAGAGCTTAAATATGAAAATATTAGTATAATAAATTATTCTCCATTGTTATATGAAGTAAAACAAAATAATAAAGTTGGAGTTTTAGATGAAAAAGGAAATCTTATAATAGATACTGCATTTGATAAATTAGGATTTTATGAAAATTCTAATTTAGTTGAATCAACACTTATTATTGATAATTTTAGCAATAATCAAGATGCTATGGTAGTTTGCAATGGAGGTAAATATGGATTAGTAAACTTAACGACAGGTCAAATGATACTAAATTGTGAACTTGAGAAGATATATTCTAGAACGAACGATTCAGGAATAAGACAATATTATGTTCAATTACAGAATACAGAGATAGAATTAGCTAGATATATACAAGATATAAATACTACTACAGTTGTAACAAATTAAAATATAATAAAAAACGGACTTATCATAAGTCCGTTTTTTGTTTAGATATTAGCTACATTTGTTGTTCGCCAGGTATAAAGTAATCAATGATACCATAAATTAATGCACCAATAATTGCGGCCATCCATGATATTGAGTAACCTGCTACAAAATATTGTGTAACGTAAAGTACTACTACAGATAATACAAAACCTACAAAACCCTTTCCAAATGGACTAGCGTGAAGACCTGTAAATTTTACAATTAAATAATCTAACAAAGTAAGAACTACTGCAGCAACAGCAAGAGACCAAATATTATTAATTTGGAAACCTGGTGTAAAGAAAGCTGTAATTGCAAGTATTACAGCAGCAGCTACTAATCTTCCTAGTATTTGCCAAATTGTACTTGTTTCATTTGAAGTTTGAATATTAGCTTGATGATGATTATTCTCTGACATCTAAAAAACCTCCTAACTTAAATATATATATTTAATTCGCTTTGGATTTTAAGCGTTTATATTTATTATTTACGGTTTTAAAATAAATATTCAAAAAATAATTTTATTAAGAATATTTTGTGTAAAAATTGCAAAAAATATATATGAAATTTTGAAAAATAAATTGTTGTTTGTGTTATTTTCGTGAATTCAGGACAGTCCCAAAAATCCCCAAAGGATTGGTGATTTTATAGGACAGTCCCTAGAATTCCCTCACACAAACAACAATTTAAGCAGGAGAATAAAATGATAAATATATTTATAAGAGTTCTAATATTATACATATTGGTTCTTATTACAATGAGATTAATGGGTAAAAGAGAACTTGGACAAATGCAACCATTTGAACTTGTTATTGCAATGATGATTGCAGACTTAGCTGCAGTTCCTATGGGAGATACAGGAATACCAATTACTAATGGAATAATACCCATATTAGTTTTATTATTAATGCAATTAATAATTTCAATAATAAATTTAAAAAGTATAAAAGGTAGAAGTATAATTTGTGGAATGCCATCTATATTAGTATATAGAGGTAGAATAGATGAAAAGATTATGAAAAAAGAGAAATTTACAGTTAATGAATTGCAAGAAAGATTAAGAGAAAAAGATGTATTTAATATAGGTGATGTAGAATATGCAATTTTAGAAACTAGCGGACAATTAACAGTTATTCAAAAACCTGAAAAGAGAAATACAACTCCAGAAGATTTTGGGATATTACCTGAATATGAAGGAATACCGTATGATTTAGTAATTGATGGAAAAGTTATGCATCAAAATCTAAAAGCTATAGGAAGAGATTATAAATGGCTTTGCAAGGAAGTAGAAAAATTTAAAATTAGACCTGAAGAAGCATTGGTTGTTACTTTTGATGGAAAAGGTCAAATATTCTGTCAAGAAAAAGAGAGGAAAAGATGAAAGAATCTATAATTATTATATCAATTTTAATGATTATATTTGGAGGAGCATTATATACTCAAAATTTTTTAAACGATACTAGTGATAAATTAGTAAGTAAATTGGAAAATTTAAAAACAGATTTGGAAAGTGAAAACACAAATCAACAAAGATTAGAAGAACAATCAGATGAAATATATGGAGAATGGGAAGATATTAATGAAAAATGGTCAGTAGTAGTTTTACATGATGAAATAGATTTAATAGAAACATCTTTAATAAGAATGAAATCAAAAATAAAAACAGGAAGTTTAGAGGAAAGCATGGAGGATTTAGATACATCAATTTTTTTATTAAAACACATTAAAGAAAAAGAAAAAACTAGTTTAAAAAATATATTCTAAAGAGGGAATTTTAGGGACTGTCCCCAAAGTATAAAAAACAGAATTTATACAGGAAATGTAGGGGCGACTAGTAGTCGTCCGCAACTTACGAAGCTTTACTAAAATCAATTTATATTAGAGCAAATTCTTCGGAGACGGACAGCTGATAGCTGCCCCTACAACGTTTTCAATTAATTTATTGATACAAATAACATTTTTCTTAAATTAGATCCTTCATATTATACAACCCAGCATTCTGTTCAACTAAAAACTTAGCGGCTTTTAAAGAACCTTTTGCAAATATGCTTCTAGAAGTAACAGTATGTGTTATTTCAAATGTTTCATTTTCTCCTAAGAATAGAACTGTATGTTTTCCCACTTCTGTTCCACCCCTTATAGAGTGAATACCTATTTCTTTATCAGGTCTTTTTTGTCTAACACTATTTCTATTATATTGATAATACATTTCATTGTTTAATGCTCCATTTATGCTATCTGCTAAAATTAAAGCTGTACCACTAGGACTATCAATTTTATTTCTATGATGAGTTTCAACAATTTCTATATCAGAATCTTTTAATTGTGTTGCAAGTTTTGAAACTATATCTGCCATAATATTAATTTCATAAGACATATTACCAGAACGAAAGATTGGTAAAACCTTAGAATAATCTTCAATTATAGATAATTGCTCATCCGAGAATCCAGTAGTAGCAATAACTATTGGAATATTTTTTTCTTTGGCAAATTCTAATATATTCATACTAGCCTCTGGGATAGAGAAATCAATTATAATATCAGGTGTTTCCTTAATTAAATTAATATCAGTATATGTAGGAAAATCTGAATTATTGTCAAATTTGTCTACACCACAGCATACTTCAAAATCACTTGATAGATTTACTTGTTTTAAAACTTCTTGACCCATTCGACCATTGATTCCATTAATTAATACTTTTAGCATTCTATTTCCTCCTATCTAAAAATCTTTATTTATTTGTAGGGGGCGCAGTCCTCGGCGCCCCGCAAATTCATTTATTTATAGACGGGTCGCCCTAGAGTGCGACCCCTACAATATTTGCAATGAATTATTTGTTTGTTATAATTCCATAATTAATCATTTCGTTTTTTAAATTTTCTTTGCCAGCTTCAGTCATTTCTACTAATGGTAAACGAGGAACACCTGCGTTAAATCCTATCATATTACATGCAGCTTTAACTGGAATAGGATTAACTTCTGAAAATAGGGCAGATGTTAATTTTAATGTATCTAATTGTAATCTTGTTGCTTCTTTGATATCTCCATTGAAAAAGCTTTCTACCATATTATGAACATCTCTAGGTATAATATTTGAAAGAACTGATATAACTCCTAAACCTCCAAGTGAAAGAAGAGGTAAAACTTGATCATCATTACCAGAATATATTGCAAGATTATCTTTGCATAAACTTGCTATTTCAGCTATTTGTGAAATGTTTCCACTTGCTTCTTTTACTGCAACTATATTTTCAATTTTAGAAAGTTCTAGATAAGTTGTAGGTAATATATTTAAACCGGTTCTACTAGGTACATTATATAAAATAACAGGAATTGTTATAGCATCTGCAATTGCTTTATAATGTGCAACTAATCCTGCTTGTGTAGTTTTATTATAATATGGTGTAACAACAAGCACTGCATCTGCGCCAACACTTTCTGCATATTTAGACATTTCAATTGCAGATTTAGTACAGTTTCCACCAGTACCTGCAATTATTGGGATTCTTTTTGCAGCTACATCAATAGCAAATTTAATAGTTTCCTTTTTTTCTTCTGTAGTCATTGTTGAAGATTCTCCAGTAGTACCACAAACTACAATACTATCTGCGCCTTCCTTAATTTGGAATTCAATCATTTTTCTAAATTCCTCAAAATTTACACCATCCTCTGTAAATGGTGTTATTATAGCTGTTCCACAGCCTCTAAAAACAACTTTTTTCATATAGTAAGTTCACTCCTTAGAGTTTGTAATAAAATGAAAAACATATTTATATTTTCCATGAAGTTATTATATTATAAAAAACAGAAAAAAGAAATAGAAATTTAAAAGATATATAAATTTGTAGAGAAAATGTAGGGGCGACTAGTAGTCGTCCGCAACTTCCGAAGCCTTACTAAAATTAATTTATGTTAGAGTAAATTCTTCGAAGGCGGACAGCTGATAGCTGCCCCTACAACTTTTGCAATAGATTATTTTTTAAAATTATAATCTATTAATTTTTCCACAATTTGTATTGCATTACTTGCAGCACCTTTTCTAATATTGTCTGCAACAACCCACATATTTATTCCAAAAGGAACACTGTAATCCCTTCTGATTCTTCCAACATAGACTTCATCTGTTCCATTTGCATTTTGAGCAAGAGGGTATATATTGTTAATAGGATCATCTTCTAAAATTATACCAGGATAATTTTTTAATAATAGTTTTAATTCATCTAAATCAAAATCATTTTCGAATTCAACATTTATAGATTCGCTATGAGAATTAAGAACAGGAACTCTAACTGTTGTTGCTGTAATTCTTAAATTTGGTTTTCCAAGAATTTTTCTTGTTTCATTAATCATTTTAATTTCCTCTTTAGTATAACCATTATCTTCAAATACATCTATATGTGGTAAGCAATTGTTTGCAATAGTGTGAGGAAATTTTTGGGGAGCTAATCCTTTAAGTCCATTTTCTAAGTCTTCTATGCCTTTTATACCTGCACCAGATACAGCTTGATATGTAGAGTATACAATTCTTTTAATTGTATATTTATCATCTAATGGTTTTAATGGAACAACAGCTTGAATTGTTGAACAATTAGGATTCGCAATAATACCGTGGTGAAGTTTTATAGCATCAGGATTTACTTCAGGTACTACTAAAGGTACATTTTCATCCATTCTAAAAGCACTACTATTATCCACAACAATGCATCCCTTTGAAGCTGCAATAGGAGAGTACTTTTTAGAAGTTTCTCCACCTGCTGAGAATATTGCAAAATCAAAACCTTCATCAAATGAATTTTCAGTAAGTTCACGAACAACATATTCTTTTTCTAAAAATGTAAGCTTAGTTCCTGCAGATTTAGAAGAAGCAAAAAAAACATATTCAGATATAGGCAAATTTTTTTCTTCTAATACTTTACGTGCAGTAAGTCCAACTAAACCAGTAGCTCCAACTAATGCTAATTTATATTTTTTCATACAAATCACCTCATTTATAAACACTATTATATGATATAAAACAATAAAAAGAAATACTTTAATAAATTTATTCTAGAAGTTCGGGTACAAATTAAAAATTATTCGAATAATTTTATCGATTAAATGAAAATTTGAATTTTCATTTAACATTAAGAGTGAAAATAATTAAT
Organism: Clostridia bacterium; assembly: GCA_045531335.1. Classification (GTDB taxonomy): domain Bacteria; phylum Bacillota; class Clostridia; order TANB77; family CAG-508; genus CAG-452. The sequence continues at coordinate 10,479 of JAZSDU010000023.1, forward strand.
TTTTGCAAACATGGGGCCGATCACTGAGGCCTTTTTGTTTCAAAAATTAATATTTTCACATAAATATTAAAATTAAAATATATTATTAATTAAAAACATTGACTAGAACACGAATAAAAGGTATAATATCTACAATATATGTTATCAAGAGTGGACGAGAGAACCGGCTTTATAACTCCACAGCAACCTGTTATAAGACAAGGTGCTAATACCGGCAAAGCAAAGTGCTTTGAATGATGATTTAAATAAAATCAAAATTAGGGCTTTGCAATAAATGCAAAGCCTTTTTGAATAAAATATATTTTTTGATGGACATATAGGGGGCAGTGTCCACCCGAATAAACAAAAATTTATTTATAAAGGAGATGGTTTATATGAAAAAATATTATTTTACATCAGAAAGTGTAACAGAAGGACATCCAGATAAAGTTTGTGATTTAATATCAGACTCAATACTAGACGAATGTTTAAAACAAGATAAGAATTCTAGAGTAGCAATAGAAACGTTTGCATCAAAAGATTTAATTAATATAGCAGGACAAATTACAACAAATGCAAATATAGATGCAGAAGAAATAGCAAGAAATGTTTTAAAAGAAATAGGGTATGATAATGAAAATACTGATATTGATTATAGAACATGTAAAGTAGAAACAAATATAACAAAACAAAGCGAAGATATAGCAATGGGAGTAGATGTAGGTGGAGCAGGAGATCAAGGAATCATGTTTGGTTATGCATCAGATGAAACTGAGGAACTTATGCCTTTCGCAATAGCTATGTCTCATAAACTTGCAAAAAAACTTACTGAGGTAAGAAAAAATAAAGAAATAGATTATTTAAGACCAGATGGAAAAACACAAGTTACAGTAGAATACATAGATGATAAACCTGCAAGAATAGACACAATATTAATATCTAATCAACATCTAGATACTGTGGATTTAGATGTAATGAAAAAGGATATTATAGAAAAAGTAATTTATAAAGTTATAGATAAAAAATATATAGATGAAAATACTAAAATATATGTAAATCCAACAGGGAGATTTGTTATAGGAGGACCTTTAGGAGATACTGGACTTACAGGAAGAAAAATAATTGTAGACACATATGGTGGATATGCAAAACATGGTGGAGGAGCATTTTCAGGAAAAGATTCAAGCAAAGTAGATAGAAGTGCTGCATATATGCTTCGTCACATTGCAAAAAGTATAGTTGCAAATGGCTTAGCAAAAAAATGTGAACTTCAAGTTGCATATGCAATAGGAATGAGTGAGCCTTTATCAGTGTTTGTTAATACATTTGGAACAAATACTATTTCAGAAGAAGAAATAATAGAAAAAATTGAAGAAAAATTTGATTTAACACCAAATGGAATAATAAAATATCTAGGGTTAAAAGAGCCAATATACACAAAAACAACAAATTACGGACACTTTGGAGATAAGGATTTACCTTGGGAGAAAATAGTTGAATTGTAGACTAATGGGGACAGACCCCTTTAGTCTACTTCTACAAAAAATAGACTAAAGGGGTCTGTCCCTATTAGTCTACGTTTTGTAACAAAACATTTAAATAAACATATAATACACTAGGAGTGAAGTTATATGTTAGACTTTATTACAAATGCTGTAATTTGGGTATTAGCCTTATACGGATTAATAGAAATTATAAAAACTATATATTACATATGCACATGTACAAATTTAGAATCTGATGGTATATATTTTATAATAGCAGTAAAAAATCAAGAAGAAAAAATAGAAGGATTTATGCGTTCAATATTATTTAGAATAATTTATGGAAAAGAAGAATGTGTAAAAAATGTAATAATAACAGATTTGGGTTCAACAGATAAAACAAAGGAGATAGCAAAAAAGCTAGAAGAAGATTATAAATTTGTAAATGTTTTAGACTGGAAAACATGTAAAGATTTAATAGACAATATGGATAATAAATAAATATAGGGGGCAGATTTATATCTGCCCCTAAAATATTTTTTAATAATTTACATGTGTCTCTTTTTATGATATAAAATAATAAGAAATAATTAGTAAGGAGAGAAAACTTTGGAAATAAAAGGACAGATTTCTGAAATTATATATCAAAATGAAGTAAATGCATATACAATAGCAGAATTTGAAACAGATGAAGAATTAACAACAATAGTAGGATATCTACCTTTTATTAACAATGGAGATAGCCTAAAATTAGTTGGAAATTTTGTAAATCACCCAGACTATGGAAGACAATTCAAAATACAAACATTTGAAAAAATAATGCCTGAGACTTTAGAGGCATTAGAAAGATACTTAGCCGGTGGAATTATAAAAGGAGTAGGTCCTGCTACTGCAAAAAGAATAGTTGATAATTTTAAAGAAGAAACTCTGCATATTTTAAAATTTGAGCCATATAAACTTGCGAATATAAAAGGAATAACAAGTACTAGAGCAATAGAAATAGCAGAGGAATTCAACGAGAAATGGGAATTATGGCAAATAGTTGGGTTCCTAGAAAAATTCGGCATAGTAGGACAAAATAGTAAAAAGGTTTATGAAGCTTTAGGTAAAGATGCAATAGCTAAAATAGAAGAAAATCCATATATATTAATAGATATAACATATGGACTAGACTTTAAAAAAATAGATAAAATGGCAATGGATTTAGGAATAGCAAAAGAGAATGCAAAAAGAATTGAAAGTGCTATTAAATATAGTTTAATAATTGCAAGTCATAATGGAAATTCTTGTGTAATATATGAAAATTTAGTTAACTTTGTTTCAGATTTGTTAGGAATTAATGAAGAACAAATAGAAGAAGAAATAATAAATTTAAAAGCAACAGAAAGTATACATTTAGAAGAAAGAGAAGATAAAGAGTGGGTATATCTAAATAATTTTTATATTGCAGAAAAAAATATTGCAGAAAAACTTATTGCATTAGATGAAACTAAAAATATAAAGAAAATAAAAAACTTCAAAGTTGAATTAGAAAAGGTAGAGGAAAAACAAGATATAATTTTATCAGAAGAACAAAAAGAAGCTGTAAAAGCAGTAAATGATAACAATGTTTGTATAATTACAGGAGGACCTGGAACAGGTAAAACAACAATTATTAAAACAATAATAGATATTTATAAATCTAAGAAAATGAAAGTTGTGCTTTGTGCTCCTACAGGTAGAGCAGCAAAAAGAATGCAAGAACAATCAGGGGAAGAAGCTACAACAATACATAGATTATTAGAAATAAGAAAATTAGATGATACAGAAGATTACTTATCAGTAGATTATCCAATAACTCCAATAGATGCAGATGTAGTAATAATAGATGAAATGTCTATGGTAGATATGTTTTTAATGAATCATATTTTAAAAGCTACATATTTAGGAACAAAACTAATATTAGTTGGAGATATAAATCAGCTTCCATCAGTAGGACCAGGAAATGTTTTGCAAGATATTATAGAATCAGAAAGAATTACAACAATAGAGTTAAACAAAATATTTAGACAAGCAGCTAAAAGCAAGATAATAACAAATGCACATAGAGTAAATAACGGAGAAAGTTTCATAGGAGCAGAAGAAAAAGATAAAATAGATGACTTCTTCTATATAAATGACACTACTCAAGAAAAAATGCTACAAGATGTTGTTTCACTTTGCTCAGGAAGACTTAAAAATTATGGAGATTATGATTTCTTTAAAAATATACAAGTACTTACACCAACAAAAAAAGGAATGCTTGGAACAAAAGAGTTAAATGCATCACTTCAAAATGTTTTAAATCCAAATAAAAATATAGAAAAACAACATGGAGGAAGAGTATTTAGACCAGGTGATAGAGTAATGCAAATAAAAAATAATTACGATATCTATTGGGAAAAACAGATTAATGATAAAATGGAAGCGGGAGCAGGAATATTTAATGGTGAACTAGGAATGATTAAATCAATTGATGAAGCAGAAAGACAAATTGAAGTTTGTTTTGACGATGAAAAAGTTGCGTGGTATGACTTTACAAATCTTGATGAATTAGAACATAGTTATAGTATAACAATTCATAAATCTCAGCGGAAGTGAATTTGATGTAGTCGTATTGGTATTACCTCAAAGCTCACCAATGCTGCTTACAAGGAATTTATTATATACAGCGCTTACAAGAGCAAAAGAACTTTTAATAGTAATCAGTAATAAAAATATAATAGAATTTATGATTGATAACACGGACATAAAAAAACGAAACACAGGACTAAAACATAAATTGAATTTATAATTATTATTCTAAACTGCTGAAGATAAATGGGGGATGAGTATATGGTTAATATAAGAAAGGCTAAAAAGAGTGATTTTGATAAAATAGTTAAATTAGCAAAAGAACTTTATGAAGTAGAATTACCTTTTGATAAAAATTTAAATAAGGATTATTACAATACTAAAAAAGCAAAAAACAATTTAAAAAAATCAATAACATCAAAAAAGAATACATTTTTAGTTGCTGAACAAGATAAAGATTTAATCGGATATATAGATGGAGATTTAATAGATAAAGAAGGCGTTTATATTAATAAAGTAGCTTATATAGAACATTTATGTGTAAGTGAAAAATATAGAAAACAAGGTATTGGTAAAATGCTTATTGATGAATTTACTAGATTAATGAAAGAAAAAGATGCTAAGTTTATAAAACTAAATGCATTTCAAAATAATATTTCAGCTGTTTCATTTTATAAAAAAGAAGAATTTAAAGAATATTCAATTTACTATATGAAGGAAATAAAATAAAGGAGAACTGAATGTTAGATTTAAATAAAGATGTTAAGTTCATAAAAGGTGTAGGACCTGCGAGAGCAAAGCTTTTAAACACTTTGGGAATATTTAATTTAGGCGATTTAATAACATATTTTCCTAGGGACTATGAAGATAGAGGAAAACCAAAAAATATTGCAGAAGTAGAAGATGGAGAAGAGGTTCTTATTGAAGCAATATGTGTTTCTAAAATGATGGAAAAAAGAATTAGAAAAAACATGGTAATCTACAAGCTAAGCGTTAGAGATGAAACTGGTTTATGCCATATAACATGGTTTAATCAAAGATACTTAAAAAACAGATTTAAACTTGGAGAAACATATAAATTTTTTGGAAAAGTTCAAAAAAGAATTGGATTTATTGAGATGAATTCACCTGTTTTCGATAGTGAAGACACAAACAAAAATACAGGTAAAATAATTCCGTTATATCCACTTACATATAAATTATCACAAAATGTTATTAGACAAGTTATGGAAAATGCATTAAAAGAAGTAAATGAAGAATTGCAAGAAACAATGCCTGAATATTTGCTAAAAGAATATAGTTTAGATAATATAAATAAAGCAATACAAGTTATTCATTTTCCAGAAAATTTTGAAGAATACAATAAGGCTAAAAAAAGATTAGTATTTGAAGAATTACTTGTTATGCAACTTGCTCTTCTAAATTTAAAAACTAAATATAGTGTAAATAAAAAGGGGATAGAGTTTGATAAAAATATTAAGATGAGTGATGTTATAGAACAGCTCCCATTTAATCTTACAAAAGCTCAAAGCAGAGTATTAGAAGAAATAGATAAAGACATGGAATCTGAAAATCCAATGAATAGACTTCTTCAAGGAGATGTAGGATCACGGAAAAACAGCAGTATCAATAGTAGCTGCATATAAAGCAGTAAAATCTGGTTATCAAGTTGCTATGATGGCACCTACTGCAATACTTAGCAAGCAGCATCTAAAAAACTTTGAAAGCATATTATCACAGTTTAATATAAAATGTGAGTTGCTAGTAAGTGGAACACCTAAAAAACAAAAAGAAGATATTTTAAATAGATTACAGAATGGCGAAATAGATATTTTAATTGGTACACATAGCTTGTTGGAAGAAAATGTTGTATTTAAAAATCTAGGACTTGCAATAACAGATGAGCAACATAGATTTGGTGTAAGACAAAGAAGTGTAATAAACAATAAAGGTGAAAGTCCAGATGTTTTAGTTATGACAGCAACCCCAATACCAAGAACCTTAGCACTTATTCTTTATGGAGATTTAGATATATCAATAATAGATGAACTTCCTCCTAATAGAAAGAAAATAGATACATTTGCAGTAACTAAAGGAATGGAAGAAAGAGTAAATAACTTTATAAAAAAACAATTAGATGAAGGAAGACAATGCTATATAGTATGTCCACTAGTAGAAGAATCAGAAGAAATAGATGCAAAATCTGTATTAGAATTATTTGAGAAATACAAAGAAATATTTAGTGGATATAAAGTGGAATACTTACATGGAAAATTAAGACCTAAAGAAAAAGATGAAATAATGGAAAGATTTAAATCTGGAGAAATACAAATCTTAATTTCAACAACTGTAATAGAAGTAGGCGTAGATGTACCAAATAGCAATATAATGATAATAGAAAATGCAGAAAGATTTGGCTTAGCAACACTTCATCAATTAAGAGGAAGAGTAGGGCGCCGGAGAATATAAATCATATTGTATATTAAAATATCAAGGAAATTCTCAAAATATAAGAGAAAGAATGAAAGTTATGACAGAAACGAATAATGGATTTATAATATCTGAAAAAGACTTGGAATTAAGGGGCTCAGGAGAATTTTTTGGGACTAGACAACATGGACTTCCAGAACTAAAAATTGCAAATTTATTTGAAGATATAGAAATGTTAAAATCTATTCAAAGCGTAGCAATAAAAATTATGGAAGACGATCCAAATTTAGAAAAAGAAAAAAATATATTATTAAGAAAACAAATTGAAAATAAATTTAAAGATAGAATTGAAATTTAAGAAGAGCGTCCGGACGTGAGGTCATAAAATTGCATTTTGTTAAAATGAAATTTTTGCCTCCGTCCCAGCGACTGGTTTAGATAAAATAATTGCAAACGTTGTAGGGGCGGAACCCCGTGTCCGCCCGTAAAAATGCATAAAATTACGGGCAGACAGAGTCGTCTGCCCTACAAATTATTAAAAAATAAACGTTTAAAAATTAAAATTTAAGGAGGAACAAAAATGAAACAAGTAAAAATAGGAAAAATATACAGACACTTTAAAGGAAATTATTATTTTATACAAGATGTTGCATTAGACTCAGAAACAAAAGAAAGAAAAGTTGTATATAGACCAATATACGATAGAAACGACTCACAAATATGGGTAAGAAGAGAAGAAATGTTTTTAGAAGAAATAGATCAAACAAGAAAAGATAATATAACAGGTCAAAAATATAGATTTGAATTAGCTGAAGATTTAGAAAAAGATTATACGAAATTATGATTTGTATGAAAAATTAATTGCAAATGTTGTAGGGGCAGCTATTAGCTGTCCGTCTTCAAAGAATTTACTTAATATAAATTAATTTCAGAAAGGCTTTGTAAGATGCGGACGACTGATAGTCGCCCCTACATTTTCTCTACGATTTTTAATAATCTACCAATAATATGTTATCTATGTAATTTACAATTTAATGAATAAAAATCCATCTCTTACTAAAAATAAAAAGAGGTGATTTTTTATGTTTAATTTTAATACAGATATGGCTGATGAAAGAAGAGATATTTTTAAAAAAGCCAATAATTTAGATGAAATACCAGGAATTGAAACTGAAAGAATAGATGAAGGAGGAAATATAAAAACAAACAGAGTGAAAATTATTGATAAACAAGGAGAAGAAGCAATTGGGAAACCAATTGGAACATATATTACAATTGATATAAAGGATTTGAAGATTGCTGAAGAACAAGAAATTCAGAAAGCATCAGAAATAGTTACAAAGGAATTGAAGGAACTAATAAATAAACATACAGATAAAGAAGGAGATATTTTAGTTGTAGGACTTGGAAATATATATGTAACACCAGATTCACTTCGGGCCAAAGGTAGTTAATGAAATTGATATTACAAGGCATTTATTAAAATATGCACCTCAGTATTTGGAAGAAGGGGCTAGATCAGTAAGTGCAATTGCTCCAGGAGTACTTGGAACAACAGGTATAGAGACAATGGAAGTAATAAAAGGAATTGTAGAAAATATTAAACCAAAACTTATAATAGTTATAGACAGCTTAGCATCAAGAAGTATAGAGAGAATAAGTAGTACAGTACAAATATCAGACACAGGAATAGTACCAGGCGCAGGAGTAGGTAATGCAAGAAACGAAATAAGTATAAATACTTTAGGAATTCCAGTAATTGCAATAGGAGTTCCAATGGTTGTAGATGCAGCAACAATAGCAGCAGATAGTATTGATATATTTATTGAAAAGTTGCAGAATGAAGGAAGTTCTAATGAGTATTTAAATAAATTAAAAGATGAAGATAAGTATGGAGTGATTAGAGATGCATTAATACCTAGAGAATACAATTTAATAGTAACACCAAAAGAAATAGATGACTTAATAGAAAACATGAAAGATGTAGTTGCAAGAGGAATAAATTATGCGGTATAAGAACCAATTAAAGGAAAATTCAAACAAAAATTAAAATATAAAGGCAAGCTCTATACTATAATTTAAAAGCAGATAATTAGTTGTTAATTATCTGCTTTTGTGATATATTATTTTAAATTAAAAAAGGTAGGAGAATTAAAATATAGTGGAAAATAAAAGACAATATAAATATGATAATATAAAATGTATTATGATTTTTTGTGTGGTGTTTGCGCATCTTTTAGAGATGCTAAAGGGGAATATAAGTAATAAGATTTATATTTTAATTTATACTTTTCATATGCCAATATTTGTGTATATTTCTGGATATTTTTCAAAAGGTAATATGAAAAGCATATTAAAATTTATATATATATATTTAATTTGGCAAACTATATTTTATATATTTGATGTAATGGTATTAAAAACGCAAATAAAATATAGTTTGACTTTACCTAATTGGACACTATGGTACATATTTGCAATGATAATTTGGAATTTAATAATAAAATTTTCAGGTAAAATTTTTATTAATAATTGTTTATACAGTTTAATCAGTTCTATTATTATATCACTTTTGGCAGGCTTTTTTAATAAGATAGGATATGAACTTTGTGCTTCAAGAATAATAACATTTTTTCCATATTTTTTATTAGGGTATATTAATAGAAATGTAGATATCCAAAAGTTTAAATTGAAAAAAATATATAAATAT
>JAZSDU010000037.1:0-41653 GCA_045531335.1 Clostridia bacterium
TCCAATGAGACCACTAGGATGGTTGAGTCCGAAGGGATTCCTAAAAAAATATAAAAGTCAAGAAGAATCGGTTATGGCAATATAAAGTACTCAAAGTATATATTTTTCAAAAAAGTGTGACATATGATTGACTAACCTTCAGAAAGTTAAAAAAATCTAATTTATGTATATTGCTTATTTTTGTAAATATGGTATAATAATATAGTAATTTGGGTTTTCCCAACTTTATAATCTTCGTTTTACAACTTTGTGGTCAACATCGCAATTGAAATAAAATTTGAACTGTTTCAATAATTGTAAAACAAATTTGTTTTAGGAGGCAAATGTTATGAAGGCTAAATTTAAAAACAGTATAAAGATAGCAGAAGAAGCAAAAGAATTGCGGAATCAAGCACAAAAAATTTTAAATCAAGCAAGAATTATTGAAGAGGAAGCGGTAGAAAGTTTCAGAAAAGAAAGAAAAGAATTAATAGGTTGTTTGAATCAAAGAAAAGAAGATCTTAATAAACAATTAGAAAAGTTTGAAAAAGAAATTCAGGATTTAGGAAAAACTTTTTGCAAACAAAAAGGTGCCCACACGACTGTTAATAAAACAAGAGAGTTAATTCAACATGGCGAAATTGCCCATACTTTTCATGGAGCAAAATATCCTACAGTGACATATTGGACTTGTTTAATATGTGGTGAAGGATATAGGCGTGGACCCTGTTGTAATAAAGGTAGTGAAGATGTAATAAAAAAAGCATCTGAGCAAAATGAAAATCTAGAGCTTAAGAAAACTGCTTTAAGGATTTTAGAAGTTCTAGAATCAATTAATAAAATTCATGAAGAACTTCAAAAAAATAGAGAAGATTTTAAGGAAGTTTGTTCTCTCTTTGGGCATGAAACGGAGTATGGTGGACACCCACAATATTGGCAACAGTGCAAATGTTGTGGAGAACACATTGATTATGATAGCTATGATAACGCTTATCACAAAGCTGTGTTTCGAGGTCAGATTCTTAATCCAGGTTATGGTTTTACGATTCTTGATTAACATCTTAACTGTATGAAAAATTTAGTTAAAACTAAAATTTAGTTTTGCAGCATTATCTAGATTAATGCTGTTTTTTTATTTAATAGATTTCTTAGATGTGTTGAGGAGTAAATAAAATTCTGGTCTTGGAAAGAGTATATAATAATTATTTAAAAAATAATGAAAAAATGTAATTAGTATTATTAAAAGTGTTATAGGGTAAATAAATTCCAAGTTGTATAATAAATTATATAATAATATTGCGGGGTGACCAAAAGTCTCCCCATTATTTTTTTGCAATCCAGTTAAAAGCCACGCTTTTAGGCTGTTAACGGGAGTCGGGGTGACTCCCTGTTCCTGCAAATTTTAAAAAAAATTGAAAAAATAATAATTACCTATTTTATGTAGGGTATTAAAGAACTTTTTATATTGGTTATGATAGTTAAAATTTATAAATAAATATATAAATAAAAAACAAAGGGAGAGAATTTATTCTCTCCCTTTGTTAGTTAATCAGTACAAATTTACTTAATCTAGTTTAAATGGAAATATTTAAGAAATTCTTCATAGCTTTCAAGAGTAATCTCCGTATCAAGAAAAATTTCACATATAATTTTTCCATTTCTATCAACTTTAGCTTTACATTCAAATTCATCTTTCGAAATAGCTCCAGAATAGTTTATAAATACTTTTTGAAATTCTGAAGTTAATTCTTCCTTTACTTCTGATAGCTTGTCCTGTTCATACTTTTCTACAAAATTTCGGTATTGAACACATTTTATTGCAATAATAATCAAATAAACAAGCACTTCAATACACAGCAAAGTTGAAAGACATTTCTCGAAAGCTTCTAATTCATTAGGATAGATTGCTTTCGCAATTACTAGGTCTAATACTGCAATAATCAGCAGCGATATAAATAGACCGACTAGCCATTTATGCAATTTTTTGTTCTGATTATACATGACATTTCCTCCGTTTCTTTTATTGATGCAATGGTTTATATATGTAAAAACTAAAAAGTTAGAGGCTAATTTCCTCTCACAAATTAGTGAAAAAAATTATTAAGACACAGCACTTGCCTGTATCAACGCATATTATATCATAGTTTTACATAATTTGCAAATCATACTTTTTTCAAAAAAATGCAACATTTAATAAAAATTTTGTACTCTTATATATGAATTTAAAAAACGTGTTTTAATACGCATAAATTGGAGGTAATATTTATTGAATAATATTTATATTTTATAGTATTAGTTATTTCTAAAAGGTAATTAAGACGAAAAGAGATATCCTATTCTCTTTTTGCATAATATTTATGGAGAAATATTATGGAGGAGTTAATTAAATGCAAATTACTTCTTGCGAAATTAGTAATACAAAATATATTCAAATTTATTTAACTGAAGAAGAATTAGAAACGCAAGAAACTAAAGAGCTAATAAATAAATATAAAAAAGAAAAATGCCGTTTAGCTATATTTGTAAGTGGAAAAAAGAATTATCCCGAAATTCTTAAAAAAATAGTTACGAAACAAGTGGAATTAAATAAGAATGTATGCTAACATGACATCATCAAGCAATATCAGGCGAGATATGGAGGATAATATGACAGTTGTGGGATATTGTAGATTGTCTAGAGATGAAGATAAAGAAAATTATTCAAGTATTGAAGAGCAAAAAAGAATTATTTCTGATTATGCAAGTACTCGTAATTGGAATATCTCTGACTTCTATATAGATGACAATGTTTCGGGATATACCTTTAATAGGCCTGAATTTTCAAAAATGATGGAACAAGTAAAGGGAGGAAAAATTGATGTAGTAATTGTAAAAGATTTATCAAGAATTGGAAGAAATAACGGACGAGTTTTAGTTCTAATAGATGATTTTAAAAATATGCAAAAGAACTTAATAGCAGTATCTGAAATGGGAGGGTCTTATGATGTTCTAAATGATAGAGATGACCTTATAGGTATAACAACTTGGTTTAATGAAAGATATGTTAAAGAGTGTTCTAAAAAAACACGAGATCATATGTATTCTAAACAAAAATCAGGAAGATTAATCATGGGAAATTATTATGGTTATGAAAAAGTTTTTAAAGATGATATACCTATGCTTTATGTAATAGATGAAATACGACCGGTTATTAAATTAATTTTTAAGTTGTATTTAGAAGATGGATATGGCTTTCAAAAAATTAGTGAAATATTAAATACAAAATATAACTTTCCTACACCTTCAGAATACTACAGAATGAAACATTTAGAACGAGGAAGAATTTATAAACACAAAGTTCAAGAATCTTGGACTAAAGACATGGTTAGTAATATTTTAAAGAATGAAGTTTATACTGGTACTTTAATAACTCATAAAAAACGAAGTATAAATATTAGAGGAAAAATTGTAAAACTTCCTAAAGAAGAACATTTTATATTTGAAAATCATCACGAACCTATTATTTCAAAAGAAATGTTTAAGTTAGCACAAGAATTACGAAATAAAAAATATAAACAAAATACATCAGGTGCAAAAACAAAGCATAACTATATTTTTTCAGGAATGTGTGTATGTAATGAATGTGGATCAGGAATGTCTGGAATGATTATAAAAAGAAAAGTTCGTGAAAAAGGTTATGATTGTTCAAGATATAGGCAATATAGTACAAAAGCATGTAACTGCCACGAGGTTAAAGAAAAAGACATATTAATTCATTTGAAAGAGTTTTTAAAGTTTACTAAACAAAAATATTTAAAAGAAATAAAATCTATAAAACTAGAACAAAAACAAGATAAAAACAATAATGATAAATTCAAGCTACAAAATAAATTAAATATTCTAAATGAAGAATATAAAATGCTAATTAATCAAAAAATAAAAGAAATGGCATCTTCTAATAATTCTATACAAAGAGAAATTATAGAAAACACTTATAAAGAATTAGAAAAAGAAAAAATGCAGAGTATCACCTACTTGCAAGAAGCGATTCAAAATAATGAAAAGAAAAATTTAGAAGAAAAACTTTCTAAATTAAAAACATCTTTAGAGTATTTTGATGACATTATAAATGCAAAAGAACCAAGCAGAATTATATTACAAATGATAATTGATAAAATTTATATACATAGAGATAAAACCATTAGATTTCAGTTAAAAAGTGATATAGAAAAACTTTATTAAATGCAGAACAAATTTTTGCAAAACTATTGAAAAATTTTAGAAAAATTGATATAAAATAAATACAAACAAATTTTCGAGAAAATGAAGGAGGCAAAAATGAATCAAGATAATTTGCATTTAATAAATAAGATTTTCAATAATGAAACTATAAGAACTGTATGGGATAAAGACGAAGAAAAATATTTTATAAGTATTGTGGATATAGTAAGTGTAATATCTCAAAGTAAAGATGGAAGGAAGTATTGGAACAAACTAAAACAAAGATTAAAAGAAGAAGGAAATGAGTTGGTGACAAATTGTCACCAACTGAAATTAAAATCATCAGATGGAAAATATTATAATACAGATGTATGTGACATAGAAGGCATGTTTCGTATAATTGAATCAATTCCTTCTAAAAACGCTGAGCCAATAAAACAATGGCTTGCACGTTTAGGAAAAGAAAGAATCGATGAAACTTTTGATCCAAGTATTGCATTGCAAAGAGCTATAGATTTATATCGTACTAAAGGGTATGATGAAGAATGGATTGCAAAAAGAATAAAAACAATTCGAGAAAGAAAAAAGCTAACTGATGTATGGAAAGAAAATGGAATAGAAAGCAATATTGAATATGCAATCTTAACAAATGAAATATACAAAGAGTGGTCAGGAATGACAGCAAAAGAGTATAAACAATATAAAGGATTAAGAAAAGAAAGCTTAAGAGATAATATGGATAATATAGAACTTATATTAACAGATTTATCAGAAGAAGCAACTAAAAGGATTGCTGCTAAACAAAAACCATTAGGATTAAATGAAAATATCAAAATTGCTAAAATGGGTGGACATGCAGCAAAGGTAGCAAGAGATGATATTGAAAAAAATCTAGGTGAATCAGTTGTAACAAAAGATAATAGACTAAACTATAAATACATCGAAGAAACAAACCAAATATTAAATAAAGATAATACAAAGAAAATAGCCAAAGATAAGAAAAAAACAGTAAAGAAATAAATCCAAAGATGCGTACTTTACCCCAGTATGTACAACTGAATTTATTGCATTTTCAAAAGCTTATACATATTTTCAAAACTTAAATACATGTCTTATTGGATTAAGTATAGATAGCAATCCATCACATTTAGCATGGCTGTATGATATTTATATAAGGACAGGAATTGAAATTCCTTTTCCAGTAATCGCTGATAGAAGTGGTGAAATAGCCAGACAGTACGGAATGATTTCGAACACAATAAATTCAACTCAAACAGTAAGAAACGTATATATAATTGACGATAAAGGTATAATTAGAGTAATATTAGTTTATCCTATGAATGTTGGAAGATGTATACCAGAAATATTAAGAATTTTAAAAGCTCTTCAAACTGCTGATTGTAACGATGCAGCAACACCTGCAAATTGGATGCCTAGCGAACCTATTATACAGTCTGCACCTGCTACATATTTAGAATTACAAGAAAGAGTTCTATCAATACAAAAACAAAAAAATGGTATGAGTTGGTATTTAAGTTTTAAAAATTCAGAATGTAGTAAGGAGTTAAATAATATTGAAATCAAAAAAATCGAAGATAAAAATTTACAAAAAACCAAATAAAGAAGTAACTGAATTTAATATTACTTTACTAATATTTTAAAACTTTTTGCAAATAATAAATATTAGTAGAAATTTTAAAGGAGGTTAAAATGGATAAAAAGCAAGTTATTAATTGTACAGTTCATAGTTGCGAATACAATAATCAAAAAACAGAAAAATGCGAGTTAGAGGATATTATAGTAAGACCATGTAAGGATTGTAACACTGGAAAGCCAGAAGACGAATCAATGTGTGGTAGTTATAAAAGCAATTATGAAAATACAAACCAATTTTAAAATTACAGGATCCTAATATATTAAATATTAGGATTTTTATTTAAATTAGTTGACAAGATAAAATTTAAGAAATAGAATAAGTTTATGAAATATAAGGAGGTAAAGTTATGCCATTAGTAACAACAAAAGAAATGTTTGAAAAATCTATGAACGAAGGATTTGCTATAGGAGCTTTTAATATAAACAATATGGAAATATTACAAGGAATAGTAGATGCAGCGCAAAAACAAAATTCGCCAGTTATTCTTCAAGCATCAAGTGGTGCAATTAAATATGCTAGAATAAAATATTTAATGAAAATGGTTGAAGCTGCTGCTGAAGAAACAACTATTCCAATAGCAATACATTTAGATCACGGAGCTGATTTTGAAGCATGTAAAATGTGTATAGATAATGGATTCACATCAGTTATGATAGATGGTTCAAAATATAGTTTCGAAGAAAATATAGAAATAACAAAAAAAGTTGTTGATTATGCTCACGAAAGAGGAGTAGTAGTAGAAGCAGAATTAGGACAATTAGCAGGTATTGAAGACGATGTTAATGTTTCTGAAGCTGATGCAAAATATACTGATCCAGATCAAGCAAAAGAATTTGTAGAAAGAACAGGTTGTGATTCTTTAGCAATAGCAATTGGAACAAGCCATGGAGCTTACAAATTTAAAGGTGAAGCAAAATTAAGAATGGATATTTTAAAAGAAATTAAAGAAAAAATACCAAATACACCTATAGTATTACATGGGGCTTCAACTGTAATTCCGGAATTAGTAGAAACATGTAATAAATATGGAGGAGACATACCAGGTGCAAAAGGTGTTCCTGATGAAATATTACATACTGCAAGTATTTCAGGAGTTTCAAAAATAAATGTAGACACTGATTTAAGATTAGCATTTACTTCAGAAATTAGAAAAACATTAGTAGAAAACCCTGGAGCATTTGATCCTAGAAAATATTTAACACCAGCAAGAGAAAAAATTACAGAAATAGTAGAACATAAAATTAAAAATGTATTTGGTTCATCAAACAAAGCTTAAAAAATAATCGTATTTGTAAAATTTGTAGGGGCAGGTCTTGTGCCTGCCCCAAATTATTAAAATATAATTATTTTATCAGTTATCTATATTTCTTCTCATTCTCATTTCCGCCTCTTTTTTAGCAATATCACGTCTTTTATCATATAGTTTTTTCCCTTTACCAATTCCTAATTCTATTTTTACTAGATTTCCTTTAAAATACATAGTTAAAGGTATAAGTGAATATCCTTTTTGTTTAATTAGACCTACTAATTTATTTATTTCGCGTTTGTTTATTAATAATTTTCTATCTCTTAGAGGATCTTTGTTATATATATTGCCGAATTCATATGGGCTTATATGTAAGTTGTATATAAATAACTCGCCATTTTTTATTGAAGCATAGCTATCCTTTAAATTAGCTTTACCATTTCTTATAGATTTAATTTCTGTACCTGACAAAACTATACCTGTTTCTATTGTATCTTCTATTGTGTAATTATGTCTTGCAGTTGGGTTTTTCGAAATAATCTTAGACATTTATAAATACGACCTCTTTCTTTAAAATATATAAAATTATATCATATCAAAAATAAAATGGAAAGCATAAATTAAAAAATAGGGGGCATATTCATGCGCCCCTACGTTTTTTTAAAAGTTTGGTTGTATAAATTAATGTTTGTGGTTACGTTCGGAAGCATAATACCAAACTAGACCAACTATAACAACTGCAGCAATTGCAAGAGCAATCCATGTCCATGTAGAAACTGCAGTATCATTTATTACACTTACATCTTCGGCAACACTTCTTGTTGTAATATAAGTGTTGTCTCCAGTATCTTCCACAGAGTTTGCTCCATCCATTACAGCATTTCCAATATCCCTTGCAGTATTTTCAACTGTATTTTCTGCTGTTCCTATACCACTTCTTACATCTTCAGCAAGATTTTGTGTACCATCAACAACAGTGTTAGTAGCTCCGTTTATAGTGTTTTTAATGTTATTTCCCATATCAGTTGCAAAACAAATAGTACTAAAAGATAAAACAAGAAGTGTTATAAATAATATAAAAGATTTTCTTTTCATTTAATTTACCTCCTAAATCATGGTTTGAAATCTATTTATATTATTTATACTTTTTTAAAAAATATTCATAAAAAAACAACTTTTGTAAATTTTATACAAAAGTTGTTAAGTATGTTATTTTATTCTTAATAAAATAGCTATTGATAACAAAACCAAAAGTATTCCAATAACAATAATTATTATTGATAAAACATTTTCGGTTGTCAAAAATTCATCATCATTCGAAGTTGTAGTTGAAGAAGTTACTCTAGAATTATTTTCTTCCTCTTCATCATTTTCTTGAACTACATTAGTTTCTTCATCCACTTCAGTATTATTTAATATATCATCATTAAGTTGATTTTGAATGTCACTGTTGTCAAGTTCGCTTTCTTCTTCAACAGTATTTGAATTTCCTTGTGCATAATCTTGTAAATTCATTAATATTCCAGCAGCATTTACACTTGTTATTAATAATGCTGAAAATAAAACAATAAGTAGAAGAATTTTAAAAGTTGTCCTCATCATTTGTTCCTCCTTAACAAATATGTAATTAATTATGATACAATAATACACAAAAAAAATAAAATTGTCTAGATGTATTAAAAATTATTTATAATAAAAAGGGAAGGAGTATGCTTGCTTTTAACATACTCCTTTATATCAAAATTTATTTTATAAAATAACATTTGCTAATAATGATTCAGTAGTTTCTCTTTTTCTAATAAGTTTACATTCATTATTATCAATCATAATTTCTGCAGGTCTTGGTCTTCCTGTGTAGTTAGATGACATAGAATATCCATATGCTCCAGCATTGTGTACTACAACTATATCTCCAACTTCAGGTAATTTGACCTTGCGATTTTTAGCAAGAATATCTCCGCTTTCGCAAACATTTCCACAGAAATTTGCAATTATTTCAGGTCTTTCTTCATTGCTTGGTTGATAAACAAGTTCGATTTCATGATATGACCCATACATAGAAGGACGTATCAATTGATTCATACCAATATCTGTGCAAATCCACCAAGTTTCATTTTCATGTTTTACAGCTGTTACAGTACCTATAAGTTTACCTGATTCACAAGGAATATAACGTCCAGGTTCAAACTTAAATTCTTGTACAGATGGATAACTTGAAACGAAATCATTAAGAATAGGCAGAAGCTCTGAAGACACATAAGATAAATCCAATGGTTCTTCATCTGGTTTGTATGGAACTCCAAATCCTCCGCCTAAATCTACAATTTTTACATCTGAAAAATGTTTTTTGACAATTTCAAGTCCTGCTTTTACACCAGCTATATAATCAGGAATTTTATCATTTAAAAATAAGCTTCCTAAATGTTGATGCGTTCCAATAATATTTAAATCATATTTTTTTGCTGTATCTAACAATGCAGGTAAATTTTCTTCAGAAATTCCAAATTTAGTTGTTTTTCCAGATGTAATAACTTTATCAGAATGTCCAACACCTATAACACCTGGGTTAATTCTAACCATTATATCTGTTCCAGGAAACATCTTTCCCCAAGTTTCAACTTGAGATACAGAATCAAGACAAATAAGAATTCCTTTTTCATAAACTAAACGCATTTCATCCGAAGAAACGTTATTACATACATATAGCATTCTATCTGAAGTAAAACCACTTTTTTCATTAAGAGCAAGTTCAAGTGGCGACATACAGTCTATATTTAAACCAGATTCTCTAACAACAGCTAATATAGTAGGATTTCCATTTGCTTTTGTTGAATAGTGCATATTCACAGCAACTTGGTTAGATAATCCATTCTTTAATGTATTAGAAAAATTCTTCATTTTATTACATCTGTCTTTCAATATTGAATAGTCATATGCATACAAAGGACTTCCAAATTCTTTTAATAAATTAAAATTATTAAACATAGTTAACCTCCTGGTTATAATAATCTTTATTGTTGGTTTTTTTAATTTAGTTATACTTATAAACAACTATTAAAATTATATCATATTTGGCATAAATAGTCAATTTGGACAATGCACCAAACAAGCATTTTTTTGATATGTGTATAAGACGCGTTTTGACATATTATGTAAAATATGGTATAATTATCATGTTAAAAATTTATAATTCCAATGGAGGTTTGGAACATGCAAAAAGAAACAAATACAACACAAACTCGGCCAATCAATCACACAAAGGTTATTAAAAACCTGTTTTACCACTGCAACCGCGAATACAAATGGCTTAAATTGCTTCAAGGAGCAATAGAGTTTAGAGCGAAAATTCCTAAATCTTACATCTATGGTCCTGAATTCTGTATAGATGGTAAAAACTATGCCGACTATTATGAAATCAGTTTAACCAAAGATGATGCACGAAAAGCAAGAGAAGAAATTATTGTAGATATTATATCTACAATGGTAAGCGGAAAGACACCTAAAGGACGCGAAATGAGGCTTCGACATTATGCACGTCTTTTTCATGCACTAGCAGTGTTGAAATTGGAAAAAGAAACAGATCTTTTACCAGGAACAACAAAAAATATGATTTTCAATGCTATGTACATGGTTTGGAGATTAGATGATGGTTCTGAAACAAGTAAAGTTATTATTCAAAAAGCAACTTTGAATATGTCAAGAGAATTACATAAAAGAAGCAAGGGTAATTCTCCAAAAAACAACTTTATCTGTGAACCTGAAGTAAAGTATGAAGAGGTTGTTAGAAATCTTATTCATGAATGGCAATTTGAGTATAAGTGGCTCAAGAAGCTTCAAGGAGCGGTAGAATTTAGAGGAAAAATTCCTAAATCCTACATCAAAGATGCTGATTATTATAATTGGGGAAGTTATACCAAATATTATGAAATCGGCGAAACAAAAGCAGATGCGATAAATGCACGAAATCAACTCATTCAAGATATCGTGTCTACAATTATGAGTGGAGAATCATTAGGTGGCCAAGAGTTGCTACCTGATAACTACGCACGTCTCTTTAACGCTTTGACAGTGTTGAAGGTTGACAAAGAAACTAAGCTTTTGGCAGAAACAACAGACAATTTAATGTTTAATGCAATGTATTTGCTTTGGAAATTGGATGATGGTTCTTGCGAAAAAAAATCAACAGCTTTAAAAAATGCAGGTTGGTACCTGGCTGAAGAAATCAAAAAAGCAGGTGGTCAATATTACTGCGAATCAGAACATTTAATTCTTGGTGCTAAGTGCTAAGGAATTGCATCAAAAAAATTTTTTTGAGAAAAGGTATCCTGTTTTACAGGGTGCCTTTTCATTATAAAAAGAAAGAGTCTTTATAAATAGTAGTTTCTGTTGTTTTTTCATATAAAAGATGATAAAATAAAAAGGCATTCACCAAAGATGATAATATTAAATATAAAGTTAAGGAATGTTATAATGGAAGAAAAAAGATATAAAGAACCAATTAAAGAAGAATCAGAAACAACTATTAATGTTTTATACAACGAAAACAAGTTAATAATTTATACAAATAAAGTGCAATTGCAAAAACAATTAAATAAATTAATAGGAGAACCCACAAAAGAACTAAAAATAAAGAAATTAATCTCAGGAAGTATTTGGGAAGTATCTTTGGATGAAAAAAGTAAAATATCAAAAATAATATTAAAAGCAAATATTTATGAATTATAAAATTCATACAGAAAACAGATTGGAGAAACTATGTTTAAATTACATTCAGAATATAAACCTACTGGTGATCAACCAAAAGCAATTGAATATTTAAGCAAGGGAATAGAAGAAGGTAAGAAGTTCCAAACACTTTTAGGTGTTACAGGTTCAGGAAAAACTTTCACTATGGCAAATATCATTCAAAAAGTACAGAAACCAACTCTTATTCTAGCACACAATAAAACACTAGCTGGACAACTTTATTCTGAATTTAAAGAAATGTTCCCAGAAAACGCAGTCGAGTACTTCGTATCTTACTATGATTATTACCAACCAGAAAGTTATATTCCTTCATCAGACACATATATCGAGAAAGATTCATCTGTAAATGATGAAATAGATAAATTAAGACATTCAGCAACACTTTCTTTATTTGAAAGAAAAGATGTAATTATAGTAGCCTCTGTATCTTGTATATATGGTTTAGGTGACCCAATAGATTATCAAGAGTTAATGCTTTCTTTAAGACCTGGAATGCAAAAAGATAGAAATCAAATAATGAAAAAACTTATTAAAATGCAATATACTAGAAATGAACTTGATTTTAAAAGAGGAACATTTAGAGCTAAAGGAGATATATTAGAAATCTATCCATCTAATAGAGAAGAAAGTGCTTTAAGAATAGAATTTTGGGGAGATGAAATAGAAAAAATTACAGAAATAAATCCTTTAACAGGAAAACCAATAGGAGCAAGAAGTCATACGTTAATATCTCCAAATTCTCATTATGTTGCATCGGAAGGAAAATTAAATCATGCAATAGAAACAATAGAAGAAGAATTAAAAGATAGAGTAGAATATTTTAAAAATGAAAACAAATTAATAGAAGCACAAAGAATAGAAGAGAGAACAAACTTTGACATTGAAATGCTTATAGAAACAGGATTTTGTCAAGGTATAGAAAATTATTCTAGACATATAAGTGGAAGAAAACCAGGTTCTGCACCATATACATTATTTGATTATTTTCCAGATGACTTTTTACTATTTATTGACGAATCACATGCAACAATACCACAAGTAAGAGCAATGCATAATGGCGATAGAGCAAGAAAAGAATCTTTAGTCAAATATGGATTTAGACTTCCATCAGCTTTTGACAATAGACCTCTTAAATTTAATGAATTTGAGAATAGAATGAATCAGTGTATATTTGTTAGTGCAACACCAGCTGATTATGAAAAAGAACACTCTAAAGAAAACATCGTAGAACAAATTATTAGACCTACAGGATTATTAGATCCTAAAATCGAGGTAAAACCAGTAGAAAATCAAATTGATGATTTAATAAATGAAATAAGAATAAGAGTAGAGAAGAAGGAAAGAGTTTTAGTAACAACACTTACTAAAAAGCAAGCAGAAGATTTAACAGCATACTTAAAAAGTCTTGATATAAAAGTAAATTATATGCATTCAGATATAAAAGCATTAGAAAGAATGGAAATAATAAGAAATTTAAGGCTTGGAGAGTTTGATGTGTTGGTAGGAATAAACTTGCTTCGTGAAGGATTAGATATTCCAGAAGTATCACTTGTAGCAATATTAGATGCAGATAAAGAAGGATTCCTTCGTAGTGAACGTTCACTAATACAAACTGTGGGTAGAGCAGCAAGAAATTCAGAAGGTAAAGTTATAATGTATGCAGATGAATTAACTGATAGCATGGAAAAAGCGATATCTGAAACAAACAGAAGGAGAAAAATACAAGAAGAATACAATAAAGAAAACAATATTGTTCCGCAAACTATTAAAAAATCTATTAGAGACGCAATAAAAGCTACTATTGTTGAAGATGTATCTACAAAATATGAAATAGGTAAAAATGAATCTATACAAGATATAATAAACAAATTGACGGACGAAATGCTAAAACATGCAGCAAATATGGAATTTGAAAAAGCAGCAGAATTAAGGGATAAAATAAAAGAATTAGAAGAATTTATTTAAGTGAAACGAAAGGGGACAGACCCCTTTCGTTTCACTTTTTCACTAAAAGAAAATCCCTATCCAAGAGGATAGGGTAAAAGTCTGCAGAGTTTTTATTTACTCGTTTTTATTTTTTTGTGCCTTATCATAATTGGCACGGGCTGCAATTGTGTACAGCTCTTGCGCAAGAGTTGTAATTGATTTAGGGAAAATAGTTGTATGACCTTCAATATAGTCATATACCTCTAAAGGAGGTCCTTCACCACATGGGTCATTCCAAGTAGGGTTTTCCCAATTTATTTTGCTAAATGCATCTGATTTTGTTTTTTTTGATAGGTTTTACTTTTAAATCATACTGCCGTTCAATTTTTTTATTTTCACTTGGGTATAGTTTAAAAGGAGTTGTTGCCTCAAAATTTCCTTCTTTGGCTGCATCTCTAAGATGCTCACAAACTGCATCTTTTCTGGACATTGCGTATCAGACCCTTTCGTATAAATTTAGCAGACTTTTTCAAGTGATTAACAAAAAAAGTTATTTTTGCCATTTGAAAATCACATGTAATTAATTTTAGCATATTATGTAACTTTTTGCAAATAATCTTACAATTGAACGACTAATTTTATAAAATTTGACTTATTTACATAAAATATGTTATTATATAAGTAATGATTTATTTGGAGATTAATAATTATGGAAAGATTATATTTAAAATGGAAAGATTTTAATAATAAAATATATACACTAGCAACTTTATATAAATATGAAGATTATTATTATTTAATGATAGATAAGGAAGGTTTAGCTACTGCAAAGAAAAATGGTTGTGCCGGAATTGGTACTATAGATACTAATGAAGCAGGTTACAAAAGTAAAGAGTTGTTTGGATTTTTTAAAAATAGGATTTTACCTAAGGACAGTGAATCTTTAAATGAATTTTTAAATAAATACAATTTAGAAGAGTATGATGAAATGAAATTGTTAAAAGCAACAAAAGGAATTTTGGGAACAGATAGATATTATTTAGAAGAGGAGTAATATTATGAGTGAAAGTTCAGTTTTTAATTCAGATATAAATAATCAATTTAATGTATTTAAATTAAGCGCAAAAGGTTTTACTTTAGAACAGATACATAAAATATTTGAACTAGATGACTATTTTTCTACTCAAGGAATCGGTAAAAATGGAGATTTTGTAAGATTTCTTTCACAAGCTGAAAATGTCTTATATCACAATTCTTTCGAAAGAAATATGCAAGTAGTTTTGAAATATCAAGACAATCCTGTATTTAACAGAATTGCAGAAAGATTAAGATGTAGCACTGTTGAAGATTATTATACATACATATTGTCTGTTAGAGAATTAGAAAGCTTTTGTGACACATATACATCTACACCTAGAAATCTTAAAAATGTAAATTATAAAAGGAATCAGTATGGACATGCTATTCTTGAACCAAAAGATTATTTACTTACAAATATACCAGCAACTCAAGGAACTAGAGAAGGAAAATGGTATTTATTAAGTAATAGAACAAGGGTTTTTATAAAAAATGTATGTTCTATAAGAGAAGCTTACAGTGAATTAGTATCGGAAGAAATTGCAAAACAAATGAAAATTCCAGCAGCAAGTTACGATTTAATAGATATGGGTGGATTACTTAAAATTGCAAGTGTTAATATTTTAGAAACAGGAGAAGAATTAATACATGGATTCGATATCCTAAATGATTCTAAAATTAAGGACATTGGATTGATTTGTAATGGCTTATCTAGAAAATTAAAAAGAGACTATCCTCAAATGAGTTCAGAAGACATCCAAAACATAAAAGAGGATTTTTTAAAAATAACTATTTTTGACAAAATTATAGGAAATTGGGATAGAAATCCAGGAAATTGGGGATTAATTATATCTACTGATGGAAAAATAAGACTATGCTCAGAATTTGATAATAATAGAGCTTTAAGTTTAAAAGATTTTAATTTTGATAAAGACATGAATATGAATGGAAAACACAATATTGAAGCACTTTTAGAATATTGTTTAGATAACTTTTCAAATCCAACAGAATTCTTATCATTTGTTGAACATTGCGTTAAAAATGTAAATGTAAAACAAGCTGCTGCAAATATATTAAATGAAAAAGGAATATCAATACCACAAAGTGAAATACAAGGCATGGAGTTTGTAGTACACGGAAGAGCTACTCAACAAATGAGACATTGGTTAGAAGGCAAAAGAAAATTAAATAAAGAACAAACAGATTCAGAAGAAGAATATGCAAAGTAGATTATTATATATAAAAGTACATGGATATTAAAATTCATGTACTTTTTTGTATTATCTAATGACTTTTGATAAAAAATATAATATAATAATAGGTACGTATAGATTCAGGGGGGCAATAATGAACGATAACATAGTAATAAAAGGTGCTAAAGAGCATAACCTAAAAAATATAAATTTGACTATACCTAGAGATAAATTAGTAGTAATAACAGGGCTTTCTGGTTCTCGGAAAGTCTTCTTTGGCGTTCGATACTTTATATGCAGAAGGGCAAAGAAGATATGTAGAAAGTTTATCTAGTTATGCAAGACAATTCTTAGGATTGATGGAAAAACCAAATGTAGAGTCAATAGAAGGACTTTCTCCCGCTATATCTATAGAC
This sequence comes from Clostridia bacterium, assembly GCA_045531335.1. GTDB lineage: Bacteria > Bacillota > Clostridia > TANB77 > CAG-508 > CAG-452. Next base: position 16,441 of record JAZSDU010000037.1, read on the forward strand.
CAAAAAACAACTTCTAGGAATCCACGTTCTACAGTTGGAACAGTAACAGAAATATATGACTATATTCGTCTTTTATACGCAAGAATCGGTGTTCCATATTGTCCAAATTGTGGTAAAAAAATAGAAAAACAAACAATTGATCAAATAATAGATACTCTTATGGAATTAGAACAAGGAACAAAAATACAAGTTTTAGCTCCAGTTGTAAGAGGAAGAAAAGGGGAATTTGTAAAGCTTTTAGAAACATTCTCAAAAGAAGGATTTGTAAGAGCAAGAGTAGATGGAGAAGTTGTAGAACTTACAGACGATTTACAAATAGATAGAAAGAAAAAACACAATGTAGAAATAATTGTAGATAGACTTGTGATAAAAGAAGATATCAGAAGTAGATTAACAGAAAGTGTAGAAGTAGCCCTTAAATACTCCAATAATCTTGTTCTTGTTGATGTAATACGTGTAGGGGCGGACGACCCTGTCCGCCCGAATACTCACGAAGAATTACTATTCAGCCAAAATTATGCATGTCCTGATTGTAATATAAGTTTTGAAGAATTAAGTCCTAGAATGTTCTCATTTAATAATCCATTTGGAGCATGTCCAAGTTGTACAGGTATAGGATATTTAATGAAAATGGATGAAGATTTAATTATTCCAGATAAAAATAAAACTCTTTATGATGGTGTAAAAGCATTTGGAGCAAGCACCATGAAAAAAGGCGATACTATGGCAAAAATGTATTTCGAAAGCATTGGAAGACATTATGGTGTAGATATAAAAGTCCCTATAAAGAAACTACCTAGAGAATTTTTGAATAAAATTCTCTATGGGACAGGTGAAGAAAAAATTGATTTTGAATATAAATCAGCAGCAGGAACAAGAAAATTCACAGCTCCTTTTGAAGGTGTAATACCTACTTTGGAAAGAAGATATAGAGAAACACAATCTCAAGGAATGAGAACTTTTTATGAATTATACATGACAAATAGCCATTGCGATGAATGTAATGGAGCAAGACTAAAAAAAGAAGTGTTATCTATAAAGGTAGGTAACAAAAATATATATGAATTAACAAACATGTCTATAGATAAAATAAAAGAATACATTTCAAATTTGAAACTTACAAAAACTCAAAGTTTAATATCTGAACAAATAATTAAAGAAATAAATATAAGATTACAATTTCTAATGGATGTTGGACTTGAATATTTAACTCTTGCAAGACCAGCAGGAACACTATCAGGTGGAGAAGCGCAAAGAATAAGGCTTGCTACTCAAATAGGTTCAGGACTTACAGGTGTGTTGTATATATTAGATGAGCCAAGTATAGGACTTCATCAAAGAGACAATGATAAGCTACTTACAACACTTAAAAAATTAAGAGATTTAGGAAATACTTTAATAGTAGTAGAACATGATGAAGATACAATGTATGCAGCAGACCAAATTATAGATATTGGTCCAGGACCAGGCGTTCATGGTGGAAATGTAATTGCTCAGCGGAACTGCAGAAGAAATTAAAAACGTATCAGAATCAATTACAGGAGAATATTTAAGTGGAAGAAAGCAAATAGCAGTACCTAAAAACAGAAGAAAAGCTAAACCAGTTTCTATTCAAATTAAAGGTGCAACAGAAAACAATTTAAAAAACCTGGATGTTAAGATACCATTAGGAGTATTTAATTGTGTAACAGGTGTTTCAGGTTCAGGAAAAAGTACTCTTGTAAATGAAGTTTTATATAAAAATTTAGCAAAAGAGCTATATAAATCAACTGAAAAACCAGGTAAATGCAAAGAAATAAAAGGTATAGAAAATATTGATAAAATAATTAATATAGACCAATCCCCAATAGGTAGAACACCTCGTTCAAATCCTGCAACATATACAGGTGTATTTGATCATATTAGAGACATATTTGCAACAACAAATGAAGCAAAACTTAGAGGATATCAAAAAGGAAGATTTAGTTTTAATGTAAGTGGTGGAAGATGTGAGGCTTGCCAAGGTGATGGGGTACTAAAAATAGAAATGCATTTTTTACCAGATGTATATGTGCCTTGTGAAGTTTGTAAAGGTAAAAGATATAATAAAGAAACGCTAGAAGTTAAATATAAAGGAAAAAGTATAGCAGATATATTAGATATGACAGTTGAAGAAGCACTAGAATTCTTTAGTAATGTCCCAAGAATAAAACAAAAAATACAAACACTTCACGATGTAGGACTTGGATACATTAAACTTGGACAACCATCTACTACATTATCAGGTGGAGAAGCTCAAAGAATAAAACTTGCAACAGAATTATCAAAAAGGCCAACAGGTAAAACTTTATACATTTTAGACGAGCCTACAACAGGTCTTCATATAGCTGATGTTCATAGATTAGTTGATATACTTCATAGATTAGTAGATACAGGAAATACAATACTTGTTATTGAACACAACTTAGATTTAATAAAAACAGCTGACCATATAATTGATTTGGGTCCAGAAGGTGGAGATAATGGAGGAGAAGTAGTATCAGTAGGAACACCTGAACAAATTGTAAAAAATGATAAATCACATACAGGTAAATTTTTAAAGAAATATTTAGAAAAATAATATTGTTATGTTGACTAAACAAATCATTTATTATAAAATATACGCAAATACTTTTGAAGGAGCGATATCATGAATCGGCAGTTTAATGAAAGCAAATTAGTAAATGATGAGCTGTGTAAAAAGTGTGGAGGCAGATGTTGCAAGCAATGTGGTTGCTTGTATTTCCCTGAAGATTTTAAATTTGAATTAACTTTTGATAATTTAAAATCTGAAATAGATAAGGGGGTTATAGCGATTGATGCAATGTTTTACGTAGATTCTATTTATAATAAACTAGACAACCCAGTTTATTACTTAAGAGTCAGGAATACCAACGATTCTACACCAATAGGAATAAATGGTTTTGGAACTTGCAAACTTTTAATAGAAAATCACTGTTGGCTTGAAACTAAAGATAGACCTAGTGGCGGTAAATATTATATTCCCTTTGAACGTGGTTGCTATACACTTTACACTAACCAAGATCTTATTGATCTTTGGTCACCTTATCAAAAAGATTTAATGCTTTTAATTGAGCATTACAAAAAATAAAAGAGATGTACATTAAAAACGCACATCTCTTTTGTTTTTAACTATCTACAGTTATTGTTATTGTTTTTATTATTGTTATTGTCTATTCTTTCATTTCTGTTGTTGTTTTTGTTATTATTTTTGTTTTGTCTGTTTTGTTTATTATTGTTATTTTCCATAATCACAGCACCTCCATTTTTTATTAGGAATTTGTAAATTGCAAGAAATATCTTAATTTCAATTCCTATGATTTTATTATCTGCAAAAAATATCAAAATATTCTTTTAAAAAATTGTTAATTTTTTAAAAATAAGATATAATAAACGAGATTAAAAAACGAGGTAAAATTATGGAAAAATTGGTAAATTTATTAAAAAATAAAAATCTAACTATTTCTTCTATGGAATCATGTACAGGAGGATTGTTTGCAAGTGAATTAACAAATACAGAAGGTTCAAGTAGTATCTTTAAACTGGGTCTAGTAACATATTGTAATGAATATAAAGAGTATTTTGGAGTATCAAAAGAAATTATAAATGAATATACTGTTTACAGTAATGAAGTATCAAAAGAAATGGCAAAATCAGTTTCTAATATTGCAAAATCTGATTTTGGTATAGGAATAACAGGTATGTTAGGAACAAAAGATCCTAAAAACGAAAATAACAATATAAATACAGTATACATATCTATATACGAAAAACAAAACGGCATTTGTTACAATTATAAAATTGAAACATTTGAAAATACAAGGATTGAAAAAAAGATGTATATTGTTAATTATATAAAGGAGAAATTATATGAAATTTGTAAATGAAAAATTACAAGAGTTTGAAAATTATGTAAGAAATAAAAAAGTTGCTATAGTCGGTCTTGGAGTAAGCAATATCCCTTTAATTCAATATTTTTATGATTTAGGTTCTGATGTAACAGTATTTAATAATAAACCTATAGATAAATTGGAAAAAGAGGTTTTAGACAAGATATATGAATACAAATTAAAATTCTCTTTTGGAGAAAACTATTTATCTAAATTAAAAGGATTTGATATAATATTCAGAAGTCCTTCATGTAGACCGGATTTACCTGAAATAAAAAAAGAAATTGAAAATGGTGCAATACTTACTTCTGAAATTGAACTAGTGCTAGAAATGTGTCCCGGAACAACAATTGGTGTAACAGGAAGTGATGGAAAAACTACAACAACTACATTAATATATGAGATGCTAAAAGAGCAAGGGTTGAATTGTTATTTAGGAGGTAATATTGGTATTCCTTTATTTACTAAAATAAAAGAAATGAAACCAGAGGATTATGTTGTACTTGAATTAAGCAGTTTTCAATTAATGACAATGAATGTAAGCCCTAACATAGCTGTAATTACAAATATTAGCCCTAATCATTTAGATATTCATAAATCATATGATGAATACATATCATCAAAAGCAAATATTTTTAAGTATCAAAATAAAAACGATTTATTAGTTTTGAATTTTGAAAACGAAATAACAAAAGACTTTGAAAAAAACGCAAATTCAAAAGTTGTATATTTTAGTAGCAAAACTAAATTAGATAATGGAGTAATATTAGATAACAATATTATAAAAAATTGTGACAATGGACTAAGAAGACATATTATAAATTTTAAAAATTCAAAATTAAGAGGCCTTCATAATGCAGAAAATGTTTGTGCAGCTGTTGCTGCAACAAATAATATTGTATCAGTAGAATCACAATTAAGTGTAGGTATTAATTTTTCTGGTGTTAATCACAGACTAGAATTTGTAAAAGAAATTGATGGAGCAAAATGGTATAATGATTCAATTGCTTCAAGTCCAACAAGAACAATTGCTGGATTAAACTCTTTTGATGAAAACATTGTATTAATCGCAGGAGGTTATGATAAACATTTAGATTATAATAAAATTGCAAAACCAATTATTGACAAAACTAATTCTCTAATATTGTTAGGTCAAACAACAAATAAAATATATAATGCAGTAACAAATGAATTAAAACACGTAGAAAAGGACTTACCGATTTACAAAGTAAATACACTTGATGAAGCTGTAGAAAAAGCTAAAGAAATAAGTAAAAAAGATGATATAGTATTATTTTCTCCAGCAAGTGCAAGTTTTGATATGTTTAAAAATTTCGAAGAAAGAGGAAACAGATTTAAACAAATTGTAAACAATTTGTTTAGTGAAGAGTGAAAAAGTAAAGATTATTAAAATTATATTTTAATAATCTTTTTTTACTCTCCTGCATATAATGTATCATGTCAAAATAATTTTAGGAGGGTTGATATGAATTATCAGAATTATGAGGAATATATGAGAAGCGTTTTAGGTTACTCACCATATGTAGAAAATGATTATACATATACAGATGAACAAGAAGATATTTATGCTTACTCAAATGATTTAATGCCTAATGCACAAATCCAAGACGTAACATCTTTTTACCCAGAGATTTATAAAATTATATATCCTATGGTATGTAAAGTGTGTAATATGAATTCAAGTAGAGAACTTACAAAAGAATTGTTGGAACAAATGATTAATGAAATTTATAGTAATGTTGAACCAGAGCAAGAAGCAGATTCTTCTACAAGAAATCATGCTCCACTTAAAAACGGAGATGTTAGAAATCCAAATGCAAAAGAACCTGTGGCACCAGTAAAAGAAACTAGACAAACTAATTTCTTACTTAGAGATTTAATTAGAATATTAATATTAAGAGAATGGGGAAGACCGGGGAGGCCTCCAATGAGACCACCATTTCCAGGTGGAAGACCACCTATGGGACCTGGAGGACCGGGAAATATGCAACCACCAAGGCCAGGACCAGGAAGACCACCTATGGGACCACCACCAAGACCAAGATACTTTTAATTATATAACGAAATTCATTTGAATCAATGTAGGGGTCGCCCAGCAGTGCGACCCCTACAACTTTATATGTATATTTTTCCAAAAACAACGCAAAATAAAAACATTAAAACAATAGGAGGGAAAGTATATGAAAGTAAAAGAATGTATGTGCAACAATGTTGCTTGTGTAAATCCAGATTCTAAAATATCAGATGTAGCTAAATTAATGCTTAATAGGCATGTAGGCTGCATCCCAGTATGTGATAATAATAAAAAAGTTGTAGGATTAGTTACCGACAGAGATTTAATATTAAGAACTTTAGCATGCGAAAAAGATATAAAACAAACACCAGTAAGTGAAGTAATGACAACAAAAATATTCAATGTAGCACCTGATGCAGAAGTTTCAGAAGCAGAGAAAATAATGTGTGAATGTCAAATAAGAAGAGTTCCGGTAGTTGAAAATGATGTCTTAGTCGGAATAATTACAGTTGGAGATTTAGCCAATAACCAAAATATTTCATCTGAGGAAGTTTCAAACACAGTAGAAAAAATATGTAATTTCGGTGAAAATAGCAAAAATGCAGAATAGAACAAATTGTAATTTGAGTAGATAACACATTGTTAATAGATTTCTAAAATTTATAGAGGAAATGTAGGGGCGACTAGTAGTCGTCCGCAACCCGCAAAGCCTTTCTAAAATCAATTTATATTACTAGGTAAATTCTTAGAATGCGGACAGCTGATAGCTGCCCCTACAACATCTGCAATATTTCACTCAAATCAATCACATAAATCACAATTTGTTTTATAAAAACCCCACACATATTTACCTAATTTTTACATATAATTTATAGTACAAGCATATAAAATAGGGAAGTGATATATTTGGTAATTGATATGGGATATTTTACAAAAGTTTTTAGAAAAACACTAATACTTGCAATTACTTTAATAGTTATATATCTTTCTTTTAAATTAGCTATATTCTATATGCCTTTTTTAATTGGGTTCATCATATCTTTATTAATTGAACCTATAATAAAATTTGTAAATAAAAAAACAAAATTAACTAGAAAAACTAGTGCAATTTTTGTTTTGTTATGCATTTTTACAATATTAATCAGTTTAATTATTTGGGGAATAGTAAGTTTAATTACAGAAGCTTCAAATTTATTGCAAAGTCTTAATATATACATTGATAAAATATATAATCAAATACAAAGATACATAGCATCTATTGAATTTGATAAAATAGAAGTTCCTGAGCAGGTAATATCTATAATTCAAACCTCTAGCAGTAATTTTTTAGACTTTATAAGCAAATGGATAAGTAATTTTTTAACTTCGATATTACAAGGAATAACTTCTTTACCTGTAATAGGTATATATACAGTAATTACAATACTTTCAACATACTTTATATGTGCAGATAAACTATTTATTCTAGATAAGATAGAACATCATTTTCCAAGAATTTGGGTTAAAAAATTTGGAATACATTTTAAAAAAATAATTTCTTCTTTAGGCAATTATTTAAAAGCAGAAGCAACATTAATACTAATATCTTTTATACAAATACTTATAGGATTATACATTTTTAAATGGACGGGGTTAAATGTAGGATATCCACTTTTAGCAGCATTAGGAATTGCATTTGTAGATGCTCTTCCAATTTTACGGTGCTGGAACAGTAATGATACCATGGGCTATAATTTCTGCTGTAAATGGAGATTTAACATTAGGAATAGCCTTATTTGTTTTATATGTAATTATACTTATTGTTCATCAAATTTTAGAACCAAGAATAGTAAGCAGGCATTTAGGAATTCATCCTATTTTTACTTTAATAGCAATGTATACTGGATTTAAATTAACAGGATTAATAGGTTTGTTTATTGGCCCAATTGTTTTAATAATACTTCAAAATGTATTTGAAACAATGATAGATAATGGAATAGTTAAAACATTATTAGATAGAAAATAAATTGCATTTATTAACATAATATGGTATAATTATAGTTATCAATATACAGTTTATCTGTATAAATACTTATAAAGGAGGTACTCGTAACTATGAGTATCGAAGACATCAAGGCAAGGGCTATTACAGTAAAAGTTGGGGAGAATTTGCGTATCCACACACCAAATGGCGAAAATACAATTTCTTTTTCTCCTGAACAGATGCCCGAAAAGGCATTTAATTACAACGGAGCAAGCATTTGTTTCGTTGTATCCAAAACCATGTATGTTCTTCCATATCATTCTGAGAACTACGTGGAAATGCTCACAGATTCAGGTTTCGAAAGAAATACAAGTTTGTATGTTCCTTTGAGTGACGGACTCTCGTATCCAACCACAGAAAAGGAAAAATGGCTGTCTATGATGGAGAAATCCAGAGCAACAGCTTAACGAACCTATAAGAATCAAACTAGAGGTCCAGCTTCACAGCTGGACTTTTGGTTTTTAAAATACAACAGAAGTAGGTATATAACTATCGTCAGGTGGATAAACATATATATTATCCTTGGGTTTTTCTATCTGTTTTATTTTTCTTACTTGTATAATAGGCATATCCCCATGATATTCACCTAAAGTTATTTCTCCAGTCAATTCAACCCAAGCTTCGTTTTCAAAATTTTTAGCGTCTTTACAATCGCACAAGAATCCAACTATTAATGTTTGCATATCAGAAGAAATTATCATATCTCTTGCTAAAACAAATTCACTCTCTGTAAAATCTGATAATCTATAAACATATCCTGTAAAACAGATTTTCTTTCCAATATAAGAATTCACATCATCATGAACAGCTTTTAATATATTTGTATAATTTTCAGTAGTCAGATTAATTATATCATTATCATGCATTTCATCCTTTACTTTAAAACTATTGTTATATATTCTAAATGCAGATACACAAAAGTATATAGTTATTAAAATAGCTATAATAATAAATATAACTTTTACAATTGCTTTACCATTAATTTTTACATTGTATATAAACATATAATCAATCCTTTCAGGTAAATTGTTGTTTTTGAGAATAAAATCAATTGCAAACGTTGTAGGGGCAGCTATCAGCTGTCCGCCTTCGAAGAAATTGCTTTAACATAAATTGGTTTTAGAAAGGCTATCGCGGGTTGCAGATGACTAATAGTCGCCCCTACATTCCTCTACAATTTTAAATATATCTTAATACGATAACATTATTACAAAATTACAATTTATCTAATTATATTTTCCTTTTAAATTCTATGTTTAATTCTTGCAATATATACCAGTTCGTGATATATTAATCATTAACTGGTGATTAATTAGAATGTTGACATCACTAGATGATAAGGATGGGGATGTATCTTATCCTTAGAGACAGACAAAGGGGAAAGATGCGTCCCCTTACCTTAGCAAAGAAAGAAGGAAATTTAATGGGAATATTTAGCAAAATATTTGCTTCATATAGTGAAAAAGAAGTAAAAAGAGTAATGCCAATAGTAGAAAAAATAAATAGTTTAGAAGAAAGTATATCTAAACTTTCAGATAAAGAACTAAAAAACAAAACAATAGAATTTAAACAAAGATTATCAGAAGGAGAAACATTAGACAATATTCTTCCAGAAGCATTTGCAACAGTTAGAGAAGCTTCGAAAAGAGTATTAGGAATGAGACATTTTGATGTTCAATTAATTGGTGGAATTATACTTCATCAAGGAAGAATAGCAGAAATGAAATCAGGTGAAGGAAAAACATTAGTAGCAACACTTCCTGTATATTTAAATGCATTATCTGGAAAAGGTGTTCATGTTGTAACAGTAAATGATTACCTAGCCAAAAGAGACAGTGAATGGATGGGAAAACTATATAAATTTTTAGGTCTTTCTGTAGGACTAGTAATTGCAGGTATGGATAATGTAAAAAAACAAGAAGCATATAACTGCGATATTACTTATGGTACAAATAATGAATATGGATTTGACTACTTAAGAGATAATATGGTTATATATAAAAATCAAATGGTTCAAAGACCATTAAATTACGCAATTGTAGACGAAATAGATAGTATTTTAATAGACGAAGCCCGTACACCTTTAATCATATCTGGTACAGCTGCAGAATCTTCTATTTTATATAAACAAGCAAATGATTTTGTAAAAAAATTAAAACCAAAAGTTTTAGTCGAAGAAGATGTAAAAGATTTTGATCAAGCAGAAGATAATGAAAATTATGATTATATAGTAGATTTAAAAGCAAAATCATCATCTTTAACACAAAAAGGAATTAAAAAAGCTGAAGAATTCTTTAAATTAGAAAACTTAAATGATATAGATAACTCAGATATAGTTCACCACATAAACCAAGCATTACATGCTCATGGTAATATGAAAAGAGACATAGATTATATAGTAAAGGATGGAGAAGTTTTAATTGTTGATGAATTCACAGGAAGAATTATGTATGGAAGAAGATATAGTAATGGTCTTCATCAAGCAATAGAAGCAAAAGAAAATGTAAAAATAGCTAATGAATCAAAAACACTTGCTACAATCACATTCCAAAATTTATTTAGAATGTATGATAAACTTGCAGGTATGACAGGTACTGCCATGACAGAAGAATCTGAATTTAGAGAAATATATAATTTAGATGTTATCACTATTCCTACAAACAAACCTATGGCAAGAATAGATAATAATGACATTATATATAAAAATGAAAATGCTAAATTTAGAGCAGTTGTGGCAGATATAAAAGAAAGTTATGCAAAAGGGCAACCGGTACTTGTTGGTACAGTTTCTATTGAAAAATCTGAAAAATTAAGTAGCATCTTAAAAAGAGAAGGAATTAAACACGAAGTACTAAACGCTAAGTATCATGAAAAAGAAGCTCAAATTATTGCTCAAGCTGGTAAATATGGTGCTGTAACAATAGCTACAAATATGGCTGGTCGTGGTACTGATATTATGCTTGGTGGTAATACAGAATTTTTAGCAAAACAAGAAATGAAAAAACATGGATTTAGTGATGAATTAATAGAAGAAGCAACTGCGCATAATGAAACTGATGATGAACAAATACTAAATGCAAGAAAAATATTTGCTGAATATGAAGAAAAATTTAGCAAAGAAATAAAAGAAGAAAAAGAAAAAGTAGTAGCTGCAGGTGGATTAAAAATAATTGGCACAGAAAGACATGAGTCAAGAAGAATAGATAATCAGCTTCGTGGACGTAGCGGGCGTCAAGGAGATGTTGGAGAAACAAGATTCTATATTGGTCTTGATGATGACTTGATGAAAATATTTGGTGGAGATATGGTAACATCTGTATACAATACACTTGGTGCAGACGAAAACATGCCACTTGAAATGGGATTATTATCTAGAGCAGTTGAAAGTGCTCAAAGAAAAGTAGAAGGAAAACACTTTAGCATTCGTAAACATGTTCTTCAATATGACGATGTTATGAATACTCAAAGAGAAATAATATATAAACAAAGAAGACAAGTTTTAGATGGCGAGAATATACATGATAGCATTATGCATATGATAGAAAGTGTCGCAGAAGAAATAGTATTAAACTATCTTTCAGATTCAGAATTCAATAAAGAAGGATTACTTCAAGAAACTAAAACTATATTTAAAGTGTCAGAGCTTGATAGTTTAAATTCAAAAAATATAAATGAACAAGAAATCATTGAAGAATTGAAAGAAAAAGCATTTAAAAACTATGATGAAAAAGCTAAAGAAATAGGAGAAGAACAACTATCAGAACTTGAAAGAGTTGTAATGCTTAAAGTAGTTGACCAAAAATGGATGGATCATATAGATAGCATGGATGAACTTAAAGATGGTATAGGACTTAGAGCATATGGTCAAAAAGATCCAGTTGTTCAATATAGAATTGAAGGATTTGATATGTTTGATGAAATGGTAAATTCTATCAAACGAGATGTTGTTAAGATTTTATTAAATATAAACAGAGCACAAAATTTAGAGAGAAAGCAAACAGTAAAAATAACAAAGCAAGGATTACAAGAAGCAGCAGAAGGCTTAAGAAAAGACATGCCAAAAGAATCAAAAGAAACAACTCACACGCCAGTAGTAAATAATGGACCAAGTATAGGTAGAAATGACCCATGTACATGCGGTTCGGGTAAGAAGTATAAGAATTGTTGTGGGAAATAATATTTCAAAAAGTAGGTGGAAATAATGAAATATAAATATACAGAAAAAGATTTAGATTTAATTTCTTGGGAAAGAATTGATAAATTTATCGATAAAATTTATTCTGAAGTTTTAAATTACATAACAAAAAACAATTTAAAAATAAGATATATTGCTCCAATATTAAGAGGTGGTGGAGTTCCTGCAATAAAATTATCTCATATGTTCAATATAATAGATATGTTACCTATACAATTAAAACATAATGCAGAAACGAAAGATATTGACACAAAAATTGGTTTAGACTATCTAAAAGATTCTTCAATAAAACCAGATGAATGCATATTATTAGTAGAAGGAAATCAGGTAACTGGAAAAACCACCAATATTGCAGTACAAATGTTAAGAAAAAAATTTGGAGATAATGTTAAAATTATAAATGTGTCATTAACTAGAGATTATACATATAGAAATAGCGTAAAAGATGTATGTTTTTCAACATGGGGAATGAGTACTAATGAAATGAAAGAAATTTCAAAAGAAGATTGTGAAAAATTAAATATCAGTTATAATCTCGTTTCAGTATATCCATGGGAAAATATTGAAGAAGAATTATATGAAATGAATAGTTAAATAAAATTTAAGTTAGTATTTTTTAATACTAACTTTTTTTATGAATATTTTTCTATTTAAAGCATTAATTATATTATGGAAATTTAAGCTTAAAGAAATGCTAAAATATGGCAAAATATGGGTAAAATTATTGACAAATATCTTACGGAATTATACAATATAATCGTTGATAAACTACGCATTATAAGGTCAGTTAAATTTGTAAAATTTATAATTTTAGAAAGGGGATTGATATGGAAGGAAAAGTTAATAAAGATGTAGAAAACTATTCTAAAAAATTCAAAATTTCACTTGGAGTTATAGCAGTTTTAACAATAATTATAATAATATTATTAATTTTATTATTAAGAGTTAAAATACGCTATATTGTAAACTTTGATTCAAATGGTGGTTCACATGTATGTTCTATTATTGTTGATAAAAATGGTTTAGCTACTAAACCAGAGGATCCAACAAGAGAAAATTATACATTCGCTGGTTGGTACTACAATGATGAGCTATTTGATTTTTCAACACCAATAAAAGAAGATACTCAATTAATTGCAAGATGGGTTGAACTTGGAAGAGTAGCTGGTGTTAGTTTTGAATATAGTGAATTAACATTAAATGTTGGAGATGTAATGAAGTTAAATGCTTTAATTACACCTGAAGATGCATTAGACAAAACACTAATTTGGGAAAGTAGTAATCCTGATATTGTTAGTGTAGATGCAAATGGTAATATTAAAGCTTTAAAAGAAGGTACTGCAACAATTAAAGTTACAACAAAAGATGGTGAATTTACTGCAGAAGTAAAAATCACTGTTAATAAAAAAGATGTAGAGGAAGAGGAAAAAGAAGAAACAGTACAAACATCTACAACACCAACAAAAAAACCTACTACTTCTACAGAGGAGCCTAACACTCCTAGCGAAGAAACTATAAAAGTAACAGGAGTTTCTTTAAACAAAACAAATTTAAACTTATACGTAAATGATACTGCAAAATTAACTGCAACAGTAAAACCTAATAATGCCTCAAATAAACAAGTAACATGGAAAAGTAGTAATCCTGATGTTGTTAGCGTAGATGCAAATGGTAATATTAAAGCATTAAAAGAAGGAAGTGCTACTATTACAGTTACAACAAAAGATGGAAATTATACTGCAACTTGCACAGTAACAGTTTCTAAGAAACCTGATAGCTATGTTGTAACATTTACAGCAGAGCCATTGTATAACAATGTAACTGCACAATATTCTGTAACAGTTACAAAAAATGGTAGCTCATGTAGCTATAAACATGTAATATATAATGGTAAAAAATTAGGTACATATGCAGATGCAGAAAAATTATCGACTAAATTATCGACAGCTACAGTAAGACTAACAGATGGAACAGATGTAACAGCTGCAGTAGTTTTTAAATAAAAAATAAGGGGGAATTAAATTATGCTAAAAAAATGTAGTAAAATACTAATAGCTATTTTATTCGTTTTTCTAATTTCTCTAATTGCTACAAATACAGTAAATGCTAAAGAAATGACTTTAGATGAATTAACACAAGCAATTATAGAGTATAATCCTGATGTCGCAGATATCTATATAATTGGAAATTATGTATTTACTTCAGAATTTAATTATGAACTTGAAGACATAATGTTGTCAGCTCGTTCAATTGAAGTAACAGACGTCGACGGAAAAACAAATCAAGATGCTATTCATGGAGAAATGTCAATGTTGCACTATGAAGGAACTTTCGATTCAGATTGGAATTTAACTGGTTTTACACCTATGACACAACTAGCGGGTGTAGCAGAATCAGCAAACACATTTAATGTAGAATATATCGATTATAATAGATTTATTGCAACAATTGATTTAAAAGCAATAGCAGAAGAAACATATAGTGAATATACTGACAAATTAGCACCTAGTGTTGGAACAGAAAAAATAAATAGTGATATAACAAGTATAAAAGCAACTATAAAAGATTTAAGCGTTTTACCAAAAGATGAAGTAAAAGCATTAGCAAATAAATTTTTTGGTACAGAAGGAGTTAAATCTATAACAATAACATTAACACCAGTTGATGGAACACCATACGAAAAAGAAATAACTAGTGCTGATCTAGAAACTATATTAAATATGAGCAAGGAAGAATTTTCTACAAAAGCAGGTATAGATTTTGAAAAAATGGTTGGTGGTAATATAACTGCCAAAGTAAATTTAGAAGAAGGTTACAAAGCTAAAGATGGTGTTGATACATTTACATCAGAAATTAATGCAGAAATAGATGTAAAAGCAATAGCAGATGCAGCATATGGTAAATATGTTGAGAACAAAGATAAATTATCAAACTATGTATCAGTTGAAAGAGAAGATGTTGTAAACTTTTATGCAATGTTAAAAACTGTAATTATAGATATAGATTCAGTACCAGTTGATAAAATCAAATCTTTAGCTAAAGAATATTCAGATAAATTCTTTAGTGTACCAGGTATTAAATCTGTAACAGTAACATTAACAGCACTTGACGGAACAACATATGAAAAAGAAGTAACTCAAGATGATATAGAAGCACTTATCAATATGACTAATGATGAGTTAAAAGTATTAGTTAAAGAATATATTAAAACAAGCGGTATAACTGTAGATTCAGTAATAGGTGGGGTAATATCTGCAAAAGTTAATTTGAAAGATGGCTATACAGCAAAAGACAACGTAGATACATTTAATACAAAGCTAGAGGCTGAAATTGATTTTAAAGGATTAGCAAATGCAGCATATAACAAATATGACTCAAACTATGCTAGTAAATTAGCAGACTATGTAGTAGCTAAAAAATCAGATAATGTAGCAAATGAAGATGCTATCAAATTAGAACTAACAACAAAAGTATTAATACCTGATACAAGTTTAATACCAGAAGAAGTAGTAAACAAAATAAAAGACAAAATAAATGAATTAAAAACTGAATATAAAGACGAAATAGAAGAAATAAAAGATTTATTAGATAAAGTAACATATGTTCCTGGTTTTGAATCATTAACATTAACAATCACTTCTGCCGAAGGAGAAGTAATTACAAAAACAATTACAGAAGCAGAAGCTTTAGCTTTAAAAGATAAATCTGTTGATGAATTAAAAGAATTAGTAAAACAATATGCTACATCAAGTGATATAACTTTAGATTCAATAATAGGTGGAGAAGTAGCAGTAAAAATCAATTTAAAAGATGGTTATATGGCAAAAGATGGTGCTGATACTTTCAAAGTATTACTTAATGCAGAAATTGATTTTAAAGAAATAGCAAACACAGTATATGACAAATATGAATCAAACTATGCTAGTAAATTAGAAAATTATGTAGCAACTAAAAAATTAGATACTACAGTAGCAGAAGATGCAATTAAATTAGATATAACAGCAAAAGTATTAACAACAGATTTAAGCTTAATACCAGAAGATAAAATTAATGAATTAAAAAATGAATATAAAGATGAAATTCAAAAAGCAAAAGATTTATTAGATAAAGTAACATATATTCCAGGAATGGAATCAGTTACAGTAACACTTACAACATCTGATGAAAAAGTAATAACTGCAAATATTACAGAAGCAGAAGCTTTAGCTTTAAAAGATAAATCTGTTGATGAATTAAAAGCATTAGTAAAAGAATATGTTAAAGCAAGTGGCTTAACAATTGATTCAATAATTGGTGGAGAAGTGGCTGTAAAAGTTAACCTAAAAGATGGTTACTTAGCAAAAGATGGTGCTGACACATTTAAAGCATTATTTAAAGCAGAATATGATTTAGAAACATTAGCTAATAAAGCATATAATAAATTTGACACTGATTATTCAATGCTTTTAACAAGTTTTGCAACTGTAGAACAAAAAAATTCTACAGAATATAATGTGACAGTAAAAACTACAGACGAAACAGCACTTACACAATTAGCAACTCAACTTAAAGCACAAGCAGGAGACATATTTAGCAAAATTTCTAGTGTTCCTGGAGTTGATACTATAACAATAAAACTAACAACTTCAGACAGCAGAACATTTGATAAAGATATTACAGTTGATAATATAATAACTGCATCTAATATGAGTGTAGATGAAATAAAAGCATATTTAAAAGAACTAGCAAAAAAACACAATTTAGATGTAAATTCAATACTTGGCGGATCAGTTGAAGCAAAAATTAATTTTAAAAAAGGTTTTTCTGCAAAGAACGGAAAAGATACATTTAAAATAAATTTTTTAGCTTCAGAATATAATGTAATATTCGATATTGATGGTGTAAAAACAGTAGAAACAGTAAAAGTTGGCGATACAGTTTCAAAACCATCAGACCCAACTAAAGAAGGGTGTACTTTTGATAAATGGTTATTAAATGGAAGTGAATATAATTTTTCAACACCAATTAATTATCCAATTACTTTAAAAGCAAGCTGGAAAGAAAATACTTATGAAGTTACAATTGCAATTCCAGACACTGATAATGGATATGGAACTTTAACTAAAACAAGTGTAACTGTAAAACATGGAACAACAGTCACAATAGAAGGAAATGTATTAAAAATTGGTGATGTAGAAGTTGTAGCAACACCAGCATCTAATACAGAACAATATAAATATTCTTTTGATAAATGGGTAGGTGCCCCAGCAGATATCAGAAATAGCTTGGTAATTACTGCAAGATTTAAAAGATCAGACAGCTTATATAAAGTAGATTTAATAGCAGGAGAAGATGGTACAGTAAGCGAATCATTAGTTGAAGATGTAAAATACGGAACAGCAATTGAAACTGATGGAAATGTATTAAAAATTGGTGATAAAGAAATTACAGCAACACCAAAAACTAAAGATGCAGAGTATACTTACTCATTTGATAATTGGACTATTTCAGAATCAACAGTAACTAAAGATTTAGAAATAAAAGCAAACTTCAAAAAAGAAGTTAATAATTATACTGTAACATTCGAAGCAAACGATACTAATTATGGAACTGTAAATAAATCATCAATAACAGTGCCATACGGAACAAAAATAACAACAAGTGGAAATAAAATAATAATAGGGCAAGAAGAAATATTAGCTACACCAAAAGAAAGTACACAAATAGACAGTTATTCATTTATAAATTGGTCAAATGTACCAAATACAATAACAGGTGCTACAACTATAACAGCAAACTTTGAAAAAGGAATTGGTAATTGTATAGTAACAATAAAAGCTGATTCTGAAATGGGAACTGTGAGTAAATCAACAGTAACAGTACCTTATGGTTCAACTGTATCAGTATCTGGAGACATACTAACAATTGGAACAGAAACAATAAAAGCAAAACCAAATACTGCTACATCACAAAACAGTTATTCATTTGTAGATTGGTCAAATGTACCAAATACAATAACAGGTGCTACAACTATAACAGCAAACTTTAAAAAATGGACAATAGTGGATGTTGATAATTTAGTAAATACAGCTATAACAACAACAAGTTCTCAAACAAGTCTTATTGATATTTCTGGACTAACAAATAATACTATAACACTAGAAATTTCTGGAACTGTTTATATGGCAACTGGAACAGATATGCCAAAAATAATGGAAAATTTATCTACAAATGATGTATATAAATCTGTAGTTTGGGATCATGAAGGATATACATTAAATTTATCAAATTTAGACTATACTAAAACAAGCTTTTCTGATTTTATACCAGGTAAGACAAATTCGAATACGGCTTTAATAGCTAGATTTGTATCCAAAGTAGGTGGATATTCTGGTACTGAAGGTTCAGACCTTTATGGTGTTAACAATAATACATTAATTGAAAACACAGCAACTACACCAATAAAAATGAAAATTAAATTAAAAGATGGATATTGTACAGCTAACGGTAAAACAGAAGTGACATACAATGTAGTATTTGCAAAATAAAATATAAAACATAAAAAGTCAATACGAAAGTATTGGCTTTTTTGTATTTTGCTTTGTATTTAATTGACAAAAATATTCATACTTGATAAGATATATAAATAAAAAGGAGATGGTACATATGAAAAAGAAAACAATAATTTATATAGCTTGTGCAGTTGCTGTTGTTTTAATAGCCGCATTAGTAATTTATTTTGTAGTAGCTAAATCTGAAAATTCAAATAGTAAAATGGTAATAACAAAATACGATGAAAACTTTGAAATAGAAAAAGAAATACAAATAACAAATAAAAAACAAATAAAAGAAATAAATAAGATATGTGAAAACCCTTCATTAGAGCAAGATGAAAAATCGCCATATCTTGCTATAAGAAATGATGTTAAGCTCGATTTAGGAAATGGCAAATTCTTTATGATTCAATTAAACAAAAAAGATTATTGCTATTATGAAAATGCAGATACAAAACTAGTAATAAAAATGCCAGAAGGATTATTAAAAACAGTAAATGACATTTTACAATAAATGTAGGGGCGTTGTCGGTTAGGAATACCTGTAAGGAATACCGAACTGCGCCCACAAAATAATGAAGAGTACAAAACTCTTCGAGTTTTGAAGGATGTGAGAATACGTGATAGAACTAGAAGAGAATAAGCATAAAATTTCATATATAAAAACTAAATTAAAAAGTATTGGTGATTCACTTTGACATCGCTAACTTAGAATTAGAACTTAAAGAATTAGAGTCAAAAACTAATTCACCAGATTTTTGGCAAAATCCTGAAAAAAATACTCCTATTTTAACTAAACTTAAGGCAATACAAAGCAAATTAGATAAATACAATAAAATACAAACAGAATTATCTAATATTGAAAATTTAAATGATTTATTAATTCTTGAATATGATAAAGAACTTTCAGAAGAGCTTATTTTAAGCACAAATTCCTTAGAGAAGGAAATTGATAAGCTAGAGATTCAAACGCTCTTATCGGGCAAATATGACAGAAATAACGCTATACTAACACTTCATCCTGGAGCAGGAGGAACAGAATCTCAAGATTGGGCCGAAATGTTATATAGAATGTACTCTAAGTGGTCATCTAGTAATGGATATACAATTAAAGAATTAGACTATCTAGAAGGTGATGAAGCAGGAATAAAAAGTGTTACATTTTCAATATCCGGAGAAAATGCCTATGGATATTTAAAAAGCGAAATGGGTGTACATAGATTAGTAAGAATTTCTCCATTTGATAGTGGTGGAAGAAGACATACCTCTTTTGCATCTTTAGAGGTGTTACCTGAAATAACAGAAGATATAGTTCTAGAAATAAATCCTGATGATTTAAGAATAGATACATACAGAGCATCACGGAGCAGGAGGGCAACATATTAATAAAACTGATTCAGCTGTTAGAATTACTCATATTCCAACAAATATAGTAGTTGCCTGTCAATCTGAGAGATCACAAACTCAAAATAAAGAAACAGCAATGAAAATGCTAAAATCAAAACTACTAGAACTTAAAGAAAAAGAACAAAAAGATAAAATAGAAGATTTAAAAGGTGTTCAAAAAGACATAGCATGGGGAAGTCAAATACGTTCATATGTATTTTGCCCATATACACTTGTAAAAGATCATAGAACTAATTATGAAGTAGGTAATGTAGAAACAGTAATGAATGGTGATTTAAATGGCTTTATGGAATCTTATTTGAAGTATATAACAAAACACAATGATTAAATTTGATTTATAAAAAATGTAGGGGCGGACGACCCTGTCCGCCCAAAAAAAACGAATTATTATAGATGGGCAGACAGAGTCGTCTGCCCCTACAAAAAAATTGAAATAATTCACAATAATATTATCAAAAATATATAATAATATATGAAATAAATAAACAAAATTTAGATTTAGATTTTGCTTATACTAAACAATAAAGAAGGTGCCAAAATGGGCATAATTGTACAAAAATTTGGAGGAAGTTCTGTAGCAAATAAAGATAAACTTCTAAATGTATGTAAACATGTAATAAAAGAATATGAAAAAAATCAAAAGATAGTAGTTGTAGTTTCAGCTCAAGGAAAAACAACAGATATGTTAGTTGAAGAAGAAAAAGAATTATCAATGAAACCAGATAAAAGAGAACACGATGTTTTGGTTTCTGTTGGAGAACAAATTACAATTGCTAAACTTGCAATATACTTAAAAGAACTTGGATATGATGCAGTATCTTACACTGGGTGGCAAGTTCCAATCATAACAGATAATATTTATGGTAATGCAAATATTATAAAAATAAACACAGAAAAAATATTAAACGAATTAGAAAACAATAAAATAGTTATTGTAGCAGGATTCCAAGGAATTACAAAATCAGGAGATATAACAACACTTGGAAGAGGAGGATCTGATACAACAGCAGTAGCACTAGCTTCTTATCTAAAAGCAGAAAAACTATATATATATACTGATGTTGATGGAGTATATTCAAAAGACCCTAATCTTAATCCAGATGCTAAAAAATATGATACCATTTCATATGATAAAATGATAGAAATGGCAGAAAGCGGAGCAAAAGTACTTCATACAAAATGTGTAAAAATGGCTAAAGAAAATAAAGTTCCTATAATTGTAAAATCTACTTTCGTAGAAAACGAAGGAACTGTTGTTAAATAAATATAAACAGCAAAGATTAAATAATTACTTAATAATCTTTGCTGTTACTTTTTTGCATACAGATTCGCAAATTCTATTTTTTCTTATAAATGTTACTTACAAAACAACACATCGCAATAAGAAAGGAAACTCCAGAAATTATACCTAATATCCATTGCATTTCAATACTTAAGTTTAAATATCCAAAGCACAATTCAATTACAACTGTAAGTCCTGTTACAAATGATATAAGATAAAATGTAATAAGAATCTTCTGCTTCCGAGTCATTTTCATATAATGACTCCTTTCTATAAATATAGTAATTAATAGTATATCATTTTTTTATTATATTTTCAACATTTTGATAATTGGAACCAAAATTATATTGAATATTAATGTTGTAATATTGCATTTTTTGTAATATAATATTTAAAGTGATTATAATTTGTAGGGGCGAGCCCCGTGTTCGCCCTTAAACCAAATATATTATTTGTTTTAGGAGGTATTTTATAGTGAAAGCATTAATTAGTGTTTCTGATAAAACAGGAATAGTTGAATTTGCAAAAGAATTAGAAGCAATAGGAGTAGAAATAATCTCAACAGGCGGTACATACAAAAAGTTAAAAGAAGAAGGAGTTAAAGCAATAGAAATTTCTGAACTAACAGGTTTTCCAGAATGTTTAGATGGTAGAGTAAAAACTCTTCATCCAAAAGTTCATGCAGGGATTTTAGCAATGAGAAGTAATCCAGAACATATGAAACAATTAGAAGATTTAGATGTAGATACAATAGATTTTGTTGTTGTTAACTTATATCCATTCAAACAAACAATATTAAAAGAAAATGTAAAAAGAGAAGAAGCTGTAGAAAACATAGATATAGGAGGGCCTACAATGCTTAGAAGTGCAGCTAAAAATTATCAAGATGTTGCAGTTATTACAGACCCTAAAGATTATGAAAAAGTTCTTACAGAATTAAAAAATGATGGAAAAGTATCTTTAGATACAAAATTCTATTTAATGAATAAAGTATTTGAACATACAGCAAGTTATGATGCAATGATTTGTAAATATTTAAAAGATGAAAGAAAAGACGAAAGCTTACCACAAGAACTTACATTAACATATGAAAAAGTTCAAGAAATGAGATACGGAGAAAACCCTCATCAAATAGGTGCTCTATATAAAGAAGTAGGTAAATGTGAAGGTTCTCTTACAATAGCTGAGCAATTAAATGGAAAAGAATTATCATTCAACAATATAAATGATACAAATGGCGCTTTAGAATTATTAAAAGAATTTGATGAACCAACAGTTGTTGCTTGTAAACACGGAAATCCTTGTGGAGTAGGTAGTGATGAAACAAGTATATACAAAGCTTGGCAAAAAGCATTTGCTGCAGATAAAACATCTATTTTCGGAGGAATAGTTGTTGTTAATAGGGAAGTAACAGTGGAAATGGCTAATGAAATGAAAGAAATTTTCTTAGAGGTAGTAGTTGCTCCTTCATATGAGAAAGAAGCTTTAGAAATATTAAAAGTAAAACCTAATTTAAGAATTCTTTCATTACCAACTATAACTGTAAAACAACCTAAAAATGCTTATGACATAAAGAAAATAAATGGTGGTATAATACTTCAAACAATTGATTCAGAATTGCTTAATGGTTATGAAGTAGTAACAGATAGAAAACCAACAGAAAAAGAATTAGAAGATATGCTATTTACATGGAAAATAGTTAAATATGTAAAATCAAATGGTATAGCAATTGGAAAAGACAAACAATCAATAGGTATCGGACCTGGACAAGTAAATAGAATCTGGGCAACAAAACAATCAATTGAACATGCAAATGAATTAATAGGAAATGGAGTAACAAAAGGTGCGGTTTTAGCATCAGACGCATTCTTCCCATTTTCAGATTGTGTAGAAGCAGCACATGAAGCAGGAATAACAGCTATAATCCAACCAGGTGGAGCAATGAGAGATCAAGATTCAATAGATAAATGTAATGAATACGGAATAACAATGATATTTACAGGAATGAGACACTTTAAACATTAAAATATAAAAGGGGGAATTACAAATGATAAATAAAAATGGTATTACACTAATTGCACTTGTAATAACAATAATAATAATGCTTATATTAGTAGGCGTTACTGTAAATGTATCATTAAATGGAGACTTTTTCGATACAGCAAAACAATCTGTATCAGGAATGAGTATGGAACAAATACAAGAAAGTGCATATGCACTAAAAGCATCTGTTATAGCAAACCAAAAATCACAATCTAATACGAATGCGAGTGTATTAGAATATAAAGAAAAATTGTTAGAAGAATTTAATATAGATGAAAGCAGTGTGGTTTCTAACAATATTGTAGAATTAGAAGATGATTATGTAATAATAATAAAAAACTCTAGATTAGACACAGAAGTAGTAGAAAAATCTAAAATATATCTAACAAAAGATGAAGCTGAAAATATATGGGAAACAGACGGTGCTGGAACAATAACAAAATATCTAGGAAATTCTAGTAACGTTGTTGTACCTATAAAAATAGGAACTGAAAATATTACAAAATTAGGAAAAACTGCATTTAAAGATTGTTCATTCATAACAGATGTAAAAATTTATGGAAATATAATCAATATTGGTAGAGACGATGGCTTAAATGATGATACTGACGGAACATTCCTAAACTGCACAAATTTAAAAAATATAGAAATGTACGAAGGAGTTCAAATAATTGGAGGTTTTGCTTTCCGCAACTGTACTAGTTTAGTTAGTATCACTTTACCTGATAGCGTACGTAGTATAGACTCTTTCACTGATATTCCTGAGCGGAATCGAAGGCGAAGATGCTATATCTTGGGGAGGTAAAATATTTGAAGGATGTACAAATTTAACAAATATTTACTTTGCTGAGGGAAGTAATAAAATCCCTTCAGGACAGCCTTGGGCTGCACCTAATAAAAATCTTAACATAACAAAACTAGGACAAACACAAAGTTAATAATAAACTCGTATAAAAAGAGGAGTGTTTTAAAATGCAGAGATATACATTTTGAAACACTTCTCTTTTTTAATCCTTTTTGTTCTAAATAAGACAAGACCTGAATATATATATTTATGTGACAATGAAAAGTAGTAATTATGAAAAGGAGAGTTGATGATATATGACAATAGAAGAAAGAAAAAGCATGTCTGCTACAACAATACAAAATTTAGTATTAGAAAATAGAGAAAAGCTTAGTATTTCAGGTGTATTAGATGTTTTAAGCTTTGATGATCAAGTTATTGTAATAGAAACAGAATTAGGCCTTTTAAATGTTAAGGGAGAAAATCTTAGAATAAATAAGCTAAGCATTGATACTTCAGAAGTAGTAGTAGAAGGAGATATTTCTAGTCTAGTATATTCAGATAAAACTTCAGATAAAAAAACTTCTTTGATAGGAAAAATTTTTAAATAGGTGATATTTTGGAAAATCAAGCATATCTATTTGGAATATTTATATTAAATGGTTTCTTAATTGGATTACTATTTGATATTTTTAGAATACTTAGAAAATCTTTTAAAACTGTAGACCTTATAACATATCTTGAAGATATTTGCTTTTGGATTATAACAGGTTTTATAATATTATATTCTATATTTAAGTTTAATAATGGTGAACTACGAGGATTTATATTTATTGGAATACTCTGCGGTGTATTAACTTATATGTTGATATTTAGCAAAATCTTTATAAAAGTTAATTTATTTATTATAAATTTTCTTAAAAAAATGATTTATTTTGTTATTGTTGTACCAGTTTTATTCATTTCTAAATTCTTAAAGAAA
>JAZSDU010000013.1:0-18559 GCA_045531335.1 Clostridia bacterium
ATTTATTAATTATTTTATTTATTATAAATTTTTATTAATTATTTTTTATATTTCATATATTTATTTTGTTTGTAATACTCTATTTTAGCTTATTATTAATTGTTTTTAAATTACTTATTATTAATTTAAAATATTTATTTATAACATTTATTAAATCTTTTAAATATAATTAAAAAAATAAAAAACCTTTAAAATTGCCTTTGCAGATTATAGGTTTTTTATTTTTTAATAGCACTGTGATCAGCCAATACTATTCAATAGTAAAGTTAAATAGTTTGTATAATTCCCATGTTGGGTCAAAAAATTCTTTTGCAAGTTTAATTAATTCTGATGTAAATGGTTTCCAATCCATTAGCATAACAAGCTTATCATATGGTGGTATGCATATTCTTGATGCTTGTGGAATTAAAGTTCTTCCTCCTTTAGGTCTATTTTTATAGTCTAAAGGACAGCCTTTTTTCTCGTCCCAAAAAATACAAGGACCTTCTACCTCTTCAGTGTGAATGATATCAACTACAGGTCTTCCTACGTTTTTAGGTCTAATATAAAGAAAATCTCTGTGTGATTTTTTAATTCGTTCTGTAACCAAAATCGTTCTATTTGCACCAATAAAAAATGAACTTGCATCCTCTCTTGAAAAATCTATACAATATTTTCCAGATTCCAATGCTTCTCTCATTTTTGCTATATCTTTTTCAAAATCTTCTGGCGAACAATCACACGCATTCCGCTTACAACATTCCCCCCCACATTTTTGACATAATGGATAGTTTGTATTCAATTCTTCTGAATCAATTATATACATATATAATCTTCCCTTTCTCATTTGAGTTTTGGTGTTATTTTAAATATTTGTCCTGATCTACAAATATAAAAATAAATAATAATATATTACTATTTTATCACAATATTATGTAAATATCAATCCTTTTAACTCCATAAAAAAACGGTACAAATAATTTTGTACCATTTTGGCGGAAGCTGAGGGATTTGAACCCTCGCGGCCCTTACGAACCCTAACAGTTTAGCAAACTGTCCCCTTCAACCACTTGGGTAAGCCTCCATATTTAATATTATTTAAAATCTAAGAGTGAATATCTATTATTCACTCTTTTTATTCTCTTTCTTTAAAAGATTTGGCGGAGAGGGTGGGATTCGAACCCACGGTAGGCTACAAACCTACGCCAATTTTCAAGACTGGTGCCATAAACCAACTCGACCACCTCTCCATATAAGAGACAATTAATAGTTTAACACGCAAATTATTAATTGTCAAGATTTTTTTATTGATTTAACGCTATTTCTAGTGCTTGCTTTTCTTCCTCTGATACTTTTACATTTGTTTTACCTTGATTAACTTGTTTTGCATATATATTAGACATTTCTCTTGAATAAATTCCATTTAACAATACTCCATCATTGTTATCGTTTAATAATGCAAGTGCAAAACTTAAATCACTTCCTGTGTCTTTAAATGCACTATATCTTACCATTCCAATTTTTTTAATACATAATGAAATATCTTTATCTAATCTTGTGCAGTAATTTAGTATTTCTTCACTTTTCCCATTCACTTCTTCTACTTTAGTAATATATTTTTGAAGCATTTCTTCTATATTATTACCATTTCCTATTTTTTTCATGAATGATTTGTAATTTTTATTTATTCTTTTTAATTTTAATAAATTACAAATATATAATATTAAAAGTAATAAATTTACTACGGCCACACCGATTAGAAAGGCCTCAGATTTAATAATGCTGTTAATTATTTCCATCTTCTATACCTCCAATTTAGTTTTTTATTGTATAGGAAAAATCCTCTTTTATCTTAACTTTATTTAAAATTTTTCCGTATACAACAAGGTTAATTTACCTTAATTTGTGCGATTGCGAAGCAACCTGTACATTCGGGCGTCGAAATCTTTGATTTCGCTCACGTCCAATTATCTTACTTATTTATTAAGTTTAATATTCTATCTAATTCATCATTTGAAGAATATTGAATTATAATTTTACCACTTCTTTGTTTTGCATCTAATTTTACTTTTGTTCCAAAGAAATTTCTAAAAGAAGTTTCAATTTCTCTATATATTGGTTGATATCTATCATTAGACACTTTCTTTTTCTTTATTTTAACTTGTTTTTCTGCTTCTCTTACACTATCTCCACTTTCTATCATATGAATAGCTGCTTGATATTGTTTTTCTGCATCTTCTACTGCAAGTAGCGCTTTACAATGTCCTTCTGTAAGTTTTCCCTCTTTTACTAAATCTATAACTTTGGGTGATAAATTAAGTATTCTTACTGTATTTGCAAGACCACTTCTACTAATTCCTAATTTGTCTGCTAATTTTTGTTGAGTTAGATCATATGTATCTAAAAGTTCTCTTATAGCCATTGCTTTTTCAATTGGATTTAAATCTTGCCTCTGTATATTTTCAATTAATGCAATTTCACTGTTTTTTTGTTTATCATATTCTCTTACAATTGCTGGTATTTCAGTAAGTCCAGCTTTTTTAGAAGCCCTCCATCTTCTTTCTCCTGCAACTATTTGATAATAATCATTTTGTTTTGTAACTATTATTGGTTGAATAACTCCATATTCTTTTATAGAACTTGCAAGTTCTTCAATTGATTCTTCATCAAAACTTCTTCTTGGTTGTTCTTTGTTTGGCTCTACCTCTATAACTTTTAAATTTTGTATTACTTCTCCATCTTGAATTTTTTCTTCTTCTACAATATTAGTTGATAATAAAGCTCCTAATCCTTTCCCTAATCCTGTATTTTTTGTCATTTTGTCATTCCTCCTTAATTTATATGTATTTTATTTTCTAGTGTTTTTCATAATTTCATTAGTTAATTTTTCATAACACCTTGCCCCTTTTGACTTTGGAGCATATACACTTATTGGCATCCCAAAGCTTGGTGCTTCGCTAAGCTTAACATTTCTTGGTATTATTGTTTTATAAACATTATCTTTAAAAAATGTTTTTACTTCATTAATTACTTGATTTGAAAGGTTTGTTCTAGCATCATTCATTGTTAAAACAACACCTTCTATATATAAATCTTTATTTAATTGTTTTTTTATTAAATTTACTGTATTCATAAGTTGTCCAACACCTTCTAATGCATAGTATTCGCATTGTATTGGAACAAGTAATGAATTACTTGCAGTAAGCGCATTTATTGTAAGTAAACCTAATGATGGTGGGCAATCTATTATTATATAATGGAAATCATTTTCTACTTTTTCTAGTTTTTCTTTTAATCTAGATTCTCTTGCCATCATAGAAACCAATTCAACTTCTGCTCCTGCTAAATTTATATTTGATGGACAAACCCATAAATTTTTAATTGGACTTTGAACAATTGCCTCATTTATTTCTACATCATTTATTATAACATCATAAATAGATTTTTCTGTGTTTTTATCTACTCCTAATCCACTTGTAGCATTACCTTGTGGATCTTCATCAATTAGTAATACTTTTTTTCCTTTTTTAGCAAGCACACTGCTTATATTTACTGCGGTTGTAGTCTTTCCGACTCCTCCCTTTTGATTAACTACTGCTATTATTTTGCTCAATTTTATCCCTCCATTGTTTTAAATTTTTTATTAAATTACTTTATTTAACAAAAAATTCATTGGCTTATTAATAATATAAAAATATTATCAATATGTCAATGAATTTATTAAATAATTAATTAAATTTTTTACCAATTAATATTATATTGTAGGGGTCGCCGAGCTAATGCATACAGCTTCTGTAAGGAGCAACGCTCCAACAGAGCTAGCACCTCGGCGACCCGTTATATTTATTTTTTCGCGGGACGCCCTGGAGTGCGTCCCCTACAACATTTGCAATCAATTTATAAAACAATACAATGTCGAATATTGTTATTTTGCCTGCAGGTAAACAAACCCAGTTGTATCAACTGTTTCACAAATTAGTTAAATGTGGAACAAATTTATAGTGGTTCTTTTGAAGGTATTCCTGCTTTTCTTGGATACTTATTATTTGTTTCTTTAACTTTATTTATTTGAACAATTCTTCTTTTTATATCTGTATTTGGAATGTAGAAATCTTTTGTTTCTATCAGTTCTCCACCTAATAATTTTACAGCGTTTTTACTGTTTTTTATTTCCTCTTCACTACTAGAACCTTTCATACAAAGACATTTGCCATTTACTTTCGCAAACGGCATTAAATACTCTAGTAATATATTAAGAGGTGCCACTGCTCTTGCTATTGCTACATCATATTTTCCTCTGTGACTTTTATTTCTTCCATATTCTTCTGCTCTACCATGAATTGTTTCTATATCTTTTAATTCTAATTTTTCTATAACTTCATTTAAAAACTTTATTCTTTTATTTAAAGAATCTAATAAAACAATTTTAGTCTGTGGAAAAGCTATTTTAATTGGTATCCCAGGAAATCCAGCACCTGTTCCAACATCTATTACACTAGCATTTTTATCAACTTTATCTAACACAGTTAAAGAATCTATAAAATGCTTTGTTATAACCTCTTTTGGCTCTGTAATTCCTGTTAAATTCATGAATTTGTTCCATTCTACAAGAATATTCATATATTTATAAAATTGTTCTAATTGTAAATCAGATAATTCTATATTTAATTCTTTTAAATTCTCTTTCATTAACTCTTTAAACTCATTTAATTCCATAATTATTTCCTTTTTCTTTGTTCTAAATGAATAAGCAGAACTGCTATATCTGCAGGCGAAACACCTGATATTCTAGATGCTTGCCCTATTGAAACAGGTCTAAATTTATCCAATTTTTGGCTTGCTTCTAAACTTATTCCTTTTAAATTTTTGTAATCCATATCCCCTGGAAGCATTTTTGTTTCTAGCTTTTTAAATTTTTCTACTTGCACTAATTGTAATTTTATATAACCTTCGTATTTAACTTGTATCTCTACTTGCTCAGCTTCTTGTCTTGTAAGTTTTGGTCTATTAGCATCTAGTTTTTCTAATTGCTTATATGAAAGTTCACTTCTTTTTAATAATTCTATTAATTTAACTCCATGTTTTATTGCGCTAGATCCATTTTCTTCTAAGAATTTATTAACTTCTTCTGTAGGCTTAACTCCTATGTTTTTCAGCCTTTCTATTTCTTTTTTCACATTCTCTTTTTTATCTAAAAAGGCTTTATATCTTTCATCTGAAATAAGTCCTACTTCATATCCTATTGGTGTTAATCTTAAATCTGCATTATCTTGTCTTAATAATAATCTGTACTCTGCTCTAGATGTCATCATTCTGTATGGTTCATTTGTTCCTTTTGTAACAATGTCATCAATTAAGACTCCTATATATGCGTCTGATCTATGTAAAACAATAGGTTCTTTTCCCTCTATTTGAAGGCTTGCATTGATTCCTGCTATTATACCTTGTGCTGCAGCTTCTTCATATCCAGAAGTTCCATTTATTTGCCCTGCCATAAACATACCTTTTATGTTTTTCAATTCTAATGATAATTTTAATTGTGATGGGTCTATACAATCATATTCAATTGCATATGCAGGTCTTGTAAATTCAACATTTTCTAAACCTGGCAAAGTCCTATACATAGCTATTTGTACGTCTTCTGGAAGCGATGAACTCATTCCTTGTACATACATTTCTTCAGTGTCTAGCCCCATTGGTTCTATAAATATTTGGTGTCTTTCTTTGTCTGCAAACCTTACAACTTTATCTTCAATAGATGGACAATATCTTGGACCTGTTCCTTCAATTTCTCCTCCATACAATGGAGATCTATGTAGGTTTTGTCTTATTATTTCATGTGTTTTCTCATTTGTATAAGTTAAATAACAAGGTACTTGATTTATTTGTTCTGGCTCATTTTCAAACGAAAATGGAACGATTTCTTCGTCTCCTTCTTGAATTTCCATTTTAGAAAAATCTATAGTCTTTTTGTTAACTCTAGCAGGCGTTCCTGTTTTAAACCTAACAAGATCTATCCCTAATTTTTTTAAGCATTCTGAAAGCTTATTTGCTGGGAATACACCATCAGGGCCACTTTCGAAGCTTGTTTCTCCAATAAAAATCTTACCTTTTAAATATGTTCCTGTAGCAATTATAACAGCTTTAACATTATAAATTGCTCCTATATTTGTCTCAACTGCTTTTACTTCTCCTTTTTCAACTTTTATATCTACTATTTCAGCTTGTTTTATTGACAAATTATCTTGCCTCTCTAATGTGTGTTTCATTTCTTGTTGATATTTTTTTCTATCTGCTTGTGCTCTTAAAGAATAGACTGCTGGCCCTTTTGAAGTATTAAGCATTCTTGACTGTATAAATGTTTTATCTATGTTTTTTCCCATTTCTCCGCCTAAAGCATCTATTTCTCTAACTAAATGTCCTTTTGATGTTCCACCTACATTAGGATTACAAGGCATGTTTGCAACACATTCTAAACTTATAGAAAATAATAGTGTTTTGTGCCCTTTTCTTGCGCATGCAAGTGCTGCTTCACAACCTGCATGTCCTGCTCCAATTACTGCCACATCATAATCTCCTGCATTATAACTCATATTTTTACCTCTTTTTATTTTATTTTGTAGGGGCGAGGTTCCATCCTCGCCCTTTAAATTTATTTTCTATGCGGGTCGGGGTGAAACCCGACCCCTACATATTTATTTCTCCCTGTCATTTTCCTAAACAGAATTTTGAAAAGATTTCTTTTATTACATCTTCACTAACATTTTCACCTGTTATTTTTCCTAAATCTTGTAATACTTCTTTTACATTAATTGATATTATATCTACTGGCATATTGCTTTCTAAAGCTATTTTTGCTTCTTTTAAGTGATTTAATGCTTCTTCTATCAATTTCTTATGTCTTATATTTGTTATTAAAACGCCATTTTCAGGCATTATTTCTTCCAACCCAAACATCTTATCAAATTCGTTATATAAATCGCTTAAATTTGATTCTGAAGCGAGTGAGATTTTTAGTACTTTTTTATTTGTCTCTATTACTTCTTTTAGATTCTCTAAATTACTTTCTTTTAAATCTATCTTATTTAATAAAATTATCGCTTTTCTATCCTTAATGAATTCTAAAATTTCTTTATCTTCTTTATTTAATGGTTTTGAATTATCAAACATTGCTATTATTAAATCACTGTCTTCTGCTACTTTTTTAGATTTATTTATTCCTATAATTTCTACTTCATTATCTGCTTCTCTTATACCTGCTGTATCAATTATTTTAAAAGGAATGCCTTTTATACTTATAAATTCCTCAATAGTATCCCTTGTTGTCCCCTCTATTTCCGTAACAATTGCTCTATCTTCATTCAAGATGCTATTTAATAAAGATGATTTTCCGCTATTTGGTCTTCCTATAATAGCAACTTTTATTCCTTCTTTAATTATTTTCCCATCTTCGAAAGTTTTATATAGTTTATTTATACTTTCTTCTATTTTCTCTAATCCTTTTCTTGCTCTATCTTCAGTTACTTCTTCAATATCATACTCTGGATAGTCTATAGACACTTCAATGTCGACAAGTAAATCCAGTATTTGTTTTTTTATTTCTCCAACTGATTTCGAAAGATTTCCTTCTAATTGATTCATTGATGCTTTTAATTCTTTATCAGTTTTTGCATTTATTATATCTATTATTGATTCAACTTGGCTTAAATCTATTCTACCATTTAAAAATGCAAGCTTAGTGAATTCTCCTGGCTCAGCAAGTTTGGCACCATTTTTTAAGCAAGCCTCTAGTATATTTTTTACAACAACTATCCCTCCATGCGAACTTATCTCACACATATTTTCTGTTGTATAACTTTTTGGCGCCTTAAAATACGAAACCAATACCTCATCTATATTTTTGTTTGTTTCTGGATCAACTATATTTCCATATTTTATAGTGTATCCTTTTATATTTTCAGCTGTTTCAGGATTTTTTGCTTTAAATATTTTATCTAATATTTCAAAACAATCATCTCCACTCATTCTAACTATACCTATTCCACCAATTCCTGGTGCTGTTGATATTGCTGCTATTGTTGACATTTATTTTCTCCTTATATTTTATTTCATTTTTTTACATATTATATTATACCACTGCAATAGCTTTATTTCAATAATGCTAAGTCATATAAAAAACTCAGGGATTCCTGAGTTTTCACTGTTTTTGTTATTGTATAGAAAAAATCATCTTTTATCTTGACCATATTTAAGATTTTTTCGTATACAACAAGGTTAATTTACCTTAATTTGCGCGATTGCGAAGCAATCTGTGCACTCGGACATCGAAATCTTTGATTTCGCTAATGTCCAATTATCTTATTTTAATTTTATTACAACTTTTCTATATGGTTCTTCACCTTTACTAATTGTTTCTACTTTGCTGTGTGTTTGTAATTTTGTATGAATAATTTTTCTTTCATAAGCTGTCATCGGCTCTAATGTAACAGGTTTTCTTGTTCTTACGACAGTTCTAGCTATTTTTTCGGCTAAATCCTCTAGGGTTTTTACTCTTTTTTCTCTATACCCTGCTATATCTAAATATACTCTTATTTTTGCTGTGCTTTTTTTGTTTGCAATTGATGACAATATAGTTTGAAGTGCATTTATATTTTCTCCCCTATATCCTATTAAATGATTAACATCTTCTCCTTGTATATCCACATATATTTCAAAATCTTTTACTTCTGTTTTAAATGATATTCTGTCTTTTAAAAATTTGTTTAAAAATTCATTTATATTCTCTACTGCACTTTTTATCTCTTCTTCATTTTTGTTTATTTTTTTCTCTGTTTTTTCTTTTTTTATTTCTGTTTTTATTTCACTTTTTTCTTTTAAAGTTAATTCTACTTTAACAACTCTTGGAGCAAGTATATTATAAAAGCTTCTTTTTTCTTCTTCTATAACTTTTATATCTACCATATCTTTTGAAACTTTTAGCTCTTTTAATCCATTTTCAATAGCTTCATTTGTTGTTTTTCCTTGAGATATTACTGTTTTAGCCATTTTGCTCCTCCTCTGATTTTAATAATTTATTTAAAATTAGTCTTTCAGCAATCATTAATATATTATTTACTAACCAATATAATGCAAGTCCAAGTGGTGCAATTATAGATATACTAACAGACATTATCGGCATAAACCAAGACATACTTCTACTCATTTGAGCAGTCATTTCTTGTGGATTTACCTCTTCTTTATTTTCCTCATTTTTTATTTCTATTATCTCATCTTTTTTATTTGTTTTTGTCGTCATCATTGTTGTTAATTTCATTGAAATCATACTTGTCAAAACATAAAGTATAGGAATTATATATACTGTTGGATTATTTAAATTTTCTTGAGGAATATTGCTTAAATCTAATCCAAAGAAATTCATGTTTATATATAATTCATCATCTGCATTTTTACTGCTGTTAACATATTTTAATATGCTTATTTCTGGATAATTTACACTTACACTATTTTCTCCAAGTTCTTGTTGCATTTCTATTTTATAATTGTTTATTGTTTCTGTATCTATTTTTTTCATGTATGTAAGTGGACTTCTTACTAATCCAAATATTGCAAATAATAAAACTATTTGAATTATAGAACTTAAACATCCACTAAATGGGCTTAAATTTTCCTTTTTATATAAATCCATCATCTCTTGATTCATTTTAACTTGATCATTTTTATATTTTTCTTGTAATTCTTTTACTTTTTCTTGAATTTTAGCTGTTTTTTTCATTGTTTTTTGTTGTTTTATAGATAATGGCAATAATGCAACTTTTAATAAAACTGAAAATATAATTATAGCAACACCATAATTATTAACTAATTCATATATAAAATTTAAAATATATCCAAATAAATTAGAAAGAGAACCCATTTTACATTACCTCCTTAAGCTACTCTACAGGATCATATCCTCCTTTTGAAAAAGGATTACACCTAAAAATTCTTTTCATTCCCAAAAATAATCCCTTAATAGCTCCATATTTTATAATTGCTTGTTTTGTATATTCTGAACAAGTTGGACAAAACTTACATTTTATCCCTTTACTCTCTAAAAAAAGAGAAATATGTTTTTGATATTTTTCTATTAAATATATTAATATTTTTTTCATATATCTCCTTTTTCTTGTAAAATATTAGCTTTTTCAAATATGTTTCTCATATCTTCTTTTATAATATTAAAATCTGCATCTTGCTTGTCCACCTTTTTATTCCAAAGTATAACAAAACTATTTCCAACTCTAATATCATTTTCTAACAAGCGATAATTTTCTCTAATTAATCTTTTTATCTTATTCCTATAAACACTATTACCTGTTTTTTTACTTACTGCTATTCCTAATAAATTAAAGGTTCCATTATTTTTTAAGACAAATATTTCTATTTGTCTTCCTCCGTATACGTTTCCCTTTTTTTAGAACTATTTTAAATTCATAATTTTTTTTAAGCATTTTTGTTTTTTTCAATTTTATCACTCATTTATTAAACTAAATATTATTAAGCTGATATTTTTTTTCTTCCTTTTGCACGTCTTGCTTTTAAAACGTTTCTACCAGCTCTTGTTTTCATTCTTTTCATAAATCCGTGTTCTTTTTTTTCTTGTCTGTTTTTTGGTTGATATGTTCTTTTCATTATTTAAGCACCTCCTAATTAAAATCATAAGTATCAAGATTATATATTAAAATAGTTGTAAATGTCAAGTTTTTTTAACAATTTATAATATTTTTAAAATAATTGTTGATAATTTATTTTTTTTTTGATATTATTACCTTTGAATAATAGGGATTTAAGGCTTTGCGGTTTTTTATCTTTTAGTTGTTGATAATTAATTTCCTTGTATTTGTTTATTTTAAGCCATATTTATCAACATCTGTGGATTATTCTGTGGATAACTTAGGAGGTTTTTTAAGAAAATGAATTACAATATAGAACAAGTTTTAACTGAAGCAAAAGAACTATTAAAAGATGAAATGTCTCAAATATCACACAAAACTTGGATAGAACCTTTAAAAATAGCTAGTATCGTTGATAATAACGTTACTTTAGTTTCTGAAGATTCTTTTAAAAGAGATATGGCTGATACCAAATTTCATGATTTAATAATGAATACTTTTTCTGTAATTTTACAAAAAAACTGTACACTTTCTATTATTTGTAAAGATGAAATTACAGAAGTAGAAGAGAAAAAAATAGAAATTCAAAGCGTTTCAAATAATAATCAATATATTGGAACATCTTTAAATCCTAAATATAAATTTAGTACATTTGTAGTGGGAGATAATAATAGATTTGCACATGCTGCATCACTTGCTGTTGCAGAAGCTCCTGGCACTGCATATAATCCTTTATTTTTATATGGGGGAGTAGGTCTTGGAAAAACACACCTTATGCATGCTATAGGTAACGAAGTTTTATTTAATAATAAAAATGCTAAAATTTTATATGTAACATCTGAAAGATTTACAAATGAATTTATAGATGCATTAAAAAATGCTAACACTGAAAAATTTAGACAAAAATATAGAAATATTGATGTTTTATTAATAGATGATATTCAATTTATAGCTGGAAAAGATAGTACTCAAGAAGAATTTTTCCACACATTTAATGAGTTAAGAGAAAGTGGTAAACAAATTGTTTTGTCTAGTGATAAGCCACCTAAAGATATTTCATTATTAGAAGAAAGATTAAAAACAAGATTTGAATGGGGATTGTTGGCAGATGTTTCAATGGCAGATTATGAAACTCGTCTTGCTATTCTTCGAAAAAAAAGAGATGAAAACAATGTAATAATAGATGATGAAATATTATCAGATATTGCTTTAAAAATAGATTCTAATATTAGAGAATTAGAGGGTGTTTTTAATAAATTAATAGCTCAAGCATCTTTAACACATACACCTATTACTATGGAAATGGCAGAAAAATCTATTAATGCTGTAATTCTTCAAAAAGCTTCTGTTATTTCTGTTGAATATATACAAGAAATTATTTGTAAATATTTTAATATTACAATAAAAGATTTAAAAAGTTCGCAAAGATCAAACGATATTGCGTTTCCAAGACAAGTTGGAATGTATTTGTGTAGAATATTAACAAATGAATCTTATCCAAAAATAGGAGAGGCTTTTGGTAAAAGAGATCATACAACAGTTATGCATGCATATAAAAAAATAGAACAAGAAATAAAACAAAATCCAGAAGCTAATACAAAATTAATTGTGGATAGTGTGAAAAAGATTATATTATCAAAAGAATAATTGATATATAAATAAAAAATAAAGATTTATAAAATTTATGTTTGTAAAACATTGTTTTTATAAAATATCTTCTTTCTCTTCTTACGGAAGAGCGGAAAAGGTTATCCATAGGTAACTGTTAAAAACTTAATTTTTTCTGTGAATTTAAAAGCTTAAACAATTAAATAAAAAAAATGTGAATAACTTTTTTATTTATCAACAACATTATTAACATTATTTTTTCTACGGATTTAGACAAATTTTTAAGTTTTACACAGAATCCACAGGACATACTAATACTATTACTAATAAATATTTAATTATATTGAAATAAAGGAGTTAAAAAATATGAAAATTATTTGCGAAAAAGAAAAATTACTAAAAGGAATCAACTCTGTTGTTAGGGGAGTACCTACTAGAACAACAATGCCAATATTAGAAGGTATACTTATTCAAACAAATGATAATGAACTAAAACTAACATCTTATGATTTAGAATTAGGAATAGAATATACAATGGAATGTGAGGTAAAAGAAGAAGGTAATACAGTTGTAAATAGTGTAATGTTTAGTGAAATAATTAGAAAATTACCTGATACAGATATTTCAATAGAACTAAATGAAAACAACTTATTAGTAATAGAATGTGAAGGTTCTTTATATAAATTATCAACAATGAATCCAGAAGAATTTCCTGAACTTCCAAAAATAGTTGTTGAAAATTCTATTGAAACAGAACAAACTGTTTTAAAGAATATGATAAGAAAAACTATTTTTGCTGTAAGTATAGAAGAAAATAGACCAATATTTACAGGTTGTTTGTTTGAAGTTATAAATAATAGTTTAAATGTTGTTGCAATAGATGGATTTAGAATGGGATGGGTAAGTAATAGTTTATCAGTAGCAAGTAATAATTTTAAGGCTGTTATTCCAGGTAAAACATTAAATGAAGTTAATAAAATAATATTAGATTCATATGACAGTATAAAAATAGGAGTTTCTAAAAACCAAGCTATTTTTGAAATGGAAAATTGCAAAATAGTAACAAGATTATTAGATGGAGAATTTTTAAATTATTCAAGTGTAATTCCAAGTAATTGGGATACAAGAGTAAGAGTAAACAAACATTCACTTCAAAACTGTTTTGAAAGAGTAAGTTTAATTTCAGCATCTAGTATAGAAAAAGAAAAAAAATATCCTGTTAAAATATCAATTGATGTAGGAAGAGTTCTTATTTCTTGTACAAATCAAACAGGTGATGCAAAAGAAGAAATGTATTTAGAAACAGAAGGAAAAGAATTAGAAATAGGGGTTAATCCAAAATATTTTTTAGATGCATTAAAAGCAATAGATGATGAAGAAATATTTATATCTTTTGGAACTAATATTTCTCCATGCGTTATAAAACCTGTTGATGAAACATCAAAAGATTATACATATATGATTCTTCCTATACGTATGAAAGAGGATTAAAAAAATATTCATTGAATCGGGCGGACAGAGTCGTCCGCCCCTACAAACAAAATAAAATAAATTGTAGGGGTCGACGACCCTGTCGACCCGCACAACAAAAGGAATAAAAAATGTACATTAACAAAATTAAATTAGAAAATTTTAGAAATTATGAAAATCAAGAAATCGAATTTGACAAAAATGTAAATATAATATATGGTGATAATGCTCAAGGAAAAACAAATATATTAGAATCTATATTTATATGTAGTTTAGGAAAATCATTTAGAACAAATAAAGAAAAAGAATTAATAAATAAAGAAAAAGATTTTGCAAAG
The DNA here is from genome assembly GCA_045531335.1 of Clostridia bacterium. Taxonomy (GTDB): domain Bacteria; phylum Bacillota; class Clostridia; order TANB77; family CAG-508; genus CAG-452. Next base: position 14,048 of record JAZSDU010000013.1, read on the forward strand.
ATAGAAATGATAAGTTCTAAAGAGGATAGAGATATAAAAATAAATTTTGAATTAAAAGAAAAAAAGAAGTTTAATATAAATGGAATTCCTACAAAAAAGACAAGCGACATTTTAGGAAAAAATTATATTGTTCTTTTTACACCAGAAGATATAATGATTTTAAAAAATGAACCTAGTAAAAGAAGAAGATTTTTAAATATAATGATTAGCCAATTAAGACCAATGTATGTTCATTTATTAAATCAATATAATAAAACAATAGAACAAAGAAACATATATTTAAAACAAATAAAGTATGAAGGAAAATCTGTTTCTAATTTAGAAATATGGGATGAACAAATAGTAGAACTTGGAACAAAAATATATGAATATAGAAAAGAATTTATTAAAAAAATAAATGAAAAAATTTTTGATATTCATTTAAAAACAACAGAAAATAAAGAAAAAATAGTAGTAAAATATATATCAAATATACGGAAATTATTATTTAGAAAATTTGAAAAAAAATAGAAATAATGATATACAAAAAGGGTACACATCAATAGGGATACATAGAGATGATTTTGAAATTTATATAAATGACAATCCAGTTTCTATATATGGTTCACAAGGTCAAAAAAGAACAACAATTATTTCATTAAAACTTGCAGAAGCAAATGTTATATATGAAGAAATAGGAGAAAGGCCAGTAATTTTATTAGATGACTTTATGTCAGAGTTAGATAAAAAAAGGATACAAGGGTTGTTTGAAAATATAAAAGAAAATCAAGTTATAATAACATGTACAGATAGTTTTAAAATAGATAATACAAAATATAAATTATATAAAGTTACAAACGCAAAAATTGAATGTATATAAAAAATAATTGCAAAAAAATGTAGGGGCGGAACCCCGTGTCCGCCCGAAAAAACAAATAAATTACGGGCAGACAGAGTCGTCTGCCCCTACAATTATATAAACAAAACCAAACAAATAAAGGAGCGTAAAAGGATGGAAAAATTTGAACATGAGTATAAGGCAGATCAAATTCAAGTATTAGAAGGGTTAGAGGCAGTTAGAAAAAGACCAGGTATGTATATAGGAAGTGTGTCTGCAAGAGGTCTTCATCACTTAGTATATGAAATAGTAGATAATAGTGTTGATGAAGCTTTAGCAGGATATTGTAAAAATATACATGTTACAATAGAACCAGGAAATATAATTAGAGTAGAAGATGATGGTAGAGGAATACCAGTAGATATACATCCAAAAACAAAATTATCTGCAGCAGAAACTGTTTATACAGTATTGCATGCAGGAGGAAAATTTGGTGGAGATAGTGGATACAAAGTATCTGGAGGTCTTCATGGTGTTGGTTCATCAGTAGTTAATGCTTTATCTACATGGACAGAAGTTACTATCCAAAGAGATGGTGGAATATTCCAAATGTCTTTTGAAAGAGGAAAAACTGTAAAACATCTTGAAAAAATAGGGGATTCTAAAAAAACAGGAACAACTGTTAGATTTTTTGCAGATGATACAATTTTTGAAACATTAGAATATGATTATACAGTGCTAGAAAACAGATTAAGAGAAACAGCGTTTTTAACAAAAGGATTAAGAATAACATTAACAGATGAAAGAGAAGAAACACCTAAAAAAGCAGATTTTTGTTATGAAGGTGGATTAATTTCATTTGTTGAGTACTTAAACAAAAACAAAGAAAAACTACATCCAAAGCCAATATATATAGAAAAAAATGGAGAAATTCCAATTGAAATATCAATTCAATATACTTCAAGTTATTCAGACAATATATATTCATTTGTTAACAATATTAATACAATAGAGGGTGGAACACACTTAGAAGGATTTAAAAGATCACTTACAAAAGTATTTAATGATTATGCAAGAAATCATAATATATTAAAAGAAAAAGATTCTAACCTTCAAGGTGAAGATATAAGAGAAGGTATAACAGCTATAGTATCTGTAAAAGTAAAAGAACCTCAATTTGAAGGACAAACTAAAACAAAACTTGGAAACAGTGAAGTAACAGGTGCTGTTCAAAGTGTTATGAATGAATATTTAGCAACATTTTTAGAAGAAAATCCAGCAGTTGCAAAAGCTATTTTAGAAAAATGTATTAGTGCATCAAGAGCAAGAGAAGCAGCAAGAAAAGCTAGAGAATTAGTTAGAAGAAAAAATGTATTAGAAAGCACAACACTTCCAGGAAAACTTGCTGATTGTAGCAGTAATAAACCAGAAGAATGTGAAGTTTATATAGTCGAAGGAGACTCTGCAGGAGGAAGTGCTAAACAAGGAAGAGACAGAAGATTCCAAGCAATACTTCCACTTTGGGGTAAAATGCTAAATGTTGAAAAAGCAAGAGCAGATAAAATATATAATAATGATAAATTACAACCAGTAATACTTGCAGTTGGAGCTGGTATTGGAGCAGATTTTGACATTACAAAAATAAGATATGGAAAGGTAATAATAATGGCAGATGCCGACGTTGACGGAGCACATATTAGAACATTATTATTAACATTCTTCTTTAGATATATGAGACCACTTGTTGAAAATGGAAATGTATTTTTAGCGCAACCACCACTATACAAATTATCTAAAAAAGGAATGCAAGATATTTACTGTTATACAGATAATGATTTAGCAGAACAATATAAAATATTAGAAGAAAAAGGAATTCAAAGAGACCAAATAGGTCTTCAAAGATATAAAGGTCTAGGAGAAATGAACCCAGAACAATTATGGGAGACAACAATGAATCCAGAAAACAGAATTTTAGTTCAAGTAACAATGGAAGATGCAATGAAAGCAGATGAAACAATTTCTTTATTAATGGGTGATGAAGTAGAACCTAGAAGAAACTTCATAGTAGAAAATGCGAGAGATGTAAAAAATCTTGATGTATAATTTTATAACAAAAACTAATAGCTCGGAATTGTTCCGAGCTATTATCCATAAAGCCTATATTAATCTTCAGCTTAAACTAAAATATATAATTTTTTCACCTAATATATATTACTATATAAATAAGCAATAAACCACATATTTTAATCAGTTGCTCGACTATAAAAACACCACAAGAAACTGTATTCATCCACAAGGGACTAAAAACAACCCCTTACTAATATTCCTAAATAAAAAATATAAATATTAGATAATAGATATTAATATAATCTTAGGACCAATTATAATACCTATAATTTAACCATATAGAAAAAGAAAAAATAAAAATACAGCTTACATACAAATATTATAATTTTCGTCTCCGAAACAATATAATCTAAACAGACCATATTACATCTTTGCTCGAACAAATAAAAACCAAAAAACAAAAAGATCCTTATTTACTCTTACCTCAACTAATACAAACCTTATAATATTATTATGTTCTAAAAAAATTAAAAAATTCTGGAAAATTTTATTAAAAAACTTGTAATTATTAATTAGAATATAAATATATTATCTGTGAACCATTTTATCTCCCGGAAGAAGTCCTTCGAAGAATTATGCCGGATCCACCGAAAAATGGTTTCACATCTAATATAATTTATATTCTTTTAAATGTCGAATTTTGTAAATGAAAAAATATTGACATATGATGGAAAAAAATGTAATATATAAAAAGAATAAGTTCTTTGTTCTTAAATAATTGTGAGTCTTACAATTATTATTTCCCATTATTGAAATAAAATAATATAAATGTTATAATAGGAGGTGAAAAATGCCAATTATATCACAATTTTATGGAATTATTATATCCATGTATTTTAATGATAATAACCAACATAATTTACCTCATATACATGTAAGATATAATGAGTTTAAAGCCACTTATGATTTTGAAACAAATTTATTAAGTGGTAGTTTACCTCTTAAGCAAACAAAGCTTGTTGAAGCATGGATAATAATTCATAAAGAAGATTTAACAACATTGTGGAAGGTAATGGAAGAAGAAGGTAGAATTTTTAAGATTAAGCCTTTGTAGGGGGAGTTAATATGGAACTAACACCAGATATAGTAGAAGTTAAAGCTTTAGAACAGTATCAAATATATTTAAAATTTTCTAATGGTGAAGAAAAAATATATGATATGAAAGAAAATATAGAAAAATTTAAATATTTTAATAAATTAAAAAATAGTAAATATTTTGAAAAGGTTAAACCAAGAGGGGATACTGTTGAATGGGAAAATGGTGAAGATGTAGCTCCAGAAAATTTATATTATGAAAGTATTCCTGTAAAAAAATAAAGGAGGAAATATTATTAAAAAAATCAATTCAGTACAGGATTGGTTGCCATTTGAAAAAGTATTAGATAATCGGTATAATTAAATTAAAAAATAATTCATATGTAAAAATAATAAAAGTTATACCAATAAATTTTAATCTTAAATCTAATTTAGAAAAAGAGGCAATTTTAAATTCTTATAAAATTTTTTTAAAAACATGTAATTTTGATATTCAAATTTTAATTCAAAGTAATAAAGAAGATTTATCTAAA
>JAZSDU010000042.1:0-24271 GCA_045531335.1 Clostridia bacterium
CTCTAAGAATAATAAAATTATATTATATTTAATTTTATTATTAATTTATTCAATTTTAATTATTCTAATAACACTTAAAATAGAACATACATTTTTTATTAAAGATAATACTACACAGATAATTAAAGGACAAGATTCAAATGATTCTATTTCAATAAAAAAAGAGACCGATACTGTTCAAAATACTCAGATTAAAAATAAAATTATTGAACTAAATGATGTTGTTGTCAAAGAAGATGTATACGAATTAACATATAAAGGAAGTGAATTTACCAAAAAAGTTTTACCTCCTACTTTAACATCTTTTTATACTTATTATGAAGCTAAAGAAGAAGGACACCAATACTTAGTAATAAAATTAGATTATAAGAATTTAGAAGGAACAAGCGTCTCATCAGATAAAATAGCAACTGTAAATGTAAAATATAATAATAAATACGAATATACAAGCTTTCCAGTAATTGTAGATTCAGATGGAGATTTCACATATGCAAATATAACAGATATAAACCCATTAACAGTGGGACAAATGTACTATTTATGTGATATGCCAGATGAAGTAGCTAATGGAACAGAGTCAATTGTAGCTTATGTAAAAACTTCTAATGAAACATATGAAATAAATATTAGATAAATATATAAATTAAAAAATTTTTCAACGCTTCACTTCTTGATAATATAGATATAAAGGACTAATTGTTAAAATTAGCCCTTTTAATTTTTTATAAAATTTCTGGAACTAAGCCTTTGCTAAATATGGATTTAGTCCCCCCATCTGTTTATTTGTGTAAGTAGTGTAAGTACTTTATATAAAATATATTTATATTATTTTTATAGTATTACTAAAATAAATCTATATATATCTACATACATTACCTACATTTTTTATTTTTTCAAAGGAAGATAATAATAATTTCCTTTGCTTTTTCTTTTTATTTCTAATAATTCAGGATGATTGCTTTTGATTTTATTTAAGGTCTTACCTAATATTGCATCTGTAATTTTGAAATTAAATTTTTCTATTAATTCTTTGCTTGTCCACTCATATCTTTCTTTAGCATTAAAATCAAACGCTTGTAATAATTGTTCTTCACATGGTAAAAATTCTGTAAATTTTAAATTATGTTTTTCTAATGTTGCTCTTTCTTCTTTTGTTAATCTAAATTTTTGCATATCATCTTTTGTTTCATTATATATTTGAAGCCATAATTGCTCAAGCCATCCTTTTCCATATTTCACTAATCTTTTATAATCTATTGTTTCAACAGGAATTACCCAAAAGCGTCTATTTCCTGTCGAGTCCTTTAAAAATGTTTGAGGATTAACACTTGCACAAAAACTAGTAGTTCTTGCTCTTCTAATACTCTTCTTACCATAAGGTGGTCTTATATCATCTACAGGACTTGTCAAGAATGCTTTTAATGAACTTTGTTCTTTTCCAACCGTACTATCAAGCTCCCCAAGCTCACTAATTAAAGCACTAGTAGCTTTTATTAAACTATCTTTATTGTTCATATCTATTGTTAATCCATCTTGAAACCAATCTGGATTTAGTGATAGCAAGGAAATTCCATAAGTTTTGCCAATTCCTTGTTCTCCTTGCAACACTAAAACTCCATCTATCCCATAAGATTTATCAAGAGTATTAAAAGACATACTTACTGTTTGATATAGCCATTTTTTAAATAAAATTTTATGAAACTCTTCTTTAATACCAAAAATTTCAAATAATTCATTTAATCGGTCTCTTTTATCCCAAACGCCACTCAATAAAAAATCTACAAACGGATTGAAATTATTTTTAGATAATTCCAATGCAATATATTCTTCAATAATATTAGTATTTACTTTAATACCATTGTTCTTTAATACATCTTTTATGTATATCGCCAAAATATTAAACAAATCGCTTTCTGCAAATTTATCTGGCATACCTTTTATATAAATTCTTTTAGTAATAATGTTATATTTTAATTTAATTCCTAAATACTTCAAAATCTCACTAAACTTTTCTTCATTTAATTCATCTGCTGAATTAATAGGAAATATTTCATTACTATAATCTTTGTTTATTAAATTGTTCAAAATTTTTAAAGTTTCTTCTTTTCCGTATCGCTCTAGAACATCTGAAATGTCCGCTTTTTCCTTTAAATTTTTTATTTCGTTTTTTATTCTTAATATTTTCGTTTCTTTTGCTATTCCATTTAATGCGTTTTTTATATTTTCAGCATATTTATATCCTGCTTTATCATTATCAGGAATAATATAAACAATTTTGTCTTTCAAATATTTAGAATATTCTAATGCGTGTTTGTTAAACCCTGAGGCTCCTCCTACTGTTGTAGTAGCAACTAACCCTATTTTATTAAGATTATCTGCGTCTTTTTCGCCTTCCACAAAATATATTACATCTGAATTCATAATATTTTGTAAGTTATACAAAACATATCTTACATCTTGCATTTTGAATATCCATTCTCCATTAACATATTTTGCTTGAGTAAAACTTTTTGGGCGGAATCGTATTACTTTGTAAAGGGGCTTATTATTTTCATCTCTATATATGTATTCCGCTTCTATTTGTGATTTTTGCTGACCATTGTTAAATAAATCTTTCTCTGTTAATCCTACAGAAGCAAGAATACTTTCTAAAGAACATCCAGCATGACAATACATTAAAATTTTATCATTCTCCTCTGTTATTGTAAGTGATTCTTTCTTATCTGGATGACTTTTACACAAACATTGATAGGATTTATCTCCTATTTTTCTGACTTTTTCAAATCTATTTAATATTTCATCTAATCTCATCTTCAAAACCTCCTAATTCTATGTCATTATGTTTTTTTATAATCCATTTATTAATCAAATTTATATCGAAATAATATTTTGACAAAATTTTAAAATATGGAATATCATTACTATATATTAATTTGCGGATTGTACTAATTCCGCAATTTAAGTACTTTGATAATTCTTGTATGTCAAGAATCGTTCTTTGCTTGTTATCTTCCATTTTTTTGTTCCTCCTTTAATACTTTTATAATTTCGTAAATTTCATCCTTTTTTTCCTTTGTTAATTCTTTACGTAATAATCTTGAAAAATTTCCATCATTTAATCCAAGAGCTAAACCTACTTGCCATAGCTTTAAATTACTACTTGAAATCTCATTTCTTAAATCTATATTTTTTTGCATAATAAATCCTTCTTTTATTTTTTGTAAACGTTTACAATATCATGATACAACAATAACAATTGTCATATAAAGCAGACATATTTGAATCAAAATTTATAAAAAATATAAACATACATGAAATATTATAATATCCTATTGCATTTTGTATGTTGTTGTTGTATAATAAACATACAAAGGAGATGAATATAAATGAAATTTATAAATGAAGATTTTTCTTACTATTTAAGTCCTGACAAAAACACTGAAGCATTAATTGGTCTAAAACAATATTTTGAAGAATATATTTCCGACTCTAAAAAAAATAATATTTCCGATATCCCTGAATCATCAAAATTTATTTCATCAAGTATAATAGGAACATTAATGTTTGAACTTTTGCGAAATGATAATATTGAATACGATACCAAAACAAAGAAAAATTTAGAATACTTTAAATATTATTTAAATAAATGCATTGAAAACAAAAACTATTGCAACAATAAAATATTTTTATCTTGTATTCAAGAATGTATGTCATTATCTTTACCAAAAAGTATCTATCATATAAATAATGTATATACTCTAAAACAAAAGACTAATTACGATATTATTCATTCAGATAAAGAAGATAAAACAGATATAATTTATAATAATAAAGAAAATATTGAATTTGCTAAAATATATTTTTGTAAAAGCATTGAAGAACTCTTTATTTGCTCTTTATATGAACTTTTTGAAAAAGGATATGTAATTAGAAAATGTAAAAGTTGTAAAAAGTTTTTTGTAACCAGAGAAACAGGAAATAGAATTAAATATTGCTACAATACAAGTCTTCACAATCCAAATAAAACTTGTTATGAATATTTCTCTCAGGCAACATATACACAAAAAAGAAAAGATGATGCTATAAGAGCTCTATATGGGAAATTATATAGTAAATATCATAATCGCTATACAAGAGCTCAAGATGCTTCACCTGAAAAATATTCTCAAGAAAAAGAACAACAAACTCAAAAAGACTATGAAGATTTTATTTCTATTTATGCAAAAATGGGAGAATTTCTGAATATGAAAAAAGCAACAGAAGAAGAAATAGAAACAGATTTAATAAATTATGAAAAAGGAGGTAAAGAAAAATGGCAGTTAAAGAACTAATAAAAAATAAGAAATACAAAATTGATATTCCTATAGGCTATAATGGAAACAAAAGAATTCGTCATACTGAAACTTTTCATGGTGGAAAAAAAGAAGCGGTATTAAGAGAAAATGAACTAAAGCTAAGCATTAAAAATAATACATATATAAATAAAAACAAGATTACTATGGAACAATTGTTAAACGAATGGTTAGAATATTCTAAACCTATATGGTCTCCTAAAACTTATGTATCTAATAGACATTGGGTTGATAACATTAATAAAAGCATTGGTCATATCCATATTAAAGATTTAAATGTCAAAATATTAGAAGATTTTTATAATGAATTAAGAACAACTACAAATTATTCTGATAAAACTATACAACATCATTATACTATAATTTCAACTGCATTAAATAAAGCTGTAATTTGGGGGTATCTTTTAAATAATCCAAATACAAGAATTGAAAAACCTAAAATAAAGAAAAAACAAATAGAATGTTATTCTCCTGAAGAAGTCGAACAATTAGTTAATGCTTTACAAAATGAATGTCTAAAATATCAAGCACTTATTATGCTTGCGCTTGATTCAGGAGCTAGGCGTTCAGAGATAACGCGGACTTTGTTGGGAAGACATCGATTTCAATAAGTCTACTATTAATATAAATAAGACTACTCAATATACAAAAGAATTAGGAATATTTGAAAAAAGTACAAAAACATCCACAAGTAATAGAATTATATATATTTCTAAAACTACTTTAGACATTTTAAAGAAATATCAGAAAGAACAATTAGAAAACAAATTAAGATTAGGCGACAAATGGGGAAATAGTAAAAGAGTATTTACAACTGATTTTGGAACAGATATGCATCCCGACACTCCTTCTCAAATATTTGAAAGGATAATTAAGCGCCACAATTTAAAAAGAATTTCTCTGCATTCGCTTAGGCATACTTCTATAAGTCTACTTATTTCTAGTGGAATACAAGCACAAATCATTAGTAAAAGAGCAGGGCATTCTAATGTTACAGTGACTCATAGTATTTATAGTCATTTCTTTGATAATGAATTTCAAGATGTTGCAAATAAAATGGATGCCTTCCTGTCAGGAGGTATTATATGAAAAAAAGATATATTACTACTGTTATATTTGTCTCATTTATAATACTTATACTTCTTAAACTTATGCTATTATTTAATGAATCAACTTTAATAATTACAATGGCAAGCATTCTAATTCCTGTTGCAATAACTTTTTTAGTAGAATATGATAATAGAAAAAAGGAATTGTTAAAAAATTTTTATTTACCTTTATTTCTATATATACGTACATATTTAGATGTTCTAAGCGCAGATGATAAGCAAATAGAAATGGGTAAAAAACATGAATTAATTGATAAAATAAGTAATGATTTATATTCTTTTTTATATGATAATGCCCACAATATCTCTGATGAAGTAGAGCCTATATTTAATAGACAACATTTTTATAAATATTTTAATATAAATGAATTTCAAAGGAATTATAATTTAATAACATTAGCTCCTATATTATTGAAAGAATATATTGAATTATATAGTATTTTACATATAGAACAACTCTTTAAATTAAACTTAAAACCTAATAATTTAAAAATAAACTTAAGGCTTTTATGTGTAACTTATGTACAAATTTTCATTTTAGAAATAAGTAAAAAAAATAATTATATTGCTTCAATCTATGAAACTGTAGAACTTCATAAACAAACATTAAATAATCAGGCATTAGACCTTAAATACGTAAATATATATAAATATATGATTAAAAATAATACAAAACAAAAAGATTTTAATAAGCTAAAACATTTTTTAAAAAATAAATATAATATTAAATTTCAATTACCTAAAAAACAAACATCATAGTTTTATTTAGTAGAAAAGATGATAAGTTCTAATCTTATCATCTTTTTATAATTTATTTAGATTTTAATTTTCGCATTTCTATTGTAAATTCTGCAGAATTTATTTCATTATTCCTGTATTTATTTACTAATAAATCTACTTCTTTTTTATTTGTATTATTTTTAATATCGTTACAAAGCAACTCAATATGCTCTTCTATTGATTTTACTCGTTGTTTATCTATTTCCTCTTTTGTTCTATAATCACAAGGAAATGGCGTATTTCTTTCTCTGGCTGGTATTACCATATTCATATTGACTTTATTATTATATTGGAAGTCATTAGCAAAACTCATTATATCTAAGTTTTCGGATTTTCCATGTGGTTCAAATTCAAACTCGAAACCTAATGGATACAACTCTAAACTTGCCACCGTTTTCATTTCTGACATTCTTATACTTCCTATAACATTAATTCCACTCCAAGCAACTTTTTTAGTTTTTAATATATACATACTAATTCTATATTTGCTTGTATCTAAAAATTTATTATCTCTTTTCAAAATAAAATTCATTAATTCTGGATTACTTTTTATTGTTTCATCTGGAAAAGTTGATGCAAACATGCTTACAACTTGTTTAACAAATCTCAATGGATATATTTCTTTAAAATTTAACTTTAATCCGACAATATTTTGTATATCCTTGTCACTAATATATTCTAATATTGAATTTGATATCTTTATATATTCATTTGCATACCATTTGCCTGTAATATTATTACACTCTTCACATAATGAATATATTCCTATTCCTTTTTGCTCATACTTATATTTCATATCCGTATATTCCCATGGTTTCATTGTTCCTGTTACTTGTTTCATAACTTCATCGCCAGAATATATTTTTGCTCTACTATTGTTACAAGCTTTTTTAGGTGGCAAATGCTCAAATGTTAAATCTTTAAATTCTCCACATATATGGCATATTCCTTTATTCATTTATTGCTCCTTTTAATGATGTTTTTAACTTCCGTCACTTTTTCGTCACTTTTTACTAAATATAAAAAAATTAGCAAATCCCGAAAGACTTGCTATTAGTGGTTGCGGGGGTAGGACTCGAACCTACGACCTTCGGGTTATGAGCCCGACCTTTTTTGTCTTATTGTGTTGTTTTCAGTTTTACGTCTTCTTACTCTCCCTTACATTTTGGCTTTCTCTATTTTTCCTTCTTTTTATTTTGTCCCTTTAATGTCCCTTTAACTTTTTTATTATTTATGCTTCTTCTGCATCTTCAACTAAATAATAATTTTTATAAACTTCCTTATAATTTTCTTCTACCTCTTGTCTTACTTTTTGTATTTCTTCTTGTGTCATTATACCTTTTGATATTAAAACTTTTTCTAAAATTTCTGTATAACTTATATTTTTAGCTAACATTTGTTGCATATTTCCTAACTCTGGCCAAAAGAAAGGTTTTATATTATTATCTTTTAAATCATATTTTTTTTCAACTAAAACTATATTTCTTTTAATATATCCATCATGCTTAGACCAAATTGTTTTTCCAAATCTCATATTTAAAACATCGTTACTTATTCCTGGTCTTATTACTTTAAAATATTCATTTTCTCCAATCGCTTTTTTCGTTTCCTCTCGTTGTTCTTCAGTACTTTTAATCGTTGTATGTATTATAATTGCATCGTTATATTTATCATATTCCTCTTTGTATTTTAATACTTCACTTTCTATTCCTTCTATAATTAATGTATCAGTAAATAAATTTTCTATTTGTTTTATTTCTATTTCGCACAAATAACTTGTTTCTTCTGAATCAAATTCACTAAAAAATCTATAATTCCAATTACCCACATTGAAACTTCTAATAATGTTATTATTTTCATCTATTTCATTTAAATTTTCATCTTTAAATTTTTCCATTTCTTTCTTAAAATCTTCAAATTTTTCTTTTCCTTTGACTTTAATTTTAAATGTATAACTATTCAATTCTTTTTGTGTTGATTTAGAAATAGTACTTTTTAAATACTCTTCTCTTACTTCGACTTTTTTATTAGAAAATTGTAAAATCATTTAAATTCCTCCCTCTTGTACTCACATAATTCTCTATATATATTGTTATCTTCTTCTAATCTTTTTATGGTTTCATATGCCTGATTAAGTTCCCATTCTTTTTGTTCATATAGACTACGTGGTACTTGATAGTAATTTTGTTTTCCATACCCTTCACTATTAGTTAAATTATGGTGTCTATCTAACCATACTATATGAAAACAATTTTCTATGAATATGCCAATAATTCTACCTTTACTTTTATTTATTCTAAACTGCCACCATTCATATTGGTCCATATCAGTTGGGCAACTAACATTAGCTTTATTCCAATCAATAGGATGTAAGTCATATGTTTTATTTTCTTTAAATTCGTTTCTTGTTAACTTTGAAACACTATTCAGGCAATCTAATAAATCTAAAAACCACCCATTTTCGACACTTAAAGGGTTACTTTTATTATCTCCCATATTAAACAATTCATGATATCTATCTAAAAAATCAAAACTAAATATTACTTTTTCTGAATCATTTATACTTTTTATTTCTTGTGCTATTTTTTTTGCAGGAATACTTTTGGTTCTATATCTTTTATCTCTTTTTGACATTACAGGCAATATTTTTCTTTATAATATCTTCCCATTTTTTCTGGTAATATTTCTTCGTTTGAAGGTCTTCTATTATCTATTCCTTTTCTAGCTTCTATCCATGGTTGTTCTCTATGCGTTAATACCTCCAACTCGTCTCCATCAAGTTCTCCATATATTTTCCAAACTTGTTCAAGAACATTTTTTTCGTTTTCCTGCATTTCTATTTTTTTATTAATTTTAGGTATTTCTTGATAACCAAATTCAGCATATTCTTTATAAAGTTGTGGACATACTGGTCCATGTACCCAGGCTTCTATTCTCTCATTAAATAAATTTTTATTATATAAAGCATAAAACCACGCCTGAGCATAATAACATAATTTTTGAATTTTTTTATTTGTCATTCCTTCCTTACTTAAAAAGAATTCTGACACTTCCTTTACTTTCATTATATATCTCCTCTTTAATAAGATATTAAATTTGTTAATATTTGTTAATACTATTCATTAGAATTACTTTCATCTAAAACTTTTAATATGTTTTCTGCTATTCTTTGAATTACTGGAACTGAAACTGCATTCCCTGCTTGTTTATATATATGTGAATTACTCATATTTTTAGGTATTTTATAATCCATAGGAAATCCTTGAAACAACAAGCACTCTTTAGGAGTCAATTTTCTAATATCGTAATTGTCTCTTATTAAAGGTACATTATGCCCTCCTGTTCCCATATTTGCTGTTAATGTAGGACATAACTTATTTTTATTTTCTCTACAATAAATTCTTCTCCATTGATATACAGTATCTTGATTTTTCATAGTTTCTTTTAATGTATCATAGTATTTGCTATTATTATAATAATATGTATCTTCTTTTTTCTCATCAAATTTAATTACATCATAGATACTCTTTGTCAGCTTCAATGGTTTAGGAAATTCAAATTTATCTCTTTCTTCCTTAGTTCTAAAACCTACTATATATATTCTTTCTCTATTTTGTGGTATATTTCCATATTCAGCAGTATTTAATATATCTTCTTTTATAAAATATCCATTCGCTTCTAATGTTTCTTTTATAACTTTAAAAGTATTGCCTTTATCATGAGATGCTAAATTCTTTACATTTTCTAATAATATTGCTTTCGGTTTTTTATCCTTTAATACTCTTACTATTTCAAAAAACAAGTTTCCTCTATCATCCGTAAACCCTTTTTGATAACCAGCTATTGAAAATGGTTGACAAGGAAATCCAGCTGTTAATATATCAATTTCTGGTATATCCCTTGTATCTATATTTTTTATATCATCCTCTACTAAATAATTGTTTCCAAAATTCGTTCTATATGTTATACATGCATTTTTATCTATTTCATTTGCCCATATAATGTCTGCACCTGCTTGTTTAAATCCTAAACAAATTCCACCAATTCCAGCAAACATACTTCCTACTTTATAATTTTTCATACTTCCTCCTTGCTACTTTTAAGTAGCATTATAACATTTGATTATTATTTTTTCAATAGCTATATCTCATTTAATAATTCTGATAATGACATGTCCAAACCTTCTGAAATTCTTTTTGCAGTTACTATGGTTATATTCTTTTCTCCTCTTTCTATTGCTCCCATATATGTTCTATGAATACCTATTTTATCAGCAAAACTTTCCTGAGAATATTTTTTATACGTTCTTAGTTCTTTTATTTTATTTCCTAGCTTGACTGATACCATTTCTTTTTTCATTATATATTACCTCTTATTTTATCAAATTCTGATATTAGTTCACTTGTTCTATCATTATCTTCATTATCTAATGTTTTCTTTAGAGTTATATATTCATTCCAATTTGAGCTTCTATCAAATATAGTAAATTTTATTTTATATCTTTTTTTCTTCTTTAATTCAATTCCATTTATATTACAATCATCTAGTAATGTTACATACCAACTTGATTTATTCTTTTTAGCTACAACAATATTATCTAAATCATTCCCATATACATTAATAGTATCTTTTATTTCAAGAACGTCTTTTCCTATAGACCATTCAGCCTCTCCATAATTTTCGTCATCTTCTTTTAATTTAATTGAATCAAAATCTACTCCTCTGGCTTTTTCAATTTCTTCAACTCCATTAAAATAATATGGTTTTACACCTGCTGGACATAAATTAGCAATTTTTTTAATATCTTTTCCTTTATAAATACCTAACAATTGAATTGTGCCTATTATATCGCTATCAAATTTTTCAACTTTTTTAGGTTGTTGCAAAGACTCCTTGTCATTACTACTTACAAATGATTCGTCCATTATTATATTATTATAAAACTTGTTATCAAATATTATATCTTGAAATAATATCTTTAAATAATTCGGTGAAATATCTGATTCAGCCATAACATAATAATGCTCATCTTCCATTTGAGTTTCTCTTATAGTAAACATTTTTTGATTTTTTCTAAATGTTTTCACTTCAAGCCAAGGCATATTTCTAATTTGCTTCCATGTAGTATCTTCAAATTCAGCAAATTTTACTATTTTGCCATCTGCTGTCTTTAAACCTAATACATCCGGTGCATTTTTATCTGAATCATTTCCATAAACAAAATAATCATTAATTACTTTATAATCTTTATCTTTTAATAATAATTTGTTAAAAATTAATACTTCTGGAATTCTATTTATCCATCTATCTATAAATCCGCCAAGTAAATCTGCTTTTGAAGAAGTTCCTTGCATATGAAAAACATCAAATTCAAATTTACTTATTATAAAATAAACCATTTTTATAAGATCATCTTTTGTTATATCTATTTTTCTATTCATAAAATCACCAATAGAATTATATAAAATGCTATCTAAAAGTTCCACACTCTATAGATAGCACTAATAAAATATTTTTTATTTAATTGTACAAAAAAAACCTTACTAAAAAGTAAAGTTTAAATTTTTTATTTTATAGCACATACCTTTAAAATATACTTTTTGTTTTGGTTGCGGGGGATGGACTCGAACCATCGACCTTCGGGTTTAGTTATCTATAATTTTCACTATAGGCTGGACTATGTCTTTACCTTGGCATTTTCATGCTTTAGGTAGTGGATACTAAATCTGGTTATTAAGGAAACTCTATTCCTCCAGTAGTCTCTGCACCTTTTGAAAGTGTACTTTCAACTTGGCTCAAAGTTAACATGACATTTTAAAATGTTTTAGCCTTCTTTGAATTCATCCACAGTTCATCTATTTATTTCTAAATAGAGCCACAATTTTTCATGAGCCCGACGAGCTGCCAACTGCTCCACCCCGCGATGTTTAATTTTAGTACTGTATTAGTATACTCTGCTTAGCTGTATTTGTCAATACTTTTGAATGATTTTTCTGTTTTTAAGCATTTTCTTCGAAGTAACGGGTCGCCCTGGAGTGCGACCCCTACAATATAAATTATAGTAATTCATATTTGTATTATATTCCATTTTCTCAATTTTATTCCAATTATTGCATATTTATTTTGTTCATTAATTGACTTTTAATTGAATATAAATATATAATGTTTTTGTTAGACCAATGTAGAAAAGAGGTTTTTTAAATGATAGAGAATAAAATAAGAGTTGCAATAGCAGGCTATGGTAATCTTGGAAAGGGTATTGAAAGTCAGCTGTCTAAAAATCCTGATATGGAATTAGTTTGTGTTTTTACTCGTCGTGATCCTTCTAAATTACAAATTAAATCTTCTATACCTGTAGTAAATATGAACGATGCAGCTAATTGGAAAGATAAAATAGATGTTGTTTTCCTTTGTGGAGGTTCAGCAACAGATTTACCTACTCAAGGACCTCTATTTGCTTCTATGTTTAATACAGTTTGTAGTTTTGATACACATGCTAAAGCATTAGAATATTCAAAAAGCTTAAGTAAAGCAACTGAAAATAGTAATACTATTGCAATGATGTCAATTGGTTGGGATCCAGGATTGTTTTCTCACATGAGATTACTTATTAAATCAATCCTTCCTAACTCTAAAATATATACTTTCTGGGGAGAGGGTGTTAGCCAAGGTCATTCAGATGCAATAAGAAGAATTAAAGGTGTAATAGATGCACGTCAATATACAGTTCCTGTTCCCGAAGCTCTTCAAAAAATTCGAGAAGGTGAAACTCCTGATTTTACAAAAAGAGAAATGCATAGGAGAGTATGTTATGTTGTAGCTGAAGAAGGAGCAGATAAGTCAAGAATCGAAAAAGAAATTAAAAATATGCCTAACTATTTTGATGAATATGATACAACTGTAAATTTCATTTCTTATGAAGAACTTATGGAAAACCACTCAAAACTACCTCATGGAGGAACAGTAGCTGGTGTTGGAGAAACATCTTCTGGTACTAAACAATGCGTAGAGTTTGCTCTAAAGCTTGATTCAAATCCTGAATTTACTTCATCAGTTTTAATAGCTTATGGTAGAGCTACATACAGGATGTGGCAAAACGGAGAAAGAGGATGTAAAAACTTTTCTGATGTTCCACCTAAATATCTTTCTACAATGAATTATGATGATATAATTGAACAAATTTTATAGGATTTTGGGGACAGTCCCCAAAATCCTTTTTTCTTGAATATTCTGCTAAAATATGCTAAAATCTAAATGGTGATTTAAATATGAAATTTATTAATGAAATAATAGAAATGTTAAAACATATAACTATTGAACAAATTATAGATTTATGTATTGGACTAGCAATAATTGTAATTTTTAAAATACTAAGCTCGTCTTTTGCATATATCATAGTAAAGATGTTTAAGTTTAAAGTAAAAGATAAAAAGAAAATTAAGCAAAATGGATTTTATAAACCATTAAAAACGTTTTTTGTTTTACTTGGTGTATACATTGCAGCAATGTCACTAAAATTACCGGAAAATATTTTTGCTATTGTAACTAAAATATTTAAAATATGTGTAATTATACTTTCAGCAACAGGATTTGCAAATCTTTTCAATTCTAATTCTGAAACTTTTAATAAAATTAGAGAAAAGCTTCATTTTAATGGAACAGATACAACAATAAATTTCTTTAGTAAAATTGCTAAAGCTTTAATATATATAGTTGGAGCATTTATTGTAATTGCTGAACTTGGTTATGATTTAAGTGGCTTAGTTGCTGGTCTTGGAATTGGTACTGCTGTAATTGCGCTTGCTGCACAAGATGTTGCCAAAAGTATGTTAGCAGGATTTTCCATCATTTCAGACAGGCCATTTGATATTGGCGACTATATTGAAGTAGATATATACAAAGGAACTGTAGAAGATATAACTTTTAGAACTACAAGAATAAGAGATATAAATAATCAAATAGTTGTACTTCCAAATAGTTTACTTACAACTACTTCTATAATAAATGGAACAAAAAGAGAAAAAAGAAGATACCAATTGCTTTTAACTTTAGAGTTAAATACTCCTTTAGATAAAGTTTCTGAATTGACTGAAAATATTAAGCTTGCATTAAATGCTCATAAAAATATTGAAAAAGAAAGCATCCGAGTATTTTTTGATACAATATCTACAAATGGAATTGATATATCTATTGGGTTTTATACAGATTTAATAGATTTAGTAGATTTCTTAAAATTTAAAGAAGAGATAAATTATACTTTATTAGAAATGATAGAAAAAGCAAATATAGAACTTGCATATCCATCTCAATCAATATATTTAAAAAAGGATTAAAAAATGTTAAATAATTGTATGCTTTGCCCACATGAGTGTGGAATTAATAGATTAAAAGGAAATAAAGGAAGATGTAAGTGTGATGATAAATTAAAAATCGCACTTGCATCTCTTCATATGTTTGAAGAACCTTGTATCAGTGGTAAAAATGGATCTGGTACAGTTTTCTTTTCTAATTGTAATCTTAATTGTATTTATTGTCAAAATTATGAAATTAGCCATCTAGGTAAAGGAAAAGAAATAACTGTAGAACATCTTGCTGAAATTTTCTTAAAACAACAAGAAAAAGGTGCTCATAATATAAATTTAGTTACACCTACAATGTATGTTTTTCAGATTATTGAAGCTATTAAAATTGCTAAATCAAAAGGACTTGATATTCCAATTGTTTATAACTCAAATGGGTATGAAAATGTAGATACAATTAAATTATTAAATGGTTATATAGATGTTTATTTACCTGATTTAAAATATTATTCTAATGAATTATCTAAAAAATATTCTAATATAAATAATTATTTTGAAATTGCAACAAGCGCAATAAAAGAAATGTATAATCAGGTTGGTAAAGCTAAATTTGATGAAAATGGAATGATTACAAAAGGTGTTATTATTAGGCATTTAGTACTTCCAAATCACATTCAAAATACAAAAAATATTTTAAAATGGATTTCAGATAACATGCCAAATGATATTTATGTAAGTGTAATGGCACAATATTTTCCAACATATAAGGCAAAAGAAGATGATTTAATAAATAGAAAATTAAATAAAAAAGAATATAATGAAGTTTTAAATTATTTATATTCTTTAGATTTAGAAAATGGATATATTCAAGAATTAGGTGAACACGAAGAAGAATATGTACCTGATTTTGATTTAAGTGAATAGACTAAAGGGGACAGACCCAAAAAGTCTACAGAAAATTGTAGACTTTTTGGGTCTGTCCCCTTTAGTCTATTTCATCATATCTATTATCTCTTTGTTTTTATCTTTTAAGCTAACTAAATATATTGATAATGCTGCTATTACAAGTGTTACAGCATATATTATTAAACTTGTTTCCCAATTCCCATTTGATATATTTGCTCCTACCATTGTTGAGGTTATTACTGACGGAAATCTTGCAAGTGTTGAAATTAATATAAATCTTAAAGGTTTTATTGGAAGTAGTCCTCCTATATATACAAGTAAATCTTTTGGAGTAGCTGGTAAAAAGAATAGTATAAATAAGATTATGTTTAAATTTCTTGGATTTTTTAATAATTTACTTTTCATTATTTTATCAACTTTCTCTTTTTTAAAGAAATTGTATAAATATTTTTTTCCAAGTTTTCTGACTGTGAAAAATATTATAGTTGTTGTTATAAATACAGATATAGTTATAAATAAAGCTCCTCCCCAAGCTCCATAATACATACCTGCTAATACTTCAAATGGTTCTCCTGGTAAAATTACTAATAATATTTGTACTATTTGAAGTCCAAATAGCACTAATAATCCTCCAAATTCCATACTATCTATCTTTTCTTTAAATGCAATTTGTCCTTCGGTTGTAGCTAAATCTTTCATAAGAGGGACTATTCTCCAAAGAAGAATTGCAAGTACAATTACTATTCCTATACTTAATAAAATTCTTAATATCTTTGTTTTTTTATTCATATAATTACTTCCTTATTTATAGTAAATTAAGTTTAGCATTTTGATTAATAAATGTCAATTTTTGAATTATTATGATTTTGTTTTTAATATGTATATATGATATAATATTTCCTACAAAAGGAGAGATAAAAAAAATGAATTTAAATATAGTTTTAGTTGAACCAGAAATACCACAAAACACAGGGAATATTGCAAGAACATGTGCTGCAATAGGAGCAAAACTTCATCTTGTAAAACCTTTAGGGTTTGAAATATCTGATAAATATTTAAAAAGAGCTGGTCTTGATTATTGGGATAAATTAGAAATTGAGGAGCATGAATCTTTAAATGACTTTTTAAATAAATATATTCCAGAAAATAATAATATGTTCTTTGTCACAACAAAAGGTAAACATTGTTATTCTGATGTAGATTATTCAAACCTTGATAATATTTTTCTTTTGTTTGGAAAAGAAACTAAAGGTCTTCCAGAAGATTTATTAAAAAAATATATAAATAACGCAATAAGGATTCCTATGAAAAAAACGTTGCGCTCACTTAATTTATCTAATTCAGTTGCAATACTTGCATATGAAGTATTAAGACAAACAGATTTTGGAAGTCTTCAAGAAATAAGTGAATATTTTGACGAATAAAATATTACTTTTTTCCTTTCTTTTATACAATTTTTGAGTTATAATAGAATATAGTGAAAATATGATTAGGAGGATTTTATAAGTGGATTTTTTTAATATACTTTTCGATAATTTTTGGTTTGAAGCTATAATAAGATTAATTTTGGGTTTTGTTTTAGCTGGAATTATAGGGGCAGAAAGACAATCTGTTAATAAACCTGCGGGTTTTAAAACTCACTCATTAATTGGAGTAAGTAGTGTACTAATAATGCTTTGTGGTCAATATTTAAGTACAGTATATGCGGAAGCTGATGCTTCAAGAATTCCTGCACAATTATTATCTGGTATAGGTTTTATAGGTGCTGGTACTATTTTAAGAGATGGGTTTAATGTAAAGGGACTTACAACTGCTTCAAGTCTTCTTGCAGTTACATGTATCGGATTAAGTATAGGTGCAGGTTTCTACTTAGGTGGAATTATAACTACTTTAATAGTTTATGTTATATTATCTTATTCACATACAATGTTTGATTCTTTAGACCATTTTAATAATGTAGAATTAAATTTAGTAGTAAAACATTTTGAAGAAACTATGCCATTAGTTCAAAAAGTATTAGATAAACATGAAATTTCTATTAAAAAAATTAAAAATAGCCAAAGTGATGAAGAAAAGACAAGAGATGTACAAATTATGTTTAGACATAACAGAAGTGAAAATATAAATTCAATTTTGACAGAAATTTCAAAATTAGAAAATGTTATTGATTTAGAACAAGCTTAAAAACGAGGGACATTCCTCACCATGTCAATAGGTGTCAATAGGGACGGGGTATTTTGACATTATAAAACTGTCAAAATACCCCGTCCCTATTGACACCATTCTTTAAATTTATCCTGTTTTACTTATTATATCTTTTTTCATTTTATTCATAATCTTTTTCTCTAATCTAGATATATAACTTTGAGAAATTCCAAGCATATCTGCTACTTCCTTTTGAGTTTTTTCAGTTCCACTAATAAATCCAAATCTCAGTTCCATTATATTTTTTTCTCTATTACTTAGTTTTTCTATAGAAGCTTTAAGTAATACTTTATCAACTTCATCTTCTATTGCTCTAGACGTTATATCAGGCTCTGTTCCTAATATGTCTGATAAAAGAAGTTCATTTCCATCTCCATCTTGATTTAATGGTTCATCTATTGAAATTTCACCTTTTATTCTATTACTTCTTCTTAAATACATAAGTATTTCATTTTCTATGCACCTAGATGCATATGTAGCAAGTTTAATATTTTTACCTGTATTAAAAGTATTAATTGCTTTCATAAGTCCAATTGTTCCAATTGATATTAAGTCTTCTATACCTACGCCTGTATTTTCAAATTTTTTAGCTATATATACAACTAGTCTTAAATTTCTTTCTACTAAGGTTTGTCTTGCTTGTAAATCATTTTTTGCTAGTTTCTCTAAAAGTTCCTCCTCTTCTTTTGGATCAAGTGGAGGTGGCAATGTCTGGCTTCCTCCTATGTAATATATAGGAAGTGTTTCTATTTCCTCATCGTTTAAATACTTTACATAGATTGTATTAATTTTAGACTTTAATATTTCTAATATATTCATAATAAATATTCTCCTTTCTCATTCAGGTCGGTCAAAACCCACCCCTACTGTTTCTCTGCTATCTAATAAATCTAAACCTATTAATGCTTTATATTTTCCAATTTTGCTTAAGTGTCCATCATATATTCCTATTATTACATTACTTATATTGATGTTATTTTCTTCCATCTCAACTAATATTCCATCCGCCTTTAATCCTAATAGTATTCCGTTTTCTTTTCCGAAGGGAAGTAAATGGTATTATTTTTATTTTAGAAGTATATTCATTTAAATCAATATCTTTTCCATTTATAATTTCATTTAAATTATCTAATATGTAGTTTGGTATAATGTCCCATAGTGTGTCTTTTTCAACCACAACTACCGGTACTTTTGTAATTGGTTCCCTCAAAAAATTACCTGTGTCAATAATTGCATTAATATATATATGTTTTGAATTTATGCTTACTTTAATTCTGCAATACATATCTTGTTTTGTTAATTTGCCTTTTATATTTTTAAATGATGTTGTAATTATAATAAATCCTATAATTCCAGCTGTTAGAATTACTTTTATTGGGTATGTCCCTATTAGTACTCCGGTCTTCCATTAATATGTTTTCAGGACTTATAAAATATAAAAATGCAAAAGCTACTCCTCCAAATGTAAATGATGTTAAATAAAATATTATTAATTGTTTAAAAAACATTTTCGGACTTTTACTTCCAAAAGCAATATATACCATTGTTAATGATAAAATAATTTTTAAAAACAAACTTGAATATATTTCCAGTATTGACATATATGAAATAATGGCATATATACTTCCAATTGCACTTGATATAAATGTTCTTATTATTTTTGGCGGTACCCTAACTATAATTCCTGTTGCAAATAAAATAATATAATTCATAAATAAATTTTCTAAGAAAATAATATCTAAATATATTGTCAATAGGTCACCTCGTGATTTATATAGGTTAATATCTTTTTAAACAAATTGTTGTTTTGTCATGTAATTTTATTGCAAATCTTGTAGGGGCAGCTACCAGCTGTCCGCCTTCGAAGCATTTACTCTAACATAAATCAATTTTAGAATGGCTTTCGCGGGTCCCGGACGACTAATAGTCGCCCCTACATTGTCTCTACAAATTACAATTCATCTCAATTTGTAAAAAACATTGTACAATACATTTGTTAAATAATCTGTCATTTCTTGAACGCGAAAAAAAGAAATAATCTACGTTTTTAGATTATTTCTTTTCTAATTTTATTTAATTAACTATTTTATTATTTATTTCCTTTTTTTCTTAAGAAAGAAGGTATGTCTAAATCTCCTTGTGGTTCTTTATTTTCTGTTGGTGTTGGAATAGAATTTATTTTTTTATTCCATGTACTTGTTACTAAGTTTTCTACACCTATACTAGATATAGATTCTTCTTTTTCAAAACCTGTTGTAATAACTGTTATTGTTATTTCATCACCTAATGTTTCATCAGTAACAACACCGAATATGATATTAGCTTCTGGATCAACACTTCTTTGGATAAGTTCAGCTGCTGTATTTGCTTCTTGTAATCCTAATTCGCTTCCACCTGTTATATTGATAATAACTCCTCTTGCTCCTTCGATTGATGTTTCTAATAATGGGTTTTGTATTGCTTGTTTTGCAGCATCTTCTGCTCTATTTTCTCCACTTGCTCTACCAATTCCCATGTGTGCCATACCTGTATTTAGCATTACAGCTTTAACATCTGCGAAGTCTAGGTTGATTAATCCAGGTACTGAAATTAAATCTGATATACCTTGAACACCTTGTCTTAAAACATCATCAGCCATTTTAAAAGCTTCTACAATTGATGTTCTTCTATCTATTATTTGTAATAATTTATCATTTGGTATAACAACTAATGTATCTACACTTGCTTTTAAATTAGAAATTCCTTTTTCTGCTTGTGTTAATCTTTTCTTTCCTTCAAAAGTAAATGGTTTTGTAACAACACCTATTGTTAATATTCCTAATTCTTTTGCTGCTGCTGCAACTATTGGCGCTGCACCTGTTCCTGTTCCTCCACCCATTCCGGCTGTAACGAACACCATATCTGCTCCTCTTAATATTTCTGCTATTTCAGCTTTACTTTCTTCAGCTGCTTGCATACCGATTTCTGGATTTGCACCTGCACCTAATCCTCTTGTTAATTTTTCACCTATTTGGATTCTTGAAGTTGCTTTTGATAATTGTAGTGCTTGTCTATCTGTATTAACTGCTATAAACTCAACATTTTTTATTCCTGCTTCTATCATTCTATTTATAGCATTGTTTCCTGCTCCTCCAACACCAATTACTTTAATTGTTGCTGTACCATCCATCATGTAATTGTTTTCATCATATTCTGTTTCCATCATATTGCTTAATCCTCCTTCTTAATACTTCCTAAATATATATTTTTAAAATTAAAGACTTATTTTTATTATGAATAGAAAAATTCTTTTATTCTTTCCATTACTGTTCTTAAAAAGCTTTCATCTGATCTTGTATCTATACTGCTAGATACTGTTTTTGCAAAAGGTCTTGATGCAACATATCTAACTAATGCATAACTTGATCTGAAGTTTGCTTTAATTGTGCTAATTAATCTTCCTGTTGAAATTTTTACTGGAATATTTAATATTATTTTTCCTGCCACATCACTTTTATTTATATTTGTAATTCCTTGGCCTGTTAAAACAACATTATTTATATTAGATTTTATTCCTTCATTTGATATATCTTTATTTACTAAAGAGAATATCTCTTCAACTCTTGCTTCAATAACTTCAATCAATTGAGAACTCTTTATAGTTTTTGTTCTTTCTTCACCTTTATACGTATTTAATATTATATCTGTATCATTGTCTATAAAAGATCTTAATGCTAAACCATATTGTCTCTTTAATCTATCTGCTTCATCTTCACTAATATTAAATACATAAGCAATGTCAGATGTTATATTATCTCCGCCAAGTGGTATAGTATTAGTATATACAAATGATTCCCCATTAAACACGCCTATATCTGTGTTTCCTGCTCCTATATCTAATATCATAACATTATCTTTTAATTCATTTTTATCTAATATAAGTCCTCTTTCTGCAAGAACATTTGGTACAATACCATCAATTTCTATATCAGCTTTTTTAAATACATTCGTTAATTGTTTAACATATTCTTTATCAGCTAATATAACTTGTCCTTTTACAGTAAATGTTGAACTTAAACTTCCTACTGGATCATCAATTATTCTTCCATTATCTAATGAAAATTGATTTGCCACTATATCTATTAAAACTTTGTCGTCTGGAATATCAATATCTTTAACTTGCATTATTGCTGAAGTAACATCTTTTGTAGAAATTCCAGCATATTTATCTTTTGCTTCTTTTAGTATACTATTTTGTACAATTGTTATGTACTTTCCTGGTATTGTGACATATGCAGAATGTATCTTTATGTTTGCAAATTCTTCAACTTCTTCAATTGTTTTAGAAATTGCAGCAGATATTTCTTCTTCGTCTATTATTTTAGATTTTTTCATTCCAAAGCATTTGCATTCGCTTGTAGCTATAATTTCTACTTGATTGAAATTATTTACTTCGCCAACTACTGCATTAACTTTAGATGTTCCTATGTCAATACCTACTATTATATCTCCTATAGCCAAGACAAATTCCTCCGTTTATTTTATTTGTTTTTACATGCTATTAGAATATTACATTTCAAGTCAATTGTCAATAGAAATGTTATATTTTTGTCATGTTTTTGTAATCTTTTTGTAACAAAACAGTAGCCCTTGTAACTATTTGTCACTAGGGCTACTTGGGTTATCAGCCATTTACCTTTTTTATACATAACAAGGTTTGAGGAACACACCTTAGGCTCAGGTGTTCCTTACATGGCAAGGTATTTTTTTAGTTCTCACCTTTTAATTTTTCTGCTCTGTCTGCTGCGATTAAGTTGTCTACCATCTCATCTATATTTCCATTTAAGAAGTTTTCCATTTGATATATACTCATACCAATTCTATGGTCTGTTATTCTTCCTTGTGGGTAATTATATGTTCTTATTTTTTCGCTTCTGTCTCCAGTTCCTACTTGAGATTTTCTTTCATTTGCAAGTTCTGCATCTTGTTTTGCTTTTTCTTGTTCATATAATCTAGATTTTAATAATCTCATTGCATATTCCCTGTTTTGAAGTTGTGATCTTTCTGTTTGGCATTCAGCAACTATTCCTGTTGGCTCATGTATTAATCTTACTGCAGATGATGTTTTGTTAACGTGTTGTCCTCCAGCACCAGATGCTCTAAAAACTTCCATTCTTACATCTGCTGGATTTATTTCTATTTCTACATCTTCTACAACTGGTAAAACTGCAACTGTTGCTGTAGAAGTATGAATTCTTCCACTACTTTCTGTATCTGGAACTCTTTGTACTCTATGAACACCACTTTCAAATTTTAATCTGCTATATGCTCCTTTACCTGTAATCATAAATGTAATTTCTTTATATCCACCAAGTCCAGTTTCATTTTCATTAAGTACATCTATTTTCCAATGTTTACTTTCAGCATACATTGAATACATTCTAAACAATGTTCCTGCAAATAAAGCTGCCTCGTCTCCTCCAGCTCCACCTCTTATTTCACATATAATGTTTTTATCATCATCTGGATCTTTTGGAATAAGAAGTATTTTTAATTCATCTTCTATTTTAGGTAATTTTTCTTTTGCTTCAAAATATTCCATTTCAGCAAGTTCTTTTAACTCTGGGTCATCCATCATGACTTTTGCTTCTTCAAGATTTGCTTTTACCTTTTTATATTCTTTATATTTTTCAGCTACATCTACTATTAATGCATGTTCCTTCATTAACTTTTGCCATTCACTTTGTTTTGCAATAATCTCTGGATCACTGATTTTTTTATTTAACTCTTCATATCTTTTCTCTACGTCATCTAATTTTTGAAACATAAAACTCTCCTAACATTTAATATCTCTGTTTAACAGGCGCAATTACTCCAAGAGCATGTGTTATCTGCATCTCGGTATACTCGCACAACTAACCGACATGCGCCCCTACGATTTAATATTATACATCATATTTAAGGTTTTTTCAATGCCAACCAGATATAATTTGCTGTTTGTTTTTTCGGTAATTTCAGGACAGTCCCAAAAAGTTTCAATAAATTGCAACTTTTTAGGGACAGTCCCTGGAAATTCCCTTTTATAATTCTACCAAATTATATTCTATATTTAATTCATCTAATATTTCTTTTTCTCTGTTTGAGCATGTAAATATAATTATTTGTTTACCTTTATAATTATCATAAATAAATTTTAAAATGTTTTTTAATCTTTCGTTATCAAAAAATGCAAAAGCTTCGTCTAATATAATCGGCATATTTTCATCTGAAATTTCATTCATTGCTGACAGTCTAAGTGATAAATAAAGTTGGTCAATTGTTCCTGTGCTTAAATTATTACAATTAATATATTCACCATCTTCTTTTTCAACAATTAATCCTTTATCCGCATCAAAATTTGCCTTTTTATATTTACCATTTGAAATCTTTTCTATTAATAATGATAAGTCTTTTGTAAATTTTGGCGTTATTTTGCTTTTTACTTCATTATATGATTCTTCTAAAGTTTCTTTTGCAATATTAATGCTTCTTTCTAAGCTATGTAATTCATTAATTGTTTCATTTAAACATATAATTCTTTCATCACATTCTAATTTCTTATTTAATTTTTCGTTAATATTTTTTTCTTCTATATTAATAC
>JAZSDU010000038.1:0-39626 GCA_045531335.1 Clostridia bacterium
TCCAATGAGACCACTAGGATGGTTGAGTCCGAAGGGATTCCTAAAAAAATATAAAAGTCAAGAAGAATCGGTTATGGCAATATAAAGTACTCAAAGTATATATTTTTCAAAAAAGTGTGACATATGATTGACTAACCTTCACCGTCCCTAAAAATTATTTTTTTTATATATTGTTTTATATCAACATATCTTATATAATAAAGGAAATGAAAAATGAGGTGTAATATATGAATTTACCAAATAAATTAACAATATTTAGAATAATATTAGTACCAATAATGGTAGTTATTCCTTTTTTAAACATACAAAACCAATTTTTAGATATTCCAATTTCATATTGGATAATGAATTTAATTTTTATAATTGCATCATACACAGACCATTTAGATGGAAAAATAGCAAGAAAAAATAATTTAGTAACAACATTTGGGAAATTTGCAGATCCTTTAGCAGATAAAATATTAGTATTAGCTGCAATGCTTATATTAGTAGAAGATGGAAATCTTCCAGCATGGATTCCAATTATAGTATTATTTAGAGAATTTGTAGTGTCAGGTTATAGATTAGTAGCAGTACAAAAAGGTGGAGAAGTAATAGCAGCTAGTTTTTGGGGCAAACTAAAAACAGTAACTCAAATGATAGCAATAATATTAATGTTTATAAATATAAATGGAACTAATATATTTGGTAATTTTATATTTGGAAATTTAACAGGTATTGAATTGATAATAAATATCTTAACAACAGTATTAATGAGTGTATCAGTTATAGCAACAATTTTTTCAGGATGGGATTATATTAAAAACGGAAAAGATTTATTAAAAGACTAAACAATAGACTAAAGGGGACAGACCCCTTTAGTCTATTATAAAACATGAACTAAAGGGGTCTGTCCCCTTTAGTCTATCGTTTAGGAGGAAATTCATGGACAAAAATCAGGCAAAACAACGTATTGATGAATTAAATAGATTGACTGCATATTATGCGAAAAAATATTATGATGATGATGAGCCAGAAATATCAGATTTTGAATATGACATGCTTATGAATGAACTTAAAAATTTGGAAAGAGAATTTCCAGAATTTATAAATAAAGATTCATTAACTCAAAAAGTTGGAGGAACTGTTAAAGAAGGATTTGAAAAAGTAACACATATTGTACCGCTTCAAAGTTTACAGGATGTGTTTTCTTTTGATGAGTTATATAGTTTTGATGAGAGAATGAAAAAGTTCGGAGATAATATAAAATACGTTGTAGAAACAAAAATAGATGGGCTATCTGTTGCTTTAGAATATAAAAATGGTGAGTTTGTAAAAGGAGCAACAAGAGGTAATGGACAAGTTGGAGAAGATATTACAGATAATTTAAAAACCATAAAAAATATACCTAAAACATTAAAAGAAAAAGTAGATATAATAGTAAGAGGAGAAGTATTTATATCTAAAAAAGACTTTGATGAATTAAATGAAAAACAAGATGAAGAAAATAAATTTGCTAATGCTAGGAATTTAGCTGCAGGTTCACTTCGCCAATTAGATAGTACAATTACAGCTACAAGACCTTTAGACATATATATATTTAATGTGCAAAAAAGTGATAATATAAAATTTGAATCACATTATGAATCACTTGTATACCTAGAAAAATTAGGATTTAATGTTAATCCAATAAAAGTTCTATGTTCAAATATAGAAGAAGCAATAAAAGAAGTAGAAAAAATAGGGAATACTAGGGAACAAATACCTTTCGGGATAGATGGAGCAGTTATAAAAGTTGATAATTTAGATTTAAGAGAA
Organism: Clostridia bacterium; assembly: GCA_045531335.1. GTDB lineage: Bacteria > Bacillota > Clostridia > TANB77 > CAG-508 > CAG-452. Next base: position 1,798 of record JAZSDU010000038.1, read on the forward strand.
AAAATTGGTACAACTTTTAAAACACCTAAATGGGCAATTGCATATAAATACCCACCAGAGCAAAAAGAAACAATATTAAAAGATATTATATGTAATGTAGGTAGAACTGGAGTAATAACTCCAATGGCTATTTTAGAGCCAGTAGTTGTTGCAGGTTCAAAAATATCCAAAACAACTCTTCATAATGAAGATTTTATAAAAGAAAAAGATTTAAAAATTGGAGACCGTGTTTTAATACAAAAGGCAGGAGATGTTATACCAGAAGTAGTAAAAGCATTAAAAGATAAAAGAACTGGACAAGAAAAGGATTTTGAAATGCCAAAAGTATGTCCTGTGTGTGGAGCTCCTGCAATAAGAGAAGAAGGAGAGGCCGCAATTAGATGTATTGGTGTAGAATGCAAAGCTAGAAATTTAAGAAATATAATTCATTTTGCTTCAAAAGAGGGAATGAACATAGAGGGATTAGGAGAAAAAATAGTAGAGCAGCTATATGATAATGGGTTGATAGAAACAATAGCAGATATATATTACCTAAAACAAGAAGATATTGAAAGTTTAAAAAAAGATGGTAAGAAATTTGCAAAAAATTTAATTGATGCAATAGAAAAAAGTAAAGATAATGAATTAGATAGACTTATTTGTGCAATAGGAATAAGACATATTGGAACAAAGTCTGCAAAAACACTTGCAAAAAAATTTAAAAGCATAGATGGATTAATGGGAGCTTCATTAGAAGAATTAATCGAAACTGATGATGTGGGTGATATAACTGCACAAAGTATATATGAATTTTTTAAACAAGAACAAACAATGGATTTAATTAGCAAATTAAAAAATGTAAATGTTAATATGAAATTAAACGAAGAAGAGATTATTGATAATAGATTTGAAGGGAAAGTATTTGTATTAACAGGAACACTTGAAGAGTTTACTAGAGACGAAGCAAGTAAAATAATTGAAAATTATGGTGGAAAAACATCTAGTTCAGTATCTAAAAAGACCGATTATGTATTAGCAGGGGAAGAAGCGGGAAGTAAACTTACAAAAGCAGAAAGCTTAGGAGTAAAAATAATATCAGAACAAGATTTTAAAGAAATGATAAAATAGGAGGAGCTATGGACCACAATGATTACAAATTCGAACAATTATATAAAGATTTAAGAGATGGGTATCAAATTTATTATACTTACATGGGTACAAGATATTTACTTAGTAAATTAAATAATAATTGTTATTCTAAGGAAATTGTTAATTTTAATGGTAAAGGTCCTCATCCTAAAACACAAATAGTAACACTTAAAACTGTTATGGAATTACATCCATTTATGGAAGATATTGAATATAAAATAGATATGAATTAATTATTACTATAAAAAAGTAATTGAAAGCGATGTAGGGGTCGCAGTCCTCGGCGACCCGAGAAAAGGAGAGTATTTAATGAAACTAGTTATACAAAGAGTATCTGAAGCTAAAGTAGAAGTAGATAATAAAATAGTGGGCAAAATAGGAAAGGGATTCTTAGTATTATTTGGAGTAGCACAAGGTGATACTAAAGAACAAGCTGATTTTTTAGCAGAAAAACTATGTAATTTACGAGTATTTGAAGACGAAAATGATAAAATGAATTTATCCATTAAGGACATAGATGGAGAATTATTAGTGGTTTCCCAATTTACATTATATGCAGATTGCAGAAAAGGAAATAGGCCAAGTTTTATAGATGCAGCAAAGCCACAAGAAGCAAATGAACTGTATGAATATTTTATGGATAAATGCAAAGGCTTGGTAAAAAATGTAGAAAAAGGTATATTCGGAGCTGATATGAAAGTAAGTTTATTAAACGATGGACCAGTAACGATAATATTAGAAAAATAAGTTGTTAAATGCTTGACTTTACTATACTTAGCTAATATAATAAGGTCAAAATCGGATTAATGCGGAGGCAAAAACACATATGGCAGAAAGAAAAGTAGCTTATTATACAAATGATGATTTAAACAATAAAACAGATAATGAATTAGTAGCTTCAGCAAAAAATGGCAATGAAGAGGCTTTAGAATGCTTGTTTAATAAATATAAAGAACTTGTAAATATGAAAGTGAGCAAATATTTTATAATAGGAGCAGAAAGAGAAGATATTGTACAAGAGGGATTAATAGGCTTATACAAAGCTATTAAAAATTATGAAGATGATAAACAAAATTCTTTTAAATCATTTGCAAATTTGTGTATAGAAAGACAATTAATTACAGCAATAAAAACATCAAACAGACAAAAGCATATGCCACTTAATTCATCATTATCATTAAATACACCGGTATATGAAAATGATGAAGATGCATCATTAATGGAAATTTTTAATTCAAAAATAGCAGAAGATCCATTAGAAACAATAACAAAAAAAGAATATTACAAAATTGTAGGAAATAAAATAGATGAGAATTTAAGTGAGTTCGAGAAAAAAGTGTTAACTCGATTTGCAGCAGGAGAAAGCTATGTAAAAATAGCAGAAAAATTAGACAGTCCAGTAAAATCTATAGATAATGCAATACAAAGAATAAGAAAAAAAGCAAGTAAAAATATAATGAATGAAGAATGAGTTTTGCTTTAATAATAAATGAAGAGCATGTAGGGGTCGCCGAGCTAATGCATACAGCTCCTGTAAGGAGCAAAGCTCCAACAGGGCTAGCACCTCGGCGACCCGTATTTAATAATATGAAAAATTATTTTTAGAGTTAATGTAGGGGCGATTATTAATCGCCCGCTCTTCTTAGGTAAGACTTAAATTTTTTTAGTATAATTATATGCTTTCGTAGCTCAGTAGGTAGAGCACAGCCATGGTAAGGCTGGGGTCGCCGGTTCGATTCCGGCTGGAAGCTCCAAAAATGAAGAAGCACATAAGAACTAAATTAATAGAATCAAATGTGCTTCCCCGCGGGGGTTATTTGCTGCCTAAACCATACCCAGTATAATTGGGTAAGGTACCTTCAGGTTTGGGAGCAGCGGCTTTCATCATATCCTTGGCAATAGTGTCAGGAAAAATGAAAGGTGTTTCCAAGTACTGAAGGCTGCTGTAATAGCCTGGTGGTGTCATTTTTACATCCCCTTTCAAAAGAAATTATAATTATTATATCATAAAAAACATAAAAAATCAAAAAATGAGAGGTATTATTATGAAAATAGGAATTGTTGGATTACCAAATGTAGGAAAAAGTACAATGTTTAATAGTATAACAAATGCAGGAGCAGAATGTGCAAATTATCCATTTTGTACAATAGAACCAAACGTAGGAGTTGTACCAGTTCCAGATGAAAGATTAGATGTTTTAACTAAAATGTATAATGCACAAAAAACAACACATGCAATAGTAGAATTTGTTGATATTGCAGGACTTGTAAAAGGCGCAAGTAAAGGTGAAGGATTAGGAAATAAATTCTTGGCACATATTAGAGAAGTTGATGCAATTGCACAAGTTGTAAGATGCTTTGAAAATCCCAATATTGTACATGTTGATGGAAGTATAAACCCATTAAGAGATATAGAGACTATAAATTTAGAATTAATATTTGCAGATATTGAGACAGTGGAAAAAAGATTAGACAAAGCAAGAAAAATGTTAAAAGCAGATAGAAAATATCAAACAGAAATAGATTTGTTAGAAAGAATAAAAAAACATTTAGAAGAAGAAAAACCAGTTAGAACATTAGAATTTAATGAAGAGGAAGAAGAGATTTTAAAAGAAATAATGTTCCTTACTGCAAAACCAATATTATATATTTGCAATGTTTCAGAAGAACAAATAGAAACTGCAGAAAACGATGAAAATGTTTTGAAAGTAAAAGAATATGCTAAATCTGAAAATACTATAGCAATTCCACTTTGTGCAAAGATTGAAGAAGAATTGACTGGGTTAGAAGATGAAGATAAAAAGGAAATGCTAGAAGCATTAGGACTAAAAGAATCAGGACTAGATAGAGTTATAAAAGAAAGTTATTCATTACTTGGGCTAATGTCATTCTTGACAGCAGGAGAACCAGAAGTTAGAGCTTGGACAATAAAAAAAGAAACTAAAGCTCCAGTAGCTGCAGGAAAAATACATTCAGATATACAAAGAGGATTTATAAAAGCTGAAATTGTATCATATGATGATCTAATAAGAGAAGGTTCAATGGTAGCGGCAAGAGAAAAAGGATTAGTTAGATCAGAAGGAAAAGAATATATAATGCAAGAAGGAGATATTGTATTATTTAAATTTAATGTATAAAATTTGTAAAAAAGTATTGCATTATTTTGAAATTTGTTGTATAAATATAAAAGGATGAATTATAATAATAATATAAAAAGTATAGGAGAATAAAAATGTCTAATATAAAAACAAAAGAATTAATAATATGTTTAATAGCTATAATTGCTTTAGTATTAACAATTACTACAAATGTATTTGCAACAACACCATATTTAGGTGATGCATTAGGTAACAATACTAACAATGAAGAAATACCACAAATACCAGAAACAACAAATAATACAAACACAAATAATAATATAAATACAAATAATAACACTAATACAAATACTAATACTAATACAAACAAAACAGCTATGCCAAATACAGGTGTTGATTATTCAGTAGTATTTATAATAGCAGTATGTGGAATATCTGCAGTTTATGCATATAAAAAAATAAGAGATTACAATGTGTAATAAATAAATTTTAAAGGCTATTAAAAAATAGCCTTTATTTTTTTACTTCTTTGGCTTTAATAATTAATCTATTATTATTAATGTTATTGCAAGTAACTAGAGTTATTTCTTTTCTACCATCTGTATTTTGAGATGTGCAAGAAGTATCACTTTCATAAGTTTCAAATTTTTCATATATTTCGTAATTAATTAAATTATTTTTTGAATCATAGATATTAACAAAATCTCCAATATTTAATTTATATAAATTACTAAAAAATCTATCATCATCATAATTATGACCTGCTATACACATATTACCTTCTTGATTAGGATATGATCCGAAAAATTTACAGGGAGCTATTTTTAAAAGTTCATCATTTGTGCGTGATAGAATTGGATATTTAATATTGATTTTTGGAATCTCTACAATTCCTATAACAAAAAAAGTACCACTACTATTTAATTCAACAGTTACGTAATCTTTATTATCAGAATATAATTGTTCTAAATTAAAATTATTTAGCAATTTTTTTGAAAATTCCTCTTTCTTGTTTCTGTTATAAAAAGAGTATAGAAAATAGAAAAGAACACAAAATATTGAAAAAATCGATATATAAAGTAATAGCTTAAATTTTTTCTGTTTCTTTTTTGAGTTGTTTATAACATTATCGTGTTTAGAATATAATATTTGGTTCATAATATATTAGTTTATATAGATAAAAAATAAATATTCATTATCATATAAAATAAGCACAGTAAAATAAAAAACAATACAAAAAAGTAATTATTAATATACATAAAAAATATTAAATAAAAAATTCCTTTATGATAGTATTTTTATATAAAATATCGAAAGGAATGAGAAACAAATGAAAAAAGAAAGAAAAAACAAAGGAATTACATTAATAGCGCTAATAATAACAATAATAGTGATGTTAATATTAGTAGGAGTATCAGTAAATGTAGCATTAAATGGAGGACTATTTGACACAGCAAAACAAGCGGTGCAAGAACAAGAAAAAGCACAAGAGAAGGAAAATTTAATTGGATATAGTGTGAATTATTATCAATTAACAGGAATAGGATTGTCAGATGAAACTATAGAAACTATGGCACAGACAATAATAGAAACAGAAATTTCATCAGACAAATTAACTGTGCATCATAACCCAAAAGATGGAACACAATATGTTTTATATAGAATTGATAAAACCTCAGAAGAAGAAAGAGAAATATTAGAAGCAAAAGGAATAAAAGCATTAAGAGGAGATGTTACATTAGATGGAATCCTAACACAAGAAGATGCTGATATAATTGCTGATTATGAAGTTTCTTACCCAGAAGACTTTCCTGAAATTAAGATTGAAATTGGAGACTTAGATAATGATGGAGGTTTAACTTCTTCAGATACCTATTTTATTGAAGAAATGTTAGGTGGAGGTTTCAATTATGAGGGGGGGTACATTGAATAATTGAAGGCATAGAAAAAGTAAAGAAAAATACTACAAAAAACTTGATTTTTTCTAAAAATTGGTATATAATTTGAAAGCAAATGAAAAAATAACTAGAAGAGTGGGAACAAATCCCACTCTTCAGTCTTGAAAAGGAGAAATTTACATTGGCAAATATTGAAGAAAAAATTGAAAATTTAACATCAAAAACAATTACTGATTTAGGATATGACTTATATGATGTTGAATATGTAAAAGAAGGAAAGGACTATTTCTTAAGAATATATATATATTCACAAAAAGGAATAGACTTAGATGATTGCGAAAAAGTAAGTAACGCAATAACGGAAATTTTGGATAAGGAAGACTATATTAAAGAGCAATATTTTCTAGAAGTCTCATCCCCGGGGGTAGAAAGAGTTCTAAGAAAAGAAAAACATTTAAAAGATAATATAGAAAATGAAGTTCAAATTAAATTGTTTAAGCCATTAGATGGACAAAAACAATATAAAGGAATATTAAAAGATTTTAATAATGATTATATAACTATCTTAAATAATCAAGAGTTAAAAATAGATAGAAAAAACATATCACAAATTAAAACAGTATATAACTGGTAAAAGAAAGGATGATTAAAAAATGAAATCAATTGAAACTAAAGAATTAATAATAGCAATCGAAGAATTAGAAAAAGAAAGAGGAATAAACAAAGAGTACTTATTAGAATCATTAGAAACAGCACTAGTAACAGCATACAAAAGAAATTTTGATTCTGCTGAAAATGTAAAAGTAACAATGGATGCTATAACAGGGGATATAAAAGTATTTTCAGTAAAAGAGATAGTTGAAGAAGTAGAAGATGAAATGTTACAAATCAGCTTAGAAGAAGCAAAACTTGAAAATAAAAAAGCTAAAGTTGGAGAAACAATAGAATTTGAAATTATTCCTAGAGATTTTGGAAGAATTGCAGCTCAAACAGCAAAACAAGTTATAGTACAAAAAATTAGAGAAGCAGAAAGAAATATGGTATTTACTGAGTATAATGACAGAAAAGGAGAAATAGTTTCAGGATTAGTACAAAAAGCTGACGGCGGAACAGTAGTATTAGATTTAGGAAAATTAGAAGGAATTATGCTTGTAAAAGACCAAATACCAACTGAAGAATATAGAGTAAATGATAAAGTAAGAGCTTATGTAGTAAGTGTAGAAAAAGGAATTAAAGGTGCACCACAAGTATTAGTTTCAAGAAGTCATCCAGACTTTGTAAGAAAACTATTTGAGTTTGAAATACCAGAAATTTATGAAGGATTAATAGAAATAAAAAGCGTATCAAGAGATGCAGGTTCAAGAAGCAAAGTAGCTGTATATTCAACAAATGAAAATATAGATCCAGTAGGTTCATGCGTAGGACAAAAAGGAATAAGAATTCAAAATATAATTAATGAATTAAAAGGCGAAAAAATAGATGTAATAGAATGGAATGAAGATCCAGCAATATTTATTTCAGCAGCACTACTTCCAGCACAAGTAATGGCAGTAGATGTAAGAGAAGAAGAAAAATTTGCACAAGTTATAGTTCCAGATGACCAATTATCATTAGCAATTGGAAAATCAGGACAAAATGCAAGATTGGCAGCAAGATTAACAAATTGGAAAATAGATATAAAAAGTGAATCTCAATTTAGAGAATTATTAGCAAATATGGAAAACGAAGAAACAGAACAAGAAGAAAATATTGAAGAATAAATGACGTAGGGGTCGGCGTCCTCGACGACCCGCAAAAAAATAAAAACTGGAGGCAATAGAGTATGAAAAAAATTGTACAAAGAATGTGCATGGGATGCAATACTAAAAAAGACAAACGTGAACTTATTAGGATTGTAATGGATAAAGAGGGAAATATTTCTGTAGACAAAACTGGAAAGTTATCTGGTAGAGGAGCATATATATGTGATGATATAAATTGTCTAGAGAAAGTCATAAAAACAAAGAGATTAGAAAGAATTTTTGAAACAAAAATAGATGAAGATATTTATAAAAATTTAAGGGGTGTAATTATTGATAAGTAAGAAAGATAAAGTACTTAGGGTTAAAGCAATTTGTGGAGGTGATACTATTGGGTAAAGTTAAATTACATGAAATAGCAAAAAAAATAGGAGTAAATAGTAAAGAGGTTGTAGAAAAAGCAATGGAATTAGGTTTAGATGTAAAATCACATATGAGTGCTGTTGAAGAAGAAGAAGCTAAAAAAATAGAAGCAAAATTTTCAGGAGTAAAAAAAGAAGTAAAAGAGAAGAAAGAAGAGCCTGTAATAATTAGAAGAGCTGTAATAGTATCTGAAGATGAAAATGAGAAATTAAAACAAGAAAAGAAAGTTGAGAAAAAACAAAATAGAGATGTAGGTTTTATAGAAAGAGAAAGAAAAACAGACTATAACATTGTATATAGAAATAAACCTAATAAACCTATGACAGTAAGTGAATTATTTGGTAAGAAAACTGCTCCAGAAAAGCCTAAAACTGAAGTTAAACCAGAAGTAAAACCTAAGCAAACAGTTGAAACAGTAGAAGAAAAACAAGTTGTTGCTGGGGAAAAAACTGGAGAGCAAGCAGATAAAAGAAATAATAATTCTGCTCCACAAAGTAGACAATATAATAATGGAAATAGACCATTTAATAGAGAAGGGTACAATAACAATAGACCATATAATAATCCTAATAGATCATTTGATAGAGATTCTCAAAACAATGGAAATAGACCATTCAATAGAAATGGGCAAAATAACAGACCATTTAACAGAGAAGGATATAATAACAATAGACCATTTAATAGAAATGGACAAGGACAATCAGGTTTTGGAAGAAGACCACTTGATGAAAAAGGAATTGAAAAGAACATCAAGAATATTATGTCAGCAGATATAGTTGAAAAAGAAAGTGTAAGAGAATACGCAAATAAAGCTATAGATAAACAAAAAAATAATAGATACGAAGAAAAAACTAATAAAAAAGCTTCTAAATCTAGAAGAGGTGGTTATGAAGAAATAAGTAGCCATAAATTAAAAGATTTAAAACAACAAGACAGATTGTCAAATATGTTTGATGAAGGTTCTATGCTTGATTATTATGATTTAACTACAACTAGAGGAAGAAGAAGTAAAAAGAAATTATCACAAAATGAAGATAGAGTGAAACAAAAAATATTTGATTTAACAGACATAACAATACCTGAAAGTATTACAGTTAAAGATTTAAGTGCTGAACTTAAGAAAACAAGTAGTGAAATTATCAAAAAACTATTAGGATATGGAATTATGGCAACAATAAATAATGAAGTAGATTTTGATACAGCATTCTTAATAGCAGAAGAGTTTGGTGTAACAGCACATAAAAAAGAAGTAGTTACAGATGAGGATATACTATTTGATGATAGTGAGGATAAAGAAGAAGACTTAAAAGCAAGACCACCAGTAATTGTTGTTATGGGTCACGTAGACCATGGTAAAACATCACTTCTAGATGCAGTAAGAGAAACTAATGTAATCGAAGGTGAAGCAGGTGGAATTACTCAAGCAATTGGTGCATATCAAGTTGAAATAAATGGAAGAGAAATTACATTCCTAGATACACCAGGACACGAAGCGTTTACTGCAATGCGTGCAAGAGGTGCACAAATAACAGATATAGCAATACTTGTAGTTGCTGCAAATGATGGTGTAATGCCTCAAACTGTAGAAGCTATAAACCATGCTAAAGCTGCAGGAATACCAATAATTGTTGCAATCAACAAAATAGATGTTGAAGGTGCAAATCCAGATAAAGTTAAACAAGAACTTGCTGAATACGAATTAGTTTCTGAAGAATGGGGAGGAGACACAATATTTGTACCAATTTCAGCAAAGAAAAGAATTAATATAGACAACTTACTAGAAATGGTATTGTTAGTAGCTGATATGAAAGAATTGAAAGCTAACCCTAAAAAACAAGCTAAAGGTACTGTAATTGAAGCAAAACTTGATAAAGCAAAAGGACCAGTAGCTACAATGCTTGTACAACGTGGTACATTAGATGTTGGAGATACAATACTAGTGGGTTCTGTTATTGGTAGAATTAGAACTATGACAGATGATAAAGGACATAAAGTTAAAAAAGCAGGTCCTTCAACACCAGTAGAAATAACAGGATTAACATCAGTTCCAGAAGCAGGAGAAACTTTCTATGAAGTTAAAGATGAAAAAACAGCTAAGCACTTAATGGAAACAAGAAAACGTAAGGCTAGAGAAAAAGCATTAAATGCATCATCAAAAGTTACATTAGATGATTTATTTAGTCAAATAGAAAAAGGAAACTTAAAACAATTAAATATTATAGTAAAAGCAGATGTTCAAGGTTCTGTAGAAGCTGTAAAACAATCACTAGAAAAATTATCTAATGATGAAGTTAAAGTTAAAGTAATACATGCAAATGTAGGTGCTGTAACTGAAAGTGATGTTACACTTGCAAATGTTTCAAATGCTATAATAATTGGATTTAATGTAAGACCAGAGCCAATTGCAAAAGATATGGCAGAAAAATCAGAAGTAGAAATTAAAACATATTCTGTAATTTACAATGCTATAGAAGATGTTCAAGCTGCAATGAAAGGAATGCTAGATCCAGTATTCAAAGAAGTAGTAATTGGTAATGCAGAAGTAAGACAAACATTTAAAATTTCTGATGTTGGTACAATTGCTGGATGCTATGTAACAAATGGTAAAGTTGCAAGAAATGCAGGAGTAAGAGTATTAAGAGATAATGTTGTTATACATGATGGTAAATTAATATCATTAAAGAGAATGAAAGACGATGCAAAAGAAGTAGCATCAGGATATGAATGTGGAATTCAAATTGAAAACTTTAATGATATTAAAGAAGGAGATATAATAGAAGCATTTATAATGGAACAAGTTAAACAGTAGAAACGAATGAAATCAGGCATCTTGCGTTGTCAAACTGCGTAAAAATTTTTGCGACATACAGCGTATAGTCTTAAAAATTTTTACTTGTTTTCCTAGCAATATACCTAATTTGCTTCGTTTACTATGTGCAATTTTTTAAAAAAAAGATTTAGAGTTTTATTGTTTCAGAAAATGCACAATCTACTAATTTTGATTCGTTTTAGAAAATTGAGAATTGTAGGGGCGAACTGCGTTCGCCCGTGCCTCAGAGGATTTTCTAAAAATTGTAGGGGTCGCACAGCCAAAGGCATACAGCTCCTGTAAGGAGCAAAGCTCCAACAGGGCTAGCATCCTGGGCGACCCGCAAAACAAAATAAAGGAGAAAAGAATGAATAGACCAAAAGGTGGAGGAAATCGTTTAAATAGAATAAATGAGGAATTAAAAAGAGAGATTAGTAATATAATTAATTATGAAATGTCTAATTCAAATGTAACAGGTATGATTAGCGTAACTTCTGTTAAAATCACACCAGATTTAAGATATGCAAGAGTTTTCGTAAGCATGATTAATTCTAAAAGTGTAAAGAATACACTTGCTGCACTAAAATCTTCTTCTGGTTTTATTAGAAGCAAAATTGCTCAAAAAATAAATTTAAGAGTTACACCTGAACTAGTATTTGAATTGGATGATACAATGCAATATGGTGAAAAAATAGACAATATTTTAAAAGACATAATGAAAGACATAAAACCAGAAAGCGAGAATTAATTTGAAATTTGAAAAATGTAGGGGCGTTGTCGGTTAGGAATACCTATAAGGATGACCAAACTGTGCCCTATATTAAAATTGTAAACAAGCAGGTTTTGGAATTGTTTCCAACCTCATATAAGGAGAAAATATGACTTTAGATAATATTATAGAAGAAATAGATAAGGCGAAAAGTATTGTTATACTTACACATGAGATGCCTGATGGAGATGCAATTGGAAGTAGTTTAGCATTATATACAGGACTTAAACAGATGGGTAAAGATGCAGATGTTATAATACCTGAATATTCTAAAACTTATGAATTTTTACCAAATAGTAAAGAAATAAAAAAAGAAGGTAGAAACGAAAATTACGATTTAGCAATAGCTTTAGACTGTGGAGATATAAAAAGATTGAATGGGTTTATAGGATATTTTGAAAATGCAAATACAACAATTTCAATAGATCATCATAGTTCAAACACAATGTTTGCAGACTATAATTTTGTTAATCCAATGGCTCCAGCATGCGCACAAATTTTAATAATAGTATTAGAAGCTTTAGGAGTAATTATAGATAAAGAAATAGGAACATGCCTTCTTACAGGAATAATTACAGATACAGGTGGATTCAAATATAAAGGAGTAACAGCAGAAACTTTTGAATTTGTAGCTGAGCTAATGAGTAGAGGAGTAAATGTTTCTGATGTATATAAAAAAGTATTACAAACAGTATCTAAAACAAGATTTAATCTTATGCAAATAGCTATAAATAGAGTGGAATTTTTAGAAGATGGAAAATTAACATTTACATATATAACTAAAGATGATGAGGAGAAAGTCGGAGCAGGAACTAATGACCATGATGGAATTGTAGAAATGGGAAGAGATATCGAAGGAGTTGAAGTTTCAATATTTTTAAGAGAAACTGACAATGGATATAAAATTTCTCTTCGTTCTAATGAATATGTTAATGTATCAGATATATGCTTGATGTTTGGAGGAGGCGGACATGTAAGAGCCGCTGGGGGTAATATAAATTTACCATTTGAACAAGCAAAAGAGAAGATAATAGAAGAATGTAAGAAACATCTGAGATAATATATTGCAAACGATGTAGGGGTCGGCGTCCCCGACGACCCGAAAAACATAAATAAAATTGTAAACGGTGTAGGGGTCGATGCCCACATCGACCCGTAAAAGAAAAAATATAAACGGGCCGATGTAGGCATCGGCCCCTACAAATATTAGATAAGGAATATTTAAAGGGAGCAATAAATGAACGGACTACTAATTATAAACAAATCTAAAGGTTATACATCACATGATGTAGTAAATGTTTTAAGAAAAAAATTGAATACAAAAAAAGTAGGACACACCGGTACGCTAGACCCTAATGCTACCGGTGTTTTGCCAATTTTAGTTGGAACGGCAACTAAAATTTCTAAGTACTTAGTAGAACATGAAAAAACATATATTGCAACTATAGTTTTGGGTAAAAAAACAGATACAGGAGATGTAGAAGGCAAGATAATAGAAGAAGATTCTAATTTAAGAGATATAGATAAAAATAAATTAGAAGAAGTAATTAAAAGCTTTCTAGGAAAGCAAAGTCAGATACCTCCTATGTATTCTGCAATAAAAGTAGATGGAAAAAAATTATATGAATATGCAAGAGAAGGAAAAACAGTAGAATTACAACCAAGAGAAATTGAAATATTTGATATAAATCTAATTGAGTATGATGATAATGAAATTGAGTTTAGTGTTAGATGCTCAAAAGGTACATATATAAGAACTTTATGCGAGGATATTGCAAAAAAATTAGGAACAATTGGATATATGAAAGAACTTCAAAGAACAAGTGTTAATGAATTTAATATTGAAAATTCAATTTCACTAGAAGAATTAGAAGATATAAATATTCAAGAAAAAATAATATCTATAGAAGAAATATTTAAGGACAAGCTTAGAATAGATTTGAATAATAGAAAATTAGAACTATTCTTAAATGGAGTACAATTAACTCATGACTTAGAAGATGAAGTATATAGAGTATATAACAATAACAATTTTATAGGATTAGGAATTGTAAAAAGTAAGTTATTAAAAAGAGATATAGTAATATAAAATGATTTGTGATAAAATATGATAAAGTGATATTTGTAGGGGCGGGTCTTGTGCCCGCCCAATAGATAAAAATATGGGCAGACACAAAACCTGCCCCTGCAGAAATTAAATGAAATTCAAAGGAGGAATACATATGACAAGTTTATTTAGTTATTTAATAACAATGTTTGGAGGAATGTTTTGGTTACTTAGAGTAGTGGTTGCAGTTACATATACATTAGGAGCAGATTTTCCAATAGTTCCATTAAATTTTAGTACAGAAATAATTTTATTATTTGTTACAATAGTGTGCATGATATTTATAGTAAAAAGAAATATCATAGGAGCATTAATATATTTTGTAGCATATGGACTATATTTTGGGAACGATTTATACAATAATGTTACAAATATAATAAATGGACAAGCTATAGGAACAGATTATTTATCAGTATTTGTATCTTTTATAGGAGTATTAATACCATTCCTAACAGTTATGGATATATTCTTAAATAAAAATAGAAAAGGATCTGCAAAAGATAAAAAAACAGATTGGTTCTATACTAACGAAGAATATACAAGAAAGCTTGATGAGAGGGCAGACAAAAATCAATATAAATTTTAAAGTAATTCTAGGGACTGTCATGAATCACAATTAATATAAACCAAAACTAATAAGGAGTTATTATATGGACTTAATATACAAAAAAGCAGATATAAATGATATAGATAATCTAATAGATTTAAAAATAAAACAAAACTTATTTTATGATGAGATAGATGGCTTAGTAATGGAAGATGAAAACATAGTAAGAGAAAGCATAAGAAAAGTATTATTACAAGAATTAAATAAAACAATTTATTTTTGGATAGCAACAGATAAAGATAATAATAGGGCTGTTGCTTCTAGTGGTGTAGTTGTTCACCAAATGATACCTTCTGACGTATTTCTTAATGGCAAAAAAGCATATATAACAAGCGTTTATACTGATGAAGATTATAGATGCAATCGGAATTCAAAATGCATTAATGCAAATGGTATTAGATTTCCTAAAAGAGATTAAATGTAAAAAAATAGAACTTGATGCTACTGAAATTCCGGCAATAAAGTTATATGAAAAATTTGGATTTAAAAAAGACAATGAAAAATATGTTTTAGAAAATTAAGAATCATTTTATAAAAGATAAATAAAGTAATGTATTTAATAAAATAAATTTCTTCATAATTATTAAAAAGGAGGGAAAATATGAATTTATATGTAATAAGACATGGTCAAACTGAATGGAATGTATTGAAAAAAATGCAAGGTTCTGCAGACATCCCATTAAATGAAAAAGGCATAGAACAAGCATATATAACCAAAGAAAAATTAAAAAATATAAATATAGATATAGTATTTTGTTCTCCGCTTAAAAGAGCTAGAAAAACTGCAGAAATAATTAGCGATAATAATGATTTAGAGATAGTTATAGCAGATGAACTAACAGAAAGATGTTATGGGGAATTTGAAGGGATTAGTAAGTCAGCTTTTGATTATAATGAATTTTGGTCATACAATAAGAATAAAAATTATGTTAAAGCAGAGAATATTCAAAGCTTTTTTGATAGAGTATATAAATTTTTGGACAAACTGAAGGATAAATATTCTGATAAGAATATTTTAATTGTTACTCATGCTGGAGTTGTAAAAGTTATTGAATGCTATGCAAATGGGATGTTAGCTGATGAGGAAATAGGACCATTTCTTCCGGAAAATTGTAGCGTATCAGAATATATTATAGCAGAATAATGGGATATAAATATAAATTTACATAGTGAATTCTATTAAAGGAGTAAGATAAATGGAATTAAATTTTGTAGAAGTAACATATGATAACTTAGATTTAGCTGTAAAAATCCAAAACGATATATTTCCATTAGAAAATGGCAGACAGAACTATATTGAGGGGATAACTAATGATCCTTATAGGAAAGAAATGGTTAATTATATTGTTTGCGACAATGAAAATCCTATAGGGGTAGTTGGATTATATTCTTATAATGAATATCCAGATGATGCTTGGCTTAGTTGGTTTGGAGTTTTAAACCAATATAGAAACAAGGGGAATGGTTCAAAAATATTTGATTTTTTTGAAGGACTAGCTATAAAAAAAGGATATCTTGCGATAAGGGTGTATACTTCAGATGAATTTGTTTCTGCAATTGGTTTATATGAGAAAAAAGGAATGATAAAAGAATTTTATAATAACGAATTAGAAAGTGAAGAAATAAATAACGAAACTATAATATATTCAAAATCTTTAACAAATGAAGAAACACAAAAATGGAATAATAAATTTTTAGGTTTAACTGCTCAAAGTGAAAAAGAAAATCACGAGTTAAATAATTTATATTAGATAAAGAACGTTATAAATATTTATCTAGAAGCTAAACAAGAAAGGAATTTGTAATGGGAACAATTATTGTTGGTGGAGTAATAGAAAAAGATGGAAAGTTCTTACTAGTACAAGAAGCACAAGAAAAGTGTAGAGGTAAATGGAATATACCAGCAGGACATTTAGATTCTAACGAAACAATTTTTGAAGGAGCTAAAAGAGAAGTATTTGAAGAATGCGGTTGCAAAGTAGAAATTACTGGTGTTTTACAAATAGGAAATAAGATATTACCTAACAATTCTTGGGTTAGTGTTACATTTGCTACAGAGTTGATAGATGAAAACATAGCATTTGATAAAAACGAAATATTAGATGTAAAATGGTTTTCTTATCAAGAAATTCTTTCTATGAAAGATGAACTAAGAGACTATAATTGGATAGTTGATGCAATAACAGCATTTGAAGAAAAAAGAATATACAATATAGATATTGTAAAAGTAATAAAATAATTGTGTTATGAAGAAGGCGATAATAATGGAAGAAAATAAGAGTAAAATAAATATTAATTGGTATCCACGGTCATATGCTTAAAACTAAAAAGCAAATAATTGAAGATATAAAATTAATAGATATAGTTGTAGAAATATTAGATGCAAGAATTCCTGTATCTAGCAAGAATCCTGATATGCAAAAAATTATACAAAACAAGAAAAGAATTGTAATATTAAATAAAAGCGATTTAGCAGAGGGAAAAGAAACAAGCAGATGGGTAGAATACTATAATAAAAATGGGATTAAAGCCATTGTTACAGATGCAAATCTTGGAAAAGGCATAAAAGAAACTTTAAAGCAAATTGAAAAAATTATGGAAGAAGATATGCAAAAAGCAGCATCAAAGGGGAGAATAAAGAAAAATATAAGAATAATGATAATGGGAATTCCAAATGTAGGTAAATCATCTTTTATAAACAGATTGTGTAATAAAAAGACAACAGTAGTAGGAAATAGACCAGGTGTTACAAAACAAAAACAATGGGTAAGAATATCAAACAATATAGAATTATTAGATACACCAGGTGTGCTTTGGCCAAAGTTTGAAGATGAAAAAGTAGCACTTAATTTATCTTATACAGGGTCAATAAAAGATGAGATTTTGCAAACTATAGAAATAGCATTTAGCCTATTAACTTATTTATATTATAACTATAAATCAAATCTAGCAGAAAGATATAAAATAACAGAAAATGATTTTGAAGATATTAAATCAGAAGACGAAAATGAAGAAATATATAACCTTATGAAATTAATCGGTAAAAAAAGAGGAGCTGTTATATCAGGCGGAGAAGTTGATGACGAAAAGGTATCAAATATAATATTAACTGATTTTAGAAGCGGAAAATTAGGAAGAATAACATTGGAGAAAGTATATGAAAAATGAAACTGAAGTAAATTTAATGTCACCATTAGTATGGGCATATGTGGGAGATAGTGTATACGAAATTTTTATTAGAACTCATTTAGTAGAAACAACAAAGTTAAAACCACATAAACTACATATTGAAACAATTAAATATGTAAAAGCAAAAGCACAAGCTGAGATGTTAGAAAAATTGCAAGATATTTTAACAGATAAAGAAAAGGATATAGTAAGAAGAACAAGAAATACCGAGAACCATCATTTGCCTAAAAATGCAAATCCTACAGACTATATGTATGCAACAGCATTTGAAGGATTAATTGGGTACTTGTATTTATCAGGACAAAATGATAGACTAAAAGAAATATTAAGTAAATGCATATAAATTTTATTTAATAAAGGAGAAACATATGGATAGAGATGAAGAAATTAAAAACGAATTTATTCAAAGAGCAGAAGCAGAAAGGAATAATCTTTTAAGAGAAATAGAAAGATTAATAACAAGTGTTTTGCCAGGAGCTAAACAAGATTTTGAAAACACATTCAGCACTTTTATAGATATGGCAAGACAAATGAATGTACCTTTTAGTGTAATGAAAAATGCAAAGGAAAGTGAAATTGATCAGACCATAACTAATTTAGTTGCTTTAAAAGAAAAATTAGAAAATTTAGAAATAACTGAAGAAACACTTCTTAACGGTACAGTAATGGATACGGCACAACAAAAAATACCTTTGGTAGAACCGCTAATATTAGAGACTAAAATCAAAATAAATAATTCTTGTAAAGAAAGATTTTCAGAAAGTTTAAAGCAAAAAGAAAATATTAAATCTAAAATATCAAATTTGAAAATACAGAGAATGTATTTACAAGGAAAATTAGATTCTACATGGAAAAAAAGTGAAAAGACTGAACTAGGAGAAAAGATAAATAGTTTAGATATAGAATTAAACTCATTAGAAAATCAATTATCAAAATTAGTGTTTAAAGAAGATATATCAATTCCAAGAAATAATGGAGGAATGCCAGCAATGCCACATAACACTCAAAGCCAAGCCGGTCAAGAACAAGATGGACAAGAGCCAAATGATGATGAAAGAAGATAAATATAATGTAAGAAAGATTAAATATATTAAGTATTTAGTCTTTTTTTATATAAAAAACTATTGACAAAAAACAAATGTTCGATTACAATGTTTTAAGAAGTAGAGAAGAATGAAAAATGACATCACCAGATGATAAGTATGGGGATGTATCTCGACTACAAAGGATTACAAAGGGGGAAGATGCGTCCCCTTACAAATATGAGGTGGTAATTTTGATAAACACATTACATATAAAACACATTGGAATTATAGATGAAATAAGTGTTGATTTAAATAAAGGGTTTAATGTTCTAACAGGTGAAACTGGTGCAGGGAAAACACTTATAATAGATTCTTTAGAAATCTTAGCAGGTGGAAGATTTACAAAAGAAATGATTAGAAAAGGTGAAGATTATTCATTTGTTGAAATGAGTGTATCAAAAAATAATGGTGAGGAAGATATTATATTATCAAGAGAAATAAATATAAATGGGAAAAACCTATGCAAAATTAATGGAAGAATGGTAACAGTTGCAGAACTTAAAAACTTTATGAGTTCAATTATTGATATACATGGACAACATGATAACCAATCATTATTAAACACAGGTAGACATATACAAATGTTAGATAAATTTGCAGGCAACAATCTTAAAAATATAAAATTAGATTATCTAGAAAAATATAATAAATATAAAAGATTAAAAGAAGAAATAGCAAAAAATTATGGAGATGATAAAGAAAGACAAAGAAAATTAGACTTATTAAAATATCAGTCAAATGAAATAGAAGAAGCAAATTTAAAAAAAGGTGAAGAAGAAGAGCTAGAAGAGAAAAAGAAAAAAATATTAAATACAGAAAAATTATCTAAAAATTTAGGAATAGCAGAAAACGAAATTCTAAATGTAGCTATCGACTCAGTTCAGTCTGCAATGAAAGCATTAGAGAAAATTGAAGATATAAATGAAGAATATGCAAAAACAGCAGATTCAATTAGAAATGTTTATTATGAACTAGAAGACTGTGGAAGAACAATAGCAAGTTTTTCAGAAGATATATATTTTGATGATAGAGAAATAGAAGAAGTAGAAACAAGACTAAATCTTATATCTTCAATGAAAAGAAAATATGGAAATAATATAGAAGAAATTTTGAAATATAAAGAAGAAGTTGAAAAAGAGGTATATGAAATAGAAAACTTAGAGGAATATACTAATAAATTAAAATCTGATTTAAAAATATTAGAAAGTGAAATGAAAGAAATTTGCAAACAGATGCATCAAACAAGAGAAAAAACCAGTAAAGTTTTATCAGAAGAAGTTCAAAAAGATTTAACAGATTTGGAAATGAAAAATACAAAATTTAAAGTAGATATTAAATATAATTCATCTAATGAATTTAATGAAAATGGACAAGAGGAAGTAGAATTTTTAATAATGACAAATATAGGAGAAGATTTTAAACCTCTTACAAAAATTGCATCAGGTGGGGAAATGTCTAGAATAATGCTTGCAATAAAAAGAGTATTAGCAGATGTAGACGAAGTAGAAACTCTAGTATTTGATGAAATAGACACAGGGATTAGTGGAATAGCATCAAATAAAGTAGCAGAAAAAATGAAAGTAATATCTAAAACACATCAAATAATATGTGTAACACACTTGGCAACAATAGCAGCAAAAGGTGATAGCAATTATTTTATAAGTAAACAAGTAGAAAGCGAAAAAACAAAAACAAATATATCTTTATTAACAGATAATAAATTAGTAGAAGAAATTGCAAGAATAGCAAGCGGAGAAGTAACAAAAGTTTCAATGCAATATGCAAAAGAGTTGATTAGTAAATAGGATGCAGGTTTGTTCATGAAATCTCAATCTAGATATTCGAGTACACAATATGAATTGCTTAAATAATTTCATTTAACATTAAGAGCAAAATAATTAATTTTTGCAAACATGGGGCCGATCATTGAGGCCTTTTCGTTTCAAAAATTAATATTTTGCACATAAAACAGATAAAGATATTTTGGCAAAATCTTGACAAAACCACACAAACAATGTTATAAATATATTTACATGGCCCCTTGGTCAAGCGGTTAAGACGCAGCCCTCTCAAGGCTGAATCATGGGTTCGATTCCCGTAGGGGTCACCAAACTTGCTTTACGGCAAGAGTGAAAAACGAATAATGAAGAGTGAAGAATATTGAGCGAACTCTAAGAAGAAATTCTAAAGGCAAGTTTGTATTCTTCACTTTTAATTTTTCATTCTTCATTTTCAATATTCACTTTTAGTTGCAATATATAAAGCCTATTTTATCCTAAAACAAAACTTTCTAATTACAAATATACATAAAAAATATTAAAAGAAAAATTCCTTTATGATAGTATTTTTATATAAAATATCGAAAGGAATGAAAACAAATGAAAAAAGAAAGAAATAACAAAGGAATTACACTGATTGCACTAATAATTACAATAATAGTGATGTTAATATTAGTAGGAGTGTCAGTAAATGTAGCATTAAATGGAGGTTTATTTGATGCGGCAAAACAAGCGGTATCAGGAATGAATATGGGACAAATAAGAGAAAAAGCAGAGATGACAAAAGTAGTATTAATAGCAGATGCACAAACAGATACCAGCATGAGATTAAGTAAGCAAGAATATATAAGCAGACTATTACAAGAGTTTGAAGGAAGTACATCAGAAGGATATAAAGTAATAGTAGAAGATAGGAAATATGACATTATAATAAAAAATACAGATTTAGATATAGAAGTGCAAGAGCATTCAGACGAAGTTGGAGCAAGCTCTTTAACAGCATTAAGTTATACAACAAGCGATGTAGAAGAAAATGGGAAAAATACAACTAATGTAGAATTGACATTACAAAAAGCCACAATGACTTTAGAACAATATAAAGGAGCAAAAGCAGCACAAGAGACTAGAGAATTAACACAAGAAGAAAAAAACAAAATAGCATTTGATTATATTAGTAATATTTGGTATGATACAGAACAAACTTTTAATAATCTTGATGAGGTAGTAGTATATGGGATAAACGATTACTATGAAACAACAGCATATACAACTATAGAAGAGTGTTTAGATGATGAAAAAGTAAAAGAAGAATGGGGAACAACAAAAGAGCAATTATATTACAATTGTTATTACTATGAATTTTCAGGTAATGGTGATGAAATGACAGAACAACAAGTCTTAGATTTGTTTTTTCAAGAAGCACATGAATATAATCAAAGAAACAAAGAAACTGAATATGCTGCAGAATACAATAGGTATACAATGGGATTGAAATTGTATGTATCAAAGGATGGGAAAGCTGAAGAAACAGTAGCAACTTCACTAACTATAAGAGGTGGAGCTAAAACAATAAGTTATTCAGTTAAAGAAACTGGAACATATGAATTTATAATAAAAACAAGTTTAAATGGTGAAGAAGAAGAAATATTAAGAGAAGTATTAAGAGTAAATAATATGTAGACACTATATAACACAAAAATGCATAGAGTAAAATCTATGCATTTTTTGTATGGTTTTATACCTTCTAAATGTTTACAATTCCTAAAAACTGTTATATAATATTTGGGTAAGTTTTTGAGAATTTTAAGGAGATGAATAACATGGCAGAAAACCAAGTAAATAATAATGAAGAACAATTAGATGAAAATCATTTAATATCAATTAGAAAAGAAAAATTAAGAGATTTACAAGCACAAGGGAAAGACCCTTTTCAAATAACAAAATATGATAGAACACATTTAAGCAACGAAGTAAAAGAAAATTACGAAGAATTAGAAGGAAAAGATGTTGCAGTAGCAGGTAGAATTATGACTAAAAGAATTATGGGTAAAGCATCTTTCTGTACAATTCAAGATGCAAGTGGAAAAATTCAAAGTTATGTAAGTATAAATGATTTAGGTGAAGAAAGTTATTCTTTATTTAAAACATATGATATTGGAGATATTATAGGAATAAAAGGTTTTGTATTTAAAACAAGAACAGAAGAAATATCTGTACATGCTAAAGAAGTTGTACTTCTAACAAAATCTTTAAGACCACTTCCAGAAAAATTCCATGGGTTAACAGATAAAGAAGAAAGATATAGAAGAAGATATGTTGATTTAATAATGAACCAAGAATCAAAAAGAGTAGCATTTTTACGTCCTAAAATTATTAGATGTATACAAAATTTTATGGATGGAGAAGGATTTACAGAAGTTGAAACTCCAGTTTTAACAACTCTTTTAACAGGTGCTTCTGCAAGACCATTTGTTACACATCATAATGCACAAAACTTAGATATGTATCTTCGCATTGCTTTAGAATTACCACTTAAACGATTATTAGTTGGTGGAATGGAAGCAGTATACGAAATAGGCAGAGTATTTAGAAATGAAGGAATGGACTTAAAACATAATCCGGAATTTACATTAATGGAAGCTTATTTAGCATATTCTAATTTAGAAGGAATGATGGATTTAACTGAAAGAATGTTCCAAAAGATAGCAAAAGATGTAACTGGTAAAATGGTATATAATTGGGGAGGAAATGAAATTAATCTTCAAGGACCATGGAAAAGAGTTAGTATGACAGATGCTATTAAAGAAGAAACAGGAATTGATTTTAAAGAAATAACAGATTTAAATAAATGCTTAGAATTAGCAAAAGAACATAATATAGAATTAGAAGAACATGAAAAAACTTATGGACATATAATAAATGCATTCTTTGAAAAATATGTTGAAGAAACATTAATTCAACCAACATTTTTATATGGTCATCCACTAGAAATATCACCTCTTACAAAGAAAAATCCAGAAGATCCAAGGTTTGTTGATAGATTCGAATTATTTATAGCTGGAAAAGAGTTTGCTAATGCTTATACAGAGCTTAATGATCCAATTGATCAATTAGAAAGATTTGAACAACAACTAAAAGAAAGAGAACTAGGAAATGATGAGGCAAACGATATAGATATGGACTTTATTGAAGCATTAGAATATGGTATGCCACCAGCTGGAGGAATAGGTTACGGAATAGATAGATTATGTATGCTATTTACAGAAAGCGAATCAATAAGAGATGTTATATTGTTCCCAACTATGAAACCTTTAGCGTAAAACGAATGAAATACAAAGGAGAATTTTATGTTTAATTTTGCATTTGATAAAAGAACAATTACTATAATTTTAGCAGTGATGTTAGTATTATGGCTGTTAAGTGCTGGAACAAGTGGAGTACTAAATTTGCTTTTAACTATTCCAGGGGTTTTAATAGCTCTTACATTTCACGAATTTGCACATGCTTGGGCAGCAAATAAATTAGGAGATGACACACCAAGACTTCAAGGAAGACTTAATTTAAATCCATTAAGTCATATTGATCCTATGGGATTTGTATTCTTAATTGTAGCTGGATTTGGATGGGGAAGACCTGTTCAAATTGATCCAAGAAATTTTAATAGTAAACATTCTATTTCTAAAGCAGAAGCAATAGTTTCTGCAGCAGGACCTATAATGAATTTTATATTAGCATTTGTATTTTTAATAATTTATTATTTACTATTCTCAGTAACAAATGTTTTAGATGCATTATCTGTTCAATGGCAACAAGTAATTTTTTTGGTAATAACATATACAATATCTATAAATATTGGACTAGGAGTATTTAATTTAATACCATTGCCACCACTTGATGGCTCAAAAATATTAATGCATTTTTTACCATATAACGGAAAACAATGGTTTTATAATAACCAACAAATATTCTATATAATATTTTTACTTATTTGGATAACAGGATTATCTTCTGCTATTTTAAATCCAATATTCAGTGGAGTTTTAAATGGAATGAATTGGATAGTATATAATATATTTAAATTGTTGGCATTGATATAATGATTATTGAATGAAAATATTGTAGGGGTTGGGTTCCACCCCAACCCGCTAAAATTGTGCATTGCTTTACGGGCGAGGATGGAACCTCGCCCCCACAAATTAAAATATTTAATTATAAAAATAATACACCTTCAAAGGAGAAAAAATGAAAGACATATTAACTTTAGGAATTGAATCAAGCTGTGACGAAACTTCCGTATCTGTTGTAAAAAACGGTAGGGAAGTTCTTTCTAATGTAATAAATTCTCAAATAGATATACATACAGAATATGGAGGAGTGGTTCCTGAAATTGCATCAAGATGTCATACAGAGGTTATAAATCAAATAACAAAACAAGCTTTAAAAGAAGCTAATATTACAATGGAAGATATAGATGTGGTTTGTCCTACATATGGTCCAGGATTAGTAGGAGCTCTTTTGGTAGGAGTGTCATATGCAAAAGGATTAGCATTTGCAAATAATAAACCATTAGTTGGAGTTAACCATTTAGAAGGACATATTGCTGCAAACTATATTACATATAAAGATTTAAAACCACCGTTTTTATGTTTAATGATGTCAGGAGGAAATACACAAATTGTGCATGTCAAAGATTATTGCGATTTTGAAGTTTTAGGAAAAACTAGAGACGATGCAATAGGAGAAGCTTTTGATAAAGTTGCAAGAGTAGTAGGACTTGGATATCCAGGTGGGCCAAAAGTAGATGCGTTGGCAAAAGAGGGAATGCCAAATATAGAACTTCCAAAAACACATTTTGATAATTTAGATTTTAGTTTTAGTGGAATAAAAACAGCGGTAATAAATTTAAATCATAAAGACCCAAATATAAATAAAGCTGACTTATGTGCAAGTTTTCAAAAAACAGTAACAGAGATATTAATACAAAATGTAAAAAAGGCAATAAAACAAACAAAAATAAAAACTCTTGCATTAGCAGGAGGAGTATCTGCAAATTCATATATTAGAAATGAATTTGCAAAACTACAAAAAGAAGAAAATATACAAATATATTATCCAGAATTAAGATTATGTACAGACAATGCAGCAATGATAGCATCTGCAGGATATTATAACTATTTAAAAGGAAAAACATCAGATTTAGATTTAAATGCTGTGCCAAATTTAAAATTATGATTCTAAGTTCTAGGCATTAATTAATTTGGATTTGTAGGGGCGTTGTCGGTTAGGAATACCTATTAGAAAGACCAAACTGCGCCCATAAACAAATTAGTGAATAGTGAATAATGAAGAGTGAAGAGTGAATAATACAAAATTTGTTTCACAAATTTTGGAAAGGAGAATACTAATGTCAATTTATGCAATTTCAGATTTACACTTATCTTTTGGCGATAATAAACCGATGGACATATTTGGAGTGAATTGGGAAAATCACGCTGAAAAGATAAAAGAAAATTGGATAAAAAAAGTAAAAGAAGATGATTTAGTATTACTTCCGGGAGATTTTTCATGGGCTATGTATTTAAAAGATACATATAAAGATTTTGAATTTTTGAACAGTTTACCAGGAAAGAAACTTTTATTAAAAGGAAACCATGATTATTGGTGGACAACTATTAAAAAAATGAGAGAATATTTATCAGAAAACAACTTTGAGGGCATTGATTTTATATACAATAATAGCTATGAATACAAAGGTAAAATAATAGTTGGAACTAGAGGATGGCAAGATGGCAAAACAGCAGAAGATAAAAGATTAATCAAAAGAGAAAACTTCAGATTAGAATTATCTTTAAAAGATGGAATTAAAAAATATGGGGAAGATAAAGAAATTATAGTATGCATGCATTATCCACCATTTAATAGTTATGAAGAATTAGAACTAAATTATATTAAAACAATGAAAAAATACAACGTAAGTACTTGTATATATGGACACTTACATGGAGAAACAGCCACAAGAGAAGCAAAAGAAGGAAAAATTAATGATATTGATTTTAAACTAGTAAGCTGTGATTATACAAAATTTGATTTGGTGGAGATTGTTTAAACAAATTGAGATTTTAACATGTAGGGGCTGGCGTCCCCGACAGCCCGAAGAGCATAAAATTAATGCGGGTCGCCGAGGACGTCGACCCCTACAACATTTGTAATAAAATTATTTACAACAAACAATCTGCAAGCAGGTTGTTTTTTTATTGCAATTAACCCTTGCAATATTTGAAAAATGTGATATAATTGAACAGTTGATTATTATATAAAACGGAAGGAAGATTAAAAGATGAACGTAAAAGTAGAAAAAACAGAAAATAATAATGAAGTAAAACTAGAGATAACAGTAGAAGCAGAAAAATTTGATAGTGCTATAAAAACAGTATTCAATAAAAATGCTAAATACTTTAATATTCCAGGATTTAGAAAAGGTAAAGCACCATTCCATATAGTAGAAAAAACATATGGATCACAAATATTCTATGAAGATGCTTTCAATGAAGTAGCAGGACCAGCTTATGAAGAAGCTTTAAAAGAAAAAGAAGTAGAAGCTGTAAGCAGACCAGAAATAGATTTAGTTCAAATTGAAAAAGGAAAAGATTTAATATTTACAGCAGTAGTTGCAACAAAACCAGAAGTAACTTTAGGAAAATATAAAGGTATACAAATTAAAAAAATAGAGTATAATGTATCTGATGAAGATGTTGAACATGAATTAGGACATATGGCAGAAAAAAATGCTAGATTAGTATCAGTAGAAGATAGAGCAGTAGAATCAGGAGATATTACTGTGATAGATTTCGAAGGATTTGTTGATGGAGTTGCTTTTGAAGGTGGAAAAGCAGAAAACCATGAATTAATAATAGGAAGCAACACATTTATACCAGGATTTGAAGACCAAATAATAGGTATGAATTTAGAAGAAGAAAGAGAAATAAATGTAAAATTCCCAGAAGAATATTTCTCAGCAAACTTAGCTGGAAAAGATGCAATGTTCAAAGTTAAATTACATGAAATCAAGAAAAAAGAAATGCCAGAAATAAATGATGAACTTGCAAAAGATATAAGCGAATTCGATACAATCGAAGAATTAAAAAATAGCATTAGAGAAAAACAAGAAGAACAAAACAAATCAAGAGCTAAATATGAAACAGAAGATGCTGTTATAAAAGCAGTATGTGAAGAAGCAAAAGTAGAAATTCCAGCAGGAATGATTGAAATGGAAATAGATCATATGGCTCAAGATATTGAAACAAGATTAAGTTATCAAGGAATGAAACTAGAACAATATCTTCAAATGATGAACAAAACTATGGAAGATTTTAGAAATGAAAATAGAGAGCAAGCTGAAAGCTCAATAAAATCTAGATTAGTTCTAGAAGCTGTAGGAAAAGATGCAAACATCGAAGTAACAGACGAAGAAGTTTCAAGCAAAATAAAAGAAATGGCAGAAAACTATGGTAGAAAAGAAGAAGATGTAAAAGATAATCCAGAGTTAGTTAAATATGTAACAGATAACTTAAAAGTAGAAAAAACAATCAGCTTCTTAGTAGAAAATGCTAAAATAAAATAGGAAAATTTTATTAAAATAAAAGGGGGTAATAACTTATTTGTAGTATAATATAAATAGTTATTACCTTTATTTTTATAAAAGATATAATTTGTAGGGGCGTTGTCGGTAAGGAATACCCTAAAGAAAAGACCTAACTGCGCCCATTAATTAATGATGAACAATGAAGAGTGAATAGTGAATAATACAAAATTTACTATGTTAATTTTGAAGGAGGAAGTTTTTATGGATAATTTAAAAAACAGTTTAGTACCTTATGTAATTGAACAAACAGGAAGAGGAGAAAGATCTTACGATATATTTTCAAGATTATTAAAAGATAGAATAATATTTTTAAGTGAAGATGTAAATCATGTAACAGCAAGTTTAGTAATAGCTCAAATGTTATTCCTAGAATCAGAAGATCCTGATAAAGAAATATCATTCTATATAAATAGCCCAGGTGGTTCTATAACAGATGGTATGGCTATAGTGGATACAATGAATTATATAAAATGCCCAGTTTCTACAATATGTATAGGGTTAGCTGCAAGTATGGGGTCAGTGCTTTTGGCATGTGGAGCAAAAGGAAAAAGATATGCTACACCAAATTCGGAAGTATTAATACATCAACCATTAATTTCTGGAGGACTTTCAGGTCAAACAACAGAAATTAAAATACATGCAGACCATATGGTAAAAACAAGAGAAAAATTAAACAAATTGTTAAGCGAAAAAACAGGTCAAACTTTAGAACAAATAGAAAAAGATACAGAAAGAGATCATTACATGACAGCAGAAGAAGCATTGAAATATGGATTGATTGATGAAATAATAGATGTAAGACATTAAAAACGATGGACATTCCTCAATCTATGAGAAATTCCCTTGTAGGGGTCGCCGCCCACGGCGACCCGCAATAAAATATATGAAAATTAACGGGTCGCCGTGGGCGGCGACCCCTACACAAATGTTAATATATAAAAATAGGAGGCCGAAATGGCAAATAAAAATAATAATCAAAATGTAAGATGTTCATTTTGTGGTAAAGCACAAGAAATGGTTAAAAGAATTGTTGCAGGACCTAATGCATATATTTGTGATGAATGTATAGGAATTTGCAATAATATTATAGAAGATGAAGATTATGAAGATAATTTAGGTTATGAAGATGTAAAATCTGAAGATATACCAACACCTGCAGAAATAAAAAAGATATTAGATGAATATGTAATAGGTCAAGAAGATGCTAAAAAGACATTATCTGTTGCAGTATATAATCATTATAAACGTATTTCTTGTGAAGAAATTATAGACGATGTAGAAATACAAAAAAGTAATGTATTACTTCTTGGTCCAACAGGATGTGGTAAAACACTTTTGGCACAAACACTTGCAAGAATATTAAATGTACCATTTGCAATAGCAGATGCTACAACACTTACAGAAGCAGGTTATGTTGGGGAAGATGTTGAAAATATTTTACTTAAATTAATTCAAGCTGCAGAATATGATATTTCAAAAGCTCAAAAAGGTATTATATATATAGATGAGATAGATAAAATAACAAGAAAATCAGAAAATCCATCTATTACAAGAGATGTTAGTGGAGAAGGCGTACAACAAGCATTGCTAAAAATAGTAGAAGGAACTGTTGCATCTGTACCACCACAAGGAGGAAGAAAACATCCTCATCAAGAATTCTTGCAAATTGATACATCAAACATATTATTTATATGTGGTGGAGCATTTGAAGGATTAGAAAGAATTATAAAAGATAGAGTGGGTAAAAAAGCAATAGGATTTGGTGCTCAAATAGAAAGTAAAAAAGAATTAGAAAGATATAAAATATTTGAAGAGTTATTACCACAAGACTTGTTAAAATTTGGATTAATACCTGAGTTTGTTGGAAGACTTCCAATAATTGCAACATTAAGAGAGTTAGATAAAGATGCATTAATAAATATTGTAACAAAACCTAAAAATGCATTAACAAAACAATATAAAAAATTATTAGAGCTTGATGGAGTTGAATTAGAATTCGAACAAGAAGCTTTAGAAGCAATAGTTGAAAAAGCTATAGAAAGAAATACAGGAGCAAGAGGCCTTCGCTCTATAATAGAAGATATAATGAGAGATATAATGTTTGATATTCCAACAAATCCTAAAATAGAAAAATGTATAATAACAAAAGATACAGTAGAAAAGAAAAAGGGACCAGAACTTATTGAAAATGAAAATAAAGAAGCTAAAAGGGTTAAAATAAAAAAGAAACAAGTAAAACCTAAAAAACAAGAAGAAACAGCATAAATAAAATTCGGAATTTATTCCGAATTTTATTTTGCAGTAAAAAGTGAAGAATTGAAGTGCGAAAAATATAGATGAATTTATTTTATTTAAACGTTGACAAAATTAATTAACCTTGGTATAATATACAAGTTGAAAAATACGCACATATAATCACAATTTAAGATTGTGCTTTTGGACTAGCCAGAAGTGTTCTTAAATGCAAACAACAGTGAACATGAATTTATGTCAAAACATTTAAATTAATTGCAAAGTTCACGCCCGTTGTTTGGCCGCCAAAATTTGAAAAATTTTGTGTGCAATTTTGGCGCAGCCTAAAAAATAAAAAATTTATTTTTTATTTTGTTAATGGTTATGTGGAGGTAAAACAAATAAGGAGGAATGTAAAATGGCAGTAGTTGCAATGAAACAATTACTAGAAGCAGGTGTACATTTTGGACACCAAACAAAAAGATGGGACCCTAAAATGGCTGAATACATTTATCAAGCTAGAAACGGTATCCATATTATCGATTTACAAAAGACATCAAAGAAAATTGACGAAGCATATGCTTTCATGAAAGAAGTAGCTGAAGAAGGAAAAGATATTCTTTTCGTAGGAACAAAAAAACAAGCACAAGAATGTGTTAAAGACGCAGCTATAAAAAGCAATATGTTCTATGTTGACCAAAGATGGTTAGGTGGAATGCTAACAAACTTCAAAACAATAAGAAAAAGAATTGCAAGATTAAACAAATTAGAAGAAATGGAACAAGATGGTACATTTGATGTACTACCTAAAAAAGAAGTTGCAGCATTAAAAAATGAAATGGAAAAATTAGAAAAAAACTTAGGTGGAATCAAAAATATGACAAAAATGCCAGGTGCAATGTTTGTTGTTGACCCTAAGAATGAAAGAATTGCTATATTAGAAGCAAGAAAATTAAATATTCCAATTATAGGATTAGTTGATACAAATTGTAATCCAGAAGATGTAGATTATGCAATTCCAGGTAATGATGATGCAATAAGAGCTGTAAAATTAATTACAGATGTTATGGCAAATGCTATTATCGAAGGAAGACAAGGAGAAATCCTAGAAGCAGAAGCTGAAATGGCAGAAGAAGCAGTTGCTACAGAAGAACCAACAAGTATTGAAGAAGTTGTTGCAGCAGAAGAAACAGCTGAATAATTAAAAAACAAAATAAAAACGATATGTAGGGGCGTTGTCGGTAAGAAATACCCGAGAGGATGACCGAACTGCGCCCTTTAAAAATAAATTTAATTTATTATTTATGGGAGGTAATATTATGGTATCAGCATCTTTAGTTAAAGAATTAAGAGAAAAAACAGGTGCAGGAATGATGGACTGCAAAAAAGTATTAACAGAAACAGATGGAGATATGGACAAAGCAGCTGAGTTATTAAGAGAAAGAGGAATAACAAAAGCAGCTAAAAAATCAGATAGAATAGCAGCAGAAGGATTAGTATATTGCTATGTATCAGATGATAAAAAAGTTGGTGTTGTATTAGAAGTAAATGCAGAAACTGACTTCGTTGCAAAAAATGATGAATTCAGAAAATTTGTTGCAGATACAGCAAAACAAATAGCTACAACAAACCCAGCAAGTGTAGAAGCTTTATTAGAAGAAGCATCTTTAGAAGATTCTTCTAAAACAGTAAAAGATATATTAACAGACAAAATAGCTACAATAGGAGAAAATATGTCTGTTAGAAGATTTGAAAGATTTGAAAGCACAGGAATAGTAGAAAGCTATATCCATGGTGATGGAAAAATCGGTGTTTTAGTTGATTTCCCTAAGGGAGAAGAAACAGTAGCAAAAGACGTATGTATGCAAATTGCTGCAGCAAGACCAGAATACTTAAATAGAGAAGAAGTACCAGCTGATGTAGTAGAACATGAAATGGGAATATTAAAAGCTCAAGCTATGAATGAAGGAAAACCAGCTGAAATAGCAGAAAAAATGGTACTAGGAAGAATAGGAAAATTCTACGGAGAAATTTGTTTATTAGAACAAGACTTCGTAAAAGATCCATCAATAAAAGTACAAAAATTATTAGATAACAACAATGCAGAAGTTGCAAGATTTGCAAGATTCGAAAAAGGTGAAGGACTTCAAAAAAGAGAAGAAAACTTTGCTGAAGAAGTTGCAAAACAAATGAATCAATAGTAATAAATTTTAAATAGAGGTTAGAAATTCTAGCCTCTATTTTTGTTATCTAAGAAGATTTGAAAATTATGTAAAGATATGATATAATATTTATGATATAGTTTTTATATCAAAGGTCCAAGTCGAAAAAATATTAAATAGGGGGTAGAATTACCAATGAAAACTCGGATCAAAGTAGTATCAATTATCCTCGCGCTGTTGCTTATAATAGCAACTTTTAGTGGCTGTATGGAAGATACCGGTAGCTACGCAGACAAGGCATCAACTGAAGAGGTTGCTAACCGCCTTCAATCCAATCAACCTACACCTACAGACATTACTTATTCACTCCAAAGGTACAACCTTATAAGACGTGCCTATTGGGTTAACGGAATGAGAGAAAAAGCAAGGACTTTACCTTGTGAAGTAGAAAAACCATTAGGTTATATCTATTTCTTCGTAGAAGGAGTAGGATGTATAGCACAACATACTGTTGATGGTCAAATAACATCTTTAAGAAGTTATTTGACTCCTGATAGTGATTATTATACTTCGGGTAGTGGTTATGTTGATTGGTTGGCAGATGTCGATGGAACATACGGTGACAACCATGATGGAATCTTTTTCTTCACTACAGACGGCAATTATGTTGAATGGAACGGATTGTATCATTATTCAGATATTTACTATGAAATTGATGACCCAGTTCTTAAAACAGTAATTGTTGAAGGAGGAAAATAAGATGAAGGCGTGGAAAGTAATTGTCATTATCGTAGCAACAATATGTGTAGTTTCAATAATTTTCTTTACTGCTACTCCTATGGGAAGAACAGCATGGAACAATTACACTCATAGCTTAAATAAAGCTGATGAAGTTTCTTACGAAACTCGAAAACAAGTTGAAGATACGGCAAGAGCCTATATGGCTAACTACAAGACAGATGTAGATATTTATCTTACATACTGTGATAGCGAAGATGAAAACAAAAGAGAATATGCAGATGCTGCTCGAATGAGAGCAATAGCTACAGCAAATTCTTATAATGAATATCTTCAAAAAAACAGTTATGTATTTAAAGAAAATATGCCAGATGACTTGCCTTACACATTGTCAACAGAATTTTAATTGATACGAAATGCCTTACAACCAATTTTGGTTGTAAGGCATTAAACTTTTTAGTAGGGATTTAACACTTATAAAAAATAAAATATTATTGCATATAAGATTGCAATTAATCTTTTAATAAAAACAACAAATTACTACGGAATCAAATATTACAAAAATATTACAAAAAACGATTGCATTTTAAATGGGCTTGATATATAATAATACCGGATTTTGAAAAAATATAAAAGAAAGAAGGTTTTAATTTATGAGCAAAAAGTACGTATACCTTTTTAAAGAAGGAAATGCAGACATGCGCGAATTATTAGGTGGTAAAGGTGCTAACCTAGCAGAAATGACAAATTTAGGTTTACCAATTCCACAAGGATTTACTGTTTCGACAGAAGCTTGTACAGAATATTACAATGACGGTAAAAGAATTAATGAAGATATTCAAGGACAAATTTTTGAAGCATTAGCAAAATTAGAAGAAATGCAAGGTAAAAAATTTGGAGATACTTCAGATCCATTATTAGTATCAGTAAGAAGTGGTGCTAGAGCATCAATGCCTGGTATGATGGATACAATATTAAACTTAGGTTTAAATGATGTAGCAGTTGAAGGATTTGCTGCTAAAACAGGAAATCCAAGATTCGCATATGATTCATATAGAAGATTTATTCAAATGTATTCAGATGTTGTTATGGAAGTTCCAAAATCATTCTACGAAAAAATAATTGACGAAGTAAAAGAAGAAAAAGGAGTTCAATACGACACAGAATTAACAGTTGATGATTTAAAAGAATTAGTAAAAAGATTTAAAGCTGTATATAGAGAAGCTATGAACGGGGAAGAATTCCCACAAGAACCAAAAGAACAATTAATGGGAGCAGTTAAAGCTGTATTTAGAAGCTGGGACAACCCAAGAGCTATTGTTTACAGAAGAATGAATGATATACCAGGTGACTGGGGAACAGCTGTAAACGTACAAGCTATGGTATTTGGAAATATGGGAGATACATCTGGAACAGGTGTTGCATTTACAAGAAATCCATCTACAGGTGAAAAAGGAATATATGGTGAATACCTAATCAATGCACAAGGTGAAGACGTTGTTGCAGGTGTTAGAACACCACAACCAATTTCTAAACTTGCTGAAGATTTACCAGAATGCTATGCACAATTTATGGAAATAGCTAATAAACTAGAAAATCACTATAGAGATATGCAAGATATGGAATTTACAATCCAAGAAGGAAAATTATATTTCTTACAAACAAGAAATGGAAAAAGAACAGCTCCAGCAGCTATACAAATCGCTTGTGATTTAGTTGATGAAGGAATGATTACTAAAGAAGAAGCAGTTCTAAGAATAGAAGCTAAATCTTTAGATCAATTATTACACCCTACATTCGATAAAGATAGCTTAAAAGCAGGAGAAGTTATAGGTGAAGCTCTTCCAGCATCTCCAGGTGCTGCAGCTGGTAAAGTAACATTTACAGCAGAAGATGCTAAAGAATTAGGAAAAGGTGGAAAAGGTGAAAGAGTAATATTAGTTCGTCTTGAAACAACACCAGAAGATATTGAAGGTATGGTTGCTGCACAAGGTATATTAACAGTTCGTGGTGGTATGACATCACATGCTGCAGTTGTTGCTCGTGGTATGGGAACATGTTGTGTATCTGGATGTGGAGAAATCAAAATGAATGAAGAAGCTAAAGAATTTACTTTAGGTGGATATACATTCCATGAAGGAGATTACATTTCTTTAGACGGATCAACAGGAAAAATCTACAAAGGTGATATAAAAACAGTTGAAGCTTCTGTAAGTGGAAACTTTGGAAGAATAATGGGATGGGCAGATGAATTTAGAACTCTAAAAGTTAGAACAAATGCTGATAACCCAAGAGATACAAAAAATGCAGTTAATTTAGGAGCAGAAGGAATTGGACTTTGTAGAACAGAGCATATGTTCTTTGATGAAGAAAGAATTCCAAAAATCAGAAAAATGATTTTATCTGAAACAGTTGAAGCAAGAGAAGCAGCTTTAAATGAATTAATACCATTCCAAAAAGGTGACTTCAAAGCTATGTACAAAGAATTAAAAGGATTACCAATGACAGTTCGTTATTTAGATCCACCACTACATGAATTCTTACCAACAGCTGAAGAAGATATAATAGCATTAGCTAAAGATATGGGAGTTACAGTAGAACAATTAAAAAATAAATGTGCAGACTTACACGAATTTAACCCAATGATGGGACATAGAGGATGCCGTTTAGCAGTAACATATCCAGAAATAGCAAAAATGCAAACAAGAGCATTAATGGAAGCAGCTATCGAAGTTAAAGAAGAAGATGGATACGATATAGTTCCAGAAATAATGATTCCATTAGTTGGAGAAAAGAAAGAATTAAAATTTGTTAAAGATGTTGTTGTTGAAACAGCAGAACAAGTTAAAGCAGAAAAAGGATCAGACATTGAATACCATATCGGTACAATGATAGAAATACCAAGAGCAGCTTTAACAGCTGATGAAGTAGCTGAAGAAGCAGAATTCTTCTCTTTTGGAACAAATGACTTAACACAAATGACATTTGGATTCTCAAGAGACGATGCTGGTAAATTCTTAGATGCTTACTACAAATCAAAAATATATGAATCAGATCCATTTGCTAAACTAGACCAAAATGGTGTAGGACAATTAGTAAAAATGGCTGTAGAAAAAGGAAAAGCAGCAAGACCAGGAATTAAACTTGGAATATGTGGAGAACACGGTGGAGAACCATCAAGTGTTGAATTCTGCCACAATGTAGGATTAAACTATGTATCATGTTCACCATTTAGAGTTCCAATCGCTAGACTTGCAGCAGCTCAAGCAGCATTAAAAAGCAAATAAAAATAAATAAAAAAATATCTCTCGTAAGAGGGATATTTTTTTGCTTTTTCAAAATTTTGCTCGGAGCAATTTCTTGAAAAATCAATTTTTTGCTCCGAGCGAAAAATTGATTTTAGGTATCTCCATACAAATCACTTTCATATAAATCTTCTATATATACATCTTTATCTTTAGAACCATCTAAAAAACCAATTGTTGCAATATCATCATGAACATCTTGAATCCAAACTGGTTTTTCATTATAAAAAACTTCGCTTAAATTTCTGTGATTTAAAATTTCATTAATTCTTTGTTTATTCATTTTATACACCTCTGAAAATTGTTTAATACTAGTATATCCAAAAAACTAAAAAAAATACTTGCTAATATAGTCTTGAGATTATATAATTATTGTGAAAAATATGATATTTAACGATTTACTAAAGAGGAAGGGGAATTTATGAAATATATAATTATTAATTTAAAAAATAAAATTGTTTCTTTGTTTGAGAATATAAAAAATAGAATAATGCCATTTATAATGAAGAATAAGCTTATTGCTAGTGCTATAGCAGTTGTACTGCTTGTAGTGATATTAGTAGCAATCATTTCATGCAGTACAAAAGGTACAGAAAATACAATTGGAAACTTAAATAATTTAGGATTTTCAGTAAAAAGTGGAAATTGGATATATTATTTAGGATATAATGAAGGAAATGCTGATGGTATTTATAGGGTAAAAGAAAATGGAAATAAAAAAGAAAAAGTATCTGATTCATATGGTTACTATTTAAATGAGTCTGGAAGTTATATATATTATTTGGATAGTCAAGAGAGTAATTTAGTAAAAATAAAGAAAAATGGAGAAGATAAAGAGGTAATAGTTACAGATGTAGATTATGCAAGAATAACAGTTTCAGACAATTGGATATATTACTTTAAAAATTCTAGCTTATATAGAATAAAAACTAATGGAGAAAATAAACAAAAGATTTCAAATAAATCTATAGAAAATTATCAAGTAGTAGGAAATTGGATTTATTATTCATATTATAATGATGGAGAATATATAATTTCAAAAATGAAAACAAATGGAGACGATATTAATAAAATAAATTCAAAAGCAGGAAAAGTATTTTTTATAGATGGAAAAACTATA
>JAZSDU010000004.1:0-8555 GCA_045531335.1 Clostridia bacterium
TTATGTAACTATAAAATTAACTGAAGCAAACTAATTGCTTGAGTAGAAGGGGAAATTAAAGCCCCGGAATTTATAAGGAGGGAAATTTAGAATGGGACAAAAAATGCATCCACATGGATTAAGAGTTGTTGTAATCAAAGATTGGAATTCAAAATGGTACGCAGATTCAAAGAATTTTGCCGATTATTTAATCGAAGACCACAAAATCCGTGAATATGTTAAGAAAAAATTATTTGTAAGCGGTATTTCTAAAATAGAAATAGAAAGAACAGCTAAATTTGTAAAAGTAAATGTTTATACTGCAAAACCAGGTATAGTAATTGGAAAAGGTGGTAACTTAGCAGAAAGCTTAAAACAAGAATTAGCTAAAATGATAAACAAAGAAGTAAATTTAAATATAGTTGAAGTTAAAGATGTTGATACTGACGCACAATTAGTTGCAGAAAATATAGCAGGTCAACTAGAAAGAAGAATATCTTTTAGAAGAGCAATGAAACAATGCATGCAAAAATCAATGAAAGCAGGAGCATTAGGAATAAAAACATCTGTATCTGGAAGATTAGGTGGAGCTGATATGGCTAGAACAGAATTCTACAAAGAAGGAACAATTCCACTTCAAACATTAAGAGCAGATATAGATTATGGATTCTATGAAGCTGATACAACTTATGGAAAAATAGGTGTAAAAGTTTGGATCTATAAAGGAGAAGTTCTTCCAACTAAAAAAGTAAACAAAGGAGGGGAAGAATAATGCCAGTAATGCCAAAAAGAACAAAATATAGAAAAATGCAAAAAGGTAGAAATAGAGGAAAAGCAACAAGAGGAAATGTTGTAAACGAAGGACAATACGGATTACAAGCATTAGAAGCAGGATTAATCACAGCAAACCAAATAGAAGCAGCCAGAATTGCTATGACACGTTACATCAAAAGAGGTGGTAAAGTTTGGATAAAAATATTCCCAAACAAACCAATTAGTAAAAAACCAGCTGAAACTCGTATGGGTAAAGGTAAAGGTGCTACAGAATATTGGGTAGCTGTTGTAAAACCAGGTAGAGTATTATTTGAATTAGCAGGTGTACCAGAAGAAACAGCAAGAGAAGCTTTAAGACTTGCATCACATAAATTACCTGTAAAAACAAAATTCCTAAGCAGAGAAATAGAGCAAGGTGGTGATGTTGATGAAGATAAATAAAATAAGAGAAATGTCTTCACCAGAATTAGAAAAAGAATTAGGTGAACTAAAATCAGAATTATTCAAATTAAGATTTAGTTTAGCAACAAATGGATTAGAAAATCCTATGAAAATAAAAGAAGTAAAAAAAGATATAGCTAGAATAAATACAATTCTAAAACAAAGAGAATTAGAAGAAGCTAAAAACTAGAAAAAGGTAGGAAGCATATAAGCCTACATATGCATTGCAAATGCAAGGTGTAGGGGTCGCACAGCCGAAGGCATACAGCTTCTGCAAGGAGCAAAGCTCCAACAGAGCTAGCATCTTGGGCGACCCGTTGAAAACAAAATATGCATCCCCTCATAATAATAAGGAGGAAAATGTCAATGGAAGAAAGAAATCTTCGTAAAGTTATGATTGGTACAGTAACATCTAACAAAATGGATAAAACAATAGTAGTATCAGTTAAAACTAATGTAAAACATCCTATATATGGAAAAATTGTTGAAAGAACATATAAATTAAAAGCTCATGACGAAGAAAATCAATGTCAAATAGGCGATAAAGTAAAAGTAATGGAAACAAGACCTTTATCTAAAGATAAAAGATGGAGATTAGTAGAGATTATGGAAAAAGCAGATATAAAATAAGAAATGAATAGTACAAAAATTACTATTCGTAAATTTTTAAAAGGAGGAAACCAGAATGATACAACAACAAACAAGATTAAAAGTAGCTGACAACACTGGAGCAAAAGAATTAATGTGTATTAGATGTCTAGGTGGATCACATAGAAAATATGCAGGAGTTGGAGATATAATAATTGCTTCTGTAAAAAGTGCTATACCAAACGGAGTTGTAAAAAAAGGTGATGTTGTTAAAGCTGTTATAGTTAGAACAAAAAAACCTATAAGAAGACCAGATGGTTCATATCTAAGATTCGATGAAAATGCTGCAGTTATTATACGTGATGATGGAAATCCAAAAGGAACACGTATATTTGGACCAATAGCAAGAGAATTAAGAGATAAAGAATATATGAAAATATTATCTCTAGCACCAGAGGTATTATAACAAGCAAATAAAAATAAAGAGGTGAAAACGAAATGAAAATAAAGAAAGGTGATACAGTTCAAGTTTTATCAGGAAATGATAAAGGTAAAACAGGAGAAGTATTAGAAGTAATACCAAAATTACAAAGAGTAATAGTAAAAGGTATAAATATTAGAAAAAAACATGTAAAGCCTAGAAAACAAGGAGAAGAAGGCGGAATTATTCCAGTTGAATGTAGTATACATAGTAGCAAAGTAAATGTAGTTTGCCCTAAATGTAATAAAGCTACAAGAGTAGGAATGATAAAAGAA
This sequence comes from Clostridia bacterium, assembly GCA_045531335.1. Taxonomy (GTDB): domain Bacteria; phylum Bacillota; class Clostridia; order TANB77; family CAG-508; genus CAG-452. Next base: position 2,539 of record JAZSDU010000004.1, read on the forward strand.
GGTAAAGATAAAGTTCGTGTTTGTAAAAAATGCGGAGCAAAAATTAAATAGGAAGGAGAAAACTATTCATGGAAAAATTAAGAGAACAATATGAAAAAGAAGTAATACCTGCATTAATGAAAAAGTTCGAATATAAATCAGTTATGCAAGTTCCTAAATTAGAAAAAATAGTAATAAATATTGGATTAGGAGATGTAAAAGATAATCCAAAAAGTTTAGATAATGCAATATCAGATTTAACACAAATTACAGGACAAAAACCAATTGTAACAAAAGCAAGAAAATCAATTGCTGCTTTCAAATTAAGAGAAGGTGTAAATGTTGGTTGTAAAGTTACTTTAAGAGCAAACAAAATGTATGATTTTGCAAACAAATTATTTAATGTAGCATTACCTAGAGTAAGAGACTTCAGAGGACTTTCAAAAAATTCATTTGATGGAAAAGGTAATTACTCTTTAGGAATAAAAGAACAATTAATATTCCCAGAAATCGAATATGATAAAATCGATAAATTAAGAGGTATGGATATTATATTCGTAACAACAGCAAAAACTGATGAAGAAGCAAGAGAACTATTAACATTAATGGGAATGCCATTCAGAGTATAAATAAATATTTTTGAAAGGAGAAACAAGCATGGCTAAAAAAGCGATGATAATAAAACAACAAAAAGAGCAAAAATACAAAACAAGAGAATATAACAGATGTAAATTATGCGGAAGACCACATGGATATATAAGAAAATATGGAATTTGCCGTATATGCTTTAGAGAATTAGCACATAAAGGTGAAATACCTGGTGTAAAAAAGGCAAGTTGGTAAAATAATTATTGAGAGGTGAGAAGTGAGAGATAAGAGATGAGAAAATCTCATAAATCTATCACAGGAAGCCTTACAAAAAAAGAAGTAGATAAAATTGAAATAGAGAAAAATAGCATCTCATTTCTTGTGTCTCACTTCTCAAAGTAGAAAAGAAAAGGAGGAAGATATTTAATTATGAATACTACTGATCCAATAGCAGATATGCTAACAAGAATAAGAAATGCAAACAGTGCAAAATTTAAAACAGTAGATATCCCTGCTTCAAAAATGAAAAAAGCAATAGCAGAGATTCTATTTAATGAAGGATATATAAAAGCATACGAAGAAATTGAAAATGAAAATCAAGGAATTATAAGAGTAAGCTTAAAATATACAGAAAAAGGAAAAAAAGTAATTTCTGGACTAAGAAGAATAAGCAAACCAGGATTAAGAATATATGCAGCTAAAGATGAACTTCCAAAAGTATTAAACGGACTTGGAATAGCTTTAATATCAACATCTAAAGGAATAATGACTGATAAAAAAGCAAGAGAATTAGGTGTAGGTGGAGAAGTATTAGCATATATTTGGTAATCAGACTTGCTTACAGCAAGAATGAAGAACTAAGAATGAAAGGAGAATAAAAATGTCAAGAATAGGAAATAAACCAATTACAGTACCTGAAGGCGTAGAAGTAAATTTAGATGGACAAAAAATCACTGTAAAAGGACCTAAAGGAACATTAGAAAGAGAAATACATAATAACATAAGTGTAAAACTAGAAAATGGTGTTATAACAGTTACAAGACCTAACGACCAAAAAGAAAATAGAAGTTTACATGGATTAACAAGAACTTTAATCAACAACATGATTGAAGGTGTTTCTAAAGAATATACAAAACAATTAGAAATAAATGGTGTTGGATACAGAGCAGCAAAACAAGGAAAAACTCTAGTATTAACATTAGGATGCTCACATCCAGTAAATATGGAAGAACCTGAAGGAATAACATTTGAAGTACCAAATCCAAACTCAATTATAGTAAGAGGTATAGACAAAGAATTAGTTGGTCAAACAGCAGCTGTAATAAGAACTAAGAGACCACCTGAAGTATATAGAGGAAAAGGTATTAAATATGTTGATGAACATATTAGACGTAAAGAAGGTAAAACAGGAAAATAAAACAAAACAAATGAAAATCAGTATCCTGCACGTTTTCATTATTTCAAAAATGCTCAACGTACCTATGTACGCCTCCGCTTTTTGAAATTTCTGAAAATGCACATTATACTAATTTTGATTTGTTTAAACAATAAAATGTTTTTAAAAAACGTAGGGGTCGGCGTCCCCGACGGCCCGTTATATGGAATCATAAATTATAGAGAAAGGAGAAATTCTTAACATGATTACTAAAACAAATAGAAAATTAGAAAGAGAAAGAAGACATAGAAGAGTACGTAGAAAAATAAGTGGTACAGCAGAGTGCCCAAGATTATGCGTATATAGAAGTAATAGCAACATCTATGCTCAAATAATTGATGATGTTAAAGGTGTAACATTAGTTCAAGCATCAACTTTAGATAAAGCTGTAAAAACAAAAAAATCAAATAAAGAAGCAGCTAAAGAAGTTGGAACATTAATTGGAAAAAGAGCAATAGAAAAAAATATTAAAACTGTTGTATATGATAGAGGAGGATATATCTATCATGGTATAATAAAAGAACTTGCAGAAGCTGCAAGAGAAGCAGGTTTAGAGTTTTAAAAAAAAGGCAGGAAGCATAAAAACTGACATCACTAATTCATAAGTATGGGGAAGTATCTTCTCCATAGTGGAAGTGACGTAAAGGTAAGATGCGTCCCCTTACAAATATAAAAAGAGGAGGAAACTTTAAGAATATGGAAAACGAAGTAATGGAATTAAAAGAAAAAGTAGTAGCCATTAATAGAGTTGCAAAAGTTGTTAAAGGTGGTAGAAATTTCAGATTTAGCGCAGTTGTTGTTGTTGGAGATGAAAATGGACACGTAGGAATAGGAAATGGAAAAGCAGCAGAAGTTCCAGACGCAATTAAAAAAGCTATAGAAGATGCTAAAAAGAATTTAATAGAGGTTCCAATCGTAGGAACAACAATACCACACGAATTTATAGGAACTTTTGGAGCAGCAAGCGTATTATTAAAACCAGGTGCAGAAGGATCTGGATTAATAGCTGGTGGTAGCGTAAGACCTATCCTTGAACTTGCTGGATATAGAGATATAAAAACAAAAGTTATTGGAACAAACAATCCAAGAAACGTAGGATATGCTACAATGAATGCTCTTGAAAACATGGCTACAGCAGAAGAAGTGGCTAAAAGAAGAGGAAAAAAAGTAGACGAAATTAAATAATGTAAAATAAGTTAATTGACGGAGGTGTAATCAATGGAATTAGGAAATATAAAAGCAGGTCAAGAAAAAGTTACAAGAAGAAGAGTAGGACGTGGAACAGGTTCTGGACTTGGTAAAACATCAGGAAGAGGTCATAAAGGACAAAAAGCAAGATCTGGTGGTGGAGTAAGACGTGGATTTGAAGGTGGTCAAACACCATTATATAGAAGACTTCCAAAAAGAGGATTCAAAAACATCCATGCAGCAAACTACACAGAAGTAACTTTAACAATGCTTAACAACAGTAAATCAGAAGAAGTAACAGCAGAAAGCTTAATTAAAGATGGAATAATATCAAAAGCAAATGATGGTATCGTTGTATTAGCTACTGGTAATTTAGATAAAAAATTAACAGTAAAAGCAACAAGATTTACAAAAGCTGCTAAAGAAAAAATTGAAGCAGCTGGTGGAAAAGCAGAGGTGATCTAGTTGTTTCAAACTATAAAGAATGCTTTTAAAACACCAGAAATAAGAAAAAGATTATTATATACATTATTATTAATCGTATTATTTAGATTAGGATGTTATATATCAGTTCCTGGTGTTGATACAATTGCATTAAGCAATTTAGCTCAAAGTCAAACAAATGGATTATCAGGACTTATTGATTTAATATCAGGAGGAGCTTTTTCAAGATTTTCTATATTTGCTATGTCAATAAGCCCATATATTACAGCATCAATTGTTATACAGTTGTTAGGAATGGTAATTCCTTCTTTAGAAAAGATTATTAAAGAAGGTGGAGAAGAAGGAAAAGCTAAAATAAATAGATATACAAAAATGCTTACTCTAGTTTTAGCATTAGTAGAAGCAATAGGTATATATATGTCATATAGTGGTACATATTCAGCATATGGTGTATTTATAGGTTCTGGATTTGCAACAGGAGCACTAATAGTATTATCTTTAGTTGCAGGTACAGCATTACTTATGTGGCTTGGAGAACAAATTACTAATAGAGGTATTGGAAATGGTATTTCTGTAATTATCTTTATAGGAATTATATCTTCATTGCCATCTGTTGTAACAACTATGTATAATTTAATGTTTACAGCTACAGGATTCAGTACAACTGGATTATTAATATCATTAGGAATAATTATAGGAGCTATTTTATTAGTAGCTGGTGTTGTGTTTGTACAAGAAGCTGAAAGAAGAGTTCCTGTACAATATGCTAAAAAAGTTGTAGGAAGAAAAATGTATGGAGGTCAAAACACACATATTCCATTAAAACTAGCAATGGCAGGTGTAATGCCTGTAATATTTGCTTCATCATTTATGACATTTCCTGCAATGATAATACAAATGTTTAATGCAAATATTGCTGCTGAAACTGGATTTTGGGCAACAATATATAAATTTTCAATAGCAACTTCAACTTCTCAAGTTGGAATAGGTTATACTATTGCAAATGCTATAGTGTACTTATTACTAATATTAGGATTTACTTATTTTTATACTTATGCAACATTTAATCCTGCAGAAGTATCAAATAATATAAAGAAAAATGGTGGATTTATACCTGGAATTAGAGCGGGTAAACCAACAACAGAATTCTTATCAAATATAATGAGTAAATTGACTTTATTTGGAGGACTATTCTTAAGCATTATTGCAATACTTCCAATGCTTATGAGATTTACAGGACTTAATGTAGCATTTGGAGGAACATCTATACTTATTGTAGTAGGTGTTGCATTAGAAACAGTTCAACAATTAGAATCTAGATTAGTGATGAGACATTATAAAGGATTTTTAGAATAAGATTAAATTAGAGGTTAGAGTTTAGGTATATGCCTAAATTCATACCTCTGATTTGGCGTTTGGAATTTGGAGTTTTGTAATTATACCAACATCCAAACTCCAAAAACCAATATAAGAAATTAATATAAAAAATGCAAAAGTAAAAATTATTATAAAAGGAGAGATTTTTATGTTCATCGTACTATTAGGCGCACCAGGAAGTGGAAAAGGAACAGCAGGAAAAATAATAGCAGAAGATTTAAAATTAGCACATATATCAACAGGAGATTTATTTAGAGAAAATTTAAAAAATGAAACAGAATTAGGAAAAGAAGCAAAACAATATATGGATAAAGGTGAACTTGTTCCAGATGAAGTAACAATAAAAATGTTAAAAGAAAGATTAAAAGCAGATGACGTAGAAAATGGAGCAGTTTTAGATGGATTCCCAAGAACAGGAGTACAAGCAGTGAGTCTTGATAATATGCTTACTGAAATGGGAGCAAAAGTTGATATGGCATTAAATATTGATGTTCCATTTGATGAAATAGTAGAAAGAATAGCAAATAGAAGAAGCTGCAGAGGATGCAGCGAAATATATAATGTAGTATTCAGTCCTTCAAAAGTAGAAGGAATATGTGACAAATGTGGTGGAGAATTATATCAAAGAGAAGATCAAAAACCAGAAGTTGTAGAAAACAGATTAAAAGTATATAGTGAATCAGCTCAAGAACTAATAAATCACTATGAAAATGCAGGAATACTTTATAATGCAAAAGCAGGAGATAAAGTAGGAAAAACATCATATGATGTAGCAAAAGAAGTAGAAGAATATATAAAAAATAATTAATTAAGGAAATAGAAATGGTTACAATTAAATCAAAAAGAGAAATTGAATTAATGAGAGAGGCAGGAAGGATTGCCTGCCTTGGTCAAACTGAAATAGAAAAAGCAATAAAACCAGGTGTTTCTACATATGAATTAGATAAAATTGCAGAAATTGTAATAAGAGCATGTGGAGGAATACCAGCAGAAAAAGGTTATCCTA
>JAZSDU010000010.1:0-6276 GCA_045531335.1 Clostridia bacterium
CGATGAGACCATTGGGATGGCTAAGTCCGAATCAAAAATTAGCAGAATATTTAATGTAAAGTAAAAACGCAGTCAAAGGTTTTGGTATTTCAAACCATATATTTTTTAATAAAGTGTGACATATGTTTGACTAACCTACATTATATATAAAACTTAATATGAAAATTTATTTGACATTTAATGGAAAAGATAGTATAATATAAGCAACTTATAAGTTGATGAAAATCGGCAATCGTCATAAGAATAAGAAAGAGATAGTAACTGCAATTTACTATCTCTTTTTTTGACTAGTTATGTACTAATCTTCGGCCTGACTACTTTGTTCATTAGTTTCTTTTTGTTTTTCTTCAAAAAGTTTTTCAACTAATTTCCAAATAATATCGGCATATGTCATAAGTATCACCCCTTTCCCAAAGATTTCCTTCTAGAAAGGATAGAAATATTATACATGCTATTTTGACAAAACACAATACAATTTCCAAAAAATGTAAAATGATTTAATTAAAAATATCTATTTACTTTGATTTCATTATAATATAAAATAGTAAAGTCTAAAGGAGAGTGAAGATATGTTAGTTGTAGGATTAAATGGAAGTCCAAATAGAAATGGAAACACAGCATTTTTATTAAATGAATTAAAGAAACACATAGAAGAATTAGGTGGGGAATTTGAAATTATAGATGTACAATCTGCTGTTTTAGATTGTAAGCATCCATTTTGTATGGATTGTGTAGAAGCTTGTGATCAAAAATGTATGAAAGGTACAAAATTAGAGGAGGCATATAATAAAATTACTAAAGCAGATGCTGTAATTATAGCAAGTCCAGTATATTTTGGGACAGTATCGGCACAATTAAAATGCTTTTTTGATAAATCTAGATATATAAGGGTGCAGAAAAAATGGGTAGGTAAAATTGGTGCTGCAGTTACAGTGGGTGCATCTAAATATGGTGGGCAGGAACTTACAGGAAATACTATACAAAGTATGCTTATGGTACATGGATTTGATATAGTAAATGATGGGTTTGAAGAGTTTGATGCTGGGCATTTTGGTGTAAATGCACAAAAACCTGCAAATGAAGATAGATATGCAATTAAAAGAGCAAAAGTATTAGCGCACAGAATAGTTGATAGCGTAAATAAAAGAGAGGTAAACAATGGATAAGATAACTGGAATTATAGCAAAAGAACTAGAAGTAAAAGAGTATCAAGTTCAAAATACAATAAAATTAATAGATGATGGAAATACTATTCCATTTATAGCACGTTATAGAAAAGAAGCAACTGGAGGACTTAGTGATGAAACTTTAAGAACTTTAGGAGAAAGACTTACATATTTAAGAAATCTTGAAAAAAGAAAAGAAGAAGTAACAAATTCAATAGAAGAACAAGGTAAATTAACAGATGAGTTAAAAGCTCAAATTGAAAAAGCAATTACACTTGCAGAAGTTGAAGATATATACAGACCATATAGACAAAAGAAAAGAACAAGAGCTACAATAGCAAAAGAAAAAGGTTTAGAACCTCTTGCAACAATTATATATTTACAAACAGATAAAAGAACAATAGAAGAAATTGCATCAGAATTTATAAATGAAGAAAAAGAAGTTTTAACAGTAGAAGATGCTATAAATGGAGCAACAGATATAATTGCAGAAAATATTTCAGATGTAGCAGAATATAGAAAAAGAATCAAATCTATGTGTTATAGAGAAGGATTTATAAAAACAAAAGCTACAAATGAAGAAGAAAAATCAAGTTATGAAATGTATTATGATTTTTCAGAAGGTATAAATAGAATTCCTAGCCATAGAATTCTTGCAATAAACAGAGGAGAGAAGGAAAAATTCCTTAAGGTAAAGTTAGAAAAACCAGATGAAAAAATAATAGAATATATATCAAGAGATGTAATAAAAGGAAATACTGCTTTTACAGATATTTTGAATACTGCAATAGAAGATAGTTATAAAAGACTAATTGAGCCATCTATAGAAAGAGAAATTAGAAGTGATTTAACAGAAAAAGCAGAAGAAAAAGCAATAAAAGTTTTTGGGCAAAATGCAAAACAACTTTTACTTGGAAGTCCAATAAAAGGTCAAACAGTTATAGGGTTTGACCCAGCATATAGAACAGGATGTAAAATTGCTGTAATTGATGAAACAGGTAAAGTTTTAGATACAAATACTATTTATCCAACAGCACCACAAAATGATGTAGAAGGAAGTAAAAAAGTATTAGTAAATTTAATTAATAAATATGATGTAGATATGATTGCAATAGGAAATGGAACAGCCTCAAGAGAATCAGAAATGTTTGTTGCAGATACTATAAAAGAAGTGGAAAAACAAATTCATTATGCAATAGTAAGTGAAGCAGGAGCTTCTGTATATTCTGCATCAAAACTTGCAACAGAAGAGTATCCAGATATAAATGTATCTTTGAGAGGAGCAATATCTATTGCAAGAAGATTACAAGACCCACTTGCAGAACTTGTAAAAATAGATCCAAAAGCAATTGGTGTTGGTCAATATCAACATGATGTTAATCAAAAGAGATTAGCAGAAAGCCTAGAAGGTGTAGTAGAAGATAGTGTAAATAGTGTAGGCGTAGATGTAAATACTGCAACACCATCACTTCTTACATATGTATCAGGATTAAATAGTTCAATAAGTAAAAACATTGTAAAATACAGAGACGAAAACGGTAAATTCAAAAACAGAAAAGAATTATTAAAAGTAGCAAAACTAGGTAAATCAGCATATGAACAATGTGCAGGATTTATAAGAATATATGATGGAGATAATCCATTAGAAATAACAGCAGTTCATCCAGAAAGCTATGAAGTAGCTGAAAAGCTTTTAGATAAAATCGGATATGCAAAAAATGATTTAAAAGACAAACAAAAATTAGAAGAAATAAGAACTAAACTTGCTGATATAAATTTAAAAGAAATAAAAGAAACTCTTGGAGTAGGTGAAATGACATTAAAAGATATAATAGCAGAATTGTCAAAACCAGGAAGAGATCCAAGAGAAGAAATGCCAAAACAAATATTAAGATCTGATGTACTAAAATTTGAGGACCTAAAAGAAGGAATGACATTAACAGGTACAGTAAGAAACGTAATAGACTTTGGAGCATTTGTAGACATAGGAGTAAAACACAACGGATTAGTACATATTTCAGAAATGAGCAATAACTATGTAAAAAATCCATCAGACATAGTATCAGTTGGAGATATAGTAAAAGTTAAAGTAATAGGAATAGATACAGAAAAACAAAAAGTAAAACTAAGTATGAAATAAGAGACAAAAAGGGACAGACCCCTTTAGTCTACAAAATTTGAAGACTAAAGGGGTCTGTCCCTTTTTGTCTCACATTTTAATTTTACTTTTCATATTATACAAAAGAGGTGATTTTATGACATATGAAGAAGTGCAAGAGATACTTCGGTTCAAAGAAAAACATTCCATATCCTAAACTTATGAATATAAGACAAAATATAAGATATGCAAATTTACTATACGATAATTTTGCAGGTGAGGAAGGAGAATTAACAGCAGTCAATCAATATATTTATGAACATATAGAATTAAAAAGATACGAAAGTTTTAGCAAAATTTTACTTAGCATTGCAATAGAAGAAATGCACCATTTAGAATTAATAGGAGATTTAATTAAAAGATTAGGTAAAAAGCCTTATTATATAAATCAAAACCAATGTATGTGGAATGCAAATAATATAAAATATCATTTTAATAATGTATATGACATGCTTTTGTTTAATATTGAATCAGAAAAGAAGGCTATATTAGGTTATAAAGAAGCAATAAAATACACCCAAAATAAAAGCATTAAAGATTTATTAGAAAGAATAATATTAGATGAACAAACCCACCTTGAAATTTTTAACAGGTTGAAATGAGAGCGTCTGGACGTGAGGTCATAAAATTGCATTTTGATAAAAATGAAATTTTTGCCTCCGTCCTAGCGACTGTCAAATGAATAAAGTTGTTAATATAGTACATACTATGAATAAAACTAACACCTAAAACAAAAATTACATATAAAACAAAGGGGAATAAGACTTTTGTAGTATTACCTTTAATCACTTTTTGCAAATATGTTCAAATGATATACTTTTTCTGATAGTAAAATAAACAGTTAAGAAAGCGGGGGAAAGACTTTGACTGTTATAAAAAAGAAAGATATATTAAAAACAATTGGAAATAAAGTACAACAAGCAAGAAGAGAAAAAGGATATACACAAGAATATGTAGCAGAAAAGATAGATAAATCAGTCGATATACTAAGAAGCATAGAAAATGGAAGAAGTGTAGGAAGTGTAGAAACACTATTAAATATATGCAATATTTTAGATATTACTTTAGATTATATATTTATTGATTTGCTAGACAAAAAAGGCGAAATACTAGACAATAAATTATACAAAGATTTTCAAGAATTAAACTTAGAACAAAAAGGACTAATTAATGCAATGATTGAGCATATGAAAAAGAGTAAATAGACAAAAGGGGACAGACCCCAATAGTCTACAATTTTGTAGACTATTGGGGTCTGTCCCCTTTTGTCTATCTTATATCTTGTTTTGGCTCAATTTTTTCTTCTAACAATTCAGGTTTTTTCAAATATCTATAGAATGATTTTAATGCTGTTGCGTAGTAGAAACCATCGCAAATTCTTTCATCTGCAACCCATGCAAGTGAAATTGATTTTTCTTGAACAATATCATCATCTTCATAAATATAGCTTTTTTTCTTTTTACCCATTGCTAAAAATACACCTGTTGTTCCAAAGTTATATAAATGATGATAAATTGCATCTATTCCAAGAGAACCAACATTTGTTAAAAATGCACTTGTATGGAATGGACTTAATTTAATAATAAATTTTGGCATCATTCCATGTTTATCTAAATACATTAAAATATTTACTATTAATTTATATAGCCAATTTGGAACATATGATAAAAATTTTACAAGCTTATCTGTATCGTTTTGATTTTCTTTATCTTTATTTTGAAGTATTGTATTATCTAATATTTCTTTTACTTCAAATATGTTTTCAGAACCTGTAAAAGGTAATTTAATAGTTGTTTCTTCAGCATCTTCTGTCATTCCTTTTTTTATTGCAAGAGAAATATGTATTCCATGTCTTGCATAAGTTCTTCCATCCATTATAAATCTATTTAATGCAGGCTTTTCTGCAAGCATTCTTACTAATGCAGCATATATGATATTCATATATGACATTTTAATTCCTTCTTGATCTTTTTTTGCTATATATTCATCTAAAGTTTTAATAGGAATTTCTTGTGAAAAGTATACGTGAGCATCGCTTCTTTCTTTCATAACATGTGGTATAACCCTAAAAAGTGGGTCTAATGATTTTATTTTTCTTCCATCTGATCTTAATCCAAACATAATTATCTCCTTTATCTTTTCAATTATACTACACAAATTAAAATATATGCAAGAAAAATGTCAAAAAATAAAAAATGTAAAAAAATTCCATACAATAATTGACAATTTGGCTACTAGCAATTATACTTACAATATAAAGATATTAAAATATTAATTTTAGTATTTATTAAGGAAGTGAAATGAAATGGAAGAGAAAATTAATAAATTTAAAAGTATGACTAGTGAGCAGTTAGAAAGTATTATGTACGATCCAGAATCATGCGAAGATGATATAATTATAGCTTCAATAGAAAAGGGGCATAGAGATATAAAAGAAGGAAAGTATTATACAACAGAAGAAATCAGACAATACTTCAATAATTTGGCAGCAAGTTGCTAAAGATGATTTAAAAGAAATCTATAATTATATTTTTAAAGATTCTCCATATTATGCATTTAAAACATCAGATGAAATTATATCAAAAGTTAATTCTATATCTGATTTTCCCTATATGGGAAGAAAAGTGTATGTTTATAATAGCGAAAGCATACGAGAACTAATTTATAAATCATATAAAATAATATATGAAATTAATTCTAACATTATTTATATTCATAGAATTTTTCATTCATCTAGGTTATTTAGTAAATCTATTTTAAAAATAAAATCCAATTAAAAAAATAAAGTATTTTAATATCTTTATAATAATTAATATAGGTTTAAAATAGATATGACACAATAAAAATAAAATAAGGAAATACCAAAATATGATAAAATGTTTTTAACCACAAAAACAATATCAAAAGAGAGGTATTTCCTATGAAAAATAGTATAACACAAAAAATGAGATA
>JAZSDU010000011.1:0-5061 GCA_045531335.1 Clostridia bacterium
CTATATTCATTTAATATATTTTTAACTTCATTTACATTTATATTCGAATTCAAATTTACAATTTCTTCTACTTTCGTAGTCCCATCCTCATTAACAGTTATATAAATATTTTGTGAATTAATCTTTATAGGATATAATAAATCATTTTCTTTTTTTTCTGTTATTTTATTATTAATAGTAACTCCTATAATTAATACAAAAATTATAATTATGGGTATTATTATTTTTTTTAAAATACTTATTAAAACTTCTTTCAAAATTTCTAATTCCTTTCATTGATTTCACTTACTAATTAATTTTAACTTTAAAATATAAAATTGTCAATCAATGATACTTTCAATATAATTGTAAAATGCGAAAAAAGACACCTCATTTCAAAGTACTATTTGGATTTTTATAGTTTTTACAATTTTTGGTAATTTTTTATTGTATTTTATATTTATCTGTTGTAAAATGCATATAGAAAGGAAAATTCTATGCACAAAAGAGACTATATAAAAATTGGTAAATTAAATATAAAACTTTTTGAAAAAATTGGCACAACTCTAATAACCGATGAAGTTATTTTTACATATGAACGAATGAATCATGTTGAAACTAAAAGGATTCAATTGTTTAATGAAGTGAAAAATGTTTTACCGGATATATTATACACTCCAGATTACATTTATAAGGACTGGAATAATAGGGATAATACATTAGTCTTAATTAAATCTTTAGATAAAAAATTAAATTTAAATGTTGTATTAAAAATTGCAATACTAAACGATAAAAAACACACTAAAAATTCTATAATAACCATGATCAAAATCGGAAACAAAACTCTTAATAAGATAAAAAGAAACAAAATAGCTAATTTATTATTTGAAAAACTAGACAATTATGTATAAATATTATATAATTAAAGTACAATATAAGTAGTTATTTGAGGTGGTAAATTGTGTCAACCACACACCCAACGGGTCAAAAGAGATGTAGGAAATGATACACCTACCAAATAACAAATCGAAAAAGAGCTATATCAACATAGCTCTTTTTATTGTTATACTGCTTCTTCTTCGTCGAACTGACTGTTATATAAATCTGCATAGAATCCTTTTTTTGCAAGTAATTCTTCATGTGTTCCTTGTTCTACAATATCTCCATGATTCATTACTAAAATAAAGTCTGCATTTTTTATTGTTGATAGTCTATGCGCAATTATGAAACTTGTTCTTCCTTTCATTAGGTTATCCATTGCTGATTGAATTTGAATTTCTGTTCTTGTATCTATAGAACTTGTTGCTTCATCTAATATTAATATTTTAGGATCTGCAAGTATTACTCTTGCTATTGTAAGTAATTGTTTTTGTCCTGCAGATACATTACTTGATTCTTCATTTAATACAGAATTATATCCTTTTGGAAGTGTTTTTATAAAGTGATGCACATGTGCTGCTTTTGCTGCATCTATAACTTCTGCATCTGTTGCTTCTGGATTTCCATATTTAATATTTTCTTTTACACTTCCACCAAATAACCATGTATCTTGAAGTACCATTCCAAACATTTTTCTTAAATCTCCACGTTTGAAATCTTTTATATTATGGCCATCTATTAGAATTTCTCCACTATTTACATCATAAAATCTCATTAATAATTTTACCATTGTTGTCTTTCCTGCACCTGTTGGTCCAACAATAGCAATTTTTTGTCCTTCTTTAACTTTGCTATTAAAATTATTAATTATTATTTTATCTTCATCATATCCAAATTGAACATTTTTAAATTCTACATTTCCTTTTAGCTTACTTGTATCAACACCATTTTCAACTTCTTTTACTTCTTCTGGTTCTTCTAAAAATTCAAATACCCTTTCTGCTGCTGCAACCATTGCTTGAAGCATTGCAGATACTTGTGATATTTGTTCAATTGGCTGTGTAAATCTTTTATTATATTGTATAAAACTTTGAATATTTCCTACTGTTATTCTTCCTTGAATTGCTAAATATCCTCCTGCTACAGATACAGCAACATATCCTAAGTTTCCAACAAACATCATTAATGGATGCATTAATCCAGAGAAAAATTGTGATTTCCAACCAGATGTATATAATTCTTTATTTGCTTTTTTAAATTCTTCCACTGCCGCTTCTTCTCCATTGAATGCTTTTACTATAGTATGGCCTCCATATATTTCTTCTACTTGACCATTTACATGTCCTAAATATTCTTGTTGTCTTTTAAAATATTTTTGAGATCTTTTTACAACATTTTTTACTATCAATACTGAAAATGGTAGAATTAAAAATGATATAGCTGTCATTGTAACACTTATTGATAACATCATTATTATAATTCCTATTAATGTGCAAACTGATGTTATAATTTGTGTAATACTTTGGTTTAAGTTTTGAGAAAGTGTATCTATATCGTTTGTAATTATAGAAAGTACTTCTCCATTAGTTTTTTTGTCAAAATATTTCATAGGTAATCTATTTAATTTTGATGCGATATCTTTTCTTAATTTATATGTTATTTTTTGTGTAATTTCTGTCATTGTAAATCCTTGAATAAGAGAGAATATTGCACTTGCAATATAGAATCCAAGTAAAGTTAGTAAAATATTGGCTATCTTTCCAAAGTTAATTCCTTCTCCTCCGGATAATTTGCTTATAACTCCATTAAATATCTCTGTTGTTGCATTACCTAATATCTTAGGTCCTACAATTGTAAAAATTGTACTTCCTATTGCAAATATTAAAACAATTAATAATCCGATTTTATATTTTGATAAATAATCTTTTATTAATTTTTTTGTGGTTTGTTTAAAGTTTTTTGCTTTTTGATTTGTTCCTGCTTGAGGTGGTGGTCCTTGCATTGGTCCTGGCATATATTTTACCCCTTTCTGTATAATTTTTTTATGCTGTAGGGGTCGCAGTCCTCGGCGACCCGCAATTTGTTCCTTTCGGGACGCCCGCAAGTAGCGTCCCCTACACGGGCAGACAGGGTCGTCTGCCCCTACACGTTTGCAATTTATTTATCCATTTAATTCATCTTCTGATAATTGTGACATTGCGATTTCTTTGTATTCTTCACAATTTTGCATTAATTCTTTATGTGTTCCTTTTCCTACAATTTTTCCTTCATCTAATACTATAATTTGGTCTGCATTTAAAATTGTACTAATTCTTTGAGCAACAATTATTACTGTTTTACCTTTTGTTTGTTTTGAAAGTTCTTCTCTTAATTTGCTATCTGTTTTAAAATCTAATGCTGAAAAACTGTCATCAAATACTATAATTTCTGGGTCAATTGCCAAAGCTCTTGCTATTGATAAACGTTGTTTTTGTCCACCAGATACATTGTTTCCGCCTTGTGCAATTTCTGAATCAAATCCTTTTTCTTTTCTTTCTATAAAGTCTGTTGCTTGTGCAATTTCTGCTGCTTTTTTCATTTGCTTATCAGACATAGTATTATTTCCATATTTAATATTTGACTCTATTGTTCCTGAAAATAGTACACCCCTTTGTGGTACAAACCCTACTCTACTTCTCAATTCTTTTTGTGGTACATCTTTTATATTAACACCATCTATTAAGAGTTCTCCACCTGTTACATCATAAAAACGTGGTATTAAATTTACTACTGTAGATTTACCGCTTCCTGTACTTCCAATTAATGCTGTAGTTTCTCCTGGTTTTGCAGTAAATGTAATATCTTCTAAAATCTCTGTATCAGCATCAGGATATCTAAATGATACATTCTTAAATTCTACATATCCTTTTTTCTCTTCTTTAAATTCTTTTACATTCTCTTTATCTTTTATACTTGGTTCAGTCTCCAAAACTTCATTAATACGTCTTGCAGAAACCTGAGCACGTGGAAGCATTATTGATATCATAGATATAACTAAGAAAGATATTACTATATGCATTGTATATTGTATAAATGCCATTATATCTCCTACTTGCATTATTCCTTCATCTACTTTTCCTGCTCCAACCCATACTATTAAAAGCATAACTGAATTCATTACAAACATAAGCGCTGGCATCATTATACTCATAGTTCTATTTACAAATATATTTGTTCTCATTAAATTTGTATTTGCATCATCAAATCTTCCTTCTTCTCTTTTCTCTGTATTAAATGCTCTTATAACTGGAAGCCCTGTTAAAATTTCTCTTGATACTAAATTTAATCTATCTACTAAATCTTGAAGTTTTTTAAATCTAGGCATAGCTATTATAAATAGAACTAGTACTATTCCAATAATACATAAAATTGCAAGTCCTATTACCCATGCCATTGAATTATTACTATTTGTTAAAACTCTAATAAAAGCTCCTATTCCCATAATCGGTGCATATACTACAGTTCTAAAAAGCATAGTAATTAGCATTTGAATTTGTTGCACATCATTTGTGGTACGTGTAATTAACGAAGCGGTAGAGAATTCCATAAATTCTTTTCTAGTAAATTGTAAAACCTTTTTGAAGACTTTTTCTCTTAAAGTTTTTCCTAAATTTGCTGCAACTCTTGATGATAAAAACATTATAGCAACTGCACATGCCATACTAAGAAGTGCTATTCCTATCATTTTTATTCCTGTTATTAATATGTAATTACTTTGGCTTTGGCCGCCCTCTACAATTGGTTGTATTCCATCATTTACAATTTTAGATGTATAATCTGGAAGTGTTAAATCTGTCCATGCTTGAATACATAAAAGTATTACTATAATTACTACGGAAACCCAAGTTTTCTTTAAGTTTTTTAATATTTTAAACATATATATGCTCCTTATTTAACTACTCAATTTTCAAGGACGATTAAACATAAGGCGCTTGCCTCTTTTTAAATCGTCCCCCATACATTATATTTTATTTTACTAAAAAGTATTTGTCAATAATTTAATTATTATAAAGATATTAAAATATGTAGGTTAGTCAAACATATGTCACACTTTATTAAAAAATATATGGTTTGAAATACCAAAACCTTTGACTGCGTTTTTACTTTACATTAAATATTCTGCTAATTTTTGATTCGGACTTAGCCATCCCAATGGTCTCATCG
>JAZSDU010000026.1:0-10552 GCA_045531335.1 Clostridia bacterium
CGATGAGACCATTGGGATGGCTAAGTCCGAATCAAAAATTAGCAGAATATTTAATGTAAAGTAAAAACGCAGTCAAAGGTTTTGGTATTTCAAACCATATATTTTTTAATAAAGTGTGACATATGTTTGACTAACCTACACATATGCAAGATAAATTATTTTACAATTATATGTATTTTTCGTTTTTTTATGCTATAATTAATTTTGGTGATATTAATGGAAAAAATAAAATATTTATTTAAACGTATTCTTAAAATGGATTACAAAAATATGTTTAAAATAGCTAAAGCTATATCTAAGAAAACTAAAAAAAATACACTTTTAATTGTTTTAGATATGATAAGATGTGGAATTAAATATCAAGCTGGTTATTACGATTATCAAGAATTTGAGTTTTATAACTTAAATAAAGAAGAAAGAAAAACTTATTTGACTAGAGGAAAAAACAATGAAATCGTAAAAAAATTTAATGATAGAACTAGCTTTCATAAATTTGAAGACAAAGCAGAATTTAATTCAATATTTAATAAATATCTAAAACGTAATTGGATGGTTTTAGACGATAAAAACTTAGCTGATTTCGAAAACTTCTTAAAAGATAATAAAGCAATTATTGTTAAACCAATTGATGATGAAGGTGGAAATGGTGTTGAAAAATTTGTATATTCAGATGAATTAGATTGCAAAAAATTATATACTAAATTAATTGAAAATGGACAATTACTAATTGAAGAATGTATAAAACAACACGAAGATATGAACGTACTTTATGATAAGTCAGTAAATACAATGAGAATGTTTACTTTCTATAAAAACGGAGAGTCTTTTTTCTTACAAGCTGTTTTGAAAATTGGTAATGGCGGAGTTGTAGATAACTTTTCAAGTGGTGGGATGTATACATATGTAAGTGATCTAGGTGATGTTTATGTAGAAGCAATTGATAAAAATGATAATATTTACCCTACTCACCCTATTTCAAATCATAAAATTGTAGGTTTTAAAGTTCCAATGTTTAAAGAAGCTGTTGAATTAGTTAAAGAAGCGGCTAAAGTAATACCAGAAGTTGCTTATGTTGGCTGGGATGTTGCAATATCAGAAAATGGTCCAGTTATTGTAGAAGGAAATTGTTTCCCTGGAGTATTCCAAGTAAAACCAAGTTTAGTAGATAAAAAAGAAGGTTTAATTCCTAAATATAATGAAATAATGAGAATATTTTAATATTCTCATTTTATTTTTTGGTGGAGATGGAGGGAGTTGGCGAGCCGCGTCGGGAAAAAGGTCCACTGGACCTTTTTCTAATCCTCCTTTTCAACTCCTCCAATTTAAAATCAAAAAATAAAACCACAGCTTTCAGCTGTGATTCCATTTTTTGGTGGAGATGGAGGGAGTTGAACCCTCGTCCAATAATTTTTCCATATAAACATCTACGGGTGTAGTTTGTTATTAAAATTCCCTAAAAACTTCATTAACAAACAAACGAATTTTTTAGGTAGTTTCTAAATTACCCGTTATTCTCGAAACAAAGAGTAAGTTTGTTTCCTACTTTAATCGACGCTTTATCCATAACAGTAGGCTTTATGGTAAAACGACGTTGCACTATTAGGCAGCGTATGCTAATTCTTTATCAGCGTTTATATTTATTTTTGCTTTTTTTAAGTGGCCAAAGCAACCATCCACTACTCGCAGTTCATACTTCTAAATTACTGTCGAAACCAAATACATCCCCATGTACATATTTAATTATATCATATTTATAATATGCTTTACAATGTTTAAAATTGATAAATTACAATTGATATAATATTTTTATTTTTTCCTTGCATAAATTATCAATATATGCTAATATAATAAAGTAGTTAATTTTTAGGGGTATAGTGTCAATGGTAGCACATCGGTCTCCAAAACCGCCTGTGAGGGTTCGAATCCTTCTACCCCTGCCATAAAAGAATTAGGGGGAACCTAATTCTTTTTTATTTTATTTCTTTTTGGAGGTCTTATGAATTTCAATTCTTTTTCTACGTTATTTTTATCTATTACTCTTTTTTTAATATTTTCTCTATGTATATTTATTCCTATTTTATCTCAATATGGATTTATTTCTACCTATGTTCCAACTGATTACAGTAATTCAACTAATATTAGTTTTTCTTCATTTTTATGGCCCACTCCACGGTTATACTACCATTACTTCTCATTTTGGTCCTAGAAAATCTCCTACTACAGGAAAAGCTTCCTATCATTATGGTCTTGATATTGCTGCTCCTAGTGGTAGTAATATTGTCGCTATTTTCTCTGGCCAAGTTACCTTTACCGGATTTAATGGCGCCAATGGATTTACTGTAACTATTACTAATGGATTTTTATCCGCATCCTATTCTCATGTTTCTCCAACCTTTTTAGTATACGAAGGTCAATATATAAATCAAGGTGAAATTATTGCAACTGTTGGTCCAAAAAATGTATATGGTGTTCCTAATAATCCATATAAAGACTCTAATGGAAATCCAACAAATCGGTTCTACTACTGGTCCTCATTTACATTTAAGCATAAAGAAAGACGGCAAAGCCGTCAATCCTTTAAACTATTTTTATTAATTACTACATATCATCTTCTTCATCATGATGGCAATGTGAACAATCGTGTCCGCATTCATCGTCACCACAACTGCATCCATCTCCCCAGTCTAATTCTATGATGTTATTACATTCTGGGCATTCTATTTCATCTTTCAATTCTTCGCATTCAACAATAAATTCGTTGTTACAATATGGACAAGTTATTGAAAAATCACTATCTTCATCAATATATAATTCTTTTTCCATTGTTTTAATTTCGTTTTCAAGTTTTTCTACTTTTTCTTGTAATACTGATTGTGTCACTGCAATTGTTTCCATTCTTGTTGCTGTCATTTCTTCTATTCTATTTATTTCATCGAAAAACATATTATATAAGTTGAATATTTGAACTTTTATATATTCTAAATCTTCTTTATTTTGAATATTTTGTTCTAAATCTTCTAATATTTTTTTGAATTTTGCATTTAAATTAGACATTAATGTTAAACCTTCCTTTATACTTAAATTCTTTCCATATATTCGCCAGTTCTAGTATCTATTCTAATTACATCTCCTGTATTAACAAATAAAGGTACATTTATTGATGCTCCTGTTTCTAACTCTGCTGGTTTTGTTTGTCCTGCTCCTGCTGTGTTTCCAGCAAATCCTGGTTCTGTATATGTAATTTCAAGTTCTACAAACATAGGTGGTTCTACTGCAAATACACTTCCTTTAAAAGATAATATTTTTACAGTCATATTTTCTTTTAAGTATTTTAATGTATCTCCTAAATCTGATTCATTAAGTGGTATTTGATCATATGTTTCATTGTCCATGAAATAATATAATTCTCCATCGTTATATAAATATTGCATTTCTTTCTTTTCTATTTCTGCACCTTGTAATTTTTCAGATGGATTAAATGTTTTTTCTAAAACTGATCCATTAATTACATTTTTTAATTTTGTTCTAACAAATGCTGCTCCCTTTCCTGGTTTTACGTGTTGGAATTCAACTACCTTATAAACTGAACCTTCTAATTCAAATGTTGTTCCGTTTCTTACATCTCCTGCCATATAAACTTCTGCCATATTTATTACCCCTTTTCTATTATATTTTCTCTTCTTTATATTTAAATCTTATTTATTTTATAATATTTTATGAAAAAAATCAAGTATTTATACAATTTTGAATTTAAAGACGGAAAAAGGATGTGCAAGTGCACATCCTTTATAGTAAGACTTTAACTTTTTGTAAGGATATAAATTTCTTCTATAAGATTTCTAAAAGGTTGTTCATAATTTTCCTTTTTATCATAGTATCTTC
This sequence comes from Clostridia bacterium, assembly GCA_045531335.1. Lineage (GTDB taxonomy): Bacteria > Bacillota > Clostridia > TANB77 > CAG-508 > CAG-452. Next base: position 3,883 of record JAZSDU010000026.1, read on the forward strand.
CTACTGCTGCATTGAGTTCTGGGTCTCTGCTTCCTAAGATAATCAACCTCCAACATTCTGTAACTGCAGATAAATAATCTGCTTTTTTAAGAATCTTTTTTGCTGATTTTGTTTCATTATCATTCTGCATGAAAACCCATTTCAACTCATTTACTATATATTCAGGTAATTTTGAATATACATGTTTTGTCAACATTTTGAGTTCAAACTCTTCGCATCCCTCTCTTAATTTTGGCATAGCATCTTTTATAGGAGTTTTCATATCTCCTGTCCAATTTTCAGGTAAATCGTGGAATATTCCTATAAAGAAAAGTTTTGTAGCCAATTCTTCATTTTCAGGACATTGATATAATGATATAAGATATGCAAAAACTGCTGTATCGTACATATGTCCCAAAACAGAAAGCGGTTTGGAAATAGCAAGCTGTGTCCATCTTCCTCTATTTCTCAAAGAAGAGGCTTCTTTAAAGAATTCGAATTCCGGAGAACTTGATTTTTTCATTTCACAAAACCCTGGCACATCAGAATATTTCTCCATAGAAAAAAGTAATCCTTCTATAGCGTCATTGCTAATTGCTGGAGATATCTCTTTAAGCTCATCGAGCTCCAGATATGTCGCAATCTTTGTAGCCGCTTTAAAAATTCTTACTTCAATTGCATCTTCTGGTACTTTTAAAAATTCCAAAAAATCCTCTGAAGTATATTCAGATATCTTAGAGTACACCTGAACTTCTAAAAATTCTTTCTCAGTAATACCTGAAAGTCTTAAAATTTCTTTTAAATTTTCTTCAAGAATATCACCATTTACTGTTTTCTGAAAAGCTCTGAAAATTGATATCTTAGGAAATAGTGTAAAATCAAGTTTAAATCCTTTATTTTTTGCTTTTATTGCCATAATAAAACAAATTAAACAATTTAATGTCTGTTTGCTGAGTTCATCATATTTATTGCCAATATAAATACGTGACCACCGTGGAAAAAAAGAAAGTTCTTTAAAAAGATTGTTTAACCCTTGCAAAGTTTTCTCGTTTACAATAGTCTCACTATTTTTCATATTCATTTCCTCCTTTAAATTATTAGTCTCTTGCCATTAATATTTTGTCACGCAAGGAAGACCTAAATGAATACGTAACCATTTTAACATCTTTTTATGTACACTTCAATGCTTTTACGATTTTTTTTGTATTTAGTTCATGCATTTCTTCTATTTCTAATGTACTTCCATGTTTCACAAAGCAATCATTATATCCAAATGTTTTTACTTTAGCATCTTTAATATCACTATTATTAACAGCTTCTATTACAGCTGTTCCTAGCCCCCCTTTTAATATTCCGGTCTTCAATAGTAATAACTTTTTTTGTTTTTCTTATAGAATCAAGTATAATTTCTTTGTCTAAAGGTTTTAAAAATCTAGCATTTATTATTTCAGCATTTATATTTTCATTTTGTAACATCTGTGATACTTCTACTGCTCTCTCTACCATTTTACCAATTGCAACAATGCTCAAATCTTTTCCTTCTTTTACAATTTCTGCTTTACCTAAGTTTATTTCTTCACATTTATCAAATTTAAAGTTAGAATCTCCACCTCTTGGATATCTTATAGAAACTGGTTTTTCAAGATTAATAGCAAATTTTAACATTTTATCAAACTCTTCATAATTCTTTGGGGCCATAATTATAAAATTTGGTATCTCAGATAAAAATGCTAAATCAAATAATCCTTGATGAGTTTCTCCGTCATTTCCTACTATTCCTGCTCTGTCTATACATATCGTTACAGGTAGATTTTGAATTGCTATATCATGTATTAATTGATCATAACCTCTTTGTAAAAATGATGAGTATACTGCAAATACAGGTTTTAGCCCTGAAGCTGCCATTCCTGCAATTAATCCTACTGCATGTTCTTCTGCAATACCTACGTCAAAAAATCTTTCTGGAAATTTATTTGCAAATTCTTTTAATCCTGTCCCATCTTTCATAGCAGCAGTAACTGCAACTATCTTCTCGTCTTTTGATGCTAATTCAACTAGCTTGTCTCCAAATTTCTTAGAATAATCTTCAATTTTAATTGATTTATTTTCCCCTGTTTGTATATCAAAACTAGATACTCCATGGAATTTATCAGGATTTTCTTCAGCTACTTCATACCCTTTTCCTTTTTTAGTAATAATATGTATCAATATTGGTCCTTCTATATTTTGACTTCTATGTAATATGTTTTCAAGTTCTTGAATATTGTGTCCATCCACAGGTCCTAAATATGTAAAACCTATATCTTCAAAATACATGTTAGGTATAACCGCTTGTTTTATTCCTCTTTTTATTATATGCGCGAAATTCACAATTGGCTTTCCTATAACAGGAACTCTATTAAAGAATCTTTTTATACAATTATTAGATCTTGTATATGTTTTTTTAACTCTTATTTTTGTAAGTAATGCAGGTATACCACCAACATTTTTAGATATACTCATCTCATTATCATTTAGTATAACAGTAATATTTGTCTTACTACTTCCAGCGTCATTTAATGCTTCCATTGCCATTCCACCGGTTAAAGAACCATCTCCTATTACTGCGATTACTCTATCTTTTTTGTTTTGTAATTCATTTGCTCTTGCCATTCCTAATGCTACAGATATTGATGTGCTACTATGTCCTGTATCGAAACTGTCATGTTCAGATTCACAAGTTTTAGGAAAACCTGATATTCCTCCCATTTTTCTAAGTGTTTTCATTTCTTCTTTTCTTCCTGTTAATATTTTATGAACATAAGCTTGATGACCTACATCCCATACTATCTTATCTTTAGGAGAATCAAACACACTGTGAATAGCAATTGTTAATTCCACTACACCTAAATTCGATGCTAGATGACCTCCATTTTTAGAAACTATTTCTAACAAATAATCTCTTATTTCTTTTGCTAACTCTTGTTTTTCTAATATATTTAATTTTTTCAAATCTTTAGGATAATTTACCCTATCTAAAATTTTACTCATTTTTGCACCTCTAATCTTTTCATATATTATCATACATATAATATTAATGCAAATATGAACTTAAATAGAAAATGGCTAAAAAGGGGACAGTCCCCTTTTTAGCCATTTATGATAGTTCATTTTCTATCTTTAGCAATCTATTGTATTTTGCTACTCTTTCAGATCTACATGGTGCACCTGTTTTTATTTGACCTGCATTTACTGCAACTGCAATATCTGCTATTGTTGTATCTTCTGTTTCTCCAGACCTATGAGAAAGTATTGTTTTATAACCATTCTTTTTAGCAAGTTCTATTGCATCTAATGTTTCTGTTAAAGTTCCAATTTGATTTGGTTTTATAAGTATTGCATTTGCAGCATTTTCTATAATACCTTTTTTTAATCTTGTAGTATTTGTTACAAACAAATCATCTCCTACAATCTGAACTTTCTTTCCTATTTTTTCATTTAATTTTTTCCATCCTTTCCAATCTTCTTCTGCTAATCCATCTTCTATTGAAATTATTGGATACTTTTTGCTTAAGTCTTCAAAATACTCTATCATTTCATCTGTTGTTTTTATATCATTTGTTTTCCAAAAATAATATTTTCCTTCTTTATTTATTTTAATCGCTTCTTGATACATCTCAGATGCTGCGACATCCAATGCTAAACCAATTTCTTGTCCGGGTTTATATCCTGCCTCTTCTATTGCCTCAATTATTAATTTTATTGCTTCCTCATCATTTTCTAAATCCGGAGCAAATCCTCCTTCATCACCTACCGCTGTATTCATTTTATTTTCTTTTAAAACTCTCTTCAATGTATGATAAACTTTTACTCCCATTTCCATGCATTCTGTAAAATCTTTAGCTCCTATAGGAACTATCATAAATTCTTGCATGTTTACAGTATTACCTGCATGTTTTCCTCCGTTTAAAATATTCATCATAGGTACAGGTAAAGTTCTAGCATTTACTCCTCCTAAATATCTATACAAAGGAATATTTAAATAGTTTGCTACAAGTTTTGCTACTGCAAGTGAAACTCCAAGCATAGCATTTGCTCCAAGTTTTTCTTTATTACTAGTCCCATCTAATTCTAATAGCAATTTGTCTATTTTACTTTGTTCAAAAGCGTTCTTCCCTTTTAATTGTACAGCTATTATTTTATTTACATTGTCTACAGCTTTTTTTACCCCTTTACCTAAATATCTACTTTTATCATTATCTCTAAGTTCTAATGCTTCGAAGCTCCCTGTTGATGCTCCTGATGGAACTATAGCTTTTCCAACTAGTCCTTTTGCTTCCACTTCTACTTGAACAGTTGGATTTCCTCTTGAATCTAAAACTTCCATAGCATAAACTTTCTCTATTTGTAAATAATTTTTCATAAAAAAACCTCCATACTTTTTTATATTAATAGTATGGAAGTTTATGGTATTTTTATTCATTTTATTTGTTGTACATGTGTTTGAGGTCTTTCTTCTCTATTTTGCTCTCTAAATTTTTCTGCCATATTCTTAAAATATTCTGCCACTTCTTTTACTCTTGTATCTTCATTTACAGGAAATCTAAGTATTACTACTCTTTTAGGATATCTGTTATTATAATTTAATTCTATTGATCTATGTTTAAATTTTTTACTTCTATCATCATCAGGTTCATTCTGTCCAGAACGGATTAAACTTGTTCTATTTGGTTTAACAAACCATATTATTTTTTCTCCTACATTCTCTCCTCTTTCATCTTTTTCCTCTTCTAATTCAAATAATAAATCTTTATTTTCATTAGATAAAGTTTCAAAATTAATCATAATCCAAGCATATCCTTTTCCAGCATCTTCAAAGTCAGGTTGATATATGATATCTGTACCATCATATTTAGGAGTATATTCTAATTTTGACATAAACAAAAAATTCCTATTCCCAGATACATTTTCACGTTCTAACGGCTTTTGGCCATTTCTTAACACATTATTTTCATTTGCACTACTCATTACTGTCTCAATTCCTTTTCGTCTAAAAATTTTACAAGCATTTCTTAATGGAAGTTCTACAATATTATCAATAATATCTTCGAAATTAGATATATTTAATAAATTCCTTCCAACATAATCTATAGGCTTAATATCTTTAATCCTAATATCCTCTTCTTTATTTAAATCATATTTTACTTCGTTCATAAATTCATCTCTTTTATTTATCATAACATTTACTCCTATTATGTAACTAGTTGATAATATTATTATAGCACTATTTACTAAATATCTCAACAAACAATATTAGCACCCTCCTTTTCGATTCCGCACAATAAAAAAATTAGCACAGCTTTGCTGTGCTTTATGGTGCCTAGACGCGGAATCGAACCACGGACACGGGGATTTTCAGTCCCCTGCTCTACCAACTGAGCTATCTAGGCTTATTTAAATAAAAAAAATGGCGACCCGGATCGGGCTCGAACCGACGACCTCTAGCGTGACAGGCTAGCGTTCTAACCAACTGAACTACCGGGCCAGAAAAATGGTGGGCGCAATAGGGCTCGAACCTATGACCTCCTGCTTGTAAGGCAGATGCTCTCCCAGCTGAGCTATGCTCCCATACGCTTGCCAGCGACTTGTATATTATATCACAAGGTTTTTGGTTTGTCAAGCCTTTTTTTCAAATTTTTTTATTTTTTTTTGCATTTCTTTCAAAGTCGTTTTTTTGCCTCTTTTTTGCCGTCTTTTACCTCGCTTTTTGCTCTCCTTTTGGGATATCCATAAAATTCTTCCCGATTTCTTTTAAAATCTCTTTACAAAAATGAGAGGATATGATATAATAGTATGTTACCCCATTCTCTCGGGGAAACGTCATTTTTTCAAAAAGGAGGTAGCATTATGCCAAAATTTGAAGTTCTTTCCCGCGAAATTGAAGAAGAAATTAAAAAGGCGAGACAGGGCGGTTTTGTGTCGCCTATGGCTTTTGATGACGGGCAAGTTCTTAGACGAAACGACCTGGCAAAAGACGTTGCCACTATTTGGCGCCCGACCTTTGTTCACGACATTGATAAGATCCTGCACTGCCCCTTTTACAATCGCTATACCGACAAAACGCAGGTGTTCTCGCTCTACAAAAACGATGACATCACCCGCCGCAGCCTGCACGTTCAGCTCGTCTCCCGCATCGCGCGCACCATCGGTGCCGCTTTGCACCTCAACCTTGACCTGATTGAGGCGATTGCGCTCGGTCACGACCTCGGGCACCCGCCCTTTGCACACACGGGTGAGACTTACCTTTGCGAGCTTTACCACAATCACACAGGGCGTTATTTCTTCCACAATCTGCAATCGGTTCGCGTGCTGGATAATATCTATCCCCTCAACATCAGCTTGCAAACGCTGAACGGCATTGCAACTCACAACGGTGAAATTGAGTGCGAGGAGTATCTCCCCCACCCGATGAACAGCTTTGAGGAGTTCGACCGCAGTATGGAGCGTTGCTACACCGACCTCGCTTATGCCAAGTCCATTATGCCCGACACCCTTGAGGGCTGCGTGGTTCGCCTTTCGGACATCATCTCCTATCTCGGCAAGGACCGTCAGGACGCCGTACGCACCAAGGTGGCTGATGAGAGCGTGTTTGTAGACGATGACATCGGTTCTATCAACGCCGAAATCATCACCAACCTTTGTGTCAACGTCA
>JAZSDU010000009.1:0-4556 GCA_045531335.1 Clostridia bacterium
CCCAATAGTCCACATTTATGGTGGACTATTGGGGTCTGTCCCCTTTAGTCTACTTTTTATTTATAAAATCCATATTTCCGTAGATATTTCCTTGAAAAAATGGAAAAAATAATGTAAAATAGTTACAAATTAAAATTAAGGGGCTACTATGAAAAAAACATTGTCTATAATAATTATATTTATAACATTTATATTTATATATTTTTTACAATCAAATTTTTTTAGTTGGTTTAATATAGCAGGAATAAAACCAAATCTTTTTATAATTCTTTCTTTATTCATAGGAATCTTTATAGGTAAAGTTTATGGAGGAATTATTGGTATATTAATGGGATTATTATTAGACTTTTTTATAGGGAAAACTCTTGGAATAAATGCTATTTCTTTAGGACTAGCAGGTCTTCTTGGAGGATTGTTTACTAAAAACTTTTCAAAAGATAGTAGACTTACAATAATGTTAATGTCATGTGCAGCAACATTTGCATGTGAATTAATATCATATATATTTCAAATAATTTTATTTGATCTATCAATTGAATTTTGGCAATTTATAAAAATAATATCAATAGAAATATTATTTAATTCAATGATAATAATAATAATATATCCGATAATTGATAAAGTAGGAACATTATTGGAAAGAATATTTACGCAGGATAAAATTTTAACAAAATATTATTAATACATGTAGGGGCGTTATCGGTAAGGAATGCTTGTGAGGAATGCCGAATTGCGCCCGAAAATAGAATTTAATGAAGGGAGAATTTAGATATGGACAATAGAAATTTAAGATTTAATATATTAACAGTAATTGTCTATATTATAGGTATTATTCTATTAATACGACTTTTTAGCCTTCAAATAGTACATGGTGAAGAGTATTTAGAGCAATCTAGTTCAAGACTTACAAGGGAAACTACAATATTTGCAGCTAGAGGTAATATACTAGATAGAAACGGAAACATATTGGCTGGAACAAAAACACAATATATTTTAGAATTATATAAAAGTAAAATAGATTCAAATACTTTAAATAATACTTTACTAGAAGTTATAAAGGTGTTAGAAGCGAATGGAGATACATATAAAGATAGTTTTCCTATTGAATTAAATCCAGTTAGATTTGGAATAAATGGCGAAAAATTAAAGAATTGGCTAACTGATAATGATTTAGATGAAAATCTATCAGCAGAAGATGTATTACAAAAGTATAAAGAAAAATATGAAATAAACAATGATAATATTGAAGAAGTAAGAAAAATAATTGGTATAAGATATGGTATCGAAAAAGAAAGATATAGCAGTATGAGTGCATATATCATATCAAAAAACATTAGTAAAGAAAGTGTAGCAGTATTTGAAGAAAGAAATTTAGAGTTTCCAGGAATTGCAATATCAACAGCGCCTGTAAGAACATATATAAAAGGTAGCTTGGCATCTCATACTTTAGGATATATTGGTGGAATAAATGAGGAAGAACTAAAAAATAAAGAAGGATATTCTATGAATGATTATATAGGGAAAACAGGAATAGAATATGTATTCGAACCATATTTAAGAGGGGAAAATGGTACAAAACAAACAGACATGTCAATAGATGGAACAACAACAGGTGAATATATAACAGCGGAAGCAGTTCAAGGAAGTGATGTTGTACTAACAATAGATGCAAATTTGCAACAAGCTACAGAAACAGCACTAAAAAACAATATACAAAAAATATCAACAGGTGGATTTGCTGAGCAAAGAGATGTAAGTGCTGGAGCAGCTGTAGTATTAGATGTGAAAACAGGAGAAGTACTTGCACTTGCAAGTTATCCAGATTTTGAACCTGAACTATTTGTAAATGGCATAAGTACAGAAAAATGGAATGAATATACGCAAGGTGAAAAGAGTGCATTAGTAAATAGAACAATACAAAGTGCATATGCACCAGGATCTATATTTAAAATGGTATCAGCAATAGCAGGACTTGAAACAGGAGCAATAACTGCTACAGAAACGGTATACGACACAGGTGTATATCCAAAAGGATATAACCCAAGATGTTGGATTTATACTAGAGAAGGAAGAGGACATGGAGCATTAAATGTTTCAGGAGCAATAAAAAACTCATGTAACTATTATTTTTATGAAGTTATAACTAGAATGGGAATAGAAAACTTAGAAAAATATGCAACATATTTTGGATTAGGACAAAAAACAAATATAGAATTACCAGGAGAAGTATCTGGAACTTTGGCAGGAAAAACATTATATGATAAATTAGGAGAAACTTGGTACTATGGAAATTCTTTGTCTGCGGTAATAGGACAAGCAGAAAATAATTTTACACCTCTTCAAATGGCAAGATATATATCAATACTTGCAAATGGAGGAGAGAATATTCAAGTTAGTATTGTGAAAGATATAATAAATTCAGATGGGACTTCATTAGGAAAAGATCAAATACAAAATTATGCAAAAGAAAAATTGAATCTTGAAGAAATAAACAAAGAAGATTTAGATATCAAAAAAGAAAATTTAGATGTGGTTCTAGAAGGAATGAAATCAGTTACAACAGAAAGTGGAGGAACAGCATATGGAGTGTTTAGGGATTTTGATATTGAAGTAGGAGGAAAAACTGGTTCTGCAGAAGCAGGAGATGAAGTTAATGCTTGGTTCGCAGGATTTGCACCATATGAAAATCCAGAAATTGCAATTGTAGTAATGGTAGAAAATGGTTCACATGGATCTTATACAGCAGAAGTTGTAAGAGACATTGTTGAAGAACATTTTAAATTAAAAGAAGATATAGCAGAAGATGTAACAGCAAAACCATACACAGAACAGGAAAACTAACTTAAAACGAGGGACATTAAAAATGTAGGGGCGTTGTCGGTAAGGAATACCTAAAAGGGTGACCAAACTGCGCCCAAAATGAAGAATGAAGAATACAAAATTCTTCGAATTTTGAAGGAGGAAACAAACATGAGAAATCCAGTAGGAATTAGTATGAAAAAAGAAGAAATAGTAATAAGGATAAGTGAAAGAGCAACACATGATGAAACAATAGAATGTCTAAACAAAAAAATACCAGCATTAAAAAAGTTATATAAAACAGAAAAAACACCAATATGTGTAACAGGAAAAATATTAAAAAATAGAGAAATAGAAGAAATCAAAAAAATAATTACTGATGAAATTGAGGTTAAAGTTACATTCGATAGTCCTAAAGTACTAGGACTACATGGGATAAAAAAAGTATTTGAAAAAGAAGTAGAAACATCAGAAACTAAATTCTACAGAGGAAGTTTAAGATCTGGCAAAAAAATAGAATTTGAAGGAAGTCTTGTAATATTAGGAGATTTAAATGGAGGAGCAGAAGCTATAGCAGGAGAAAATATAGTTGTATTAGGAACATTAAGAGGCTTAGCACATGCAGGAGCTAAAGGAAATAAAAAAGCAATTATAGCTACAAATAGAATAGAATGTCCACAATTAAGAATAGCAAATATAGTAAAAGAAATTGAAAAAGAAGATATAGACGAAGAATATAAATATGCATCAGTAGATGAAGAAAATAAAATCATATTAGAATAGAATTATTATTAAATTTATTTTAAAATTCGTAGGGGTCGGGTTCCATCCCGACCCGTTTAAATATCATTAATTTTGCGGGCGAGGGTGGAACCTCGCCCCTACAATATTTTAAATCAATTGTTTCACGACAACAACAACATAATCAAAGAAATAAAAAGCAATTGATCTTTTACCCCTTCATTATATAAAAAAAATAAAAGACATATTAAAAGAATATCGTCAAAATGAAGGGTGATACCAAATATTTCAAAACAGTTATCATCACTTCCAAAAGGTAAAGCCTTATAAATACTATCTATCATTTTTTCTGGTCACCACCCATAAAAGGGAATACGTCCATCACCTTGCTCATATTCATAAGTTGTATGTACTGGTCTATTTTTGACTTTCTACTATCTTTTAAATAAGGTTTTAGAGATTGTAGTAAATTAGAACGTGGGTCATCTTTTGTGTTCATTTTATCTATAATAGTTTTCATTCTCATAATAGTTTCAAAATCTATTCCTGAATTCCCAAATGGATTATTTTGATTATTTGTAGAAGTGTTATAATCTTGATTAGAAGAATTGTCAGAAGAATTAGTATTAGTATTTTGATTATTGCCATTATTAGAGCTGTTAAACATAGTAAATAAGTTATTTACCATATCAGGTGAAATATTATTCTGGCCAGCAATATTATTTAATTTATCAAAAATATCTGACATATCTTCATTATTCAAAATTATCAATCCACCTATCTATTTTTATTAATTTCTTTCATAATTTCATCCTTACTTTTAGTTTGTAAAATTTGGTTAGCTTTTGCAATTCCAGCCTCTAAATCTTTTTTATCCATTTTAGAGAGCATAGCCATCATTTTAGCCATATCAAAATTATTAGTATTCAAATTAATCCCTCCAATAAAATATATGTATTAATAACATATGATATTCAAAGAAATTAAAAACGTTACAAAGTAGACTAAAGGGGACA
>JAZSDU010000028.1:0-18819 GCA_045531335.1 Clostridia bacterium
TAAAAATTCAGTAGATAATAAAATATTAAAAACCCTATTTTCAGATTTTAACATTTTAGAAAAAATAAAATTAAATAATAAATTTGATTTAATAATAAATAATAATTTAAAAATAATAGATAAAAAAATTAAAAAGAAATTTGAAAAAATAAAAGAGAAATGTGCTTTATAAAGGAGGTAATTTTATGAGTAACGCATTAGCAATAAATAATAATATCAATTTAGAAAATAATAATTCAAATAATGTATCATTAGATGAACAAAAATCTTTTTTAGAAACTAATCTAGGACAAGTAATTAATGGAGGAGTAGATTTAGGATTAAAAGCTCTTCTTCCAGATATAATTGAAGATGAAATAATAGAAATAAAAGACAGCATAATTACAGATGGATTTTATGCAGGAGTAAAAACAGCAATAGATAATGTTGTAGATATGGGAAAAGGTGTTTTAGGAATATTTACTGGAAAGTTTGATAATTTATCACAAGTAAAAAGTGTAATAAAGGATGGAGGTTTAATTGATTCTATTTCAGATGTATTAGATTGGGGAATTAATAAATCTCAAAAAAATGGTTTAATAGATAAAAAAACAGCAAATTTAATAGATAAAGGAAAAGATGCTATTTTAAATACAGTAAACAATGGAATAGAAAATAATTTAACATCTCAAATGGAATCTGTAGAAAAAATAGATAAATACATATCAAATTGGAGTAAGTATTATGAGAATAAAGATTTAAAAAACATGGATAAACAATATAAAAAAATAGAAAAAGAATTACAAAACATAATGCCATTAGAAAATGTAATTACAAAAGCAAGACAATTAGAAAACTTGCATCAATTAATTAAAAATAAAGGTGGGGATTTTAATCTTACACAAGAAGAATTAGAACTTGCAAATAAGCTTATTTAATATTGCCAAAAAAGGAAAAAAGAAATATAATAAGAAAGAAGGAAAAATATGCCAGAAATATCAAGATTTTATGGAATAATAATAAAAATGTATTTTCTAGCAAGCGAGCATAATCCACCACATATTCATGCAATTTATAATAAAAGTATAGCGGTAATAGATATACAAACGTTAGAAGTAATAGAAGGAGAAATACCAAAAAGAGCATTAAGATTAGTTAAAGAATGGGTTTTTATTCATAAAAATGAGATTAAAAACATATGGGAAACTCAACAGTTTAAGAAAATAGAACCATTAAATTAATTTAATAAAGGGGGCAACAATATGAAATTTCATACAATTAAAGATATTAAACCATTAGAAAATATGATTTTAGAAGCTGTGTTTTCGAATGGAGAAACAAAAAAATATGATATGAAAAATTTAATAAAAAAATATGATATGTTTAAAGAATTAGAAAATAAAGAATTATTTGATAAAGTAAAAGTTGATATTGGCGGCTATGGCATTATGTGGAATGATAAATTAGATTTATCAAGTGAAGAGATTTGGAAAAATGGAGAAACAATATAATAATATATTTATTAAAGGTATTAAAATAAAAAGGCGAAAATATTAATTTTTGAAACAAATTTTTTAAATAAAAACAGCTATGCAAGTAGCTGTTTTTTGTGGCCAAAAGCCTAATTATCCTAATTTATCAATATGCACTGTGCTATAATGACACTTTTAGCATTTGATGATAAAACAAAGGGAGCACCATTTACCGAAGCTGTTTTTCCTGATTTACTTACTTCATCTAATAAAGAATTTACTTTGCTCTCCAAATCAAGTGAAGCAGTACTTGCGGAAGCAGCTTCTCCTGTGATGATTTTGTAACTTTTTTCTTTTTCCATAGTACATCTCCTATTGTAATATATAATAAATTTAAATAAAAATTTATATTTTTCCATCTTGCACTAGAAAAATAAAGATTTAGGTTTTTATTATACAATAATTTTATGTAAAATGCAACATTTAAATTTATGTATAAATTTGTGCAGAATGTACATTTCCGTATGGTTTTTTTACGTTTTTTTCTTGCATATTGAAGTTTGTTCATATATAATATGAGAAGATGAAATAATAGATGAAAAGAGGTTTAAAATAATGGATAAGGCAGAAGAAAATATTATACAAAGAGATATTGAAAACGAGATGAAAACAGCATATATAGATTATGCTATGAGTGTTATAGTTGCACGTGCTCTTCCAGATGTTAGAGATGGTATGAAACCAGTTCATAGAAGAATTTTATATACAATGCATGAAGATGGGTTTACACCAGATAAAGCATATAGAAAGTGTGCTACAACTGTTGGTGACGTTTTAGGTAGATACCATCCACATGGTGATGCATCTGTTTATGACGCATTAGTTAGAATGGCACAAGATTTCTCATTAAGATATATGATGGTAGATGGTCATGGTAACTTTGGTTCTATAGATGGTGATCCACCAGCTGCATATCGTTACACAGAAGCTAGAATGTCAAAAATAGCTGTAAATATGCTTGCAGATATAGAAAAAGATACTGTAGATTTTATGCCTAACTTTGATGATAGATTACAAGAACCTGTAGTTCTTCCTGCAAAAATACCAGCACTTCTTGCAAATGGATCATCTGGTATCGCAGTAGGTATGGCTACAAATATTCCACCACACAACTTATGTGAGTTAATAGATGGAATAGTAAAAATAATAGATGAGGATGAAGTTACAGATGAAGATTTAATGACAGTTATAAAAGGACCAGATTTTCCAACAGGTGCAACAATTTTAGGAAGAGAAGGTATTAAACAAGCATATACTACTGGTAGAGGAAAAATTACTTTAAGAGCAGAAGCAGAAATAGAAGAAATGAGTGGAAACAAACAAAGAATAATAGTTTCTTCACTTCCATACCAAGTAAATAAAGCAAAATTAATCGAACATATTGCTGAATTAGTAAAAGAAAAAAGAATTGAAGGAATATCAGCAATAAGAGATGAATCAGACAGAGAAGAAAAAGTAAGAATAGTTATAGAATTAAAAAGAGATGCAAATGCTCAAGTTGTTTTAAACCAATTATATAAAAATACGCAAATGCAAGATACATTTGGAATTATAATGCTTGCATTAGTAGATGGACAGCCTCAAATATTAACATTAAGAGCATGCCTAGATCATTATATAGATCATAGAAAAGTAGTAGTTTTAAGAAGAACAAAATTTGAACTTGATAAAGCAGAAGCAAGAGCTCATATATTAGAAGGTTTAAAAATAGCATTAGATAATATTGATGAAGTAATCAATATTATTAGATCAGCTTATGATGATGCTAAAGAAAGATTAATGGAAAGATTTGGACTATCTGATATACAAGCACAAGCAATACTTGATATGAGATTAAAAACATTATCAGGATTACAAAGAGAAAAAATAGAAGAAGAATATAGACAATTAATGGAATTAATTGCTCACTTAAAAGAAATTTTATCAAGTGAAACATTAGTATATGGAATTATCAAAGAAGAATTATTAGAAATTAAAGAAAAATTCGGAGATGATAGAAAAACAAAAATAGTTGCAGCAGAAGGCGAAATTGATATAGAAGATTTAATTAAAGAAGAACAAACAGTAATTGCTTTAACACATTTCGGATATATCAAAAGAATGCCAATTAATACATATAGAAGCCAAAAAAGAGGTGGAAAAGGTATTACAGGTATGGCAACAAGAGAAGAAGACTTTGTTAAACAAATATTTACAGCTTCTACTCATGACACAATATTATTCTTTAGTAATAAAGGCAAATTATATAAATTAAGAGGATATGAAGTTCCAGAAGCAGGAAGAACAGCTAGAGGAACAGCTATTGTTAATTTATTAAGCCTAGATGCTGGAGAAAAAATATCTGCAATAATTCCAATTCAAAACTTTGCAGAAGGTAAATACTTATTATTTGCAACAAGAGATGGAATTATAAAGAAAACAGCACTTACAGAATATAATTCTGCAAGAAAAACAGGACTTCTTTCAATAACATTAAAAGGTGAAGATGAATTAATAGATGTTAGATTAACAGATGGAGAAGATAACATCGTATTAGTTACAAGAAAAGGACTTGCAATTACATTTGGTGAAAAAGATGTAAGACCTATGGGAAGAGTATCACAAGGTGTTATTGGAATTAGATTAAATAAAGATGATTATGTTATAGGAATGGAATCAATAGTTTCTGGAAGCAAATCAACATTACTTGCAATAACAGAAAATGGATTTGGAAAAAGAACAGAATTAGAGGAATACAGAGTTCAAACTAGAGGTGGAAAAGGTGTAATTACATATAAAATAACACCAAAAACTGGAGATATAGTAGGAATTAGAATTGTTGAAGATAGTGATGATGTAATGTTAATTACAGACACAGGAACAATAATAAGACTTAACGTATCAGACATAAGTGTACTTGGAAGATCAACACAAGGTGTTACTCTAATGAGAACAAATGAAGGAAAAGTAGTAAGTATAGAAAAAGTTCCAGAACAAGAGGAAGAAGAGTAAACGAGTTTGAAGGGGCAGATTTAAAATCTGCCCCAAAGTTATGCCAAAAGATGTAGGGGCGGAACTCCGTGTCCGCCCGAAAAGAATATAAATGAGCGGGCAGACAGAGTCGTCTGCCCCTACAATAAAATATTAAAAAAACCTACGGAAGTATTGATTTTAGAAAAAAAGTGTGATAATATTTTGTTCATAATATTAAAAACAAAGAAAAGGACAAGACAAATAAAGTAAAACTAACAGAGAGCTAGATGTATGCTGAAATTCTAGTAAGATAATAATTTGTTTGTTATCACCTTGGAGTTGCTTGGATGAAAATGTAGGGGCGGACGACCCTGTCCGCCCGTAATAATAGTTCAAGTCGTAAATCTGCGTTAAAGATAAATAAGATGTATAAATTTGTTTAATATTTAAAATTTATATAAATTAGGTGGTACCGCGTAAAAACACGCCCTATGTAAATAGGGCGTGTTTTTAATTAAAAATGAAGAATGAAGATAAGAGTAGCTGTTAGCGAAAGCAAAGCTTGAGCATTACAGATATCTTATGCAAAGCAGTGAAGAATACCACAGGAGAAAGGGGAATTATATATGTGCGAAAATTGCGAGAAAAAAGATTATGGAAAAACACTTAATCTACCAAAAACAGATTTTCCAATGAGAGGAAACTTACCAGAAAGAGAGCCAGATATTGAAAAAGAAATTTTTAATAATGACTTATATGAGAAAATATTAGAAAAAAACAAAGGTCATGAAAGTTTTGTATTACATGATGGACCTCCATATGCAAATGGTGAAATTCATATAGGACATGCTTTAAATAAAATATTAAAAGATACTATTGTTAGATATAAAGCATTAAAAGGATATTATACTCCATATGTACCGGGATTTGATACACATGGTATGCCAACAGAGAAAAAAGCTATTGAAAAATTAGGACTAGATAGAGATAAAATTCCAGTATCACAATTTAGAGATACATGTTTAGAATTTACAAGAAATTATAAAGATAAACAAATAGAAGGATTTAAAAGAATTGGTGCTATAGGAGATTGGAAAGATCCATATATCACATACGAACCACGTTCAGAAGCAAGACAACTTGGTGTATTTTATGATATGTACAAAAATGGATATTTATATAAAGGTTTAAAACCTGTTTATTGGTGTACAGATTGTGAAACAGCTCTAGCAGAAGCTGAAATTGAATATCAAGATGTAGATACGATGTCTATATTTGTTAAATTCCCAGTTGTTGATAGCAAAGAAAAATTTGATATAAAAGATACATACTTTGTAATTTGGACAACTACACCATGGACACTTCCTGGTAACGTAGGAATAACAATTGGTGGAGAATTTGAATATTCAATAGTTGAAACAGGAAATGAAAAATTAATAATGGCTACAGAGTTAGTTGAAAGTGTAATGAAAGAAGCTGGAATAGAAGAATATAAAACAGTTCAAACATTATCAGGTGTAGAATTAGAAGGAGTTCTTTGTAAACACCCATTCCTAGATAGAGAGTCAAGAGTAGTTCTTGGAAGTGATGATACAATCGTTGTAGAATTAGGAACAGGTACAGGTGCTGTTCATACTGCACCAGGTTATGGTAAAGAAGACTACTTGTGCGGATTAAAAAACGGATTAGAAATAGTTGTAACAGTCGATGGAAAAGGATATCAAACAGAAGGTGCTGGAATTTTTGCAGGACTTAAATATGATGAATCTAACGACAAAATAATAGAATGGTTAGAAGAAAATAAATATTTATTACAAAAACAAAAATTAAATCACTCTTATCCACATTGTTGGAGATGTAAAAATCCAATTATATTCAGAGCCACAGAGCAATGGTTCTGCTCAGTAGATAAATTTAAAGATGAAGCAGTTAAAGCTTCAGAAGGAGTAAAATGGATTCCTTCTTGGGGAGCAGATAGAATGTCTAACATGATAAGAGAAAGAGCAGATTGGTGTATATCAAGACAACGTACTTGGGGAGTTCCACTTCCAATATACTACTGCGAAGAATGTGGACATGAATATGTAACAGAAGAATCTATAGAAAAATTAAAAGAAACATTTAAAGAAAAAGGTTCAAATGCTTGGTGGGATTTAACTGCAAAAGAATTGATGCCAGAAAATTCTAAATGTGCTAAATGTGGATGCACAGAATTTGTAAAAGAAAAAGATATTATGGATGTATGGTTCGATTCAGGTTCTACACATCAAAGCGTATTAGTAGATAGAGGTCTTCCATATCCAGCAGATTTATACCTAGAAGGTGCAGACCAATACAGAGGATGGTTCCAATCATCATTATTAACATCTGTTGCAACAAATGGAATTGCGCCATACAAACAAGTTTTAACACATGGATGGACAGTTGATGGACAAGGTAAAAAAATGTCTAAGAGCTTAGGAAATGGAATAAGCCCACAAGAAGTTATAAAAGAATATGGTGCAGATATATTAAGACTTTGGGTTCTTTCATCAGACTATCAATCAGATGTAAGCTTATCTAAAGATATATTAAAACAAATAACAGAAGTTTATAGAAAAATGAGAAATACAGCAAGATATATCTTAGGAAATACATCAGACTTTAACCCAGATACAGACATGGTAGAATACAAAGACTTAGAAGAAATAGATAAATATGCATTATTAAAATTAAATGACTTGGTTAAAAAATGTACAGAAAGTTATGATAGATATGATTTCCACGAAGCATATCAAGCAATAAATGTATTCTGTGTTACAGATATGAGTAGTTTCTACTTAGATATAATAAAAGATAGATTATACAGCTCAAAAGTAGATGCTAAAGAAAGAAGAGCAGCTCAAACAACAATGTACTTAATATTAAATTCATTAGTTAAAATGCTTGCACCACTTACATGTTTTACAGCAGAAGAAATATGGAAATATATGCCTAAAGCTAAAAATGCAGATGTAGAAAGTGTAATGCTTACAGATTATCCAACTGTTAATGAAGAATATGAAAATGAAGAATTAAGAACAAAATGGGAAAAAATAGTTGACATTAAAGAAATAGTTTCTAAGAAATTAGAAGAAGCAAGAAGTGAAAAAGTAATAGGACATTCATTAAATGCAAAAGTTACACTTTATGCAGAAGGTGATTTATATAACTTTATAAAAGATAATCTAAAACTATTACAAAGTGTATTTATAACATCTGGAGTAGAAGTAGAAGAAAATCAAAGATCAGCAGAAGTAAAATTAGGTGTTAAAGTAGAACAAGCAGAAGGTGAAAAATGTGAAAGATGCTGGATGTTCTCAAATACAGTAGGAGAAGATAAAGAAAATCCAACAATTTGTCATAGATGTTCAGAAGTTTTAAAATAAAATAGACTAAAGGGGACAGACCCCAATAGTCTACAAAAAAATAGACTATTGGGGTCTGTCCCCTTTAGTCTATTTTTTCAATCTTATATCATCACCATAAAATCTATATATATCGTAATATCCAATAAATCTAGAAACTAAACGTTCATCATATGTATTGAATAGTCCTTTTAAATCTAAGTTGGTTGAAATTATTGTTTTTAAAGATTTTCCGTTTTGATTTAAAAGTCTTGTATTTATTATCTTATAAAGTTCTGTAAATTTCATACTGTTCATTGTTTCTGTTCCTAAATCATCAATTACTAATAAATCAACTGTTAATAAATTGTTTGAAATTCCAGTTTGCTTTTCTGGTTTTGCAAATAAATCTGAAATTAGATTTTCAAGCATTACTGGTGCTGTTTGGTACATTACAGTTTTTCCTTGTTTTAACAATTCATTTACAATACAATTTGAAAGAAATGTTTTTCCAAGACCAGTTCCACCTGTAAATATTAAATTTTTAGTTTCACTATTTTCAAAATTTTCTATAAAATATTCAGCAGCTTTTTTAATATCAATTATATTTTCTCTAGGAGAAATATTTGAATTATATTTTTTTTCATCAACTTTATCAGAAAATAAATTAATATTAAAATTATTAAATGTTTGATTATCAATATTATTTATATTTTTTTGATTATATTCTAAATTATATATTTCTTGTTTTAAACAATTACACATAGATGATTTTCCATTTTCAAAAATGTAACCAGTATCACTGCATATTTTACAATCATATTTTGGCAATAAATAATCTTCAGAAATGTTAAGTGATTTTAATATTATATTTTTTTCTTGTTTTAAATTTTCTATTTCTTTTTTTAGATTTTCTAAAGATTCTTTAGAATTGTTTTGTAATATTAATTTTGCAGTATTTATTGAAACATTGCTTAATTTATCATCTATTTGTTGTAATTTAGGATTTGATAAATATAATTCTTTTTTACGATTTTCTGCATCACGAATAGAAGCAAGTTTTTTGCTTTCATATTTTTTTAACAGTTCGTTTAAAATAGAATTATTCATTTATTTATCATCTCCTTTAGATTAAATTTGTTTTGTGATTTGTAGGGGCGAGCACTGCTCGTCCGCATAGAAATAAAATTAAAATATTAAATTATAGAAATATTCCCTAAAACAAATAAATACCAACGGTTCAGGACAGTCCCCTTTTGTCCTTGTTGTACAAAAGAGGGACAGTCCCTGGAACCTAATTCACCTTCTTATTTGCATATAAATCATCTAAATTATCATAATTTCTTTGTTCATAATTATTATAATTTGTTTGTTTTTCTAATTGTTTAACATTTTTCTTTTTTTGTTTGATTTCGCTTAAGAAATTATTTACTTCTTCTTCTGTTTTTAGGTTTCTATCATGCCAATTTGATATTAGTTTATCTAAATAATCAAAACTTGGATTTGCCTTAGAAGTTGTTTTCTTAAGAGCTATATTTATAATTTTTAAATCATAACCAAAATCTACAATCCATTTTTCAATAAATGCTTCTTCAAATTGTGTAAGTGGATTATATCTTCCTAATTTTTTAGCTATATCTTTTTTCATTTTATTTAATTTTTCTTGTTTTGAAGAATATGCTTCTAAGTCTTCATAAGTTTTGATGTTGTTTTTATTCCATGCATCTGCAACAGTTTTTACATAGTTTTTATGAAGAGCTGATTTATTAAAACAATAATCAAATAAAGAAATCATAACTTGCTCATCAAACTCATATTTTTTAAACCATAAATCAATATCGCTATACCAAGCAGGAGACATTACTCCTTGGAAATATAGATTATTAATACATTCAATTGCTTTTGCTCTGTATTTGCTTTCTTCATTTTTTTGTATATCTTCTTTTGATAAAGTAAGGTTTGGAGAATATAGTTTGTGTAATTCTACTTCTTGTAAATCATTTAAAATATATCCATTAACTTTTTTAATTAAAACTCCTTTTTCTTCCCAATATGCAAGTGCTGCTTGGATTGTTTGCAAAGGAATATTTAATTTTTTAGATAAATCATTAAGTTTTATATCTTTATCATATTTGCTTAAAAAAACCAAGCATAAATATACTTTAATAAAATCCCCATTTGCTTCACACATATATTCTGTGAAAAAAACATCTGGAATTTCAGTATTTGAAAAAATCATAGATTTATCTTTGCTTTCAAGTTTCATAGTATTCTCCCCCAAAATTTAGTACATAGATTATATCATTTTATAAAAGGCATTACAACAAGCAAATATTAAAAAATTATTCTAACGGAATGCTTGTCTCATACAATGTGTCTAGACAAATATCAATTTCATCATCCCAAGAAATTGTATCAAAAGAAATATGAACAGAATTAAAAAAGTTTTTATCTTTTAATTTTTTAAAAACTCCTTTATCTAAATAAGGTTTCATATCTTTAATTCTTTTTTCATTATTAGAAAATGTTAATAAAACTTTATAATCATCTAAAGGTTCTACTGAAACTAGTTTATTCATTTTTATACCCCCGATTTTCTAAGCCAAAGGCCTTATTCTAAAAGGTTCTTCACTATTTTTAGATAGTGTGTGGGTCGTGTTGTTGGCAAGTAAATTCACTCCTTTCTAATTATATCATTAAAGTAAGTAAAAATCATCAGTTATTTTTGCTATAAAAATAAATTTTAGGTCTTTTTATAAATTTAAATAAATAAACTAAAACATTTAAAAAATTTTCATGATTAAAACCTATAATGCTAAATAAAAGTAGAGGGAAACAAAAAACAATTAAAAGAGATAATTTAAAAGTAACATTTGGAATTAAAATATCTAGAACACAAAATATAAAAGAATCCCAAACTATATTTAAAACAATTGTTGAGTAATCAATAAATCCAAACAATTTGTTTTTAAAAGCATAATTTTGCGGAAAAATAAATTTCATATAATTTTCTCCTTATCTATAAAAATATGATTTTAAATTAAGCATACTTAGATTTTGGTCAGTAGATAAACCACCCATAAAATCTTTAACAAAAGTATTTGCTTTAATTAAAGTATAAATTGAGCCAAGATATACAAATCGAGAAAAACTATTTACACTACTATATTCTAACGAGAAAGAAATTAATAAAATTAGAGATACTAAAAGCTGAAGGGATAAAAGAGATATAAATAACTTAATCCATGATTTGAAAATCCAAGATGTATTTTGTGCTAAAAGAGATATAAAAGCAAAAGGAGTAAATATAACAAACACTTGTATTAATATATATCTAATACTATATGAAATAGCTAAATTAAACATTCCTATGGAAATAAATATTTTCATTAATCCATCTAAAGAAAAAATATTCCATCCGGAAATTCCTATATAAATTGTGGAGTTAATTTTTTCAGTAAATGTAGCTAAACATATATTTTGATTAAAAATTATTTCTCCAACTTCTCGTATTGCAAGAGTTACATTAGAAAAGATTGTAACAAAAAAATTTACAATAAATAATGAAGAATTTATTGCAACAGCGCAAAAGAACAGCTTAAAGAAAAATTGTGTAGGCTTTTGGATTTCCGAAAAAGTGAATTTAGAGAGCATTAAAAAACAGGCATAATACAAAGTAAAGCCAAGCAATAAAGAATTGCAAATTAAAATTAATCCATTTGAATCAAAGGAACCTAAAATTTTTTCTAAATTAGAATTATTAAAAATATTTGGGCCAATAAATAATAAATCATCTAAAACAGAATAGAGGGAGTTGTCAATGGATGAAAACAAGTTAGAGAATAAATTATTAATAGTTTGAGTAATAACTTCAACAATATTTATTTGTGATTCTTCCAATTTTTCACCTCTATTTTAAGAAATTAATAATTCAATAACATTAAGAATTAAATCAATTGCAAGAATGAAAGCATAAGAGAATAAACTCCCGTGAATAATTTTTTTACCAACACGAATTCTTTCTTCATCACCAAAACTAAATTTTTTCATGAAAACTCCTGTTCCGAACAGCAACTGCAGCTGCAGGTGTAGAAATTTTTATTATCCATTCTTTTATAGTTTCAAAACCAGTAATTAATTTTGATACTAATTTTGGGTAAGCGGCAAAACTTGAAGAAGATAAAAATATTATAAAAATAATAAAAAATATAAATATAGAATTAATAAAAAATAAATAATTTTTTTTCATAATACACAACCTTTCTTTGTTAAAATATAATTTATGTTAAAATTTTATTTGGAACATTGTAGGGGTCGGGTTCCATCCCGACCCGTTAAAACAATTATTATGCGGGCGAGGGTGGAACCTCGCCCCTACAGAATAAAAATAAATTTAATTTTTAGAAAACAATTGTTATCTAAATAATCCTCAAATCATTTTTGCTTTTCTGAATTTCGTAAGTTTTAAAATAAGGAATTAAATTAATTTTACAAGGCGGAAGTATTTTATTTCCATTTGATATAAATGAAAGACAAGAAAATGTTTCTAGATTTTGTGTAAAAAAATTGATATCATAAATATAATCGGTTTGGATATGTGTAGAAATTGTTTCTGATAAATTTGATTTTCTTGAAGCAAGTGAATTTGTAAAAAAGTTATAATTTGTTTCACTGGCGTTTTCTGATATGTTTTTTGAGATTTTAGTTTTGTCTTCTCTGCCAATTTGTTTTTGAGCACATTCAATGGTATAAATATCATCAGTTCTAAGCCATAGCTTATTTACTAAATTTTGAACAATCACTTTAACAGAGGCTTCGTTTTGAAGTGTATTTAAAATGGAGGAATAACTTTGTGTTGAAACGATATTTATACATTTCGATTCTCTACTTTGTGCAAAAAAATCTGCATCTGATATTGTTACATATTCATGATATTCATCACACATAAAAACGGTTGGATTTAAATTATTCTTTTCAGTAAGCTGAGATAAAACTTCTGATTGAAAATCTAATTTTAAATATGCTGCAATTATTTTTGATAAGTTTTTATATTTAGCAATATTCATATTAAGAACAACTATTTTTCCGTTATTTATTACTTCTTTAAAATTTTCAAAGGTAAGCTCGTTTCTAGAAGGACAAAATGTTTTAGAAATTCTATAATCAGATACAAATATTCCAGTAATTCTAGTAATTTCAGATTTTAATATGGATTTAGTTCTTTCATCTAAATTTGTAAATTCGTTTTCAAAAAATGATAAAGAAGAATGCAAGTTATAAATATCTTCATGAGATAATTTTCCAGACATAAATAAATTTCTTAAATTATCAATTTTACTTTTATAATAGTCATTATAATTAATTAAATTATGAATTTCAGTAAAAGTAACATACCCATTGTTATATAGTCTGCAAAGTTTAATGCATTCTGTTAAAATATCTTGTACCTTATCTAGCCAGTAAGATTCTGAAGTTTGAGGAGAAAATAATTCTAATATTATTTTCAATCTGTTAGCTAAAACGCTTGGATTTAAATCTGGTTTATGAAGTGGATTATATCTAACATGAGAATCTAAACTAATTATAATTATATCTTCAGTTCTGTTATAGTCATAAGAATATTTTAATACTTGTTTGAAAAAATTTCCTTTTACATCTAAGATAAGCATTCCTAAATTAGGATTATTGGATTTAATTAATTGCTCTAAAAATGGGTACATAACTGAACTTGTCTTACCGAGAACCAATTGTACCGGTAACTAAAATGTTTTGATATAGTCCTTTTTCAGGAATAAATATTTGCTTTTGATTATCGGGGGTTATACCTACCAACAAATTTAAACTATTTTCATTTATTGAATTAATTTCATCTAAATTATTTTTTTTCTTAGGTTTCTTCTTAAACTTAAAAAATATACTAATTGAATTTAGTGTTAAAAATACTGTAATAAATGAACTGAAAAAATAAAATATTTTTATATAAAACCAAGCTTTTGGATATTCGTATGCTAGATCAAATGGATGTATAGAATAAGGAAATATTAAATTTGTAGCTGTTAATATTGGCTTGAAAAAAATTAAAATTAAAAAAGTAAAAAATATAGATAAGAGAAGAAGAATTAAAATTTTGCGAAAAATTTTCAAAATTACCTCCTTATTTCAAGAGATTTTTCTTTCATTTTTAAAATTGTTCCTTGCATATTATGGAATAAAATTGTGTCAGCTAAAGAATAAACTGAATAAAAAACAACAAAAAGATTTATAATAAAAGAAATAAAAAACAAATGAATTAAAATAATGCAAACACTCCTTTCCATTTTTTACCATATTAATACATTATTTTAATTTTGTCTATACTTTTTTAAAAAAATGTGATAAAATTTTTTATCATGATTACAGTTCAAAGAATGTTTTTTAATTATAGAGTAGCCACGCGTTTGGGAAAACTTATCTAATGTGATAGGAAAGTCAGACTTTCCTATCACATTAGAATGCTATAATCGCTATTGCCTGTTGAGCCTTCCTCATTACATTCGGAAGCTCAAATCGGCGAGAAGAAAAGTGTGGCAAGCCACTTTTCTTGTTTCACTCTGCCAAAGATGAACAAAATAAAAGTTTTACCAAAGGTAGCTTGGCGGATTATTTATGAATTGTAATAAATTATAGTATAATTTAGGAGGAAAATTATGATAGAGAAAACAACAACAATTGGAGAATTATTAAAAGTTGCACCAGAAAAAGCAAATATATTATTAGAAGCAGGAATGCACTGTTTAGGATGCCCAGCGGCACAAGGAGAAACAATTGAAGAAGCATGTGATGTACATGGAATAGACGTTGATGAATTAATTTCTAAGTTAAATGCATAAATTTAAATAAAAATTCAATAAATTTTTAAAAAAATGTTGACAACCGTAAAAAAATATTGTAATATATTTAAGCAACTGTTTAAAAACGGTTGCTTAAATAATTCTTTTTAAGGATTATGGGCCATTAGCTCAGGTGGTAGAGCACTTGACTTTTAATCAAGTTGTCCCGCGTTCGAGTCGCGGATGGCTCACCAAAACGAATACTGATATAAATCGGTATTTGTTTTATAAGGCCCGTTGGTCAAGCGGTTAAGACATCGCCCTTTCACGGCGGAGACATGGGTTCGATTCCCGTACGGGTCACCAACTAAATATGCCGCTGTAGCTCAGTTGGTAGAGCAACTGACTTGTAATCAGTAGGTCGTCAGTTCAAGTCTGACTAGCGGCTCCAAAAAAGATGACAGAAGTCATCTTTTTTTGTGCTTCAAATTGCGGCTCTTAAATGGAAAATGAGCTTTATAAACTTTTATAATGAAAAATGAAATTAAAGTCAAACTTGAAATGTTATGTTAAACATGGTATAATAAAACACATTAGTTAAGTTGTAATTCCCTTGACTATGATTGAAAACAATCTAAAATAGCAAAGGGAATTCCTTTGTTATTTTAGTTAATATAAATATATTTAAAAAACAAAGGAGAAAAGTACTATGAAAAAAATGATAGCAATTGTCTTAATAATGTCCATGTTTATGAGCTTTTGCGCATGTAGAAATGAAACACAAACTGGAGAAGATGAAGAACTGTCTTCATTAGAAATGGAACTTAATACTTTACTTTCGCTGGAAGATTTTATAGTTTCAAATCGGTTTGTTATGAGTGCATTATTAGAACTAAAAGATTCTGATATTGAAGAAGCTAAAGAATATTTTACTCAAGCAGAAAAACAGATAAGGCTTGCTCAAGAAAAAACAAAGGCATATATATCTTCTCCCAATTTTGTTGAAGATGATATTGAAGAACTTTTGGTTAATTATAGAGCAACAATCGAAATTCTTAATAAAGGATTTAATATGTCCGAAGAAGAAAACGAGAAATTAATGGAACTTATAATTGAAGGAACTTCAATTCAAAAGAGGCTAATGGAATCTGTCCAAAGCTTTTCAAATTTATATACTATCAGAAGGTTTGATAAATTGCCGGAAGAAGAATCTAACGAAAAGTTAGAGGAAAGCTGGGAAGATTTTAGATTTGAAGAAAACGTTGAATGTCCAAAGACAATAGATAAACAAGAGCTTTATTTGATTTGGGCAGAGCAATTCTCGAAAAAAGACTTTAGACAAGAAGAAGTCTTTATAAATGAATTGGAAGATTTGAGGGAAAATGATAATTTAGCAAGTAAAGATTATAATAGAAAATGGGCAGAGTTTTTAGAAAAATTCATATTTAATAGCAGTAGTACTGAAACTTGGGTGGAAAATTCCACCCTTTTTCTATATACAAATCTATTCCTTGACAAGCACATATAAAGATGCTAATCTTAATAAAGGAATTAAAACGAGGGGCATGCCTTAATCTATGAGGAATACCTATGAGTAAGATGTGTCCTCAAACCGGAAAAATATTAAAAGGAGAACAAAATTAATGAAAACAGTTTTAATTACAGGTGGATCTAGAGGAATAGGAAAATGCATAGCAGAAAATTTAGCAAAAGATGGATTTAATGTAGTTTTAAATTATAACAAATCTGAAAAACAAGCAAAACAAATAAAAAAAGAATTAGAAGAACAAGGAATAAATATAGAAATATGCAAAGCAGATGTTTCTAAAAGAGAAGAAGTAAAAAAACTTGTGAAATTCACTCTTAATAAATTTGGAAATATAGATATATTAATAAATAATGCAGGGATTGCAAAGCTTCAAATGTTTAACGATATAACAGATGAAGATTGGAATCAAATGATAGGTACAAATTTAAATTCTGTATTTTACACCATACAAGAGACTTTACCTAATATGATACACAATAAAAATGGATGTATTATAAATATTTCATCAATTTGGGGATTAGTTGGAGCATCTTGCGAAGTTGCATATTCAGTTTCAAAAGCTGGAATAGATGGAATGACAAAATCTCTTGCAAAGGAACTTGGATTATCTAATGTAAGGGTTAATTCAATAGCCCCAGGAGTTATAGATACAGAAATGAATAGTAAATTAGATAATGCTATTAAAGAGGAAATTAAAAATGAAACGCCATTAAATAAAATTGGAAAACCAATCGATATTTATAGATGTGTAAAATGGCTAATAGAAGATGAATTTACAACAGGCCAAATTATTTCTCCAAACGGAGGATATGTAATTTAACAAAAACAAAACTGTAGGGGCGGGCCCTGTGTCCACCCGTGAATAAAATTAATATTAAGTAAAACAAAAAAAGTGGCAAAGCCACTTTTTTTAGTTATTATATAATTTCTTTTTGTAATTTCCTGATATTAATTTTGGAACATATGTAATTATTTTATAAACAGCTAATCTGATTTTTTTGCTCCATAAATATGATTTTCTTAATCTATTTGGTCTATCTAAAGATGTATCAATATCTCTAACTACTAATTCTAAACTAGGTTTTTCTAAATCAAAAACATAATTTTGATAATTGTTATTATCCCATTCGTTATTTCCATTTCTAAAACAGAAATTAAATGTATCGCTTTCAATTAAATCAATTTCAGTTTGGAATCCAAGTTCGGTTCTTTCCATTTTTATTTCAGATAAATTGTCCCAAGAAACACCAAACCCATAGTGAATGTATACTTCGTCAGAATCGTTTTCAAAGAAAACTCCTGTATAAGAAATTTTTACTTTAGAATTTTGAATTAATTTATCTGTATTAAAAAAAATGTTTTTTGTTAATTCCATTTTTATCTCCTCTTAATATTTTATCTTTTGCTAACGATATTATAGTATTAAAAAATATAATATTCAAGTATTTTTTACAAAAATATTAAAAATAGTAAAAAGCTTTTTGCTTTCTACTATTTTTTCTACATTTTATTTACAATTTAATATTTTTCCGACAATATAGAATTTATCAGAATCTCTTACTTCTATTTCATCAAAATCTTTATTGTCAGGTTTTAATATTATTTTACCTCTACGAATAACAAATCTTCTTATTATAATTTTATTATTTATATTAAAAAGACCAACTTCTTTGTTTTCTAAAAGAGAATTGAATTCTATAAAAGCAAAATCCCCTTTTTTAAGTTTTGGTTCCATTGAGTCATCAGATACTTTAGCTGCTAAAGAAGCGCTTGGCATATTTGAAGGGCAATCAATAAAATCATTTAAATTATTTACAGCAAGTACTTTGTTATAAGATATGTGATTTATAAAACCATAAGTTTCTTGCTCTTCACTTATTTGTTTATCATAAGTATACATTAATTGTTGATATGGGATATCTAGTGCCCTACATATATTTTTTAATGCCTTATGACTTGGATTCCTTTCGCCTTTTTCAATATGTGTTAAATGACCTATATTAATATCTGTTAATTTGGCAAGTTCAGTTTTTGTCATTCCCTTTTCTTTCCTAACTTTTGCAATCATATCACCGATCATAAGTATGCACTCCTTTTATATAAATTCTGACAATATTATATAGAATAAATTAAAGTTTGTCTACTAGTAAACAGGAAAAATGTAAAAAATTAACAAATTTTTCAAAACCACTTGACTTGTCAAAAAGGTTGATGTTAATATGTTGTTAAATAGACAAACAATAAGGAGGAAGTATAAATGTATCATAATCAGATAAAAAAGATAAGAGAAGAAAAAGGACTAACATTAGTCAAACTATCAGATTTATCGGGAATTTCAGTTGGATATCTATGTCATTTGGAAAAAGGAAGTAGAAATAATCCATCAATAGATGTAATGGAAAAAATTTCAAAAGCATTAAGCAAAACAATAGCAGAAATATTTTTTGTAGAATAGCGATATAATGTATAAATAAATATCATATAATTATTTAAATATAGGTTTAAAATAGATATGACACAATAAAAATAAAATAAGGAAATACCAAAATATGATAAAATGTTTTTAACCACAAAAACAATATCAAAAGAGAGGTATTTCCTATGAAAAATAGTATAACACAAAAAATGAGATA
>JAZSDU010000052.1:0-10393 GCA_045531335.1 Clostridia bacterium
AAAAGAAATAATGGAATTTATATACTTATTTAGATACTATAAATTGATATATATAAATTGCGAAAAACAAGTTATAGACATAAAAGAATTATCAGAAGAAATAAGAAAAACAGAAAAAATGTTAATAACAAAAGCATGTAAATTAAAAACAATAAATATATTGTGCCAGAACATAGAAAAAAATTACCAACTAGTATCAAAAATATTAAGTTATAATATTATAGATTTAGAAGATGTAAAGCTAGAATTTAGTAAACACGGTAAAAATATAGTGTTTACTATATATGACGATGAAAGTATAGAAGATACAATAATTTATGACGCAAATGAAGAATTGAATGTGAAATTTAATAAAAAGATAAAATTGTTTAATTAGGAAATTGTAATTTATAAGAATATAAATAAACAATCAAAGGAGGATTTTTATGAATATAACATTTTTAGGTGCAACAAAAACAGTTACAGGTTCAAATTTCTTATTAGAAGGTGCAGGTAAAAAAATATTAATAGATTGTGGTCTTTATCAAGGAAAAGCAGCAGAAGAAAGAGAAAATTATTCTGATTTTCCATATAATGTTCAAGATATAGATTTTCTATTATTAACACATGCTCATATTGACCATTCTGGTAAAATACCAAAATTATATGTGGATGGATATAGAAATCCAGTAATTGCAACAAAAGCAACATGTGATTTGTGTACTATAATGCTTCCAGATAGTGGGCATATTCAAGAAATGGAAAATGAGTGGAAGAATAGAAAGAGAATAAGAAAAGGTCTTGAATCTAGACCACCACTTTATACAGCGCAAGATGCAATAGATTGTTTAGAAATATTTAAACCAGTAAGTTATGATGAAATAGTAGAGTTAACTCCTGAAATACATGTAAGATATAATGATGCTGGACACATGCTTGGTTCTAGTATTATAGAAGTATGGGTTAAAGAAAATGGAGAAGAAAAGAAAATAGTATTTACAGGAGATTTAGGAAACAATGATTTACCGCTTTTAGATTCTCCAACAATGATAGAAACAGCTGATTATTTAGTAATGGAATCAACATATGGTGGAAGATTCCATATGAGAAATGATGAAAAAGCAGAAATGTTTCTGAATATAGTAGCAGAAACTTTGGATAAAGGTGGGAATGTAGTAATACCTTCATTTGCAGTTGGAAGAACACAAGAGATATTATATGAATTGAATAAGTTAAAAGAAGAAAGGACAGATGAGGAATTTTTTGAAAAATATGAAAAATTAATGAAAGCTCCTGTATATGTTGATAGCCCACTTGCAATATCTGCGACTGAAATTTTTAGACAAAACATGAATTTGTTCGAAGAAGAAGTAAGAAAAGAAATAGAAAGAGGAGATAATCCATTAGAATTTCCAGGATTACAATTTACACAAACAGCAGATGAATCAAGAGCTTTAAACGAAAGTAATATACCATCAATAATTATATCTGCAAGTGGTATGTGTGAAGTTGGACGTATAAAACATCATTTGAAACATAATTTATGGAATCCGAACAGTACAATATTATTTGTAGGATATCAAGCACCTGGAACATTAGGTTCAAAACTTGTAAATGGTGAAAAAAAAGTTAAAATATTTGGAGAAGAGATTGCTGTAAATGCAAGAATAGAATATATTGAAGGATATTCAGGTCATGCAGACCAAGAATGGTTATTAAATTTTATTTATTCTTTTATAACAAAACCAAAACATATATTCTTAGTACATGGAGAGCCAGAAGGACAAAAAATATTAAAAGATAAAATATTAGAAACAACAGAAATACCAGTTACAATACCTGATTATGGTGATAACTACAGATTAGATGATAAGATTTCTATAGAATCTAAGATAGATATAGAGCGCAAAAATAGATATCTAAGATTAGAAGTTTTAGATAGATTATCAACATTAAAAGAAGAATTAACAGACATGTATGCAATGATAAAAGAAGATATTGTCGATGAAGATAAAAAAGATGAAGAAATTTCAGCTATTAATGATAGAATAAAAGAATTAGAACAACAAATAATAAAGATAATTTCGTAATAAGACAATTCTAGGGACTGTCCTGAAATTAAATGTAATTGATTGTAAAAGATGTAGGGGCAGGTCTTGTGCCTGCCCGAAAACAATAAGAAATTAACAGGCAGACAGAGTCGTCTGCCCCTACAAATTTAAAACAATTAAAATCACAATTTTTAGGACAATATTAAAAGGAGATACAAATGAATAAATATTTTAACGATGCAATAATTGGAAACAAAGAAATAACAGCAAGTTTTACAAAAAATGGAGAATTAATAAGATTGTTTTACCCAAATACAGATTATAGACAATTTATAGATTTTTTGCATATGGGAGTAAAAATAAACGATTCTGCAATAATTTACTTACATAATGATATCAATAATACATATAAACAATATTATACAGAGAATACAAATATATTAAATACTGAAATAGTAAATACATATTTTAAATTAAAATTATTACAAACAGATTTCGTATGTACTGATAAAAATATATTAGTAAGAAAATATAAAATGAGAAATGAAAACAATATTGACTTAAATTTGAATTTTATAGCGCATTCTTCTCTTTTAACAAGTAACAATAATCAAGTAAGTGGATGCTATAAAAACAACTGTTTATTTCAGTATATGCATGATTATACTTTTACTATATGTTCAGAATATAAAGTAGACAAATCACAAATAAATAACAACAAATCTAATATTCAAACAGGAGTAATTGGTGATAAAGACTATATAGGAATGTCAAATGATTCTAGTATTAGCTACCATATAGGAGTATTAAAACCAAATGAAGAAATAGAGTTTTGCATATATATTACTATTCTTCATGGAGCTGATATTAAAAATATTGACAAAAAGTTAGACGATATAAAAGTGTTAGATTATAAAAAAGAATTAGAAAAAACAAAAAAATATTGGGAAAAGTATGTAAAAGAACATGATTCAATAAAACTTATAAATTCTAATACTGAATATATAAAGAAAATAGAAAAAATATATAAAAGAACAATACTTTTGTATCCATTACTTACAAATCATTTAACAGGAGGAATATCTGCAGCAGTAGAAATAGATGAGAATAGAACAAACTGTGGAAGATACTCATATTGCTGGCCAAGAGATGCGATATTTATAACAAATGCTTTGGACAACCTAAAAATGGAAAAAGAAACAGAAAGGTTTTACAAAACATTTTGTAAAATGACACAAAGTAAATCTGGAATGTGGGAACAAAGATTTTACACAGATGGAAGTTTAGCACCATGTTGGGGATATCAAATTGACGAAACAGCAAGTGTAATATACGGAGTGTATAATCACTATGAGAATACAAATAATTTGAAGTTCTTAAAAGATACATTGAAAATGTGTGAAAATGCTACAAAATATTTGAAGAAATATATACAAAATCTATTAGATGGAAAAGAAGAAGCATATAAAAGTTATGATTTATGGGAAGAGAATGAAGGTGTACATACATATTCATTGGCAGCAATTTTTTCAAGTTTCGATAGAATGATAAAAATATATGAAAAAATAAAACCTGAATTTGAAGGAAACAGATTAAGAATAGAAAAAATAGAAAAAGAAGAAGCTATTTTAAGAAAATATCTAATAGAAATAAAGGATTATATATTAAAGAATCTATATGATAATAATAAAAAATCTTTCATTCGAAATTGTGATGGAAAGATGGATATAAGTCTACTTGCACTTGTAACACCATTTAATCTGTTTGCACCTAAAGAAAAGAAAATACTAAATACAATAGAAAGAATAGAATTAACTTTAAGAACTTATACAGGAGGATATCTAAGATACGAAGGAGATAATTATGTTGGAGGTAATCCTTGGGTAATTGCAAATTTATGGATGGCAAAATATTATCTATCAGCAGGCAATAAAAATAAAGCAAGAGAATGCTTTGAATTCGTTGTAAAATCAGCAGCAGAGCATGGATTCTTACCTGAACAAGTTGATAACGACACAATGCAGGCTAAATGGGTTATTGGATTAGGATGGTCACATGCCATGTTTGTTGATGTATTACAAAAATTATACATGTAAAGAATGTAGGGGCAGGTCTTGTGCCTGCCCGCAGAAGAAAGGAGAAATACAAATGAAAGAAGAAAATAAAGAAAAAAAGAGATAAGTAATAAAAAAGCAATAATAGCAATAATTACTGTAATAGTATTATTAATAATTTTAGGTGCAGTATATGCAACCATTTTAAATTCACCAAATCATAATTGTGAAGAGAGAGAAGAATACAATGAAGAAGTACTTCCTAATTCAGCAGACTCATTAAGACCTGCTGTATATAAACCAATAATCTACATCTACCCAAAACAAGAAACAAAAGTAACTGTAAAAGTAGGAAATCCACAAAATTTAACATGTACATACCCAAAATATGAAGAAAATTGGGAAGTGATAGCAAAACCAAATGGGGATTTAATAGATTGCAAAACAGAAAGAAATTTGTATGCTCTTTATTGGGAAGGAATAAACACAGTAGAACCTAATATGGAAGAAGGTTTTATAGTAAAGGGAGAAGATACAATAAAATTTTTAGAAGAAAAATTAGAAGTATTAGGATTAAATCAAAGAGAAGCAAATGAATTTATAATATATTGGTTACCAAAATTAGAAAGCAATAAATATAATTTTATAAGATTCCAAACAGAAGAAGAAATAAATAATAATATGCCATTAGAAATAACACCTGTGCCAGATACAGTAATAAGAGTAGTAATGGAATACAAAGCGTTAGAAGAACCAATTCAAGTACAAGAACAACAATTGGAAACACCAGAAAGAACTGGATATACAGTAGTAGAATGGGGCGGAACAGAAATAAAATAATAAGAATAATGTGGGGGCAAGAAAGGAGATATATGAAATATAACCTAGAGCCCCACCATAGAAAAAGTATTAGATTAAAATATTATGATTATTCAACAGAAGGATATTATTTTATAACAATATGCACACAGAATAGAAAACATATATTATCAAAAATTGTATTGAATGAAAATGCAAATGTTGTAGGGGCAGGTCTTGTGCCTGCCCAAATAGAAAACACGCATTTTGGTAATAAAGTAGAAAAAATATATTTAGAAATGCAAGAAAAATATATAAATATAAAATTGCATGATTATATAATAATGCCAAATCATTTGCATGGAGTAATTGAAATCAATGATATACAAATGTGGGCAGGCACAAGACCTGCCCCTACAGTATCAGATTTTATTAGAGATTTTAAATCTTTGACGACATTAGAATATTTAAAAGGTGTTAAAGAAAATAGATATACAAATTTTAATAAAAGAATTTGGCAACGAAATTATTATGAACATGTTATTAGAAATGAAAAAGAATATTATCAAATTATAGAATACATAAGAACAAACCCATTAAAATGGGAAGAAGACAAATATTATAAAGAAGGAGAAATGTAGATGGCGAAACAAACAACAGTTTTTGTTTGTAGTAATTGTGGAAATGAATCTTCAAAATGGTTTGGGAAATGTGTAGCATGTAATGAGTGGAATACATGTTATGAAGAAAAATTAACTACAAAATCAGGTAGTGGTAAATCAAACACAAAAAAGAAAGCAGAACCTATAAAATTAAATGAAGTGAAAAAACAAGATATAATAAGAACATCTACAGGATTTGCAGAATTAGATAGGGTTTTAGGTGGAGGTTTGGTTAAAGGAGCATTAACATTAGTTGGTGGAGAGCCTGGAATTGGTAAATCTACATTAATTTTGCAATTATGTGACAAAATTAAAGGTGAAGGAAAAGTTTTATATGTATCAGGAGAAGAGTCTGTAGATCAAATAAAGATAAGAGCAGATAGATTAGGAATTAATAATGACGATATAGTATTTTTAGGAGAGACAGATATAGATATAATACAGGATACAATTTTAGAACTTAATCCTAAACTTGTAATTATAGATTCTATCCAAACAATGTACTCTGATGAAATTACATCAGGACCAGGTAGTGTTAGTCAAGTAAGAGAAATAACTTCTAGAATAATGAAAATGTGTAAACAAGAAGCTATTACTACAATAATAATTGGACATGTTACAAAGGATGGAAACATAGCAGGGCCAAGAGTTTTGGAACATATGGTAGATACTGTATTATATTTAGAAGGTGAAAGATATTTTTCATATAGAATACTTAGAGGTGTAAAGAATAGATTCGGTTCTACAAATGAAATTGGTATGTTCGAGATGAGAGATGCTCGGAATGTGTGAAATTGACAATCCATCATCAGTATTGTTATCAGAAAGAAATGAAAATGCAGCAGGTTCAATTGTAGTTGCAAGTATGGAAGGCACAAGACCAATCCTTGTAGAGTTACAATCGCTAACATCTACCAGTGTGTTTGGAATGGCAAGAAGAACTGCAAATGGAATAGATTATAACAGGCTTACACTTTTAATTGCTGTTTTAGAAAAAAGAGCAGGTTTACCATTAGGTGGACAAGATGTATATTTAAATATAGTTGGTGGAATTAAAATTAATGAACCAGCTCTTGATTTAGGAATAATTCTTGCAGCAAGTTCTAGTTTTAAAAATATAAGTATTCCAAATGATACTATAGCGATTGGAGAAGTTGGACTAACAGGGGAAGTAAGAAGTGTAAACATGATAGAAAAAAGACTTAAAGAAGCAGAAAAATTAGGATTTAAGAAATGTATAATTCCAGAAAGCAATAAAAAACTATTGAAAGATAGCTATAAATTAGATATAATAGGTGTGAAAAATATATTAGAAGCTATGAAATGTCTAGGACTAAAATAATAGCATGTGAGGTGATATTTTGGCAGAAAAAGTAAAAAAAGACGACATATTAATTAACATACTAAAGATTATAGCTCCAGGAACTAAATTCAGAGAAGGATTAGATAATATATTAAAAGCTAAAACTGGTGCATTGATTATAATTGGAGATTCAAAAGAAATAATGGATATAGTTGATGGTGGGTTTAAAATTGATGAAGAATACACACCTGCAAGACTATATGAACTTGCAAAAATGGATGGAGCAATTATATTAAGTAAAGATTTAAAAAGAATACTTTTAGCCAACACCCAAATTATACCTTCATCTAAAATAACTACAGAAGAAACAGGAACAAGGCATAGAACAGCAGAACGTACTGCTAAACAAACAGGAGAATTAGTTATAAGTATTTCTCAAAGAAGAAACATAATAACAGTTTTTAAAGGAGACTTTAGATACACTATAGAAGATAGTAGTAAAATAATAACAAAAGCAAATCAAGCATTACAAACATTAGAAAATTACAAAAAAGTATTTGACTCTAAATTAAGTGTTTTAAATGAATATGAATTTAATGATATAGTAACTTTGGATAATGTAATAACATGTATACAAAGAGCAGAAATGGTTATGAAAGTAGCTAGAGAAGTTCAAAGATCTATATATGAACTTGGTGAAGATGGAGTTTTAGTAAAAATGCAATTAGAAGAACTTATTGAAGATCTTCCAGAAGAAGAATTACTAATCATAAAAGATTATATAGCACCAAGCAGAAGATTGATTGCAGAAAAAGTATTACAAACGATAAAAACATCTTCTCAAGATGAATTTGTGCAATCACAAGTAATAGCAAAAGCCCTTGGATATGAACAGTTTGATAACTATGAAGAAGTTGCAGTTTATCCAAGAGGATATAGAATTTTAAATAAAATACCTAGAATGCCAAGTAATATTGTTACAAACCTAGTGAAAACATTTAAATCATTCCAACACATATTGCTAGCAGATGTTGACAAACTTGACGAAGTAGAAGGAATAGGTGAAGTAAGAGCAAGAACAATAAAACAATCATTAAGAAGAATGCAAGAACAGTTTGTTTTTGACAATTTAATGATATAGAGGTGTTAAATGAAAAATATAACTAAAGATAATAAAGGAATTACATTAGTTGCTTTAATAATGACTGTTATAATAATGTTAATATTGACTTCAGTAACTGTATATACAGGATTAGATACATATAAATTTTCAAAAGTTAATGCATTTGTTACTGAAATGCAACTGATACAGTCAAAAGTAGATGAGAAAACTGTGGATGAGTTGTTGCAACTCGGGACAGAAGTTACTTCAACTACCACAATAAATTTGGCTTTTTCAAACAATGAAATATCATCAAACGATGCTAGTGCATATAGATACTTTACAAAGGGAATATTACTTGATGAATTTGACATAGAAGATGTTTCAAGTGATGTTATGATAAATATCGCAACAAGAGAAGTGGTGAGTGCTAGAGGAGTAGAATACAACGGAAACAAATATTATACACAATATAAATTACCTGGAGGACAAACAGTAATTAATAATGATAGTTCTATTTCAAGAGAATTAGAGTTTTCAGTGAATACATCAATAGATGGTTTGAATTGCAGTTTAACAATAAGTAATGTTAGTATAAATAATGGAATATTAAAGTTTGCTGAAATTGATTCAGAAGGAAATATAATAAATAATTGGCAGACAATAACAAACTATACAGAAAAAGAAAATACTTATTCAGCTAACATATCAAAATCAGGGATTTATCTAATTAACTTACAAGATAACACAAACCAAGATAATTATATTGAAAAAACAATTGCAATTACATTAACAAATAAGCCAAAGACAAACTTGAGTTTGTCATATAATTACGGAGCTAGTTCAGACATTTGGGCATATGCACCAAAAGATAGTGTGAATTATGTGTGGATACCAAGATTTGCATATAAAACTAATACAGAAACAAGTATCACAGAAATTAAATTCATAAAGGGAAATTCAAATATAGCAACAGATAATACTTATATAGATGATTCATGGGAAATACATGAAAAATTTACAACTTCTGAAGGAATAGAGCTTACAGGAATATGGGTTAGCATAGAAACAGCTTATGAAACACAATTAGATATGATAGAACTATTAGATAGTGAAACTGAGACTTTAATAGAAATTTTAAATGCAGAATAGTATTAGTCTAAATGTATAAGGAGGAAAAAATGAAGAAAAAAGGATTAAAACTAAGTATAATAGCACTAGTTTTGGTATTGATTTTAGGAGGATTTTTAGCTTATGGATATTACCAAAAAGCTACATATAAATTACAAAGACCAATAGTATCAATGGAAATAAAAGACTATGGAACAATAAAGATAGAACTTTATCCAGATATGGCACCAAATACAGTTAAAAACTTTATAAAATTAATAAATGAGGGATATTATAACGGATTAACATTTCATAGAGTAGAAGAAAGTCTTATACAAGGTGGAGACATAGCAGGAGATGGAACAGGACAAACTGAATTAAGCATAAATGGAGAATTCACTAAAAATGGATATGATAATACATTAAAATTCGAAAGAGGAACATTAGGACTTGCAAGATTAGATTATACATATTATTCTTCTATGGATGCTAGTTTAACAGAAGAAGGATATAATTCTGGATATGCCCAATTCTTTATAATGGCTCAAGATGCTGCAGAATTTGATGGATATTATTGCAGCTTTCGGAAAAGTAATAGAAGGAATTGAAATAGTAGATGAAATAACAAAGCTTGAAACAGAAGTAGAAACTGATGAAGAAACAGGAGAAACAACTGAAACAACAAAACCAGTAAATCCTCCAGTAATATCAAATATAACAGTAGACACATTTGGAGTAGAGTATGGAGAACCTAAAACGCATGAAACATTTGATATAAATTCATGGTTTATGAGTTATTATTATGGATTGTCATATTAGTATAAAGTTAAAATTCCAATAGAAATATAATATCTGTTAACCCTTTTATCTCCCGGAAGAAGTTCTTTGTAGCGTGATGCCGGAGCCACCGAAAAAGGGATTAACATCTATTATAATTTCTATTGAAATTCGGATAAAAATAAAATTAAAAAAAGTTAAAAAAATTAAAAATAACTATTGAC
Source organism: Clostridia bacterium (assembly GCA_045531335.1). GTDB lineage: Bacteria > Bacillota > Clostridia > TANB77 > CAG-508 > CAG-452. The sequence continues at coordinate 10,061 of JAZSDU010000052.1, forward strand.
AGATTTATTAAAATCTAGTATACTTATTTTCGTCACGAAAAATGGGCGCATAGCTCAGCTGGTAGAGCATCTGCCTTACAAGCAGGAGGTCACAGGTTCGAGCCCTGTAGTCCCCACCATGAAAGAAACCTCTTTTGTCAACCTGACAAAAGAGGTTTTTTACAATGATATCCGTTCCTGTCGGAACGGGTGATATATCTTCGATATGATATCGCCCTGCGAGCGATGATATATGCCTGCGGCATATGATGGAACGGATATTATATCATGCTTGCAAAGCAAGTATCTCATACGGCAACGCCGTATACCATATTGCGCAGGAGACAGAATTAG
>JAZSDU010000041.1:0-2458 GCA_045531335.1 Clostridia bacterium
TTTGTTGTTTGCAAAATTTTATATATAATTTATAAATAATTTTAATTATATTAAATTATAATTAATATTTACAAAGTTTTAAAATTGTTTTTAAGCAATTTAAATTATATTAATATAAACTTTATCATTTAATAATATAAATTAGATTTAAATTGAAATTTAAGATTAATAGATTTAATATAATTAGTAAGTTTATTATCAAATTTTGAAAAATTCTTTAACAGGTCGCCGAGGGCTGCGACCCCTACAAATACTGAAAAATAGCCAAAAAAGTGACGCACGAGAATCGATTTTAAGGCGTTTTAAAAAAAGAGGAATATAGTATGTTGCCTCGGAAATTGGCTAAATATTGATATATAAGGGTTTTAGAGATTTTAAAGAAAAATTTACAGATAATAATATAAATTATAATTAAAAATTTTTAAAAATTTAAATTTATATAAAGATTATAAAATTACTTAAAATTATGACGCATCAGAATCCGTTTTAAGCGATTTTATTTAAAAAGTAATAAAGTTACATTATATAAAAACGGGTCGCCCAGGAGTGCGACCCCTACAAATAGCGAGATAGAGGCTGTTTTGAAGAAATATATATTTTCTCCTACTTCCTTTTGCGCAAAACTTTGATTTTGCGCAATGTTATAATTTCAAAAATATATAGATTGATTAGTCTCTTCCCTTTACAATCTACATATTTTTGAAATTATTTTAAAATGCAAATTTATTTATTATTTTTAAAAAAGTAATTCATTCTTGCTAAAAATTCTTCATTTGATGTTGTTGTTATTATTTGATCTATTAATTGTTCTGTCATTTCTTGTGCAGACATATTTGACATTGTCTTTCTTAATGCAAATACAGTTTCTAATTCTTCTTTAGATAATAATAATTCTTCTTTTCTTGTTCCAGATTTATTTATATCTATTGCTGGGAATATTCTCTTTTCAGATAGTTTTCTGTCTAAATGTACTTCCATATTACCTGTTCCCTTAAATTCTTCAAAAATAACATCATCCATTCTACTTCCTGTATCCACTAGAGCTGTAGCAAGTATTGTTAAACTTCCTGCATCTTCTGTATTTCTAGCAGCTCCAAAGAATCTCTTTGGTTTATGTAAAGCACTAGGATCTAAACCTCCAGATAAAGTTCTTCCTGATGTTGGAATTACTAGATTGTATGCTCTTGCAAGTCTTGTTATACTATCTAATAATATAACTACATCCTTTTTTTGTTCTGTTAATCTTTTTGCTCTTTCTAAAACCATTTCTGCAACTTTAACATGATGTTCAGGAAGTTCATCAAATGTTGAATATATTACATCACCTTGTATTGAACGCTTCATATCTGTTACTTCTTCAGGTCTTTCGTCTATTAAAAGAACAATTAATTCTACCTCTGGATTATTTGCAGTAATACTATTAGCTATTTGTTTCAATATAGTTGTTTTTCCTGCTTTTGGAGGAGCAACTATCATTCCTCTTTGCCCTTTTCCTATTGGAGATAATAAATCCATAAGTCTCATAGTATATTCAGAAGGGCTTGTCTCTAATTTTATTCTACTGTTTGGATATATTGGTGTTAAATCATCAAAAGAACGTCTTTTCATTGCATTTTCAGGATGCTGACCATTTACTTCCCCTACATAAATTAAAGCTGGAAATTTTTCTCCCTCTTTTGGAGTTCTTTTTATTCCTTTTATCATATCACCAGTATCTAAACGAAATCTCTTTATTTGAACGGGAGAAATGTATACATCTTTTGGTGTTGGTAAATAATTTTCGCCTCTTAAAAATCCATATCCATCAGGTAAAACTTCAAGTATACCTTCTACAATTTCATCACCTTCATTTGTTAATTTGTATCCAGATTCTAAAGATGCTTTATCTTCATTTGAAGATGATAATAAATCAATTATTTCTTCTTTCTTTAGTTTAGAAATATTTTTTAAACCTTGTTCCTTTGCTTTGTCCCTTAATTCTGCTAATGTCATGCTTTCAAGTTCCATAAAATAATCCCCCTTATTATTTAAATGAATTTATAATTACAATTATTGGAAATTAGTAAAGAATAAAAAAATGAAAAATTTAGATAAACAAATTGAAAACAGAAAATTAGGTAGGAAAACCTACCTATATTATTTTCCATTGTCTATATAAACTCTTTCATTTGGTAAATACATATCTAGTTTTTCTCTTGCTACTTCTTCTATATATTCTTTTGAATTTATATTAGTTTTAGTTTCATACAAAGATTCTTGATAAGCTAATTGTTTTGTTAATTGCTCATTATAATAATCTTGTGTATTTTTATATGAATTTAATGTTTTTTGTTGTCCAACAAAAACATATAAAACATATGCCATAATACCAAAAAATAATAGTTTTTTATAAAATTTATTTGATTTATTTGTTTTTTTCATCTGTATTTCTCTCCAGTATTATACAAAATATATAATA
>JAZSDU010000024.1:0-4302 GCA_045531335.1 Clostridia bacterium
ACTTTTATTAGAAAATTTTTTTTTTTGGAGTCTTTCTCCTTTAGTCTATTTCTTTATTTGCTTTTTCATACATTCAGCAGTTTCATTACTAATTACATGTTCTATTTTACAGCAATCAATATTTGCATTTTCTTTACTTACACCAATACTTAATAAGAATTCATAAATAAGTATGTGTTTATCATATATTTTTTTTGCAAGATTTCTTCCTTCTTCAGTAAGGACTATATTACTATAATTACTTTTTTTTATTAAATTTAAGTTATTTAATTCATTCATAGCTTTATTTACAGCTGGTTTAGAAACTCCTAATCTAGAGGCAATATCAACTGATTTTATATTTTCTTTTTCTTTTTCAATCATATAAATAGCTTCTATATAATCTTCAATAGATTTGGTTAAATTTTTCATACTTGTCCCCTTTGGTTAATATAATGTATTAATTATAACATAAGAATATAAAAAATAAAACAACTGATTTTATATTGACAAAAAATAAACAAAGGAATAAAATGTTAACATAGGTTAACATTTTGTAAGGAGAAAGATATGAAAAAAATGATATTAAAAAAAGGAGATAAAGGACATTTAAGTGATTTAAAAATAGGACAAAGAGCAAAAGTTCTAGGAATTCATATGGATAAACCAGATGTAAGAAGACATTTATTAGATATGGGAATAACAAGAGGAACTGAAATTCTGATAAAAAAAGTGGCGCCAATGGGAGATCCAGTAGACATTGAACTTAGAGGCTATGAACTTTGCATTAGAAAAGAAGAGATGAAAAATATTGATGTAGAAATCTTGTAGGGGTCGGCGTCCTCGACGACCCGCAATAAAAAAATACAAAATTAATTGCAAATGTTGTAGGGGCGTTATTGGTAAGGAATACCAATGAGGAATACCGAATTGCGCCCGTAATTTAAAAAATTCGTATCTTAATAAGAAAGGAGAATCAAAATGAAAATAGCATTAGTGGGTAATCAAAATAGCGGTAAAACTACACTTTTTAATTTACTTACAGGTACTAATCAAAAAATAGGAAATTGGCCAGGTGTTACAATAGAAAGAAAAGTAGGTAGAATAAAAGAATTAGGTGATGATTTAGTTGATTTACCAGGGATATATTCTTTAAGTCCATATACTGTTGAAGAAGAAATATCAAGAAATTTTGTATTAGAAGGAAAGCCAGATTTAATAATAAATATAGTAGATGCTACTTCAATAGAAAGAAGCTTGTACCTTACAACACAACTTATGGAACTAGATACAAAAGTTATAATTGCACTTAATATGGCAGATAGATTAGAGAAAAAAGGAATCCATATAGAAACTGAAAAACTATCAAGAGAAATAGGAACAGATGTTGTAACAATTTCTGCATTAAAAGGAACAGGAATAGATAATTTAAGAGAAGTTATAAGAATAAATAAGAAAACACATGTAAAAAGTAAAGAGATTTTTAAATCAGACATTGAAAATGAAATATTAAAAATTAGAAATGAATTTAAAACAAATAGATTTGAGGCTATTAAAATATTGGAAAATGATAAATTATATCAAAAACATCAAACTGCAATAGTTAAAAATAGTAGACAGAAGCTAGAAGAAACATACAAAATGGATATTGAAGAAATAATAGCTAATTTAAGATATGATTACATAGTAGAAATAAAAAACAAATCAACTAAAATAAAACAAGTAAAAGAAAGCATGTCTGATAAATTAGATAAAATATTTTTAAATAAATTTATTGCATTTCCAATATTTATGGTCATCATGTTTTTAGTATATTATCTATCAGTAGGGGTAGTTGGAAGTTTTACTGTTGATTTAGTAGCAGAAAATGTCGAAAAATTTGGAGATTTAATAGATCAAGGATTACTAAATCTTGGAGCATCAGATTGGTCTACAAGCTTAGTGGTTGATGGAATAATAGCAGGAGTTGGAGCAGTACTTGGGTTTGTACCACAATTAATTATTTTATTCCTATGTATATCAATCCTAGAAACAACTGGGTATATGTCAAGAGTTACATTTTTATTAGACAAGTTGTTTAAAAAATTTGGATTAAGTGGAGAGACACTAGTGCCATTCATAGTTGGATTAGGATGCAGTGTTCCTGCAATAATGTCAACAAGAATAATAAAAGATAGCAAAGAAAGAGATTTATCTATAATGCTTACACCATTTATTCCATGTAGTGCAAAACTTCCAATAATAGCAATGTTTACAGGATATTTCTTTGCAGATAATTCAGGTTTAGTATCAGCATCACTTTACTTTTTCGCAATTGCAATAATATTAATATCAGCAATAATAATAAAGAAATTATTTATGAAAAATAGTGGAACTGCATTCATATCAGAATTACCAGAATATAAATTACCAAGCATAAAATATGTAGTAAGAGATGTATTTGACAAAGTAAAAGAATTTATAGAAAGAGCAGGAACAATTATATTATTCTGTTCAGTAATAATTTGGTTTTTACTATCATTCTCTTGGAAATTAGAATATGGAATTAAAATAGAAAATAGCATATTAGCAAGTATAGGGAATTTAGTTTCGTGGGTATTCTATCCGATACTTGGAACATTTAGCTGGGAAGCAGCAGTATCTGCAATACAAGGATTAGTTGCAAAAGAACAAGTAATATCATCAATGAGTATAATAGCAGGATTTACTGAAGAAATTGAAGAAGGCTCAATGCTGTTCAAATCAGCAGCATTTAATTTCTTCACACCAGTTAGCGCATATGCATATATGGTATTCAATCTATTTAGTGCGCCATGTTTTGGAGCGATAGGAGCAATGAGAAGAGAACTAGGAAGCACAAAGAAAATGCTAAAAGCAATAGCCTTCCAAACAGGATTAGCATGGATACTTGCAAGTATGGTATTCAATGTAGGAACATTTATTGTGAATTTGTAAGAGGGAATTTCCAGGGACTGTCCCTAAAAAGTAGCAGCTTGTCTGAGACTTTTTGGGACTGTCCTGAAATTCACGAAAATAGCAAATTAAATTAATATTATAAAGGAGAAAATTATGAATTTTATAGATTTTATTATTCTAGCAATAGTGCTAGTAACATTAGGCTTAATTGCATATCATAATTTCATAAAAAAAGACAAAGATGTATGTTCTAAATGTGCATATAGGCGAGATAATTGCGATTGTGGGAAAAGAAAATGAACGCCTAAAAGTAAAGTTTTAGGCGTTTATAATTTCTATAGCAAATGGTATTACTTCTTTTGATGAATGATGAACATTAGGCATAGAAACGAATTTCCAATTTATATTAATATTATTTTTTTCAGCATATTTTATAGCTGAGTTGAAATAGTTTAATGCTCTATCATAACGATTTTCTCCTTGTTCTAAATCCAGAGGGAGAGAATTTAGTAATGATGTTTTTAAATCTTTTTCTCCTGCCATTATATATACTTCTTTTAATAAAGATTGCTTTATTCTTTCACTGTAATCATTTAAATTTTTTATGCCATATGGATAATTTTTTGATTCATCATAAAAAGTATATAATCCAGCATTTGCACATAGGTATTTATTACAATATTTGCTATTTCCTAACATTAAAAATCTATGAGCAAATTGTGAGCCAGATGAATGACCAAATATAATATATCCGTTGTCTTTTAAGTTGTTTTCTTTTATAAAATCAAGATAAATTTTATCGATATTTGAATAAATCCACTCAGATTCATTTTTAATGTTTTTATCATAAATCATGTTAGGAGTATAAATATCCTGAGTAGAATAGTCATAATCTATATTTATCAAATTGCCATATTCATGGTCTGCAATAGAATAGTTATATTTATCAAATTCTGGTGCAATTATAATATATTTATTTTCATTAGCTGCTGGAATCCAAAGCTTTAAATAGTTTAAAGCATCTCTTAAACATCCGCTCATAACAAATATTATTTTCATTTTATTAATGTTTCCATCAGGAATATATGTAAAAATATTCATGTCATAGTTCTTAATTTTATCTGTATATTCAAAAATTTTTATTTTATTTAAATCCATTTTAGAAGTCATTTTATAAGCCTCCTTTATACATATTTACATTATATAATAAAGTTATCTCTATGTCTATTTTGTTGTTGCAAATTATATATAAAACTTAATATGAAAATTATAGGTTTAAAATAGATATGACACAATAAAAATAAAATAAGGAAATACCAAAATATGATAAAATGTTTTTAACCACAAAAACAATATCAAAAGAGAGGTATTTCCTATGAAAAATAGTATAACACAAAAAATGAGATA
>JAZSDU010000032.1:0-45346 GCA_045531335.1 Clostridia bacterium
AATAAATGCTAGAATATCAAATCTTGAAGGAAACTTACATATTGAAATAGATATGGAAAGAATAGAAGATAGAAGTAAAGCTTTAAGTTATATAGGAATAGAAATAGCAGAAGCATTAAAAGGAATACCAACACCAGTTGAAACACCTGAAAAAGTTCAAAAAGCTGAAAAAGTTGTAGAACCAGTTGTGGCACAAGATTCTTATATAGAAGAAACAAGATTTGAAGTTAAACCATCATTATGGGAAAGAATTAAAAACAGTAAATTAGTTAGAACAATATCATATATAATGAAAATAAGAGTAGTATTAGATGTCCCAGCACTTCCAGAAGGTAGAGGAGAAAATAGCTAACAAGAAAAGTGGCTTTGCCAACTTTTCTTCTCGCCGATTTGAGCTTCCGAATGTAATGAGGAAGACTCAACAGGCAATAGCGATTATAGCATTGTTATACAATAGGAAGTCTAGATTCCTATTGTATAGTATTAGGGCGGAAGTTATTCCGTCTTATTTTTTTGAGAACATAAAGGAACTGTCCCTTTTACGACATTTTGTCGCATGGGGACTGTCCCCAAGAGGAGGATTTAAAATGAGTAAATATGATGAGCAATATTTAGATTTAGTAGAAAGAATATTAACAAAAGGATATTATGATCAGAATAGAACAGGTATTGCGACATATAAATTACCACACCAAATATTACAATTTAATTTAGAAGAAGAATTCCCAATATTAACAACTAAATTTGTAGCATTTAAAGCTGCTGTAAAAGAATTGTTATGGATTTTTCAAAAGCAATCAAACAAAATAAGTGATTTGCATGAGCAAAATGTTCATATTTGGGACGAATGGGAAATGGAAGATGGAACAATAGGAACGTCATATGGATGGGTTGTTAAAGAGTTTAAACAAGTAGATAAATTGATAAATCAATTAAAAACAAACCCACAAGATAGAAGAATGGTAATAAACTTATGGCAAATTCCATATTTAGATACAGGTGCTCTATATCCATGTGTATTTAATAGTTGTTGGGATGTAACAGATGGAAAATTAAATTGTATGCTTACAATTAGATCAAACGATATACCACTTGGACATCCATTTAATGTAACACAATATGCTGTATTCATACATTTATTAGCACAAGTTACAAATTTAAAACCAGGAATGCTTACAGTATGTATTAGTAATGCTCATATATATGAAAATCAAGTTGAAGGGATGAAGGAACAATTATCAAGAAGAGATAAAGCATATCCTGCACCAAAACTTTGGATAAACCCTGAAATAAAAGATTTTTATGATTTTAAACCAGAAGATATTGAATTAATAGATTACAACCATTTAGGAAAAATAAAAATGGATGTAGCAGTTTAGGAGGCAATAAATATGCTTAGTATCATAGTTGCAATAGCAAACGAAAATGTAATAGGAAAAGATAATCAATTAATATGGCATTTGCCAGAAGATTTAAAAAGATTTAAAGAAATTACATCAGGACATAAAATAATAATGGGAAGAAAAACTTTTGAATCATTAGGCAGAGTATTACCAAATAGAAAACACATTATTCTATGTAATGATATGGAAATGGATATAGATAATGAAAATGTTGAAATTTTAGATGATATATCAAAATTAGATAAATATATAAATTCTGACGAAGAATGTTTTATAATTGGCGGAGCAACTATATACAAATTACTTATGCCATATGCAAATAAGATGTACATAACAAAAATTAACGAAAGCTTTGAAGGAGATGTTTGGTTTCCAGAAATAAAAGAAGAAGAATGGAAAGAAGTATCAAGAGAGAAAGGCATTAAAAATGATGAAAATCCATTTGATTATGAATATATAACATATATTAAAAAATAATTTAAAAAAAATTAAAATAACTATTGACACAACGCGAAAAATATCTTATAATAAAATTCGCGTTGAGAAATGCTCCCTTAGCTCAGTTGGTCAGAGCAACCGGCTCATAACCGGTGGGTCCAAGGTTCGAATCCTTGAGGGAGCACCATTTTTTTATTAATGGTAAATTAAATATTTGGGTAGGTGGCCGAGTGGCTAAAGGCGGCAGACTGTAAATCTGTTCTCATATGAGTACGATGGTTCGAATCCATCCCTGCCCACCAACTTAAAAAAGTCATGGCAAAGCCATGGCTTTTTTAAGTTGATTTAGAAAAGGAAGGATTCGAAAAGGAGGAAAAAGAAAACAGTCCGGTGGACTGTTTTCCCGACGCGGCTCGCCGAATCCATCCACAAAATATAAGTAAATGAATATATAATTTTAAAAGTTCTACAAAAATAAATAAAATGTTGAATTTGATATTTTTATGATATATAATGAAAAAAATGAAAGATTAGAATGATACTAATTACAAAAGAGAAATAATAGGAGGAAACTAATGAAGGTTTTAGAAAAAATAAAAGAATATGCTTTGCGCAAAAAGAATTCTAAAGTTCTAATATCAAATATAAATATTGATGTTGTTGAAGGTTTTTTTGATAAAATAACAGATATTATTTGTATTACTGATTATGATGGTAAAATAGAATATATAAATAATGGAGAGATTTATAATAAATATAAAAAATTAAAAGAAGTTCTACTTTATGATCAATATAATGAACTTGTTTACGAAGAAATTATTTCTAAAACTTTGGATGATGGATCTTTTATAGGAGAAATTAGATTAAATAAAGATAACACTAAAATAAATGTATATATAGCTTCGTATAATATGCCATCACAAGGAAGAATTTTGATATATATAAAAAATTTAAATGAACATTTTGAAAAAGAGTTGCAATTACAAAAAGAAATTGAAAAGAAAGATGAATACTTACGTACAAAAGATTTATTTATAGCAAATTTATCGCATGAGATACGTACACCTATAAATATAATTATAGGGATGTTATATTTCTTGAAATCAACAGAATTAAATGAAAAACAGATTGAATACATTGGAAATTTAGAGCAAGCATCAAATTTATTGTTAGAAATAGTAAAAAACATCTTGGATTTATCAAAAGATAAACAAAATGTTGTAGTTAATAACAATGTAAATTTTAATTTAAAAGCGTTTTTAAATAACTTGAATCATTTGTTTGAACAAAAAGTAAAAGATAAAAATTTACAATTTTATATAAATACACAGTATGATACTGATATTAATATTTATGCAGACAAAACACGTATTGGACAAATATTTTTAAATTTAATAAATAATTCTATTAAGTATACAGATAAGGGATATATAGAGGTTGTATGTAAAAAAGTTGAAGAAAATAATTTTTCGTATAGATTACAATTTTGTATAAAAGATACAGGAATTGGAATAAAAAGAGAAGATTCATTAAAGATTTTTACAGAATTCCAACAAGCTGAAGATCCAACAACAAAAGAGACTCAAGGAACCGGAATGGGATTAGCTATAACTAAAAAAATTATAGAAAGCATGGACGGGAAAATATGGGTTGAAAGTAGTGTAGGACTAGGAAGTAAGTTTTATTTTGAAATACAGGTAAACAAGGCGACAATAGATACTCAAGAAAAAGAAGAAATAGATAACCAAAAAATAATAGATGACAGAATAGAAGAAGTTATACAAGAAAGTATATCTATTTTGGAAAATGCAAAAAAAGATAAAGAAGAAAACTCTTATCCTAATGCTGAACAAACAACTAATCAAATGCACAACAAAAAAATATTACTTGTAGAGGATAATATAATTAATCAAGAGATTACTAAAAAGATTCTAGAAGAGATGAATATAATATGTGAAACTTCTATAGATGGTACAGAATGTTTGAAACACATAGAGAATGTTGGAAAAGATTATTATGATTTGATTTTAATGGATATACATATGCCTAGACATAATGGATATGAAATTTCACGTATATTAAAAAATAATATGGATGTTAAAACACCTATAATTGCATTAACAGCTACAAATATTACACAAGAAGTGATAGAAGACAATAGAGAGTATATATCTTGTTATATACAAAAACCGATTATGCCATTAGAATTTAAAAGAAAAATACAAGAAATATTACTTAATACAAAAAATGTAGAAAATAAGCTTTCTTTTATTGATTCATATGATGAAGTCATGGAACGTTTAGGGAATAATGAAAAGATGCTAGAGAAAATAATAAATATATTTTATGCCACATATGTTGATATAGAAAAAGATTTAGAATGTATAAAAGACATGGATGAAAAATACATATATATACATTCGTTAAAAGGAGCTATGGGAAATTTAGGATGTAAAAATATATTTAAGCAATTAGAAGATGTGGAGTTTGAAATAAAAACAGAAAATACAGATAAAAAACTAACTAAATTTTTAAGTACTTTTGCTGAGATTTTAAAAGAGTTAAGAGAATCGCAATATGTTAAATCTAAAATCAATAAAATACTTGTAATAGACAGTGATAAAACTAATTTAGAGAAAATTAAAAACAATTTATATAAATATTTTGAAGTATTTACAGCAGAACATGAGAATGAGGCATGTTTGATTCTAGACACACAAAATATTAATGCAATTATTATTAAAGACTTAGATGATGTAAATAAAGAAATTGAATTAATAAAATTACTGAAGAGCAAAGATGAATATAAAGACATACCTCTAATATTATTTGATAAAAATGAAGATTTATTATTAAAACAAAATATAATAGATATAAATGTAGATGAATTTATAGAAAAAGATATAGAATCAAATAATTTAAAATGGCACATTGAAAATGCTATTAGCAAAAAACAAAATGAATTAAAAATGAAAAAAGATTTAAGCGACTATAATAAAGAAATAAAGAATGTATATGATTTCTTATATAGTAGTTTAGTTAATCTTACTGCATACAAAAGCCAAGAGACAGGTGGACATTTATTAAGAACAAAAGAATACATGAAAGAAATGTTAACAAAATATGAAGAATTTTATAAAGAAGGCTTGTTTGCGGAGAATAAAATAATAGAAGATATCGCAATTGCAGCTACTTTGCATGATATAGGAAAAGTAGGTATACCAGACCATATATTAAATAAACCTGGAAAATTAACAGATGAAGAGTATGAGATAATGAAGCAGCATGTAACTATAGGAAGAAATACTTTAGAGGGTACATATGGAGATAAGCTATCAAATAGTGTCTTACAATATGCAAAAGATATAGTTTATCATCATCATGAGAAATTTGATGGAACAGGATATCCTGAAGGATTAAAAGATGAAGAAATAACTGTAATATCTAAAGTGATGTCAGTAATTGATGTTTATGATGCACTAGTAAATGATCGTGTATACAAAAAAGCAATGCCGTATGAAGAAGCAGAGGAATATATAATAAGTCAAAGCGGAAAAGCGTTTGATCCAAAAATTATAAATATATTTAGACTTGTAAAAGATGATTTTAAAAGAATTAATACCGAGAATAAAGATAATACAATAGTAAAATAGTTAAAAAGCACAGTTTGATTTTAAACTGTGCTTTTTTAAAGTGAATTTTATGAGAAATTTTTAAGATATCATTGAAAAGTATAAATTAATCATATATAATTAGCCTAAATCACACATAAAGTAGGAGGTATATGATGAGTGATAATGTAAACATTGAAGAAATGATTGACAAGCTAGTAAAAAATGCTAATAAAGCATTGGAAGAGTATATGAAGTTAGATCAAAAACAAATAAATAACATCGTATATAATATGTCACTTGCTGGATTAGACAATCATACAGAACTTGCAAAATTAGCAGTAGAAGAAACAGGAAGAGGAGTGTATGAAGATAAAATTATAAAAAATATATTTGCAACAGAATATATATGGCACTCTATTAAATATGAAAAAACTGTTGGAATAGTTGAAGAAAACGAATTAGAAGGATATGTAGAAGTTGCAGAACCAATAGGAGTAATTGCAGGTGTAACACCTGTTACAAATCCAACATCTACAACAATGTTTAAATCTTTGATTTGTGCAAAAACAAGAAACCCAATCATATTTGGATTCCATCCATCAGCACAAAAATGTTCTGTAAGAGCTGCAGAAATTTTAAGAGATGCTGCAGTAAAAGCAGGAGCACCAGAAAATTGTATACAATGGATTGAATTTCCTTCAATAGAAGCAACTAGCGCATTAATGAATCATCCAGGAGTATCATTAATACTTGCAACAGGTGGTTCTGGAATGGTAAGGGCTGCTTACAGTTGTGGTAAACCGGCTTTAGGAGTTGGACCAGGAAATGCACCATGCTATATAGAAAAAACTGCAAAATTAAAAAGAGCTTGTACAGATTTAATGCTATCTAAAACATTTGACAATGGTATGATATGTGCATCTGAGCAAGCAGTTGTAGTAGATAAAGAAATACATAAAGAATTCGAAAGCTACATGAAAGAAAACAATTGTTATTTCTTAAATAAAGAAGAAATCAAAAAAGTATCAGATTATGTTATAAATCCTGAAAAACAAACTTTAAATCCAAATGTTGTAGGAAAATCAGCAGCTTGGATAGCAGAGCAATCAGGCGTGAAAGTTCCAGAAAAAACAAAAATATTATTAGCAAAATTAGATGATGTTGGAGCAGATTATCCATTATCTAGAGAAAAATTATCACCAGTACTTGCATATTTCGTAGTAAATAGTACAGAAGAAGGGTTTGACAAATGTAGAAAAATGCTAGAGTTTGGTGGACTTGGACATTCTGCAATAATTCATAGCGAAGATGATGAAGTAATAGAAAATTTTGGTACACAAATGAAAGTAGGAAGAATCATTGTAAATTCTCCGTCAGCACAAGGAGCGATAGGAGATATATATAATACAAACACACCATCACTTACACTTGGTTGTGGTTCTTATGGTAAAAATAGTACAACATCAAATGTATCAACACAAAACTTAATTAATAAGAAAAAAATTGCAAAAAGGAGAGTTAATATGCAATGGTTTAAAATTCCACCAAAAATTTATTTCGAAAAAAATGCTATACAATACTTAGAGAAAATGAATGATATATCAAGAGCTTTTATTGTAACAGATCCAACAATGGTTAAATTAGGATATGTAGATAAAGCATTGTATTATCTAAGAAAAAGAGAACAATATTGTCATTCTAAAATATATTCAGATGTAGAACCTGATCCAGATGTGGATACAATTATGCGTGGAGTAGAAGAAATGAGAAGCTTTAATCCAGATGTAATTATTGCAATAGGAGGAGGATCAGCTATAGATGCTGCCAAAGGTATGTGGCTATTCTATGAACATCCAGAAGCAACATTTGATGGATTAAAACAAAAATTCATGGATATAAGAAAAAGGGTAGTAAAATTCCCTAACTTAGGAGATAAAGCAAAATTTGTTGCAGTACCAACAACTTCAGGAACAGGAAGCGAAGTAACTGCGTTCTCAGTTATAACAGATAGAAAAAATGGAAATATAAAATATCCTTTAGCAGATTATGCTCTAAGACCAGACGTTGCAATAATTGACCCTCAATTTGTACTTTCACTTCCAAAAAGTGCAACAGCAGATACAGGTATGGACGTATTAACACATGCATTAGAAGCTTATGTATCAAATATGGCAAGTGATTATACAGATGGTCTAGCACTTCAAGCAATAGATATAGTGTTTGATTATTTAAAAAGAGCATATGATAATGGTGCAGATGATATTGAAGCAAGAGAAAAAATGCATAATGCAAGTTGTATAGCAGGTATGGCATTTACAAATGCATTCTTAGGATTAAACCATAGTATGGCTCATAAGTTAGGTGGAGAATATCATATACCACACGGAAGAGCAAACGCAATATTGCTTCCATATGTAATAAAATACAATAGTGAAAAACCAACAAAATTTGCAGCATTCCCAAAATATGAATATTTCATAGCAGATAAGAAATATGCAAAAGCAGCAAAATTTGCTGGAGTACAAGGAAAAACAGACGAAGAGAGTGTTAACAATTTAATAGAAGCAGTAAGACAATTAATGAGAGATTTAGATATGCCAATGTCAATAAAAGAATGTGGAGTACCAGAAGATGTATTCATGGCAAATTTACAAGGATTAGCAGAAAGAGCACATGATGACCAATGTACAGGGGCAAATCCAAGATATCCATTAGTTGAAGAAATAAAAGAAATATACAAAAAAGCATATTATGGAGAATAAAATAATAAAACCAAAAGGCATTGCAATAAGCAATGCCTTTTGTTTTTTAGAGGTAACAGTTGTTAAAATGAAACAAACTCAAGCCTAAGCTTGTCCGGGTGTTTAACACTACTGTTTCTTACTTTTGCAACTCCTTTATCACCATATTTACAAGAAATTCCATAAGGAATATTAATAATTGCAGTAGTATTTGGATTTACATATGCAAAAAATCCATTGCTGTTGAGTCGATCTAAAATCATTACATCTACAGAGTCATTAACTGCTAAAGTAAGTCCCAAATATTCAAATTGATCTTTATAATTAAGCTCAATATGAAAATTTTCATCAAATGAAATTACTTTAGCTGTAATTTTATCGCCGATTTTAAGTCCCATATCAGAAAAAGAGCGAAGTCTTGAAGTAGATGCGGATCTGCGATTTATTAAGCCACAGACGCCTTTGCCAACATCAACAAATATACCGAATGGAGAAAAAGCTGTGATGCAGCATTCAATTTTTTTACCAACAAGGGTAGAAATTGTGTTAAATGCATCTAACATAGATTCTTTTCTTGATAAGATTATTTTACCATCCGAGTTAATAGATTTAACTACAGCAACAATTGGTTTTCCGATAGTTGCGAAAAGCGAAGGTGTTATTTTCCCACTAGAGTACAATGGGGGATATAAGCTGGAATCATCAACAGGGATGAAACCATAAAAATCATTTCCTAAATCAACCAGGAAATTCTTTTTTTCTTTATTCCACAAAATAACTCTACCTACGATAGGCAGTTTGCTGTCTTTCGCCCGAATTATTTTTTCTAAAGACATTGTATCGTCTATAGTGCATAACCATTCAGGCATTAAATTTTTGATTTCATTCATTTTAAGACCTCCATAAATAAGATAATAACACATTATGTTACCATTAAATATTATAGCAAATGTTTAAGGGACTGTCAATGAAGCTTATAACTACAGAAGAATTAATTTAAATTAATAAACCTGTAACACAAATTAAAAAATATGCATACTATACCATATAACATATATTTAAGGAGGTAACATTATGCCAGATGAAAGAAATTGTGGTTGCGGATGTGGATGTAATAATGGAGTAGGAGGTTTATTTGGAGGATGCGGAGACGATTGTTCAATATTATTCTTCATAATAGTATTCTTATTATTATTTACAAATTGCGGATGTAACAGAGGATGTGGATGTTAATACATATAGTAAAAGGTTAGTTAAACTAACCTTTTACTATTTAATAATGAAAAGTTAAGAGTGAATAATTAATAATGTATGTTGATTTTTTGTTGATGTCAACAAAAAATCTTCGTTTATTATTAACTATTCATTATTCATTCTTCATTGAAATGTAATTTGCTTTGCAAATTACATGTTATAATATCCCTAAAATCTCCCAAAAATCCTCAAAAATACCAGTGATTTTTTGCTGTTTTACCTTGACTTGCTTTTTGGCTTACGATATACTTTAATTGTATAATTTGAATAGAAAAAATACGAAAGAGGAGATGAAAATGCAAAGAAATATTTTAAACAAATTTAATAGACAAATTCTATGTATTTTGATTCTTTTTGTTATGATATATACAATGTTTGGATTTATTCCACAATTGATAAATAAATCATATGCAGCAACATATACATACAGCTATCAATCTAATGATTTACCAACAAATTTTGAAACAACATATCCAGGATATAAAACACTTTTAGAAACTTTATCAAAAAATCATAAAAATTGGACATTTAAGCTATATGAAACAGGATTAGATTGGGAAGTAGTAATAAATAATGAATATCAAGGGCATGGAAGTTCACCAAGTAATTTAGTGCCAAGCAATTATTCGGAAGCATGGATTTGTTCTATATGTGGAAAAGAAGAATATGATACAACTGGAAGATGGTACTGTGCTTCAAGAGGAGCAATAGAACATGTTATGGATCCAAGAAATTCATTAAATGATTCAAATATATTCCAATATTTATTATTATCTAATGATAAAAATATAACAAAAGAGCAAGTTGCTACAATGGCTAAAAAAATATCATACTTAAACGATCAAAAATTAATAGATGCGATATATGAGGTAGCAAATAATCCTGATTATGATATAAATCCATTTTACATTATAGGTAAAATTCTTCAAGAACAAGGAAATGGAGCATCTGCTTTGTGTTCTGGACAAGGATACAAAAATCAATATGTAGGATATTATAATTTATTTAATGTTGGTGCATCAGGAGATGGAGATGATGAAGTAATATTAAATGGATTAAAATATGCATATGACCAAGGATGGAATACTCCGCAAAAAGCTATAATGGGTGGAATAGGATTAATAAAAAGCTATATTAACAGAGGACAAGATACATTGTATTATCAAAAATTCAATGTAACATACAAACCATATTATAAAAACCAATATGCTCAAAATATTTTTGATTCACAAAGCATAGGATCTATATTAAAAGGATATTATAAAGAAGCAGGACTATTAGAAGAAGCATTTATATTTGAAATACCATTATATAAAAATATGCCAACATCTGCTGTAAAGAGTCCAACAGTAACTTCAGAAAAAGGAGAACTTGCATATATTAATGCAAATGGTGGATTAAAACTAAAAGATGCTCCAAATGGAGAAACTATTACAATATTAAATGAAGGAACACAGGTATTAATTACTCAAAGAGCAACAAGTAAAATAGGTGGATATTATTGGGATAAAGTTTCTACACCAGCAGGAACAGGTTATATGGCAAGAGAAGCAAGTGATGGAAGTAAGACATATTTGGTGTTAATAAAAGATGTGTTAGCTAAGGGAGATTGTAACGGTGATGGCAAAGTAGATTCTATGGATATGTATAATGTAATACAACATATATTAAAAAATAGCATCTTAAAGGATAAATATTTTACAGCGGCAGACACTAATAAAGATTCAAAAATAGATTCTATGGATATGTATAATATAATACAAATAATCTTAAAAAGTTAAAAAGGAGAAAAACAATGAAAAAAACTAAAAAAATAATTTTAGCAATATTATTTTTTATATCAATATTACTTATAACAGATAAAGTAAATGCAACAAGCATAAGTGCATCCCCATCAAGTCCTAAAAAGGGAAAACCTGTTACAATTACAGTTAGTGTTCCTAATGTTAATACAGTAGATTTAACAGCAACAGTATCAGGAGCAGGAACTAGTGGCACAATAAGACTTGTTGATGGTTCTATGACAGGAGAGGCAAAGACTTTTTCTAAAAGCATAACTGTTACACCAACATCAACAGGAACAATAAAAGTTGTTGTTTCAAGTGGGTCTAATGCAGTTTTAAATGGACAATATGTTAATGTATCTGCTTCAAAAAATATAACAGTAACAGAACCACAAACTAATACAGGAGGAAATTCGTCTAGTGGTAGTTCAAGCGGAAACAGTTCTTCGTCAAGTGGAACAACTAATAAAAAGCCTACTACAAATACAACAAAACCAGTTGAAACTCCAAAATCAACAGATAGTACATTAAGTGCATTATCTGTTAAAGAAGGAGCGATTTCTCCAGAATTTAAAAAAGATGTAAAAGAATATTCGTTAACTATTCCTTATGAAACATCTGAAGTTAATGTAACTGCAACTGCAACTGATTCGAAAGCAAAAGTCGCTATAGAAGGAAATAAAAACTTAAAAGAAGGAGAAAATATAGTTAAAGTATTAGTAACTGCAGAAGATGGAACTTCAACAACTTATACTATAAAAGTAACTAGAAAAAGAGTTCCAATTGCATTAAAAACATTAGTTGTAAAATATCAAAATGAAAATGGGGAATTAATAGAAACACCTTTAAAT
Source organism: Clostridia bacterium (assembly GCA_045531335.1). Lineage (GTDB taxonomy): Bacteria > Bacillota > Clostridia > TANB77 > CAG-508 > CAG-452. The sequence goes on from JAZSDU010000032.1 coordinate 12,086, forward strand.
CCAGTATTTAATTTTGATACACTAGAATATACTTTGCAAGATTTAGAATATTGGGTAGAAAAATTAAATATAGAAGCAACTCCTAATATTGAAGGAGCAACAATAGATATACAAGGAGCAGATAACTTACAAGTAGGAGAAAACACTACAACAATTACTGTGAAAATAGCTGAAGAGAATACTCCAGAAGGTGAAGAACCAAAAGAAGAGACAATTACTTATACTATAAAATTTAACAAGATAGCAGAACCAACATTAATTGAAAAAATACAAGATTGGTTTAAAGGAATTTTTGGTGGAATATCTACATGGTATAACAATAACACTGAAAAGGTGATTGTAGGAGCTTTAGGACTATGTATAGTAGCTCTTATTGGACTATCAGTATATATAGTAGTTGATTATAATAAATATAAAGATGTAATAGCAAAAGTAAAAAAAGTAACTGAATTAAACTCAAATGAAATAGCAACAGAAGAAATAGCACAAGAATCTAATATAGTTGAAGAAAAAAATATAGAAGATAATAATAAGAATGATAGACCAAAAGGCGGAAAACATTTTTAGAAAGCAAAGAAATAAAAACATAAAGATGTGTAGGGACGGCTATTGGCCGTCCCTACTGCTTTTAGATTATAAATTATAGAATTAATATATGCTTATATAGCTCTGCTGTGCATACCATATCTGTAACAAGCTAAAGCTTGAACAGCTATGGCAAGTTGGTCCCAACCGAGCTATATAGCTTTAGAGATTAAACTAAATTTTATATTAAAAGCTTAAAATATTATAAATTATAATATTTATGCTTATATAGCTCAGTTGGTAGAGCAACAGATTCGTAACCTGTAGGTCGCCGGTTCGATTCCGGCTATAAGCTCCAAAAAGAAGATAGATTTAATTACTATCTTCTTTTTTGTAATAAACACGTCTAAATCTAATAAGAATATAAAAGGTGATTTTATGTTTGACTGCCATTACGATTTATTAACATACATATATGTGAATAGAAATAATTTAAAAGAAGTTAAAAGATATTGCAAAAAGATTTTTAAAGATAATATTACAGGTGGAATTTTTAATTTATTTTATATGTCACCTCAAGAAATGAAAGAAGAATTAAATATAAAAAAAGAAGAAATTGATATTATTGAGAACTTGAAGGTAGTTAATCAATTAATTTATAAAAATAATATAATACCAAAACATATTAAATATATCTTTGGTATTGAAGGACTTGATTATTTAGAAAGAATTGAAGATATAGATAAAATACATAATTCAGGCGTAAGGACTGTAAATATTGTATGGAATAATGATAATAAATTTGGAGGAGGAGCAAAAGGAAATAAAAAAAGAGGACTAACTAGTTTAGGAGAAGAATTGGTTAAAAAATTAGTAGATAAAAAAATAGTAATTGATTTATCACATGCAAATGAGAAAACATTTTATGACATTATAAATTTGTGTAATGAATTAAAAAGAAAGGGGAAGAATCCAATAGTTTTAGCATCTCATTCAAATGTAAAAAGCCTTTGTAATGTTCCTAGAAATTTAAGTGATGACCAAATAATAAAGATAAAAGAATTAGATGGTGTTATAGGAATCGTAGGAGTAAAACCATTTTGCATAAAAGAAGATAGATTTAATAAAGATAAAAATAAATATTATAATGCATATATTGAACATATAAAACATGTAAAAGATTTATTAGGCGGAGTAGATAATATTGCGGTTTCAACTGATGATATGAGTTATTATGAAACAAGATATTATAGAAATTTTAATGTGTTTAAGCAAGAAAATATAAAACATGAATTAGAAAAGTTGCTTTGCGACAATGGTTTTATTACAGAAGAAATTGAAAAAATATTGTTTAAGAATTTTGAGGAGAAGATTTTGAATAAACTATATTGAATTTTAATAAGGGAAATGCTATAATTTACACATAAATTTTATGTTATCCTATATAACAGAATGATATGTAGGCACTTTTAGCGAAATATTTTTTATAGGAGGTAAATATTTATGAACATTTTACTTGCTTTGGGAGTTTGTATAATTCTTTGTATGATTTGGTTATGCAGAGAAAACAAAAAAGACAAAGTAGCAAAAAGAAGTCCGTATTTGTTTAATGCTCTTGTAAATGAGAGGAAATTTACTCCAGAGGAAGTTTTTTCAACCTTGGAAAGAGCAGAAATAGAACCAAACTTTTTGGGTAAGGAAAGCAACGTGTAATGTAGAAAAAGCGAAAACTGTGCTCAGTTTTCGCTTTTACTATAGCACTTGATAAAAATAGATATTCGTGCACTTACTATGAATATTTCGTTCAACTTAATCGATTAAATGAAAATTTTTAAATTTTCATTTAACATTAGGAGCAAAATAATTAATTTTTGCAAACATGGGGCCGATCACTGAGGCCTTTTTGTTTCAAAAATTAATATTTTGCGAAATTGAAAAAAATATTGACAATCATGAAATGTATGCTAAAATTAAACTAACATATAATAATAATGAAAGTTTCTGAGGACGGAACTGGTAGCCGTAGCCCATCGTAAGATGTAGGAGATGTGGGAGTATCACCCCACCTAAACTTTCTTTTGTAAAGATAGATTAAATTAACTTTTAATCTATCTTATTTTTTGTAACGATAAATTTAGGGTGATTTCAAGACATTTCCTAGAAATTCCCTCTTGCTATTTATAGACTTTTAATTATTTCTATGATATAATACCTTTCGAATTTAAATAAGGAGTTGAAGCTATGGGCTTTTTTGATAAATTAAAAAATGGTTTAGGAAAAACAAGAGATTCTTTGTCAGATAAAATGAACAATGTATTTAGTACATTTAGGAAAGTAGATGAAGAGCTGTTAGAAGAATTAGAAGAAATATTAATAATGTCTGATATAGGTGTTGATACATCAGTAGAGATAATAGGAGCTTTAAGAGATAGAATTAAGAAAGAAAAAATATTAGATGAAGAAGGAGTTAAAACTGCATTAAAAGAAGAAATGCAAAAAGTATTGGATGAAACTAAAAATGATTTAGATTTATCTAAAAAGCCGACTATAATATTAGTAGTTGGAGTAAATGGAGTAGGAAAAACAACTTCAATTGGGAAAATTGCAAATAGAATCAAAAAAGAAGGAAAAGAAGTTATAATTGCTGCAGCAGATACATTTAGAGCAGCAGCTGTTGAACAAGTAGAAATATGGGCTAAGAGAAGCAATTCTAAAATAGTAAAAAGAGAAGAAGGGACAGACCCAGCATCTGTAGTATACGAAGCAATACAAGAATTGAAAAAAGTAAATGGTGATGTACTAATTTGTGATACTGCTGGAAGACTTCACAATAAAAAGTATTTAATGGAAGAGCTACTAAAAATAAAAAAAGTAATAGATAAAGAATTACCAGATGCTAAAAAAGAAGTATTATTAGTACTAGATGCAACAACAGGTCAAAATGCTATTTCACAAGTAAAAGCATTTAAAGAAACAGTTGATATAACAGGGTTAGTTTTAACAAAGTTAGATGGTACAGCTAAAGGCCGGAGTAGTTATAGGAATTGTTGCAGGAAATAAAATACCAGTAAAATTTATAGGTGTTGGAGAACAAATAGACGATATGGAAATCTTTAATTCAAAAGATTTCGTAGATGCAATAATATAAGGAGGAAAATTATGAAGAAAAACAAAAAGAGAGTAATTCTAGTAATTGCATTTTTAGTTCTTTTTGCAATTTATATTGCAATTAACTTAAGAGGAGAATATTTGAAAACATTACAAATTGGACAAGAGTACATAGGTGTTTTTAAGCAAAATGTAAAATTTAGATTTGGAGTAATATTAACAAACTTTGTATTCTTATACATTTCTACATACATAACTACAAGATTTATTAAAAGAGGACTTAAAAAATTCTTTGATGAAGAAAAAAAAGAAATGCCAAAACTACCTAATAAATCTATAAGTCTTATATTTAGTACAATAGCAAGTATGATAACATCAGCATTTTTGATTGAAAAAACAATGCTTGCATTAAATACAGCTTGGTTTGGAATTACAGACCCAATATTCAATTTAGATATAGGATACTATATGTTCCAAAAACCATTTATTGAAACAATACTATTATACTTCGTAGGTTTAATGATAGTATATTCAGTATATATAGCATTGTACTATATAATTACATTTAATGTTTATTTTGATAAAGGAATAAATCCTGAAACATTAAAGAAAAATACGTTTATAAAACAATTGATTACAAATATTATATTAGCAATAGTTGGAATATCAGCGATAACATTAATAAATGTACAAGATGTTTTATTTGGTAAATTTTTAAATTTATCTAGCGAAATTAGTTTGTATGGAGCAGGGTTAACAGATGCTACAATCAAAGTGTGGGGATATGGAATCTTTGCATTTGTTATATTAATTTCTGCAATAATGGCGATTAAAAATTTCGGTAAAGACAAGTTTAAAAGAGTAATGTTTTGGTTAAGTGCAATACCACTATATTTAGTTTTGTTATTTGTGGTAATTGTTGGATTTGACTTAATATATGTTAATAGAAATGAATTAGATAAAGAAAAAACATATATAAATTATAATATTCAATTTACAAAGAATGCATACAATATAAATGTTGATGAAATAGAAATACAAAATAGTGGAACAATAACATCAAAAGATGTTTCTAATAATGAAGAAGTGATAGATAATATAAATTTATTAAATGAAGAAAAAGTATTAGAAGCCTTATCACAATATCAAACAAGTTCAGGATATTATTCGTATAATGTAGCAAAACCAGGAGTATATACTATAGATGAAAAAGAACAATTAGTATATGTAAGTCCAAGAGAAATAGTTAGCAATGATACAAGAACATATAATAATAAAACATATGAGTATACACATGGATATGGTGTAATTGTTTCATCAGCAGATACAGCAGATGAAAATGGAAATCTAAATTATATTCAAAGCAATTTTGAAAATGAAAACAATAAAATAAATATAGAAGAACCAAGAATATATTTTGGAACAGAAACAAATGAACCGATTATAACAAATGCAAAAAATAAACAAGAATATGATTATCCAGTAAATAGTACAACAAGCAATACTAATACATATAACGGGGAAGCGGGGCTTAAACTTAATTTTCTAGACAGATTGATATTAGCAATAGAGGAACGAAATTTAGGTATTGCAACTTCTATAAATGTTGCTAAAGACAGTAAAATTATTACATCTAGAAATATAATAGAAAGAGCAAAAACAATAATGCCATACTTAATGTATGATGAGAATCCATATTTGGTAGTTACAGATGAAGGGAAAATGGCTTGGGTATTAGATGCATATACAACATCAAATAATTATCCTTATTCTCAAGCAACAGTTATTGAATATGAAGGAATGAAAGAGAAGATTAATTACATAAGAAATTCTGTAAAAGTTCTAATAGATCCATATAATGGAACCGTTAAATTCTATGTAACTGATACAACAGACCCTATAGTAATGGCATATCAAAACATATATGAAGATTTATTTACAACAGAAGTAATTCCTGAAGATATAGCAAAGCATATTGTATATTCAGAATATTTATATAATATACAAGCTGAAATGCTAGAGCAATATCATAATATACAAGCAGAAGTCTTATATAGACAAGATGATGTTTGGGATACAGCAAAAGAAAATATCACAAGAACAACAAGCCCAACAACAGGAACAGATATTAGGCCTTATTATACACTAGTAAAAACAGTAGATAGCAATTCTGAAACTTTAGGATTAGTAATACCATATACAATATTAGAAAAACAAAACATTATATCATATCTAGTGGGAACATATGACGCGCAAAACAATCAAAAATTAACACTATACAAATTTAAATCAGAAAATGCAATACTTGGAACAACACAATTAGATACATTAGTTGAACAAGATGAGGTTATAGCTAAAGAACTTAATGCGTTAAATACAACAGGAACAAAAATAGAAAAAAACATTATAGTAGTTCCTATAAATAATACATTGCTTTATGTTCAACCAATTTATCAAGTAATGTTAAATGAAGAATTGCAAGTTCCATTACTTAAAAAAGTTATAGTTGCATCTGGTAATAAAGTAGCTATAGGAAATGATGTAGAAGAAGCTGTTGAAAATCTATTATCACAACAAGCAATTGATATAGAAGTTGTAGGAGAAGATAAGGACGAAATAATAAAACAAATTATAAATGCTAATAAGAATTTAGAGCAATCAACAAAAAATAATGATTGGGAAATGACAGGAAAAGATATGGCAAAACTTCAAGAACTAATTGGACAACTTGAAACAATGGTTGAACAAGAAACAAAACAAAAGGAAAAAGAAATGACAAACACAACAGAAGAAATTCTAAATGAGACAGATAAAATAAATGTAGAGTAATGTAGGGGCGACTATTAGTCGTCCGCTCTTCAGAGACATACTAAAAATAAGAATAAAAATGCATAATAAAATAAAAACACCTAAAAATATATTTAGGTGTTTTTTATGTTTTTAAAAAAGATTAATAAAAAAATTGATAAAATAAATAACATTTTAGAAAGGTCAAATATTATTGAACTTTCATATGTTGTTGGAAATAAAAAAGAAATTTTAAAAAGAAATTTAATAGCTGGAATCGCTAGAGGAGTAGGAATTGGTATAGGTGTAACTGTTGTTACAGCAATTATAATCTATTTGCTAAGAAGATTAATAATGCTTAATATTCCGGTTATAGGAGATTATATAGCAGACATTGTTGAAATTGTTGAAAGGAGTAGATGAATTGTGATTTGTGTGAGAGATTAATTTTGGGATTTGTAGGGGCGGGTCTTGTGCCCGCCCAAGAAAATCAAAAAAATCTGGGCAGGCACAAGACCTGCCCCCTAGGAATTTTAAAACAAATTCTTTATCCAATTTGCAACCACAACAATTTTATAAAAAACTCTTGCAAATTGGTTAGATATATAGTAAAATAGATATGCTTGTAAAAAGAGTTACCTTATTCTTAAACTAAAAGAGTATCCGACTTTAGCTTCAGTTTAAGGCATATTTTAGAAATAGGAGGAAATAATAATGACAAAAGAAAGAAAACAAGAAATCATTGAAACTTTCAAAAGAGATGAAAAAGATACAGGTTCATCAGAAGTTCAAATAGCTTTATTAACAGAAAGAATTAATGAATTAACAGAACATTTAAAAGTTCATAAAAAAGATAATCATTCAAGACGTGGACTTTTACAAATGGTAGGTAAAAGAAGAAACTTACTTAACTACTTAGCTAAAAAAGATTTACCTAAGTACAGAGAAATAGTTGAAAAACTAAATTTAAGAAAATAATAATGGGGGCGGATTTTATTTTTCCGCCTTTAATTATGAAAATCGTTAATTGATTGCAAACAATGTAGGGGCGACCAGCACCCCAAGGGTATGTGTTATCCGTAATTCGCTATGCTCAAACGGCTAACCGATGGTCGTCCGCTCTTCGAAGCAATTACTTTAAAAACCTTGTTTAAGAAAAGATAATTATATATGAAGAGTAGCTTGTAAAATGTGTTTAACTAATAAACATATTTTAGAGGTTACATTCATAGAGAAATTATCTTCTTATATAAATATTTAAAACGAGGGACATTCCTCGCCGGACAAGGAATACCCGTTACTAAGGTTTGTCCCTCAAACAAATTAAAAGGAGGAAAGAATTATGTTTAAAACATATTCAATGGAACTTGCAGGAAGAACACTTACAGTAGAAACAGGAAAATTAGCAGAACTAGCAAATGCAAACGTATTAGTTAGATACGGAGAAACAGTTGTAATGGTAAATGTTACAGCATCAAAAGAACCAAAAGAAGGAATAGACTTTTTCCCATTGTCAGTAGACTATGAAGAGAAAATGTATTCAGTAGGAAAAATACCAGGAGGATTTACAAGAAGAGAAGGTAAAGCTGCAGATAAAGCAATATTAGTATCAAGAGCAATAGATAGACCAATTAGACCGTTATTCCCAAAAGATTTTAGAAATGATGTAGTTGTTGTTGCGACAGTTTTATCTGTAGAACCAGATAATTCACCAGAAGTATGCGCTATGATAGGTGCTTCAGCAGCACTTTCAATATCAGATATACCATTTGGTGGACCAACAGCATCTGTAAAAGTAGGATATGTTGATGGTAAATTTATAATAAACCCAACATTAGAAGAAAAAGCAAAATCAGAATTAGATTTATTAGTTGCAGGAACAGTAGATAAAATAGCAATGATTGAAGCTGGAGCAAAAGAATTACCAGACGACAAAATGTTGGAAGCTATAAAAGTAGGACATGAAGAAATTAAAAAAGTTTGTGAATTCATAGCTAAAATAAAAGAAGAAATTGGAAAACCAAAAATGGAATACAAGTCATTTGAAGTTGACCACGATATCTATGAAGAAATAGAAAGTAATTTTGCTGAAAGAATGTACACAGATGTACAAGCTCAAGATAAAGAAGTAAGAGATGCTAATATGGATAAATTAGCTGAAGACGTAAAAACATATTTTGTAGAAAAATATGGAGAAGAAAGAGCAGAAGAAATAAAACAAGATATAGCAGATAGCTTATATAAATTAGAGAAAAAATCTGTTAGAAAAATGATATTTGAAGAACATAAAAGACCAGATGGAAGAGCAATAGACGAAATTAGACCACTTTCTTGTGAAGTAGGATTGTTACCAAGAGTACATGGTAGTGCAGTATTTACAAGAGGACAAACACAAGTAATGTCAATTGCAACATTAGGAATGGTTACAGAAGAACAAAAATTAGATGGATTAGATGAAGAAACATCAAAAAGATATATTCACCACTACAATTTCCCTGGATATAGTGTAGGAGAAGCAAAAACATCAAGAGGGCCAGGAAGAAGAGAAGTAGGACATGGAGCTTTAGCAGAAAAAGCATTAGTTCCAGTAATACCAAGCGAAGAAGAATTCCCATACACAATAAGAGTTGTATCAGAAGTATTATCTTCAAATGGTTCTACATCACAAGCAAGTATATGTGGAAGTACTTTAGCATTAATGGATGCAGGTGTTCCAATTAAAAATCCAGTAGCAGGTATTTCAACAGGACTTGTATCAAACCCAGAAAATCCAGACGATTATGTAATGCTTACAGATATCCAAGGATTAGAAGATTTCTTCGGAGATATGGACTTTAAAGTTGGTGGAACAAAAAACGGAATAACAGCAATACAAGTTGATATAAAAGTTGATGGTTTAACATATAAAATAATAGAAGAAGCTTTTGCTAGAACAAAAAAAGCAAGACAATATATATTAGATGAAATAATGTTGAAACAAATTGCTGAACCAAGAAAAGAATTATCTAAATATGCACCTAAAATAACAACAATGACAATAAAAACAGACAAAATAAAAGATGTTATCGGAAAAGGTGGAGAAACAATTAATAAAATAATTGACCAAACAGGTGTTAAAATAGATATAGAAGAAGATGGAAGAATATTTATTTATACAGCAGATCAAGAAAAAGCAAATGAAGCACAAAAAATGATAGAAGATATTACAAGAGAAATAGAAGTAGGAGAAATCTACGAAGCAAAAGTTACAAAAATAATGCCATTTGGAGCATTTATGGACTTAGGTGGAGGAAAAGAAGGATTACTTCATATTTCTAAAATATCTGAAAAAAGAGTAGAAAAAGTAGAAGATGTTCTTAAAGAAGGAGATACATTCTTAGTAAAAGTATTGGATATCGATAATCAAGGAAAAATAAGCTTAACTAAAAAAGGATTAGGAATAGAAGAAACAACAGAAGAATAATTTGCAAAATTATAAAAATAGTAGTATAATATAAAAGGTGGCAAAATAAAATATAATTAAAAGATATTTATTTAGCCATCTTTTAAGCTGAAAAGAAGTAATAAAGAGAGGGAAAAAGAATGGAATATTTATATATACTACAACAAGCATTAGTTTGGATTATAACAATATTTTGGTTATACAATATAGTTATTAGTGTGTGTTCATTAGTAAAATTAAAAGACAAACCATTGTTAGTGGATAAGAAGCATAAATTTATGGCATTAATACCTGCACACAATGAAGCAGCTGTTGTTGGAAATTTAGTAGAGAGTTTGAAGAAACAAAACTATCCAAAAGAACTGTTTGACATATATGTAATTGCAGACAACTGTACAGACAACACTGCAGAAGTTGCAAGAAATGCAGGAGCTATAGTTTATGAAAGATTTGATGAAACTAAAAAAACAAAAGGTTTTGCAATGCAATGGTTTTTTAAAAAAATGAACGAAGAAGGAAAAGACTATGATGCAATGTGTGTATTTGATGCAGATAATGTTGCAATGCCGGATTTTATAAATGCTATGAACAAAAAACTTTGCCAAGGTGAAGAAGTTGTTCAAGGTTATAGAGATATAAAAAATCCAACAGATTCATGGATATCAGCAGGATATGCATTATTCTATTGGACAATGCATAGATTTTATCATTTAGCAAGATACAATTTGGGATTATCTCCATTATTAAATGGTACAGGTTTTATGGTAAAATACGACCTTATAAAAAAAGAAGGATGGAATACAAAAACTTTAACAGAAGATATAGAATTTTCATTAATAAATATTTCAAAAGGAAGAAAATTAGGTTGGGCAGTGGATGCTGTAGTATATGATGAACAACCTCTTGCATATAATCAATCTTGGACACAAAGAATGAGATGGTCAGTAGGACATATTCAATGTTTTAAACATTATTTAAAAGATTTAGGTAGAGGTGTAAAAGATCATAAAACATTAATGAACTTTGATGGATTGCTTTATTTAATGGGAATGCCAATGCTAGTAATAACATTAGGATTACTACTAGTAAACTTTATAATATATGCAGCGAATGGAATGACAACTGCAGCATTAATTTGGAATTATCTAAGATATATTGGAGCAACATTCTTACTTCCACCACTTACAGCAATATTCATAATGTGGCTAGATAAGAGACCTATAAAACCAATGATTAAAGGAATAATTTGCTATCCGTTGTTCATGGGTTCATGGATATTAATAAATATAAAAGCATTAATAAAACCTGATACAACATGGACAAAAATTGAGCATACAAGAAGTGTTAAAGTTGATGAATTAGACAACCAAATAAAAGCATAAAATAATAAGTAAAAAAGAATGCGTTCGTGCATTCTTTTTTTGTGTTATTTATAAAACTTTCTAATTACAAATATACATAAAAAATATTAAATAAAAAAATCCTTTATGATAGTATTTTTATATAAAATGTCGAAAGGAATGAAGAACAAATGAAAAAAGAAAGAAAAAACAAAGGAATCACCCTAATAGCACTAATAATAACAATAATAGTAATGTTAATATTAGTAGGGGTAACAGTAAATGTAGCATTAAATGGAGGGTTATTTGATGCAGCAAAACAAGCAACATCAGGAATGAATATGGCACAAATAAAAGAAAAAGCAGAAATAGCAAAAGTAGTTCTAATAGCAGATACACAAACAGATGCTAGTGTAATAGCAAACATACCAACATATAGAGACAGACTGTTAGAAGAGTTTGGAGCAAAAGAAACAGATACAGATGGAAACAATATTATAGAAGTGAATGACAACTATGTAATAATTATAAAAAATTCAGAATTAGACATAGAAGTATTTGAAAAAACAAAAATACCAGCAAATTATCTAGTAGTATCACTAGGATATGAAACAAGTAATATAGAACAAGATGGAAAAATATATGGAATAAATGTAGTGTTAAACATACCAAGATTAATGAGTGTAAATGAATATATAGCACTAAAAAGAGAACAAGAAACAGAAGAAGTTTCAGACGAAATAAAAAAACAAGCATTTTTACAGTACTGTAATGAATGGTATGGACCTAAAGAAGAATTTACAAACATTGATGATGTTACGCTATTCGTAATAGAGAGTTGGGGATATGGACCATTTGAAACATTAGATGATGCGTTATTAGATGAATCAGTACAAGGAGATTTTGGAACAACAAAAGGAGAAGCATATTGGTATCTTTTAGCATATGACTTTAATATAGAACTTGAAGATACTGATATAGAAGAAAAAGATGCAATAGAAACTTGGTATCAACAAGAAGAAGACAATAATTATATAAGTGAATATGCTAAATACGCAAACGAATTAAAACTATATGTAGTAAAAAATGAAGAAGAAACACTAATAAAAGAAAAAATATCTATAGTATTTGGAAATACAACAGTAAATTATGCAATAGAAGAAAATGGAGCATATGAGTTTATATTAAAAACACGTGAAGGAGAAGAAATAACAAGAGAAATGTTGAACGTAGATAGCATAGTAAAGTAATAAAAATTTAAGATAAAGAAAATTGAATTGATGAAGCTATTAAAAAGGATAACTGAAAGTAGAGTTATCCTTTTTAGTATGAATAAAAACTTTATAATTACAAATATACATAAAAAATATTAAATAAAAAAATCCTTTATGATAGTATTTTTGTATAAAATATCGAAAGGAATGAGAAACAAATGAAAAAAGAAAGAAAAAACAAAGGTATTACATTAATAGCACTAATAATCACAATAATAGTGATGTTAATATTAGTAGGAGTAACAGTAAATGTAGCATTGAATGGAGGATTGTTCGATACAGCAAAACAAGCAACAGAAAGGACAGAAACTGCTATGATACAAGAAGAATTAAGTGTTATAGAAGTTGCAATGAATGCAGATATATTAGCAAATACGGAGAAATATACTGTTATTAATGATGAGAGTGAGTTAGCATCTTTAATAGTAACTATCTCAGGTGAGATACAAAAGTATTTTGTAGTGGATAGCAATTATATAGAAGGTGGAGTATTAAAAGTTCAAGAAATGGAGGAAGCAGGGCTTCTTGTTCCGGTTGATACAAACAAAGGGAATTTAATTGTACCTTGTAAATACAAAGATTCTTATGATGGAAAAGTAATAGTTGAAGTAGTAATAACGGAAGAAATAAAAATAGAAAGTTTTGAACTAGATTTTAATTTTCCTGTATATTTTGATAAAAGTCTATTAACTGCTGAAGATTTAGCAGTTTATGAGTCATTATGTTCAGAAGAGAAAAAAACATATGAGGGGATTTTCTTAGGAGCACATGCGTTTACTAATGATGTTGAATTTGCTGGAATGCTAGCTTCAAATGATTTTAACGAAACAACAGAAACAAATACATTCTTTTTCAATGGTTATGCATATACAACTTTTAGAGGATTGAATCTTGCAGCTTTAATGTTTAGACCAGATGGAAGCATTGTTGAACTAATAGGTGATTCAAATCCTGTAACATATTATATGGATTCACAATATAATATGTATGAATTTAATTCTGAAACAAATGTGCTTAAAGATGAAAATGGAATAATTTTAACAACAGAAGACATAAGAAATGGTACATTGCTTTCTGAAACAGAATATAATGGATACAAATATGCAATAAGATTTGATAATAAAAATGTATTAATAACGGATGTTCCAGATCAGGAAGTGTTAGATATGAGAACAGACTTGACAGAATTGAATGTATATTCAATGAATCCAGGAATGTTTAAAAACAACACATCAATAAAAAGAATAATATTGCCGGATACAATACAAACATTAATGTATTTAGCTTTATCAAGAAGTGATTCTGATGGAGCAGCAGGAATGTTTGAAGATGCCACTTCTCTAGAATATGTAGAATTATCTAATGATATACAAGTATTATATACACATGCATTTGAGAATTGTACTAATTTAAAAGAAGTAATAATGCCAGATAATATAACAACTATAGAAGATGGAGCTTTCACAGGATGTGACGGAGTTACATTGAAGTTTAAAGATGTAAACAATATACCAGAAGGACAACCATGGGGTGGAACTAATTTAAATATTGTAAGTAAATAAGATTAATTTAATAATAATTTTATGGGCAGGTCTAAAAATTTTAGGCCTGTCCTCATTTTTTGTAACACAAATGTAATATTAAAACAATTGCATTTGGAAGAAATATAACTTATAATATACATAAATAAAATTGTTAAGGGCATTATAAATGTACCTAAAACAAAAGAGAGGGGAATACAAATGAAAAAACAAAATGGTATTACATTAATAGCATTAATAATTACTATAATTGTAATGTTAATATTAGTAGGAGTAACAGTAAATGTAGCACTAAATGGAGGACTATTTGATGCAGCAAAACAAGCAGCATCAGGAATGAATATGGCACAAATAAGAGAAAAAGCAGAGATGGCAAAAGTAGTGCTAATAGCAGACACACAAACTGATAGCGGTGTAACAGCAAATATACCAACATATATAGACAGACTATTAAAAGAGTTTGGAGTAGAAGAAACAGATACAGATGGAGATAATATAATAGATGTAAATGACAAATATGTAATAATTATAAAAAATTCAGAATTAGACATAGAAGTATTTGAAAAAACAAAAATACCAGCAAATTATCTAGTAATATCACTAGGATATGAAACAAGTAATATAGAACAAGATGGAAAAATATATGGAATAAATGTAGCATTAAACATACCAAGATTAATGAGCAGTGATGAATATGTAGCACTAAAAAGACAGCAAGAAACAGAAGTAGTATCAAACGAAACAAAAAAACAAGCATTTTTACAAGGTTGTAATGAATACTTTGGCCCAGATGAACCATTTACAACTATAGATGAAGCAGTATTGTGGTGTATAAATAATTGGTGGGAGTGTGGACCATTTGAAACAATAGAAGAAGCATTGGAAGATGGAATATTAGAAGAAATATGGGGAGCAACAACAAAAGAAGGATTATATTATTTCTTATTATATGATATGGGTTACTATCCTGATGTAGAAACTGAATCAGTGACAGAACAAGAAGCAATAAATTATTATTATGAAGAGAATAAAAATAATATATATAGAAGTGAATATAATAAATATGCAAGCAATTTAAAATTATATGTAGTAAAAGATGGACAAGAAACACTAATAAAAGACAAAATAACAATAAATGAAACCACAGTAAATTATGCAATAGGAGAAACTGGAACATATGAATTTATATTAAAAACAAGTCAAGGAGAAGAAATAGCAAGAGAAGTATTAAGAGTAAATAATATAGAAACAGAAAATAATCCATATTTTATAACTGAAGCAGAAGCTCAAGGAATATGGACAACAGATGGAGAAGGAACAATAACAGGATATACAGGAACAGATACAGAAGTAATAGTGCCGATTATCATAGGTGGAGAGAATATTATAAAAATAGGAGATAATGTATTTAAAGGAAATACAAGTATAACAAGTGTAATAATACCAAAAGGTATTACTTCAATAGGAATTAATGCTTTTTGGGGCTGTAGTAGTTTAGTAAATGTAACAATCCCAGAAGGAGTTGAATCGATAAGAGGTGCTGCTTTTGCTCAATCTGGTTTAACAAGTATAACATTACCAAATAGTGTTACTTATATAGGAAATAGTGCTTTTAATGCATGTAGAAGTTTAACAAGTATTTCTATTCCTGGAGGAGTAACTTCAATAGAAGTCAATACTTTTGCTGTGTGTAATTCGTTAAAAGAGGTAACAATTTCAGAAGGTGTAACTTCAATAAAGAACTATGCTTTTAATGACTGTGATTTAATAGAGATAACAATACCGAACAGTGTTACTTCAATAGCAGAAGATACTTTTGCTTATTGTACTAAGTTAGAAACTATTTATTTTGCAGCAGGAGATAATCCGATTCCAAATGAAGATTTAAAACCTTGGGGAGCACCAAATGTTACTGATGACAACATAATAAAATTAGAAAATTAAATAACAGCAAAGTAGGGACGTGCTTTAAAATGCAGAACTGTGCATTTTAAAGTACGTCCCTTTTTTCATAAAATGGCAAATTATAAAATCATTATTTCTAAGTCACAGATTAAACTTTATAATTACAAATATACATAAAAAATATTAAATAAAAAATTCCTTTATGATAGTATTTTTATATAAAATGTCGAAAGGAATGAAGAACAAATGAAAAAAGAAAGAAAAAACAAAGGAATTACTCTAATAGCACTAATAATAACAATAATAGTAATGTTAATATTAGTAGGAGTAACAGTAAATGTAGCATTAAATGGAGGACTATTTGATGCAGCAAAGCAAGCAGCATCAGGAATGAATATGGCACAAATAAAAGAAAAAGCGGAAATAGCAAAAGTAGTGCTAATAGCAGATGCACAAACTGATAGCGGTGTAACAGCAAATGTATCAACATTAAGAAATAGATTATTAGAAGAATTTGAAGTAACAGAAACAGATATAGATGGAAACAATGTAATAGAAGTGAATGACAAATATGCGATTATTATAAAAAATACCGATTTAGAAGTAGAAGTGAAAGAAATATCAAGTATATCACTACAGGATTATGCAACAGCATTAAATTATACAGTAAATAATGAAGAAACAAATGGAGTTATAACTGCAAAAAATATAGAAATAACAATACCTAAGTCAGCAGTTACATGGGAAGAATATGTTCAAAAAACGCTAAAAGAAGAAGTTGTAAATATACCGACAGAAACTAAATTACAATCATTTTTACAAAGTTTTTATGAATTTCAATTCATTCCTTCTTTGGAAGAACCATTAGCAAGTGTTGATGAAGTAATAATATATGGTACAAATGAGTATTTTGGAACAACATATACAACAATAGACGAGTGCTTAGAAGATGAAAATATACAAGGAGAGTGGGGAGATAAAAAAGAAGAGTTATATTATGGTTTTAATCTTGTATATTTAGGTTTAGCAATAGAAGGTTCAGAATTGACAGAACAAGAACTGGTAGATTCATTTTATGTAGAATATATACTTGCAGAGGACTATTATTGGAAATATCTTCATAATTTAAAACTATATGTATCAAAAGATGGAGGAGAAG
Organism: Clostridia bacterium; assembly: GCA_045531335.1. GTDB lineage: Bacteria > Bacillota > Clostridia > TANB77 > CAG-508 > CAG-452. The sequence goes on from JAZSDU010000032.1 coordinate 29,167, forward strand.
GAGAAGAAATAGCGAAGAATATACACATATCTTCAATAGATAGAACATACACATATGAAGTTCCAGGAAACGGAACGTATAAATTTATACTTACTGCAAAAGATGGAGAGACGATAATTTCAAGTGAGATTGTACAAGTAAACGACATAGCGAATAGTAATTAAAAATTGAAACTAAAAAATAGAATATAATTAAGATAAAACCACCCAAACAAAGTAGTAGTATGGGTGGTTTTAAGTTGTGCTAAAACTTTCTAATCAGAAATAAATTTAGTGACAGATTTAATTTTAGGTCTGTCCTTATTTTTGTAACACAAATGTAATATTAAAAAGATTGACATTATGAAAATATATAAATTATAATATATATAAATAAAAAGATAAAGGGTAATATAAATGTACCTAAAAACAAAAGAGGGGAGAATACAAATGAAAAAACAAAATGGTATTACATTAATAGCACTAATAATAACAATAATAGTAATGTTAATATTAGTAGGAGTTACAGTAAATGTAGCATTAAATGGAGGCTTATTTGACACAGCAAAACAAGCAGCATCAGGAATGAATATGGCACAAATAGAAGAAAGAGCGTATATGATAAGAATGGCTCTTATGGCAGATATGGAATCTAAAGACGGTATAATAGTAGCTACTCAAGAATTCAAAAATAGATTGGTTAGCGAATTAGGAGAAAAAATACAAGGAAACAAAGTACTAGTACCAGATGGGAAATATGACATTATTATAAAAAATACAGATTTAGACATTGAAGTAGTAGAACATAATGACTATATAGACAAATATTCAATACTAAAACAAGAATATGATGTAACTAATTCAGAAATAGAAGGAAGAGTAGTTGAAGCATCTATTAATATAAAATTAGCAAAATTAAATCCAGAATTGACAAGGAATGACTATATAGCTTTAAGACAACAACAAGCTATAGATAAAGCACAAAATGCACCCATGGATGAAAAAAGAGCAGAAGTTATAGAGTATTTAGTTAATTCAAATGAAATGTTTGCAGAAGATGAAACAATAGATGATATTGTAGTATCAGCTCTAAAGGAAAATTTTGCTCCTATTAATCATGACACACTTGAAGAGTGGGTAGCAGATGAAACAGTAAAAACATATGCTGAAACTAATTTAGGAATAGCAAAAGAAGACTTATCAAAAGAACATTTTTATGCGTATGTATTATTAAACGATAAGACAGGAGCAAAAGCGACAGAGGAATATGCAGTAACAACTTTGTATGGAGCGATAATAGCACCATCAGCAAGTGAACTAGGAAAAGAATATGATAATGCTACAGGTAGTTTAACTGTTATAATAAAAAAAGATGGAGAAAATTACAAGACTATGGGTGTTAGCAATGTGAATTCTGATATTGATGCTTCGTTTGAAATATATGAAAATGGAATATATGAAGTTTCAATAGGAAATTCTACTAGTCCATCTAACCTAACTAGGGTAGAAATATTGCATGAAAAAATAGTAGTTAATAGTTTGAAAGAATTAAGTGATATCTCAGGAGCAATTTCAAGAGAAGAAGCAAATGGAGTATGGACAATATCATCAACTGGATTAGCAACATATGTAGGAACAGAAGCAACTGTGAATACTTATCCAACATATATAGGAGCAACAAAAGTTACAGACATATCATTTGCGGGAAACACAAGCGTAAAAAATGTAATATTGCCAAATACAAAAACAGACATAACTAGAACGTTTAGTGGATGTACAAATTTAACAGAAGTAACAATTCCAAATACAGCAACAACATTAGGGCAGGAAGCGTTTAAAGGTTGTGCAAACTTAACAGAGCTAACAATACCAAATTCTATAACAACAATAGGGGAACATGTATTTGAAGGATGCGCAAGTTTAAAAGAACTAATAATACCAGATTCAGTAACTTCAATAGGAGATGAAACATTTTATGGATTTACAGGCTTAGAAAAAATAACAATACCAAGTTCAGTAACTTCAATAGGCGTAAGCGCATTTAAAGGATGTACAAGCTTAACAGAAGTAACAATACCAAATTCAGTAACTTCAATAGGATATTATGCATTTGAAGGATGTACAAGTTTAGATAACGTAACAATACCAGGTTCAGTTAGTTTAATAGATTCTTATACATTTAATGGATGTACCGGTTTGAAAAATATAACAATTGAAGATGGAATTTCTGAAATAGGATGGAATGCGTTCAAAGATTGTAAAGCGTTAGAAAGTATAACATTACCAAACAGTGTAACTTCAATGAGAAAACGAGTTATGACAGATGCAGGCAGTTCAATGACTAGTCCAACTTATGAATATAGATCAAATGATGCGTTTGTAGGATGTACAAATTTAACCAATATTTACTTTGCAGCAGGTGACAATCCAATACCTAATGAGGAGTATAAACCTTGGGGAGCTCCAAATGAAAACTTAGTAGTAACAAAACTAACTGCTGAAAGTTAATAATGAATATAAAAAACACTCGTGAAATTTACATGAGTGTTTTTTTAATATAAAATAATGACACAAATAAAATTAAATGATATAATACTAAAAGTGATTTAGTATTATTTAATAGGTGATAAAATGATAATAGATAAAATTATAGAAAGTAAAATAAAAACATATGCATTTGTTGGACCATCAGGGACAGGGAAAAGTTATAGGGCTCAGATGGTTGCTAGTGAAAGAGGAATAAATTATATTATAGATGATGGACTTTTAATAAAAGATAATGAAGTAATTGCAGGTATATCTGCTAAAAAAGCAGCAACTAAAATAGAGACAGTAAAAAAAGCTTTATTTAATAATCCTGAAGAAGCAAACGAAATAAAAAGAGCATTTATAAAATATAGACCAGAAAGTTTATTAATACTTGGAACATCAGATAATATGATAAAAAAAATAAGAGAAAATTTAGGACTTCCTGAACTTACAGAAACTATATATATAACAGATGTTGCAACAGAAGAAGAAATGGCTGAAGCGAAGAGAATAAGACAAACACAAGGAAAACATGTTATACCAGTTCCAACATTTGAAATAAAAAAAGATTTTTCTGGTTTTGTTTTAGATCCGCTTCAAATATTTAAATCAAAAGGAAAAAACTCAAAACCATATATATCAGAAAAATCTATAATAAGACCAACATTTAGTTATTTAGGAAATTTTAAAATATCTGATACAGTATTTAGACAAATACTAGAATATTTATCTAAAAAAACAGATTCTATACATAGAGTAAATAGGGTAAGAATAGATAAAAATGAAAATGGAGAAGGAGCTTCTATATATATGGAAGTAGTAACTGTATATGGATATAATGTATTAGAAGAATTAAAAAACTTTAAAAAGAAATGTAAAAGAGAAATAGAAAATTTAACAGCAATGAATATTGAAACAATAGATATAGTTGCGAAAGGAATATATATACCAGAAGAGAAAAATTGACGGTTCTAGGGACTGCCCTGAATCGTACTGTAGGGGCGGGTCTTGTGCCCGCCCAATAAATAAAAAATGCGGGCAGGCACAAGACCTGCCCCTATAATGAATTGAAAATTTAAATAAAAAAGGAGCGATAAATAATGTCATTTATAGTAGGAATAGATGGACCAGCAGGTAGTGGAAAAGGTACGGTAACAAAGAAAGTAGCAAACAAATTAGGATTAATAAACATAGATACAGGAATTACATATAGATGTGTTGCATTAGAAGTTTTAAATAAAAATATATCATTAGAAAACGAAGAAGAAATAATAGAAGTTGCAAAGAATATTAAAATAGATATAGATAACACTCCGAATGGAGACATTGTATATTTAGGCGGTAAAGATGTTACAAAAGAAATTCGTTCAAAAGAAGTAACAAAAATAGTTTCACCTGTTTCTTCGATAAAAGAAGTAAGGTTTTTAATGGTAGATATGCAAAGAAAACTTGCTGAAGGTAAAAATGTTATTATGGAAGGTAGAGATATATGTACATACGTATTTCCTAATGCAGATGTTAAAATATATTTAGATGCAAGTATAGAAGAAAGAGCAAAAAGAAGATATAAAGAAAACCAAGAAAAAAATATAGACATGACATATGACGAGGTTTATGAAAGTATAAGAAAAAGAGATGAAAATGACAAGACAAAAGAAATAGGAGCATTAAAAACAGCAGAAGATAGTGTGGTTGTAGATACAACTAGTCTTAGCATTGATGAGGTAGTGGATAAAATTATTGAAATAATTAAGAAAAAAATGTAAGACGATTCTAAGGACTGTCCCTCTTTTGTCACGAAGGGACACAAGGGGACTGTCCTGAATCGTAAATAAATTTTATTGCAAACGTTGTAGGGGCCGCGCTCTTGGGCGACCCGCAAAAAAACAATTAATTCTCGGGGCGCCGAGGACTGCGCCCCTACAGATTTAAAAATAATTATGAAGGAGACAATAACAAAATGAAAGAATTTTCAAGAAAGATAGTTAAATTTATATTAAAAATGCTAGTGATAATAGTATATAGACCTAAAACAGTAGGGGTTGAAAATATAGAAGAAGGAAAACCTGCATTAATTTGTCCGAACCATGTACATGGTTTGGATTCAGTAGTTATAGTTCTTACCAACAAAAGAACTATAAGAGTACTTGCAAAGGAGAGCTTGTTTAAAAATCCAATTTTAAGATGGCTTGCAAGTATATTTGGAGTATATCCTGTAAAACAAAACAATAAATCTATGGAAACAATGAAAATATCACTTAAATTATTAAAAAATAACGAGTTGTTATTAATATTCCCAGAGGGAACTAGAAATGGAATGGCAAAAGGTGTTAAACCAAAGGATGGTGCAATAAAACTTGCAGCAAGAGCAAATGTGCCAATTATCCCAGTTGGAATACAAGGAAGTTTTAAACCTTTTACAAAAGTAAAATTGAACATAGGAAAACCAATACAGTATAATTTAACTAAAGAAGAATTGAATGATAAAGAAAAATTAAGAGAACTAACAGATGAATTGATGAATGTAATTGTAAAATTAAGAGATGAGAAAATTTAAAATATTATAAAAAATTGTAAATCTAATAAAAATTGTGTATAATGAATATAATATTAGTAGATGTAAAAATATATCTACTATAACATGTTATTCGCAACGTCACTTGCGAAATATAAATTAGTGAATGAAAAAATGTTAACCGCAGACCTACTTGCGAAATATAAATAAGTAGGTAAAAATTAAGTTATAGTAATTTAAAAAAGTGGGGCTTAAGGTCTTGCTTTTTTTATTGATATTTTTGATAATCTTTAGGGGGTTACTTGACACATACAAACAAATGTTTTATAATGCAAATTGAATTTATAGAGAGTGGAAGTGATATTTATGAAGAAAGAAATAATACAAACAAAAATAAAAGTAAAAGATAATCTAGTAAGTCTTATGAGAGTAGGAGATATAGATTATATTTCATTGACTGATTTAGCACGATATAAAAATCCTTTAACACCTGGAGATGTTGTTATAAAATGGATGAGTAATAAAAGTTCATTTGATTTTTATTGCTTATGGGAAGAACTTTCAAATCCAAAATTTAAACTAGCGGAATCTCGCGAGTTTAAAAATGATGCTGGAATGCAATCTTTCACGATGAGCCCATCTAGATGGATTAAGGAAACGAATGCAATTGGTTTTGTTTCTAAGAGAGGAAAATATGAAGGTGGAACTTTTGCACATCCAGATATTGCCTTAGAGTTTGCGTCTTGGATAGATTCGGCGTTTAAACTACACTTGATAAAAGAATTTGAGAGATTAAAACGAAATGAAAGTTATCAAAATAAAGTAGAATGGTCAGTGAGAAGAGAACTTGCAAAAACAAATTACAGAATACACACTGACAGTATAAAAGAAAATTTAGTTCCTGCACTTACTGAAAAACAAAAATTATATGTTTATGCAAATGAAGCAGATGTTTTAAATGTTGCCTTGTTTGGCATGACTGCAAAGGAATGGAAAGATGAAAATCCTACTTTAGAGGGGAACATGAGAGATTATGCAAATATAATTCAGCTGGTTATTTTGGTAAATCTTGAAAATCTTAATGCTCAAATGATAAAAGATGGTTTTACGCAAAAAGACAGATTAGAGAAATTAAATGCAATAGCTAAAGAACAATATATCATTTTGTATGATAGTAATAGTATTAAAAAGATTGAATCGCTGGACAACAAAAAAGACTTGAAAAGATTAGAAAAATAAAAATTGATAGTAATAAATTGTAAGAGATGAGAAAATTTAAAAGAAAAACCCATCAAGCTCAAGAGAACTCGATGGGAAAAAATTATTTGTGTAGCTCCTCTTTAATTCACATAAAAAGTCAAAAAATGAATTAACCAATGGACGTTCTTGTAAAGAACGTCCATTATAATTTTAGAAAACAAAAAAAGAAAGACCCCTAGTACCGCTCGTTTTCAAGCGGTGGGGTCAAACTGAGGGAGAGGGTTATTCTTGTGTTGTTGCAGCTTCGGGTGCAGTTACCCAATAATTGCCGCAACGGAAGAATATTCGCTCGGTGCCGTCCGAACACTTCCCAACATAAATGTCAGGAATCCCTTCAACTCCGTTAAGGAGGAGGGTATAGATACCGATCCCAGTATCTTTTTCATACTTGATAAGGTTGGGATGAGATATCTCATACAGCTCAGCGACAACTCCTGCTGAGGAGATTTGGCCTTCTGCAGGCAATGTTTCGTAGCAGAGCCAGTCGCCCTGCACAACAACCTTGCCATTGGCAGTGTGTCCAGGCGTTTGCCAGTCTTTTTCCCATGCTGAGGTCGCGTCCAAATCAGCTTGAGTGGCCGATAAATGCTGGTTACTGTTATAAAGATTACATGAAAGGATTATAATAGTAACGATAAGGACAAAAAGAACTACGGATAAAAAGATAATTGTTGTTTTTTTCATTAAGAAGATCTCCTTTTTTATATAATTTTTAATGTACTATTGTATCCCGAATCGTTCTCCCTCGATAACTTGGATACACTTTAATTTTACCACATTATGTAAAAACAAGCAAGTTTTGTTGACAAATACAGACTTTTTAAGGTATAATTAATTGTTGAATTTAATTTATTAATAATAAAAAATAAATAGATAGAGGGGATTAAAAAATGAATAATCAAAAAATTAGAAATGTAGCAATTATAGCACACGTTGACCATGGAAAAACAACTTTAGTAGATAGTCTACTTAGACAAAGTGGTACTTTTAGAGATAATGAACAAGTACAAGAAAGAGTAATGGATTCAAACGATATAGAAAAAGAAAGAGGTATTACAATACTTGCTAAGAATACAGCAGTAATGTATAACGACATAAAAATAAATATAGTAGATACACCTGGACATGCTGATTTTGGTGGAGAAGTTGAGCGTGTTTTAAAAATGGTTGATGGTGTACTTTTATTAGTTGATGCTTTTGAAGGTGCAATGCCTCAAACAAGAGAAGTTCTTAAAAAAGCATTAGCATTAGATTTAAAACCAATTGTAGTAATAAATAAAATAGATAGACCTGGTGCAACTCCATACAAAGTTGTAGACCAAGTTCTAGAGTTGTTTATAGAACTTGGAGCAAATGATGACCAACTAGAATTTCCAGTAGTATATGCTTCTGCGAGAGATGGAATTGCAAAACTTAATTTAGATGAAGAATCAAATAACATGAAATGCATATTTGAAACAATAGTTAATAATATTGAACCACCTAAATGCGATGAAGAAGGACCTATGCAAATGCTAGTTTCTAACATAGATTATGATGACTATGTTGGAAGAATAGCAGTAGGAAGAATTGAAAGAGGAGAAATAAAAACTGGAATGTCTGTCGCTGTATGTAAACATGATAAAGTAGAAAATGCTAAAATTATGAAAGTATATACATACAAAGGGCTAAAAAAAGAAGAAGTAGAAATTGCTAAAGCTGGAGATATAGTAGAAATATCAGGTATAACAAATATAAATATTGGAGAAACAATATGTGATATTAATAATCCTGAAAAAATAGAATTTGTAAACATAGATGAACCAACAGTTACAATGACATTTTCAGTTAATAATGGACCTTTAGCAGGAAAAGAAGGAGAATTTATAACATCAAGACATATAAGAGATAGATTATTCAAAGAATTAGAAAGAAATGTTTCTTTAAGAGTAAAAGAAACAGAAACACCAGATTCTTATGAAGTAGCAGGACGTGGAGAATTACATCTATCAGTTCTTATAGAAAACATGAGAAGAGAAGGATTTGAACTTTTAGTGTCTCGTCCAAGAGTTATTTTTAAAGAAATAAATGGAGAAAAATGTGAACCAATAGAAAGATTAGTTGTAAATGTTCCAGATGATTGTATAGGAAATGTAATAGAAAAATTAGGAAAAAGAAAAGCTGAAATGGTAAATATGGAACCGGCTGAAGACGGACATACAAAAATAGAATTTAGGATTCCAGCAAGGGGAATTATAGGATATAGAACTGAATTCCTAACAGATACTAAAGGAGAAGGCGTTATGAATCACATATTTGATTCTTATGAGCCTTATAAAGGAGATGTAGTATCAAGAGTAAGAGGAACAATAGTTGCATTTGAAGCAGGAAAAGCAATTACTTATGGATTATACAATGCACAAGATAAAGGCGATTTATTTATAGGTCCTGGAACAGAAGTTTATGAAGGAATGATAGTAGGACTAAATTCAAGAGGAGAAGATCTAGCTGTTAATGTATGTAAAGAAAAACATTTAACAAACACAAGAGCTTCAGGTTCTGATGATGCATTAAGATTGGTTCCACCAATGCAAATGAGTTTAGAAAAAGCAATTGAATTTATACAAGATGATGAACTTGTTGAAATAACACCACAAAGCATAAGATTAAGAAAGAAAATATTAAACAACAAAGAAAGAGAAAGAGCAGCAAGAAAATAAAGTGGAGGATAATCATGAATAAAAGGAATATGAAAAATGATTTAAATACATATAAAATAGGCGGAGGAAGAAGAGCTGGAATATTTTCTGATTATCCTTTAAAGAGAGAAAAAGAAGAGAATCCAGCAGATAAGGATAAAGAAAACAGAACAAAGGTTATAAAACAAATTGAGAAATATATAAGTGAAGGGAAAACTTTAGATGAGGCATTGGATTGTATATGCCCTAAAAATGAAGAAGATGAATATATAAACACTGAATATGCTATGCCATTTGAATATTTAACAAAAAATGGCCTAGATATAAGAAATATATTTAAATCTTGGTATGAATCATATCAAAAAAGATTAAACAGACCGATTAATTGGGTTACTGGCGGAAGTAAGAACGCTAATTTTGAGGAAATTGGAGAAGATGATGGATCTAGATAAAATCAAACAAAAAGCTTTAGATGAGCATATTCCAATTATAATGGATGATACATTAGAAGTGATTAAGAATATTTTATTAAACGAAAAACCAAAAAGAATATTAGAACTAGGAACTGCAACAGGTTATTCATCTATATGTTTTTCTAACATATTGAACGACGATGTTTATATAGATACAATTGAATTAGATGAAAACAGAGCAAATGAAGCAATTGGAAATATAAAAGCATTAGGATTAGAAAAAAACATAAATGTAATAAAAGGAAATGCAGTTGATGTGCTTCCAACTTTAACTGAAAAATATGATATATTTTTTATAGATGCAGCAAAAGGAAAGTATCCAATATTTTTGCAAGAAGCAATAAGACTTTCTAGAAAAGGAAGTATAATACTTGCTGATAATATATTATACAAGGGTTATGTTATGAGTGATTATAATAAACACAAACAAAGAACAGCAGTAAGAAACCTAAGAGAATATATTAAGGAATCTACAGAAGATAAAAAATTACAAACAGAGATTTTAGAAGTAGGAGATGGCTTAGCAATAAGTAAAGTGCTAGCATAAGGAGTAAATATGAATCAAAATGAGAGAAGAAGAAAATTTGCTGAGCAATTTGCAGTAAATGTGAATGAAATTCAAATTAAAAAAATTATTGAACAATTTGCAGTGCAAACAGCAAAAATAAGAGATTTTAAAAAAGAAACTGAAGAAATGAAACCTTCAATAGAAGAATTAGCTAATGGATATAGAAGTTATGTATCCGATTTGGGTGGAGGTTTTTTAGAAATTGCAGAAACATATAACGAAGCTTTACAAATTGCAAGACTTAATGGAATTATAAAAAACGTAAAATTGAAAGCAAGAATAAAGGATTTTTCTAGTTCTATTTCGAATACAGACAAAAAATTGCTAGATGATATGTTTGGGATAGAAATAGTTACGGGTAAAAAGGTCGAAAATTCAAAATTAGAGAATTCAGACTTAGAAAAAGCAGAATTTGAAAAAGAAATATTAATACTATTTAATCATTTATTGTTTGATATAAATAAAGATAAAATATATAATAAAAAATCTGGATATAATGCATATCATGGTATGGGAGACTTTTCGCCTAAAGAAGGAGATTTAAAGGGAACAATAAAAAAGGTAATTAGAGAAACAAAAACAAGAGAATATAAATATTCAAAAAGTGAACCTAAATATAATAGCCAAAAAAATATGGTTAATGTTTTTCCTAGATTAATAAAATATATAAACAATAAAAGGAATTTAGAAAGGCTTACAGATACTTTATCAGAAATGATAGAATATATGAAAACAATAAACATATCAAAAGAAAACACACCTATTATAGAATTTCATTTTTTAACAACTGAAGTTGAAAAAGAAGCAATAGACGGTGGAGCAAGTCATTCTAAATATAAAAAAATAAATCCAACTCTAATAGAAAAGTACTTTTTAGATGGAAGACTAATAAGGGGAATAAATGCTCCATGGAAATTTGAGTCAAATGGAGAAAAACTTGAACTACAAGATGTTTATAAAACATTTATAGAAAATTATCCTTTTTTGGGAGATGAAATAGAACAAAAGAAACAACTAGGTAGAGATGAAAGAGAAAGAGAGAGAATGTCTAAATTTGATAGATTAACAGCAACACAGTTTCCTTTTTTAAGAAAATATTTGAATCCTAATAATAATTATGATAAAAATATAGATGAAAATTGGGGATTTCTAAAGGCAATGATAGTTGCAAACAGAATAGATTTTAATGATAAATCACCAAAGTCAATAGAGGATGAAATAGTAAATTATGTAGGATAGTAGTAATTATAAAGATGTATGGAGGAGCAAATAAATGAAAAAACCAGAACTATTAGCACCAGCAGGTTCTTTTGAAAAAGCAAAAACTGCTTTTAGATATGGAGCAGATGCTGTGTATATGGGAACTGCAAAGTTATCTTTAAGATCAAGAGTAGAAACAGGGAATGATGAGCTTGCTAAAACAATAGAATATGCTCATTCAATAGGTAAAAAAGTTTACGCAGCACTAAATATATATGCAAGAGATAATATGTATGAAGCAGTAAAAGAACAAGCGAAACTTTTAAACAGCCTAAAAGTTGATGGGATTATAGCTTCAGATGGTGGAGTTATAGAAACATTAAAAGAATATGCTCCAGATGTAGAAATACATATAAGTACACAAAGTAATGTTGTTTCAAACGAAGCTTGTAAGTTTTGGTATAAGAATGGAGCTAAAAGAATAGTACTAGCAAGGGAACTTTCTAAAGAAGAAATCGATTACATTATAAAAAATAAACCAGAAGATTTAGAAATAGAAACTTTTATTCATGGAGCTATTTGTTATGCATATTCAGGAAGATGTCATTTAAGTGATTTTTTAGCTTCAAGATGTGGAAATTTAGGGGACTGTGCTCAAAGCTGCAGGTGGGCTTATAACTTATACTTAGAAGAAAAAAACAAACCAGGTAATTTAATGCCTGTTCATCAAGATGAAAATGGGACATATATACTTTCTTCTAAAGATTTATGTTTGATAAAAGAAATTCCGGAAATAGTAGAAATGGGGATAGACAGTTTAAAAATAGAAGGAAGATTAAAAACAGAATATTATTTAGCAACAGTAATAGGCACATATAGAAATGCAATAGATGACTATGTAAAAGACCCTGATAATTATGATTATAAAAAATATTTAAAAGAACTAGAAAAAACAAAAACAAGAGGATTAACTACTTTCTATTTTAATGATAAAAATAATAAAGATTTTCAAGAATATGAAGGAAAACAGTATAATCCAGACTACGAATTCGGTGGCAAAATATTATGTAGGGGCGAGCATTGCTCGTCCACAAATAGCAAAAACTGTTACCTGATAGAAATACGCAATAGATTACAAATTGGAGATACTTTAGAAATATTAATTCCAAACAAATTAGAACCTTTTGTGTTTAAAATAGAAGAGATGTGGGATTCAGAAACAGGAAAAGAAATAGACCATGTGAATCCAGGAAAAGAAGGTCAAAGTGTAATTTTAAGATTACCAATTCAAACAGAAAAAGGATGGATATTGAGAAGAAAAAAAGCAATATAATAATATTGCTTTTTTTTATATTTAAATATATAATTTAAACGTATTATATAAAGGAGAAATGGACAAAAATGGACGAAAATTTATTAATTCCAAATTTGCAAAATGAATCAGAAGAATTTGCAGAAATTTCATTAAGACCAAAAACATTAAATGAATACATTGGACAAACTAAAGTTAAAGAAAATATGAAGATATATATAGAAGCTGCAAAAAAGAGAAATGAACCACTAGACCATATTTTACTATATGGACCTCCAGGACTTGGTAAAACAACTCTTGCAAGCATTATATCTACAGAGATGAATACTAACATAAGAATAACATCAGGTCCGGCAATAGAAAAACCAGGAGATTTGGCAGCGCTTTTAACAAATTTATCACCAAATGATATTCTGTTTATAGATGAAATACACAGACTAAACAGAAGTGTTGAAGAGATTCTTTATCCTGCTTTAGAAGATTATAACTTAGATATAATTATAGGTAAGGGACCTAGTGCAAGATCAATTAGATTAGACTTACCTAAATTTACTTTGATTGGAGCAACAACAAGAGCTGGTTCTCTTACAACACCACTTAGAGATAGATTTGGAATAATGCATAGATTAGAACTTTATGATGCAGAACAATTAGATACAATTGTTACAAGGTCAGCTAAAATTTTAGGAGTTGATATTGATGGAAAAGGTTCTATGGAAATAGCAAGACGTTCTAGAGGAACTCCAAGAATAGCAAATAGATTATTAAAAAGGGTTAGAGATTACGCAGCTGTTTTAGGTGATGGAACCATTACAGAAGAAATTGCTAAAATAGCTCTAGAGAAGTTAGAAATAGATGAATTAGGATTAGATAATATTGATAGAAAAATATTAAAAACTATAATATTAAGTTATTCAGGTGGGCCTGTAGGAATTGAAACACTTAGTTCAACTATAGGAGAAGAAACTGAAACTATAGAAGATGTTTATGAACCATATTTATTACAAATGGGATTCTTATCAAGAACACCAAGAGGTAGAATTGCTACTCCAAATGCATATAAACATTTAGGATTAGATATGGAAAGTTAAGGCAAATTAAACCAAAATGAAAGGATTTTATAATGTTAAAATTAAACGAAATAGATAATTTGTTTTTCAGATTTATAAAAAAGCATTGTTTGGAAATTTTATTTTTTGTAATAACTGTAATATCATTAAAATCAAGAATTAATTTTTTGAACTATGAATCACAAGATTTTAATAATTTTTTATTAGATTGGTTTAATCAATTAAAAGATAATGGAGGAATCTTAGGATTAAAATATGAGATAGGAGATTATAATATTCCATATTTGTTAATTATGGCAATTTTATCATATATACCTAAAAGTCCACTAATATTAATAAAATTAGTTTCAATAGGATTTGATTATATTGTTGCTATAGTTTCAATGGTGATTATTTATGAGTTGTTAAAAAGTAATAAAAATAAACATTTATATGCATTATTAACATATTCAATTATAGTGATTTTACCATCTGTAGTACTTAACTCGTCAGCTTGGGCACAATGCGATTCTATATATACAGCATTTATATTAATTTCTTTATTATATATTTTAAAGGAAAAATATTTTAAAGCCTTTATATTTTTAGGAATAGCATTTGCTTTTAAATTACAAGCTATATTCATATTACCTATATATATATTAATGTATATAAGCAACAGAAAGTTTCCAATATATTATTTTTTTATAATACCAATTGTCAATTTTGTTATGTGTTTGCCTGCAATAATAGTGGGAAGATCGGTAATGAATTGCTTAAATATATATATTAATCAAACTAGTAATTATATAGGGTATGCATCAATGAATTTTCCTAATATATATGCTTTACTAATAGATACTATTGGAGAAAGCAATCTTATTGGGATCCCAGATATAGCATTTTCTAATTATGGAACACTATTTACTTTGTGTATACTGGCGATAACAGCTATAATTATATTATATAAAGAAATAAAAATTGATAGAAAAATGATTATAGAATTATCTTTGTGGTCAGTAATGTTATGTACTTTTTTATTGCCTAGTATGCATGATAGATATTTATATATGGCAGATGTATTATCAATTATATATTTTATAGTTAATCGTAAGAAAGTATATATTCCGATTATAATTAATTTTGTTTCTTTATATGTATATATAGAATATTTATATGCTACAAAAAGCTTACCAATTGAATTTGTAGCACTAATAAATGCTATTATATTAGTAATACTTTCTAAAGATATATTTTTAAAGTTAACTAATAAACAGGATAGTGTAGAAAAAACAGTAGAGAAAGTTGAGGAATTTAAATGAAAAAAATATCAGTTGTAGTACCAATGTATTATGAAGAAGAAGTAGTTCAAGAATGTTATATTAGAACAAAAAATGTATTAACAAGTTTAGAGAATTTCGAGCATGAAATCATTTTTGTAAATGACGGAAGTAAAGATAAAACATTAGAAATGTTAGAAGAAATAGCAGAAAAAGATAAAAATGTAAAAGTAATATCTTTTTCAAGAAACTTTGGACATCAAGCGGCTGTGACTGCTGGATTAAAATTTGTAACAGGAGATTGCTCACTTATAATAGATAGCGATATGCAAGATCCACCAGAACTATTAGTTGATATGATAAAACTTTGGGAAGATGGTAATGAAGTTATATATGCAAAGAGAAAAGCAAGAAAAGGAGAATCTAAATTTAAACTTATAACAGCAAAGATGTTTTACAAAATATTAAATGGATTATCTGATGTAGAAATTCCAAGAGATACGGGAGATTTTAGATTAGCTGATAAAAAAGTTATAGATGTTATAAATTCTATGCCAGAACACAATAAATTTTTAAGAGGATTATTTAGCTGGGTAGGATTTAAACAAATACCAATTGAATATGAAAGACAAGAAAGATTTGCAGGTAAAACAAAGTATCCTTTAAAGAAAATGTTGAAACTTGCATCAGATGGAATAATTAGTTTTTCTACAAAACCTTTAAAAATAATTGGAGGAATAGGTATTATATCAATATTTGTATCATTTGTGATATTAATATATGCTTTGTTATCATATATATTTAATTGGAATGACTTAACTTCAGGTTGGACGTCAATAATGGTTGCAATTACATTTTTTGCAGGTGTTCAATTGGTATCAATTTGGATGATGTCAGAATACATTGCAAGAATTTATGATGATACAAAAAATAGACCGGAATATATAATAGATAAAAAAATAAATGTAGAATAGGGGAAAAAACTTTGAAAGGTAAAGCTACAAATAAAGATTTAGTTATAGACATTGTTGTATTTATATCAATCGTTATTTTAATAATGTCTGCAATATTAGTAAAACCTTTAGGAAATTTAGATGAATTATGGAATTACAATTTTGCAAAAAATATTGCAGAAGGTAGATTACCATATAAAGATTTTAATATGATACAAATGCCTTTATTACCAATAATATGTGCCTTCTTTTTAAAAGTTATTGCCAATGAATTGATAGTAATGAGGCTATTAGCAATAATATTAAATTCTTTAATTTTATTCATGGTTTATAAAATAATGACAGTACTAAAAATAAATAAAAAAGTGATTTTTTTATTTTTAAT
>JAZSDU010000005.1:0-15473 GCA_045531335.1 Clostridia bacterium
TCTTCTAATTCTATTCTTTTTATTTCTTCGTTGAATATTGTTACATTATCATTCCATTTAAAAGTATTGTAAAAAGAATTTTTTAAAAATGGATCGTGATTTCCTGGAGAAATAAATATTTTTGTATTAGGTATTGTTTTAAATAAATTATTAATAAATTCTATTGTACTTTCTCTTATGTAGTTTTGGTCATATAAATCCCCTGCAATAAATAAGTAGGGGATTTCTTCTTTTGATATATATTCAATTGCTCTTCTAAATGCTTCTCTTTGTTCTAATCTTCTTTTAGTTCCAAAATCTCTCTTATCTGTTAATACTCTAAAAGGACTATCAAAGTGTATGTCTGCCATATGTATAAATCTCATAAATTTTCTCCTTTCTAATGTATAGGGACAAAGCTTAGCTTGCGAAGGCTCTCATTGCTGGAGAGCAATGTCCCTACTCAACAATTAGTGATGTCAGTTTTTATGTACTCTACCCTTTATTATTTAATAAAAAATTTCTTGCTATTATTCCATTAATATGTATAGATGCTCCCTTTTCTATTTGTAATTTTATTTTTTTATCTAAAATATATAAAACTGTTTCATCTATTCCTTTATCTACTAATTTATTTAAATATTCTAAATCTTCAAAATTTCTGTCTTTGCTTGTCCTATCTGCAATAAATAATATTTTAGAATATATGTCCATATCTTTATTTCCAGTAGTGTGGTTTTCAATAGCTTTACCCATACTTTCAGAAAATCCAAATTCTTTTATAGATATATCCTTTCCTATTTTTGCATGCAAAAGTCCAGTATTTTCTTTTTCTGTATCATCTATTTTTATATTATTTTCTTCCACATATTTTAATTTTTCTTCTTCTGTCATTTCTTTTGCAACATCATGCGCTATACCTATTTTTTCTGCTATTTCCACATCTGCTCCAAATTTTATAGCAAGTTCTTTTGAGCGCTCCATTACACATTTGCTATGATAATATCTTTTCTCTGATAATTTATTTTTTATATACTCTTGTATTTCAGTTAAATTCATATTAATCATTCCTTTTAATTTAAATATGGGGCAACTTTTAGTTGCCCATTTATACTTAATTATATTTTATTTGGCTTCTATTCCTGTATATATCGCTTTTTCCAAATTTAAAAGCTTACATGCCATCTGGTCTCCAAAACTTTTATGCCATATTTCATAAGGATAATTTATAAATCCTTCTTCTTCAAATAAATTACACAATATTCTTCTATTTAATAAAATTTTCTCTTCTTCTTTCGTTAACTTTTCACCGTTTTCAAGTTTTTCTTCATAAAATCTTGTATATGCTTTTTCACTAAAATCATCAAAATATGTACCTAAATCAATTGGATTTCCATTGTAATCGCATATTGTCAAATCTATTGCTGCACCTGTATTATGAGGTGATGGTTTTTCTTTATTTATCGATGGTAATGATACAAACTTTTTAGTATGTTCTATTAAATCTTGTCCTTTTAAATTAGTAGTTTTTTCAAATTCATTATAATATGAATCGAAAAGAGCTTTTTGAGTTTCTACAGTTCTAAAAGAATCCCAAACTAATAATTTAAACCCACTTGGTAATTTGTTAGCTATATTTATCAACTTATTTGCTATTGTACTTCTTACTTTACAATCATTTTCGGCTCCAGCTATTCCATTTATATAATACTCCGGTTTAACTATTATTTTTTCGTTTGTTTCTTTTAATGATACTAATTCTTCGCCATTTTCCTCAATTTTTATATTTCCCCAACCTTCTAATTTTTCTGAATATTTTGTTATTGGTTTAATATATTTTTTATCCACTATTTCAAATAATTTCATCTATTATTTTGCCCCTTTTGCTCCTTTTACACCATTTCCTAATGCTAATATGTTTTGATCATATGAATATGTTCTATTTTGTCTTTCTCTATTTCTTTTAAATGCTAGTTCAACTAATTCATCTAATTCTTTTTCAAACGTTTTCCCTGTAGCTTCCCATAAATAGAAAGATAATGCTCCTGGAATAGTGTTTATTTCATTTACATATACATTGTTATTTTCTAAATCAATCATAAAATCAATTCTTGACACACCATTACATCCAAGTATTTTAAATGTTTTCACTGCAATATCCTGAATTTTTTTAGTCATTTCTTCTGATATATCTGCAGGAACTTTTCTTTGAAGTGTTGCCATTCCTTGGCTTTTACTTCCACCTTTAGTTTTATTATTTCCTACATATTTATCTGTATAACTTAATATTTCATCACTACCTATTGGTTCTTCACATGTAGAAGGCACCGCATCTATCATATCTCCCATTACAGAACAATTTATTTCTTTTAATTTTACAATTGCATTTTCTACCATTACTCTATCTGAAAATTCCATTGCAAATTCAATTGCTTCTGCTAAACCTTCTCTATCTTTTGCTTTTTTAATTCCTACACTAGAACCTAAATTTCCTGCTTTTACTATTACAGGATATGTTAATTTTTCTTCAATTTCTTTTATGTATTTATTTTCATCTTTTATATAATCTAATGAATAAAATGCAACATAGTCTAATGATGGTATACCTTGTTCTTTTAAAAGTCTTCTCATCATTATTTTGTCCATTCCTATACTTGATGCAAGTACATCTGGACCTATATATGGAACTCCTAAAATTTCTAAAAATCCTTGTATTGATCCATCTTCTCCATTAGTTCCATGCATTATTGGAAATGCTACTTCTATTGTATTTAAAACATTTTTAGATAGTATTCTACTATTAACTCTTAAAACTTTTGCTTTGTTCCCATCATTAACACATACTACTTCTTCACAAGATTTAATTAATTTATCTAAGTCTCTATACTCTTTTAAATCAAATAATTTTTCTCCTGTGTACATTTTTCCATTTTTACTAATATATATTGGAATTATTTCATATTTTTCCTTATTTAAGCTAGTCATTGCTTGATTTGCAGTAATTATTGCAATTTCATGTTCTACTGACTTTCCTCCAAAAAAAACTCCTAATTTAATTTTCATATATATCAATTCCTTCCTTATAAATAATTATCTGGTAAATCATTTTCAAATAAAACAACTGTATTTGAATCCATTATTTCATTCATTTTATTTATTGCTTCTGTTATATCTTTTGCTACATATAAATCTTCTTTATTATACTCTTCTTCTAAAATTCCATCAAGTATTGGCTTTGCCTGTTTTTCTCCTACCAAGATTATAAAATCACAAGATTTAGCCGCTTGCTTTCCTAAATTTTTGTTATACTCTTCTGCCTTTTCTCCTAAATCAACAATTCCTGGTGTAATTAATACTCTCTTTCTATTTTTAAAATTCGCAAGTACATCTAAAGCCATTTTTGCACCTTTTACATTAGAATTATATGCGTCATCTATTATTATTGAACCATTTGGATTTCTTTTTAATTCTAATCTATGTGTAACTGGTTTTAAAAATCTAATTCCTGCTATTATTTCTTCTTTGCTTAATCCTAATTCATCACAGATTGCTACAGCTCCAACAATATTTACTATGTTATGAACTCCAAGTAATTTTGTTTTTACATTAATTATTTTATTTTCTCTCATATGTATATTAAAATTAGCTCCGAATTCATTGATTTCTATATCTGTTGCATAATAATCACATTTTTCATTTAATCCAAATGTTATATTATTTTCATTGAATTTTATTTCTTTTATATTTTCATCTTCAAAATTAACAAATGATTTTCCATCTTTAGGCAAACTATCTATTAATTCCATTTTTGTTTTTCTTACATTCTCAAGAGTTTTAAATGTTTCTAAATGTTGTGGTCCTATTGCTGTTAATATTCCATATTGAGGATTTACTAACTCACATATTTCTTTTATATCACCTATGTTTTTTGCTCCCATTTCGCATACAAACACTTGATGAGTATTATCTAATTTTTCATTTATTGTTCTTACAACACCCATTGTTGTGTTATAGCTTTCTGGAGTTATTAATGTATTATATTTTTGTGATAATATAGTTCCAACTATATATTTTGTACTTGTTTTTCCGTAACTACCAGTAATTCCAATTACTTTTAAATTCTGATTTGATTTTAATTTTCTTTTAGCTCCTTTATAATATTTTAATTGTACACTTTTTTCTATTGGTGAATTTATAATATTTATAAATAAAATAAATATATATGAAAATATAGTTAAAATATTTAATAGAATTATAAAATATATGCTGTTATATGCATTTATTAATGCACCTAGCAAAATTAATATTAATATTTCGGTTATATACATTCTTTTTATTCTAGCTGTTACAACTAATGGTTTTTTTTCTGTATATTTAGTTTTAAATAATATTAAAATTAATGCCCAAATTATATTAATTATTAAACCTAATTTGAAATTAAAAAATAATATTATACTAGGAATTATTAAAATTAATTCTTTTATTTTTATTGTTTTATTATTTTTTACCCATTTAATATATCTTTCATTTTTATATGATTCTAATTGTAACATATGATATGCATGTTTAGATTTATGTAATAAATATATATATGAAAATATAATAAATACGTTAAGTAATATATAATTACTCATTTTTTGCCTCCTATTTTTTATCGTTTTTTAAAAATTCATCTAATATTAATAAGCATTGATTTAATCTTTCTAGATATGAAAAATGTCCTGCTCCTTCTAACACCGCAATTCCACTATTAGGAATTAATTTTTCTATTTTTTTTGCATCCTCTAAAGGAGTTGCTGTATCTTTGTCCCCCCAAATCATTAATGTTGGTGCATTTATATTTGGCATAATTTTTCTTTGGTCTTCATTTAATATAATATTCATAGTTTTTCTTAAAATTTCTGGTGAAGCTTTATAATCCGCTGATCCAAATTTACTTAAAGCCTTTTCTCTTAATTTCTCAAACTTTTTAGGTAGAATTTTTACTATATTTTTTACTGTTTTAAATGTGTATACTTTAAAATAGTAACTTGGTTTTCTTTTAGGTTTAATTCCTGCACTATCTATTAATACTATTTTATTAATCTTTCCTAAATTTCTTCCTGCATAATTTAAAATTGTTCTTCCTCCATTTGAATGTCCTATGAGTATTGGATTTTCTATTTTCAACTTGTTAATAAATTCTGATAAGAAGTCTCCAAAATCATTTGTATTTAATGGTTTGTCAGGCAACTCACTTTTGCCAAATCCAATTACATCTACATTATATACTTTAAACCAATTAGATAAATGTTTTTGTAAAGGTCTCATTGTTTCTAAAGATGCTAGCCAACCATGTAATAATATTACTGGTTTTCCTTCCCCTTCTACTTCATAGTTTATTTTTTTATTGTTTAATATAATTTCCAATTTTTATCACCATTACTTTAATAATTTATTAATACTTATTTCATTCTTATCTATTTTATAACATTTTTTAATAAATGAAAATACCCTTTCCGTAAATAAATTTGGATTTTAGTAAATAAAAAATAGAAGAACATATTAATTCTTCTATTTTATATTTTTATTATATTTTTCTAGCACCTGTTTCTGGTATTTGACTTTGTCCGTTAACTGGTTCTTGTAATCCTAAATCATTTTTTATTTTACTAGTCGATATTCCTTCTGTTCTATCTAAATATATTAATTCGCAGTACTCTGATAAATATTCAAATTTATCACTTCCAGCCCAGTCTCCTCCGCATAACTGTTACATCTATTTTATATTCCTTAATGTCATCTATTTTTTGCTCCCAATTTTTTTCGGGAATTACTAAATCCACATATCTAATTGCTTCAAGCATTTTCTTTCTTGTTTCATAATCATGATATGCTTTTTTACCTTTAATTTCATTGAATTCATCTGTAGATAATGCTACAACTAAATAATCTCCTAATTCTTTGGCTCTTTTTAATAATCTGATATGTCCATAATGTAATAAATCAAATGTTCCATATGTTAATACTCTTTTCATATATATCTCTCCTATTCCATATTTATTTATATATTTTAATTTATATATTCGACTATTTTATTTATCATGTTAATTGTATTGCTTATAAATTCTTTTGGTTTGAAATTTTCTATATTTTTTATTGCTTTATCCAATTCTTCTAGCTCCTTAAGTCCTATTATATATCCATCCTGGCTTAAAGACTCTACTATCTGAAGTTGATGATCATTAACATGTTCTTTATATTTTTTTAATCTAGGTACAGCAATTACTTTTTTATTCCTTTTTATGCAAGTTATAATTGAACCTACTCCTCCATGGGCTATAATAAGATTTGCTTTATCTATAAGTTCTTCTATTTCTTGTTGAGAATAAAATTTCTTAATTAACATTTTCTCTGTACTATAATCTGTATTTCCTATTTGTGCAACAACATCTTCTTTAATAATTCCACTGTCTATGCATTTTTCTACTTCTTTTAACAATCTTATAAAACTATTATTTTGAGTCCCTAATAATACTAATATCATTAATAAACCATTCCTTTTTAGTCTTTTATAATATTTTCTTTTTCTTATTCATTTTATACCATTTTTTATAAAATGAAAATAGCTTAACGGAAAATATCATAATATTTAAAAGCTACAATGCAAACTTATTTACCAACCATTAGCTTTTCTTCTTTAATTTTATTTTTTATATATAAAATAAATTCAAAAATTTTAGTACGTATAAACTCTATTCCACAACAAACTATAGATATCGCAAAACATGACACCGGCAAACTTACAACAAACCATTTAATGCTATGAATACAATTTGTATGTAATATATCTGTATATAGTATGTTTCTTATTATAGGAGTTTCATGTATTATATATACCCCCAAAGTTAAAGGTGCAATTTTTAAAACAACTTTTTCAAATAATCTTACTTTAATATTTTTAAAAAACAAGAATAAATATATGCTTGAAATTGCCACAGTTATTGAATTATAAGTATAAAACATATCATAATTTATATCATTACTAAAAATTCCTTTTTCGGATAAACGCCATAACAAAATCCTAGAACAATAAATCAACAAAGAAATAATTATATACTTTACTAAACACATGCTAATATTATATTTCTCTTTACCATATAATCTTATATATGCTCCAATACAATATAATGTAACAAACCATAAAATTCCATATCCATTAGATTTATCTATTGTTTCCAACTTAAATCCGTTAAAAATTGATGACAAAGAGGTTATTGTCAACAAAATAATTAATAATTTTTTGAATAATTTTTTATCAATATTATTTATAGATATATTTATATATGGCGCTAACAAATATAAAATTATGTATATAGATATAAACCAATATGTTTTTAACATTATTGGAAAGAAATATGGTAATGATTCTTTTAAAGATAAATCCGTATTTAAAAAAATTTTAAACACAAGAAAAATTGTTATACTATAAAAAATTGTCTGCCCCCAAATTTTTAATACTTTTTTATAATCACATTTTGATTTTATAGAAAAATATCCAGTTGTTAAAACAAAACAATTTACAGCTACAATCGAAAAAGCTCTAGCAACCCAAGACATTTCCGAAAGTCCAGATTTAAATACTTGTAGAGATATAAATCCACCTTTGCTACAATAATGTAAAACTAATATCATTAACATACACACAATTCTTAACAATTCAATACCAGAATTTCTTTTTACCTTATTCATTTTTAGTCCTCCTTTTATATTTGTATATAGCTTTTTCGCAACTATTTGCTATTTTTGCCCCTTTTTATTGTATTCAAAAAAGGGGCCCCTAAACGCCCCTCTTTTTCTTTTGCAGTTTGACTTGGTTTTGACCAAGTTAATTAATAAATCATTCCTCCATATATTGCTTTAGGATAAATTTTCAACATTTCTTCCCATTGCACAATAAATAAATTGGATATAGGATATATCATCCTTCCAGATAGTGTCCTAGACTTTCTATTTGCAAGGGTTTCTATAAATATTATTTTCGTACCAAACATTTTAGAAATATAACAAATTGGGACTGCTGTATGTGTACCTGTTGTTATTATATATTTAGGCCTTATTTTAATATACAAATATATGCTTTTTATTATATTAAAAATAAATATAAATATATATGAAAACAGCTTGCTTCTTGTTCCGTATTTTAAATAACTTATTTTTTCTTTATATTCGTTTTTTAAATTGCTAGTAGTCTCATCTTTTTCTGTAATCAAGTGATAGTCATATTTATTGAACATTGGTTCTAGTTGCATTAATTCGTTTAGATGCCCGCCTGTACTTGCGATGAATAATACTTTTTTCATACTTACTGTTTCTCCATTTCATTCTTTAATAAAACTACTGTGAATCCCGATAAAATTGCAAAAATTGTAACTGCCAAGTTTCTATAAGTAAACCAATAATGCATAAATGAATGATTACTTGCAAAAACATCCCATGCAAATGGCATCATAGCTATTATACAGAATGGTATAGCTTTTAAATATTGATTTTTTCTCTTCCATATTTTTTCTTTAATTGCTTTATATGTAATATATATAAAATTTAATACAACCATTAAAATATTAGGTACAGTTATAATCATTTTCAAATTACGTCTTAATACATCTAATTTTGTAAAATTTCCTTCTGCACTTTCATCTGCAGTTCTTTGAGCTATCGTTTTAAGAGCACTATCTATCAAATTTTCTTGTAATACAATGCTACTTATTATCCACTTTCCTATCCACATCCCTGCATATCCAATTCCCCACATAATGCTGAGAATTATAATATCTTTAATATCTTTCTTCCAGTCATTTTTATTTAAAATAACTATTTGCAACATCGGTATTCCCAAAGTTAGAATTGGGCATGTCAAAAAGTCTATAAAGCTAGTAACCATACCTAAAATCAAAAAGAAATAAATATATTTATTCTGTAACTTTTCATGGAAAAGCAATATTAATATTACTGATATCAAAGAAATATATATTGTAGTTGAAAACTGTAATGATAATGCTATTGCCCCTGGTATTATACTTAATATAGCTGTCATAAAAGGTAAAATCTCTTCTTTAAAATTTCTTTTAACTAATAAATAAATAATCCAAACTAACAATAGGGTCTGCACAATTTGATTAATCATTCTAATATCTGAATAGTTAAAAACTAATAAAGCTGGTTTCAAAAATGCTAGATACCCATGCCAATAACGAGAGTATTCATCTGTGCTCCATTCAAAATCTTTATCACTATAAAATTCTACTAATTGATTTGCAGGATTTCCTCCTGAATTATTGACATATCTATATACTTGTACTGCTTTATTTATAGTACTTTCACTTCCATCATAGATAGCATTTGATAACATAATTGCATCTGTATAATTATCCAATTGAGTAGATGGATATCTATCCACTACTGCATAATACACTTTCTCTTTATAAAATGTATAAATTGATTCTTCTACATTTTCTTTAATTCTATTTGTTGGTAACAAATAAGTTAATACTATCAAAGTAAAACCTAATATAATACCTAACACCAATATTAAACCTATATTTATAATTTTTTTTATATTTTTCATTATTTCACCTTACTATTTCTCATAATTTTTATTTGATTCATCATCAATTCATATAATTGTCTGTGTTTTTTTACAATAACCTGTAATATTATTCCAGTAATGTATAATAATAACGATATAACTATAAGTATAGATGATACTATTAAAGTAGGAAATCTCGGTACTAACCCTGTGTTTATGAATTCACTTATAACTGGCACACCTAATATTGCTGCTAAAATTAAAATTACACTAGCTAATACATTAAAAAAGTAACTTGGTTTATACTCTTTAAATAAAGTAATTATTGTTTTTATAACTTTTAATCCATCTTTATATGTATTAAGCTTAGATTCACTTCCTTCTGGTCTGTCACGGTAAGTTACCGGAATTTCTACAATTTTAAAATTTTTATCAACTGCATGAATTGTCATTTCTGTTTCAATCTCAAAGCCTTTTGATAAAACCGGAAAACCTTTTACAAAGTCATAACTAAATGCCCTATAACCAGTCATAATATCTTTTATATCATTATTAAATATTTTATTAATCATATATCTAACCATTTTATTTCCGAAATTGTGAAAAGGCCTTTTATTTTCCGTAAAATATGTGCTTGATAGTCTATCCCCTACTACCATATCTGCTTTACCTTCTAAAACCAAATCACACATTTCTTTTGCATTTTCTGCAGGATATGTATCATCTCCATCTATCATTAGATATGCATCTGCTTCAATTTCTCTAAACATAGATCTAATAACATTGCCTTTCCCCTGCTTATATTCATATCTAACTATAGCTCCCGTTTCCATTGCTATTTGGCTTGTCCTATCTGTAGAATTATTGTCATAAACATATATGTCTGCTTCTGGTAACTCTTTTTTATAATCTTCTACTACTTTCTTTATTGTTTTTTCTTCATTGTAACATGGTATTAAAATTGCTATTTTTTTCTTATCCATAAACTACACTCCTTATATCATTCCTATTTACAGCTGTCAAAATATTTTATTAATTATTATCATAATTAAAATAATATACCGTATAAGTTGAATTTTCATATATTTTTTCAAATTCAAAATCTACTAATTCATCTATTTTTTTTGTTTCGTTTTTATACGTTATTACTAATTTAGTTGATTCTTTTATCATTTTATTTTTAAAAGCATACATATCTTCTTTAGTTGCATCATCATTATAATATAAAAATGTAATAAATGCATCTTTTTCTTCGTTAATATATTTTGTATCATTTGGATATCTATAATTATTTAAATAATAATTTAGTGAATATTGTCTTGGTGAAAAATATATGGATACAATATTCTTTCCACCATATTTATCTTCATTCTCCTTTAAAAACTTTCCTAAATCTCTAGAGTCTTGATCTTGTCTCAATACATAATTATATTTATTATAATAGGAAGGCTCAAGAAATGTGTTTCCTGCTATTATATATGCATACCTTAAAAGCAAAACACATATTCCCATTATATATATTTTTTCTAATATTTTATTTTTATCTTTTATATACAAATAGACTCTATAAAAAATTAAAATAATCATAACAGGATTTTTAGTAATATAGAATAATCTATAATACACAACCTCTGAAGTAAAATATTTTGATACAAAAGGTGCTACTAACGGATTAAAAAAGAATAATACAAACATTACGAATGCAAATTCTAATGGTCCTATTTGCTTTGTTTTTATATCTAAATATGTTATTGCTAATGCCATTGTAATATTAAATATTAATATTACTTTACTTAAACGGTATATATTCCATGAAAAGTCTAATTTTAATAATATTCCTAATACAAAAAATATAAATGGTATTATAAATAAATATTTATATGCATATTTGTTTATAAATTTATTTGTTATATTTTGAATTTTTTTATAAAAAATAAAAATACAATATAATATAATTACTGGTATAAATAAAATTAGTTTATTTAAGAATAATATTGCATATAAAAAGTTAGGTGCCATTATTATTAAATATTCTAATACATTAAACTGTTTCTGTCTTACACTATATATAAAGAATGAAAATGTTATTAATACTTGTAAAAATAAGCTTGTTGAAGCTAATGAATTTAACCCTAATCCTATAATTGCTAATAAATAAGCATATTTCTTGTCATTAGCTGTTAAATATTTATAAAAAACAAGTAAATATATTGGTATTCCTATAACAAATATATTAAACGAACCCCAATAAACATGACTTAGTTCCAATGTACCAGTTAAAAATATTGAGAAGACTGTTAATACAATACCTATTAATCCCTTTATTTTCCACTCTTTTTTTATTGCACTTAGAATTATGGCCATCATAATCACAGATACAAAAGTCATTGTTGCTCTAAATGTTATAAATATATCATCTATACTATTACATATCATAGATTGTAAACCGTACATAGATGAGTTGAATAAGTAATATCCTTGATATTTATATATTTCATCAACATTCCAATCCCATCCAGTTCTCGGATTAACTGAATTAATTTGTTCAGTTTGTGCATTTTCCATTATTAAAGGCATATAAAAAGAGTCATCTCCAGCTTCATTTGCTGGCAAGACTTTTATTACAGCAAAAATCAAAACTATTAATATATAAAATTCATATCTTTTTAAAAAGCTAAAATCTTTTATTTTAACTTTAGCAATTGCATATATTAATGCTGCAATTGTAACAATTGCATTATAAATGTGAACAACATTTGAGCTCACTTGAAAGTATTGCATAGGATAATATCCCAATTGTAATATTGCAAAAAATATTACAAATCCTATGGGAGCTAAAATATCTTTTAAAATTCCTTCTTCTTTTTTGGTCACTAGTTTTCCTATTCCACATGAAATAATAAATATAACTAATGAATAAATGATAAACATATACATATCTTCACCTATTAAAACAAATTTCTATTAATTTATAAAATCTATTTTTTAAACAAAACAAATACGCTTTTTTAGCAATTCTAGTTTTTTTAATATATTTATTTTTATGCCAATTAGGATATTGGTCATTAACTTGATTTATAATTTTCAAATATTCCGGCATACCTTTTTTTGCCTTTAGTACCTTAATTGCCAAATCTACTAATAGATTGTTTATGTTTAAAAATTCTAATTCCTTATCATATCCATTTTCAGTAAATTTATCTGATATTAACTTTAATGCTTCTATTATATCGTAGTTTCTATCTGTTAAATTATTTGTAATTGAATCCTTGGTTCTTCTATAATAATACAAATAATCTTCTATTTTTACAATTTTATTAGCATCTATAATAGATTTAGATATTGCAACTACATCTTCAAAATATATATTTTCTGGATATTTATTATTTTCTATTAATTCTTTTTTAAAAATCTTATTGCAAGAATGAAATTCCATAAGTAATACTTCATTAATATTACTTTTATAATAAACTTTATATTTACCTTTATTTACTTTTTCAATTTTACTATGCTCAGTAAATCTACAAAAATTACATATTGCAACATCTGCATTTTCCTCTTTTATAGCATCCATCATTTTTTCTATAAAATTTTCTAGAACATAGTCATCTCCATCAACAAACATTATATATTGACCTTCAGCATGCTTTAATCCTATATTTCTTGCCGCTCCTGGTCCACTATTGTTTGTATTTATTATTTTTATATTGTTTTGATATTTTTCTAATATATCACTTGTTCTATCTGTTGAACCATCATTTATGCAAATAATTTCGTAACTATATTTTGTTTTTTGTCCTATAACTGTTTTTAGACATTGTTCAATATACTTTTCCACATTATAAGCTGGAATTATTATTGATACATCCATATTTAATCTCCCTCAATTAAGTTACTAACTTTCATATCAATTTCTTTATTATATTTATTTAAATCATCAGTGCTTTTTTCTTTTTTCTTTGCATTTACTACTGCTTCTATTATATTATCTGTTACTTCTATTTCTGGTAAATATTTTTGTAGGTTCTTTGTAACGAAAATATCTAATCCTAATGTTAACGCTTCTAATGCAACAATACCTTGTCCTTCATATCGAGATGTTAATATAAATCCATCCATTTTACTCATATATTTATACGGATTAGTCTGACCTCCCAATAAGAAAATATATTTCTGAAGATTTTTCTTATTTATATTTTTTTGTATCTTTTCTTTATCTGGTCCATCTCCAATTATATATAAATTTATATTCTTATTTTCTTCTATTATCTTTTCCATATAATTTATTAAAATATCGAATCCTTTTTGTTTACAAATTCTCCCTACTGCTATTAGATTATATTTATTTCCATTTAATTCTAATTCTATATTCTCCAAACTCTTATTTATAATTTCTTTTGTATCTATATAATTTGGAATATATATTACTTTTTTGCAATCAATTTTAGTTTTATCCACAAAGGAATGCATTGCACCTTCTGAAACATTAATAATAGTATCAAAAAATTTATATTTACTTTTAAAATTATTAAATAAGACTCTATATTTCCACTCATTTTTGTATTTTATTATTATATCATTATGGCACCATATTACTGTTTTTTTACTTTTTGTATTTAAAGCTCCTATTGCACATTCATTAGAGTAACCATTAAAATCTATTGCAATATCGTATTCTTTTTTAATATTAATTTTTTTTATTTTTTTTATTATTTCAAATGGGATTAATTTATAAATTTTATTAAATGGTTTTAAATATATTATATTTACATTTGATGGTATATTTGCCTCAAAAAAATTCTCTTTATTGAATAAGTATAAATCTACTTTATAGCTATCCATTCTATTTAATAAATTTAATAGAGACTTTTGGATTCCTCCCATTTTCAAGTCTTGTTGAAATATTGCTATATTTTTCATTTTTTCTTCACCATTTTAGTATATTCATACATTCCTTTATACATAGTTTTAATTGCCTGTAAGATTCCTATTTCTAAGTTTTCTTTTTTTAATATGCAAATTGGTATAACTATAAAATAACTCATTACTGGAAATATTTTCTTAAACAAAGCTCCTTTATCGTATATATCATTTTTACCCCATTTTAATGTTCCTGTACTCTCAGTAGGATGAACATTTATAAAATTGTTATAAAAATATATTTTTAGACCTTTCCTTCTACATTCTTCTAGAAATACATTTTCTTCTCCACTTTTATATAGTGCAGCTAATCCAAATTTTTCGTCAAACCTTACCTTGTTTTTTATACTATTTACTTTAAATGTTATTTCTATAGAACATACACTTAATAAATCAAATTTTTTTAATTTTTTATTATTATCTAAATATTTTTTTCTAGGTTTTCCATTTTCATCTAGTGATTTAAAAACAATAATATCTGCATCAGTAATTTCTTGGTATGCTTTTTCTACTATCCTATCATAATCTTCAACGAAACTAACATCATCATCTGTAATAATGCCTATATCTGTGTCTTCTATGCAATTTTCTATAAGCCTATTTCTAGATTTAGATAGTCCTTTTTCATCATATGCTAACATACACCATTTATCTTTTTTCTCTGGTGCCATCTGTTTAGAAGTTTGATTTACAATAATACAATTTTTTATGTTTTTTCTTTTTAATTCTAATTCGTCTATGCTGTTTTTTTTCATAGTTGACATTAAAACTGTAATATTCATATCTTTCTTCCCCTTACACATCTAATTTTTTAAATATTGTAAATAGCTTTTTATTTGTAAATATTTGTTTAAGTAATATTCTTGTAATTTTCAAATTATAAATCCATTCTGTCGTCAATAAAAAATTTGCTAATCTATAATGTATTTTTGATTTATAATATTTATTTTTTTTGTATATATTTTTTTCTTCTAAGTATTTTTTTAATATTAAATATACTTGAACA
>JAZSDU010000007.1:0-78606 GCA_045531335.1 Clostridia bacterium
CTAGAAGATATCGACCCCTTTAAGGGGTAGCGACTGACGATTGCAAGAGTCAGTCGCAAAGGCCACTTTAGTGGGAGCCAGTAGAGAAGCCTTTTAGGCGGAAAGGAAAAACCTCCGGCTATGCCGGAGGAAATTTATTTAGCATAATGAACCTGAATTTAAAAATGACATAAATTCTTTCATAGTTGGTGTAAGATGAAGGGATTTAGAATAACAATATCCAATTGCTCTTTCAGGGATTGGATTTTTTTGTTTAAGTTCAAAAACAAAATTGTTTTTTAAATATTCCTCTGAGAATTCTCTTACTACACATGATATTCCAAGATTAATTTTTGCAAGTTGCAATAAAAGTTCATGTGCACCAAGCTCAATAGAAGGTGTAAGTACTTGACCTGATTCAAGAAAAACTTTGTCTACATATTTTCTTGAATTTGACTTATTTTCAAGTAGGATTAAAGGTAAATTAGAAATGTCTTCTCGTGAAAATACTTTTTTCATATACTTTTTGTAGTCATTACCTGCAACGAAAGTATCATGTACAGTCATACATTCTATAACTTCAAGGCTTTCATCTTCTATTGGTAAATTTCCAAATGCTATATCAATTTTTCCACTTTTTAAAAGATCTATAGTTTCACTTGTTACACGGTTTATTATTTTTATTTTAATATTAGGATATAATTTGTGAAACATTTCTAAACGAGGTAATAAAAAGTGAGTTGAAATTGTATCACTTGCACCAATTTTTAATTCCCCATCATCAAGAGCTTTTAGAGATTCAACTCTGAGTAAACCAGTTTCTAAAAGTTCCATTGCTGAAGATGTATATTTGTATAAAATATTACCTGCTTCTGTAAGTTCGACTCCTTTAGAAGTTCTTTTAAATAAAGTCATATCTATTGAAATTTCCAATTGCTTTATAGCCTGACTAACAGCAGATTGAGTCATAAACAGTTCTTTTGCAGCTTTTGAAAAACTTTCTGACTTAGCTACTACATTAAATATTCTATATTGTTCTATACGAAAATTCATATTAGTCCTCCTTATAACGGGTAGTAAAAATAGTAATTTGACTTATAACTGCATTACCATTATAATTTATTTGTTAATAAAAATCAAGTTTTTAAAACTTGGGAAAGGTTAGGTGTTTTATATGAGTAAAACAGTTGGTACAATATCAAGAGGAATTCGTACTCCAATAATTAGAAGTGGAGATAATTTAGTAGAAATTATAGCAGATTCAGTTCTTGCTGCTGCAGAAGAAGAAAAATTTGAAATAGGTGAAAGAGATATAATTGCTGCTACTGAGGCTATTGTTGCAAGAGCACAAAGCAACTATGCTACAATAGATGATATAGCTACAGATATGAAAAATAAATTTGAATCAGATACAGTTGGAGTTATATTTCCAATATTAAGTAGAAACCGTTTTGCTATTTGTTTAAGAGGTATAGCAAAAGGTGTTAAAAAAGTAGTTTTAATGCTTAGCTATCCATCAGATGAAGTTGGAAATCATCTTGTTTCATTAGATATGTTAGACGAAAAAAATGTTAATCCATATACAGATGTTTTAACACTTGAAAAATATAGAGAATTATTTGGAGAAAATAAACATCCATTTACAGGTGTTGACTATGTTGATTATTATAGCCAAATAATTAAAGAAAGCGGAGCAGAAGTAGAAATAATATTCTCAAATAATCCACGTACAATTCTTAATTATACAAAAGATGTACTTGTTTGTGATATACATACAAGAAAAAGAACAAAAAGAATTCTTAAAGAAAATGGTGGAAACACAATTCTTGGACTTGATGATATAATGACAAGTTCAATAAATGGTAGCGGATACAATGATCAATATGGCCTTTTAGGAGCAAATAAAGCAACTGAAGATAAAATAAAACTTTTCCCACGTGACTGTGAAGAATTTGTTACAAAACTTCAAGATGAAATGCTAAAAAGAACAGGTAAAAAAGTAGAAGTTATGGTTTATGGAGATGGAGCTTTCAAAGATCCAGTAGGAAAAATATGGGAACTTGCAGATCCTGTTGTTTCACCAGCATATACTAAAGGATTAGAAGGAACACCTAATGAAGTAAAATTAAAATATCTTGCAGATAATAATTTTGCTGATTTAAAAGGAGAAGAATTAAGAACAGCAATAGAAGATTATATAAAAAATAAAGGTGCAGACTTAGTTGGATCTATGGAATCACAAGGAACAACACCACGTAGATTAACAGATTTAATTGGTTCACTTTGTGACTTAACATCTGGAAGTGGAGATAAAGGAACACCAGTTGTATTTATTCAAGGATATTTCAATAATTATACAAACAATTAAAGTGAAAACTAATAAGTTAGGGACGGTTTAAAAATGCATGAATCTGCATTTTGAAACACGTCCTTTTCTTGTGATTTTTAATCACTCTTGCTTACATAAAAACATATAATAATTGTATACACATAAGAGGGGAGGACTTTAACTAGTGTTGCTTGTTGGAAAAAAAGTCGGTTTTGCTTTTACTGGTTCTTTTTGCACATTTGAAAAAACAATATCACAAATATCAAGACTTATAGAAGAAGGCGCAGAAGTTCTACCAATAATGTCATTTAATGGTTATAATATTGATAGCAAATTTGGAAAGGCAAAAGATTTTATAGATAAAATAGAAAATATAACAGGAAAGAAAATTATTCATTCAATAGAAGATGCAGAGCCTATTGGGCCAAAGAGATTAACTGATTTAATGGTAATAGCACCATGTTCACGGAAATACTATTGGTAAAATGGCTAATGGAATTACAGATACACCAGTTCTTATGGCTGCAAAATCACATTTAAGAAATGAAAACCCCTTAATTATAGGAATTTCTACAAATGATGGACTTTCACGGAAGTGCAGAGAATATTGGTAAATTATTAAATAGAAAAAATATATATTTTATTCCATTTAGGCAAGATAATCCAATTACAAAACCACGTTCTTTAGTATTTGATCCAAAGTATATTTTAGATACTATTTTAAAGGTTCTGGAAAGAGAGCAGATACAACCGATACTTTTGTAACAAATTATTTAATTAAATAATTTGTTACAGTGAAGAGTGAATAATGAAAAGTGAATAATTTAGGTTAGCTTTTGTTATAAAACAACAAAAGCTTTCTTTTATTATTAATTATTAACTATTAACTAAAATGAATTCATTTTGAATTCATTTTTACGTATTGCCTTGACAGTTTTTAATAATCAATGTAAAATATAATAGTACAGAAATATTAAAATATATTCTAAAAAGAATTAATTTAGAGTTTATATATTAATCTGAACATTGAAAATTAAATAGAAAGAGGTGCATTGTTTATGAGTGGAACATTAATAGCAGTAGTCACCTTTCTTATCTCAGCAGTTGTTTGTATACCAACAGGTATAGTAATAAGAAAAAAAACAGCTGAATCTAAAATAAAAGGAGCCGAAAATGAAGCAACAAGAATACTTGCAAATGCTCAAAAAGAGGCTGAAAATGCAAAAAAAGAAGAAATCTTAAAAGCTAAAGAAGAAATTCTAAAATCAAGAAATGAATTAGATAAAGAGATTAAAGAAAGAAGAAGTGAAGTAGGACTACAAGAAAAAAGAATAATACAAAAAGAAGAAAATTTAGAAAGACGTTCTGAAAGCTTAGAACGTAGAGAAAAGGATCTAGACAGAAGATTCCAAGAAAATGAAGACAGAGCTAAAGATTTAGAAGAAGTTTATGAACAACAAACAAGAAAATTAGAAGAAATTTCAAGATTATCTAAAGAAGAAGCAAAAGTAATGTTATTAGAACAATTAGATCGAAAACTTTCTGATGAAAAAGCTTTAATAATAAGAGAAGCAGAAAGTAAGGCAAAAGAAGAAGCAGCAAAAAATGCAAGAGAAATAGTAGGTTATGCTATTGCAAAATGTGCGGCTGATCACACATCAGAAACAACAGTATCTGTTGTAGCTCTTCCTAATGATGATATGAAAGGAAGAATTATAGGAAGAGAAGGAAGAAACATTAAAACATTAGAAACATTAACAGGAATTGATTTAATAATAGATGATACACCAGAAGCTGTTATATTATCAGGATTTGATCCATTAAGAAGAGAAGTTGCAAAAATAGCTCTAGAAAAACTAATAGAAGATGGAAGAATTCATCCAGCAAAAATTGAAGAAATGGTTGAAAAGGCAAAAGAAGAAGTAGAAAACATAATAAAACAAGAAGGAGAAAGAGCTGTTTTAGAAACAGGAGTACATGGATTACATCCAGATTTAGTTAAATTAATTGGTAAGTTAAAATATAGAACAAGTTATGGACAAAATGTTTTAAACCATTCTATAGAAGTTTCAAACTTAGCAAGAATAATGGCAGACGAGTTAGGATTAGATCCAAAAATAGCTAGACGTGCAGGATTATTACATGATATAGGAAAAGCATTAGATCATGACATGGAAGGAACACACGTAGAAATAGGTGTAGATGTACTAAAAAAATATAAAGAAAATGAATTAATAATTAATGCAGTTGCAGCACATCATGGAGATGTAGAACCTAAAACTATGGAAGCTGTGTTAATTCAAGCAGCTGATGCAATATCAGCATCAAGACCAGGTGCAAGAAGAGAGACTTTAGAAGCATACATTAAAAGATTAGAAAAACTTGAAGAAATAGCAGATTCTTTTGAAGGTGTAGATAAATCTTTTGCAATACAAGCTGGACGTGAAGTAAGATTAATTGTTAAACCAGAAAGAATATCAGATAGCCAAATGGTTATACTAGCTAGAGAAGTTGCAGAAAAAGTAGAATCAGAAATGGAATATCCTGGACAAATAAAAGTTAATGTAATAAGAGAGACAAGAGCAATTGATTATGCGAAATAAAAAATATCAAACAAAAAACCGTCACTTTTCAGTGGCGGTTTTTTGTTTGAACTATAAAGATTCTTCAATCTTATAGGATACTCTGAGTTCCAAGTTACTAATAGAAGTAGAATTCTCAAAGAACTGCAGATAAAAATCTTTTAAAGGTACAGAGGTTTCAACCAATGAATCTAAAATTGAAATTGAATCGTTTTTAAAATCTATTGATTTTAAATATCTTGCTATTCTGCACAGACAGAACTCTTCAGAATTTTCAACTTTAAGATTCTTCAAAACGTTGGAAATCAGAACACCTTCAGCTTTTGAAGCTATTGCAAGTTCAGACAGAGTCATATTCATAACTCCTTTCAATAAAGTCATTGAGAAAACTCAACGCTAGAAATGAATTATACCATAAAAAAATAAAAAAGTAAACATAAACAAATGCTGGTTAAAAATTCTTGTACAAACATAAATAATAAATTGTGATTTTTATGGATAAATTAATTGCAAACATTGTAGGGGTCGCCGTCCTCGGCGACCCCTACAAACCAAAAAACAAATTAATCCAACAAACAATAATTTATTTGATAAATGATGAATTTTGTAGTATTATAATAAAGACAAAAGAAAGGAGAAATTAGAATGAATATTTTAATTATTGGTGATATAGTGGGAACATCTGGAGTTAATAAAGTAAAAGAGGTTTTACCTAAATTGAAAAAAGATAACAATATAGATTTTGTAATAGCAAATGGAGAAAACAGTGCAGACGGTATGGGAATAACTTCTAAAATTTTTAAAGATTTAATTATTTCTGGAGTAGATGTTATAACAATGGGAAATCATACTTGGGGAAAGAAAGATATATTTAATATTATAGATAATAAAAAACTATTAAGACCAGCTAATTATCCAAGAGATGTTTTAGGAAATGGATATGGAATATATCAATGCAATGGAAAAAAAATTGCAGTTATTAACTTAATTGGAAGAGCCAGTATGAATGTTTTATCAGAAAATCCATTTATAATAGCAAATGAAATAGTAGATAAAATAAAAAATGAAGTAGATGCAATATTTATAGATTTCCACGCAGAAGCTACAGCTGAAAAAATAGCAATGGGATATTATCTAGATGGAAAGATAACATGCTTATTTGGAACACATACACATGTTGCGACAGCAGATGAAACAATACTAGAAAATGGAACTGCATATATTACAGATATAGGAATGACAGGACCTAAAAAATCAGTAATAGGAATGGAAGTAGAGGCTTCTATAAAGAGATTCGTTACTACACTTCCGGAAAAATATAAAGTTAGTGATGACAAAGAATTAATGCTTAATGGATGTATTATAAGTTTAAATAGCGAAACTTGTCGAGCAGAAAAAATTGATAGAATAAAATTATAATATTTGGCGAAATACAAACATTTTACGCGATGAAAACTTCCTTTTTTTACCATAAAATTATAGACAATATTTATAAAATATATTATAAATAGATAGTAACAAATGAAACAAAAAATAGAGTTACAAAAAATAATTTTAGGAGGCAAAAAATGGAAGTTTTAAAAATTTCATCAAAATCAAACCCAAATTCAGTAGCAGGAGCAATTGCAGGATTAGTTAAGGAGAGTAATAAGGCAGAAATGCAAGCCATTGGTGCAGGAGCTTTAAATCAAGCAGTAAAAGCTGTAGCAATAGCAAGAGGATTTGTTGCTCCAGCAGGAGTAGATTTAGTGTGTATACCAGCATTCGCAGAGGTTGAAGTAGAAGGCGAAAATAGAACAGGAATGAAATTGATTATAGAGTCAAGAAAATAATTAAAGATAGTCCCATATAAGATATAATATTAAAAAGGGACACATCTTAATAAATGAAATAAAGGGGGCTAGTAGTTATTGGTCTCCTTTTTGTTAGTTAGGAGGTATAGATTGAAGAATAATTTGTTTAAAAAAATATTTTTTATTTTTGTTATTTTTTTGATTGGACTTGCTATATATGTAATGTATAAAGACGGAAAAAAAGAAAGTATAACTATACAAAATAGTGAGATAGAAATAAATATGGTTAAAGAGTTTAACATAGGAATTATAGAATATGATACAATAAATCCGATTTTAAGCAATAATAGAGATGTCCAATATATTGATAAACTTATATTTGATTCATTATTAGAAATAAGCTATGATTTTAATATAAGTAATTCATTAGCAAAAGAATTTTCAAAAATTAATTATGTTACATATTTAATTAAATTAAAAGAAGATGTTTTTTGGCATGATGGAACTAAATTTTCATCAAGAGACGTTATATTTACAATCGAGAATTTAATAAATAATGACATACAATCAATTTATAAAGAGAATGTGAAAAATATAGAACAAATAGTACAAATAGATGATTATACTATAAAAATAGTACTAAAAGAGGAAACTCCTTTTTTTGAATACATGATGTGTTTTCCAATACTTGCAAGTCATGCATATGATAAAAATTTTAATTCTATAACAAATTTTCCAGTAGGAACAGGAGAATATAAAATCTTAAACATACAAGATGATAAAATTGAAATAGGAAAAAGTGATATGCAAAATAAAAGCAAAATTGACAATATAAACATTTTAATGAAAGATAGTATGAAAGAATTATATAATGCCTTTTCTAGCAAGGAAGTTGACTTTATAATAACTAATAATACTATGTATGAAGAATATATAGGAACGATGGGATATAATGTTACATATTCGAGTGGAAGAGAGCTTGAGTATTTAGTATTTAATAATAAAAATAGTTTGCTAGTTAATAAAAATGTTAGAAAAGCAATTAATCATGCAATTGATAAAACATTAATTAATTACAATGTTTATAACAATAAATATTTAAGATGCAATTTTCCTTTAGAGTATGGTAGTTATTTATATAAGTCTCAAGAGAAATTATATGAGTATAACTTAAATGAGTCTAAAAATTTACTAATACAAGACGGATGGACATATAATAATGGGAATTGGAGAAAGGGAAATAAAATATTAGAATTTAATTTGGTTGTAGATGAAAGTAATCAAAATAGAGTAGAATGTGCAAATCAAATTAAAGAGCAGTTAGATGATTTTGGTATAAAGATTAATATTGTAAAAGTTAATGATAATATATATAATAACTATATCAAAAATAAAAAATTTGATATTATTTTAACAGGAAATAGTGTATCAAACAATCCAGATTTAGAAACATATTTTGGAGAAAATAATTTATCGAATTTTGAAAATGAGGAAATAAGAAACATTTTAAATGAAGTAAAAAATATTAGTAATAAAGATACATTAAAAGAAAAATATTTTAGAATAGAAGAAATATACGCAGAAGAACTTCCTTTTATATGTTTGCTCTTTAATAAATTAAGTGTATTAACTAATTCTAACTTAAAGGGAGATTTATCACATAACTGGTATAACCTATTTTATAATATAGATAGTTGGTATAAGGTTAAAGAATAATTAAACAATTACAGAAACAATAATTTTTAAAAAATATAAAAAAAACCTTGACAAAGAAAATCTATCATATATAATAATAGCAAACATACGTTTGAACAACAAAAGCGAAATTAGGAGGAAATAAAGATGAGTAATGAAAATTTAGAAAAGAAAAAAGCATTGGAAATAGCAATGAGTCAAATCGAAAAACAATTTGGAAAAGGTTCAGTAATGAAACTTGGAGAATATAAAGCAATGGAAATAGAAGCAATTCCTACAGGAGCTCTAGGATTAGATATAGCACTTGGAATAGGAGGAGTTCCTAGAGGAAGAATTATAGAAATATTTGGGCCAGAATCTTCTGGTAAAACAACACTTGCATTACATATAATAGCAGAAGCGCAAAAAATGAATGGAGAGGCTGCGTTTATAGATGCAGAACATGCATTAGATCCAGTATATGCAAAACATTTGGGAGTAGATATAGACAACTTAATAGTATCTCAACCAGATACAGGGGAACAAGCTCTAGAAATAACAGAAAGTTTAGTTAGAAGCGGTGCATTAGATGTTATAGTTGTAGACTCTGTTGCAGCATTAGTACCAAAAGCAGAAATAGATGGAGATATGGGAGATTCACATATGGGTCTTCAAGCAAGACTTATGTCACAAGCATTAAGAAAATTAGCTGGTGCTATAAACAAAAGTAAAACAGTTATAATATTTATTAATCAATTAAGAGAAAAAATTGGAGTTATGTTTGGAAATCCTGAAACTACAACAGGTGGTAGGGCATTAAAATTTTATTCTTCTGTAAGATTAGATATTAGAAAAATA
This sequence comes from Clostridia bacterium, assembly GCA_045531335.1. GTDB lineage: Bacteria > Bacillota > Clostridia > TANB77 > CAG-508 > CAG-452. The sequence continues at coordinate 9,216 of JAZSDU010000007.1, forward strand.
GAAAATATAAAACAAGATGGAGAAGTAGTAGGAAATAGAGCTAGAGTTAAAATAATAAAAAATAAGGTTGCACCTCCATTTAGAGAGGCAGAATTTGATATTGTATATGGAAAAGGAATATCAAAAGAAGGTAACATTTTAGATATGGCTGTTAATTTAGATATTATAGAGAAAAGTGGTTCATGGTTTAGTTATGATGGAGAAAAAATAGGACAAGGTAGAGAAAATGCTAAAAAATATTTGAAAGATAATCCTAAAATAATGGAACAAGTAGAAAAGAGAGTTAGAGACAATTTTGAAGAAGCATTTGAAAAAAGTTTGGGAGACAATGAAGAGATAGATGATGAAGAAGAATAGAGGGAATTTTTAGGGATTGTCCTGAAATTCACGATAACAATTGTAGGGGTCGACGGCCCTGTCGACCCGAAAACAATAGATTTATCGGGCGGACAGAGTCGTCCGCCCCTACGGTATTTTAATTAGTAATTGTGAATAAATAATATTAAATTCTAGGAGAAATCAAATGAATTATTTAGAAGAATTTGACAAACTTAAAACAAAAGTATTAAAATATATATTATTTAAAAAAAGAACTGAATCTGAGATAAGACAAAAATTTATATCAGATGAAGGTGAAATGCTAAATGATGTAATAGACGACTTAAAGGAAAATGGATATATTGATGATAAAAGGTATGTAGAAAAAGCAATAAACGAATACATGAATTTAAAAAATTTATCAATAAAAGAACTAGAATACAAACTAATTTCTAAAGGAATTAGAAAAGAAATAATAGATAATTACATATGTTCTAACAAAGAAACTTTATTAGAGTATGAAATGAAATCTGCTATAAATATTATAAATAAAAAAATAAACACTAATACAAAAGAAGAAATTTTAAATGGACTAAGAAAAAAGAGATATATGGAAGATAGTTTAAAAATAGCAATGCAAGAAATAGAGGAGTAATGCAATGAATAATATTTTGACATTAGAAACAAATAAATATGCAATAAGATTAGATAATTTTGAAGGTCCACTTGATTTACTATGTCATTTAGTAGATAAAAATAAAATGGATATACACGAAGTAAATATTAGTAAAATAACAGATCAATATTTAGAATACATAAATGCAATGAAAGAGTTAAACTTAGATGTGACTAGTGAATTTGTTTTAATGGCATCCACTTTACTATATATAAAATCAAAAAGCTTACTTCCAAAACAAGTAGAAGATGAAGGGGAACTCACAGAAGAGGAATTAATACATAGAATTATAGAATATAAAAAATATAAAGAAATATGTAAAAAGTTAAGAGAACAATTTGAAATATATTCAAAAAGATTTTATAAATTACCAGATAAAATAGAACTTCCAAAAAGAGAACTAGAAGAAAATTATTCTAGTGAACTATTAGAAGAAGCTTACAAAAAATTATTACAAAGAAATAAAGAAAAGATAAATGTAAATGCTGCAAACATTGAGAGAATAGCAATTACTGAAACGGTTACAGTAACAAGTAAAGTTAAAGATATATTTAGGGAATTAATGAAAAAACCAAAATTTGTATTTAACAGACTTTGTAAATCAAAAAAATATACAAAATTAGAAACAGTTACAGCATTTACAGGATTACTTGAATTAACAAGAAGAAACAAAGTAAAGACTGAACAAGAAAAAATATTTGGAGATATAACAGTTGAGAAAGCAAGAGATTAATCTTGCTTTTTTATGTTAATGGTGATATTATTTAAACACCCTATTTAATGTTCCCTAAAATACTATTAGACCAAGCAATGTAAATTTAATGCGGAGGTATGGTAAATGAAAATAGTAACTGAAACTTTGGCGTATGTAACGCCTGATGAAGGCCAGGGAGTTTTTGACCTGGCAAAAGAAATTGCAGAAGCAAAAAGAAAAAAAGAAATTGGGGATAAGGTTTTCCTTGAACTTCCTGATGGGAATAACATTTCCATAAAAGGAAATACTGCTGAAGAGATAAGAGATTCGATTATGACTCAGTGGGAAGGAGACCCCAAATTTTAAAATTTAAAAGGGAACAACAGGGGTTAATTAATCCCGAGTGAAGCAGATGTAAAAGTTTGCTTCGCTCAATTTTTTTGAATATACATCCATATATTGGGAATACTATTGTTAAAATTGTAGGAGAAAAATATGATATTATTTTTTATAGGTTTAACAATAGTATTTATAATTATATCTCTTTTTTTAATATTCTGTTTGTCAAATCTAGAAATAGAAATAAATAGACTATGGTTTAATAGTAATAGAGAGTATAAAAAACTAGAAGATTATTTAATTTATGTAAGACTAAGATTATTTGGTAAAATAACATGGTTAAGAATTAAATTAGACAATGCAAAAATTCAGAAAATAAGAAATTCAAGAATTTTAAAACACAAAATTTTTAAAAAATTCAATATAACTAAAAATATAAAAGAAAATATATTAAAAAACAAAAAAGATATATTTAAAATAGAGAATATAAGATATATTAAACAATTAGATATAAAGATAGATAAATTGAATCTATATATGGATTTATGTACAGCAGACAGTATATTTACTGCTTTTTCTGTTGCAATACTTGCATCAGCTATTTCGATGATTTTAGCGAGAAATATGAAAAAATATGACAACAACAAATATAATTATAGGATAACTCCTATATATGAATATAAACCAAGTCTTAAAGTTAAACTAAGCTGTATAATTAATATAAAAATTGTACATATTATAAATGTAATATATATGTTAATTAATAAGAAAAGGAGTGTAGAATATGATGAGAGAACATCCGATAGAAGGGCTTATGTCTGCAGCAATGACTAGTATTAAAGATATGGTTGATGTAAATACTATTATTGGAGATCCAATAGAAACAAACAACAATATAGTAATTATACCTATATCTAAAGTTTGCTTTGGATTTGCAGCAGGGGGTAGTGAATTTAATGAAGAAACTATAGATGAATACAAAAGAAAAGAAAAAGAAGAGGAAGTACAATATAAATTACCATTTGGAGGAGGAAGTGGAGCAGGTGTTAGCATAAATCCAGTGGCATTTCTAGTTGTACAAGAGGGAACTGTAAAATTATTACCAGTAAACCATTCTTCTGCAATAGATAGATTATTAGACTATGTACCAGATTTATTTGAAAAGTTAAATAAAACAATGAAAAAAAACATGAAAGAAAACTATAATGAACAAATAAAAGAAGTAGTAAGAGAAGAAAATTTAAAACAAAATAAAAAGAAAGAAAGTAAAGAAGGCAATGAAAAAGATTTCACATATGAGTTTGAATATGATGAAACAGAGGAAGAGGATGATTAAAAGGAAATTTCTAGGGACTGTCCCTAAAAAGTAGCAACTTGTTGAAACTTTTTGGGACTGTCCTGAAATTTCCGAGAACAAAATTTATCTAAGTAGTGTAAACCAATTTTCAACCACCCTAGCTGACATATTAACAACATTTAATTTTTTTACATCTTCTTTTGCAACTATATTTACTGTAGATATTATTTTTCCATCTAGGCTATAAGTTACTTCACCTAATTTTTGTCCTTTACATATAGGTGCTGAAACTGTGTCTGGTATTAAAATGTTAGATGAGATGTTTTTTGATTTGCCTTTTGGAACAAGACATCCGCTGTCTGATTCAAAAATAACATCAACATTTCCGTAAAATTCCTTTATCAACATTAATAGTTTTGAGAATATCATCTTTTTTTGAACATTCTATATATTCATAATTACTAAATCCATAATCTAAAAGTTTTTGAGCTTCTGAAAACCTAATTGAGGATGTTTCACCTCTCATTATTACTGCAATTAGAGAAAGATTGTCACGTGTTGCAGTAGCAGATAAGTTAAATAAGGCTGCAGAAGTAGAGCCAGTTTTTAAACCAGTTGCTCCTTCGTAATTTCTTATAATTTTATTAGTATTTACGAGTTCAGACTCACCATTTCTTAAACTATCCATCCAGATAGTTGTATATTCAGTAATTTTAGGATGTTTAGTTATTAATTCTCTAGACATAAGTGCGATATCGTAACTTGAAGTCATATGATCGTCTTCATCTATACCATGACAGTTTTTAAAAACGGTATCATTCATTCCAAGTTCCTTAGCACGTTTATTCATTTGTTCTACAAACAATTCTTCAGAGCCTGCAATATATTCAGACATTGCTACACAGCAATCATTTGCAGAAACTACACAAATAGCTTTAAGCATTTCATGAACAGTAAGAGTTTCTGTTGTATCAAGCCAAATTTGTGAACCACCCATTGAACTCGCTTTTTCACTGCATGGAACACTGTCTTCTAAACTTATAATTCCATTATCTAAAGCTTCCATAATTAATAGTATAGTCATTACTTTTGTAACACTTGCAGGTCTTAATTGTTCGTGAGAATTATACTCATATAAAATAGTTCCAGTTTTTTGATCCATTAATATGGCACTTCCTGAAGTTATACCTAAAAAATTTCCGTGAAGTTTTATTTTCCTCATTATTTTTACTTTCTTCAGAAGGAGTAGATGTTATAACAGAAGAATTGTTTGACCAAACATATACACTTTCCTCGTCAAATGCATATGATTTAAGTGGAAATGATGTAGAGAGCACTAGAATTAAACATAATAAAATATATATTAAAAATTTATTTATTTTAAAAAACATAAAAAAACCTCCTAAATATAAGTATTAGTAAATACTATGCATTTAGAAAGTTTTTTAGACTAATAAAATTTTAAAGTTTAACAATTTTTATATCCACTGAATTAGTAGTAGAAGAACTATATATTTTAATATCATAATCGTAGTTATTTTTAAACTTAAAATCTATACTACCATAAGCTACAGAAGCATCTTTACCTTCAGGAACATAATAAACCTTTTTACTATGTTCATGTCTTTCTGTAATAGAGATAGAAGGTAGTGATAAAACTGCATTATATAGAGTACTACTTATTTGACAATTTCCACCGCCATATCCTTTTATAACATTCCCATCTTCATCAAAAATATCAGCTTTTTGATAACCTCTTTCAGGAGTTGCTTTTCCTACAGTGTCACAGAATGAAAAAGTTTCTCCGAGATTTAACAATAGTTTCGTTCAATTCAGAACAAGTGATTTTTATATTATTTTGCCTTGCTGAATCATTTGGAGTATATATTTTTGTAGAAAAAGAAGCAATTTCAGTTTCAGTATTTACATTATTTTTAATTTCAATGTTATTATTTATATTATTTGTAGTAGTTATCCTAGAAGCGGTATAATTATTGTTTTCTTCCTGATTATTTGTTGTATTATTTTTACCACAACCAGTTAAAGAAAAACATAAAATTAGTAAAATTATTAAAAACTTTTTCATAAAACCCTCCAAAAATTAGTATAACCAAAAAACACATAAATATTGACAAAACTAAAAAATATAGTATAATTAATTATGTAAGTTTATTTTAGGAGAAAAAGAAATGTTAGCAAAATCATGGAAAAGAATAGGTTTAATAATTTTAATTATTGCTTGTTTATGGAATGTTGTTTTTAAGCTAGTAAACAAGATATCTTTTGATGCTGCAATAAATAGTGCAAAGCAAAAAATACAAACAATAACTAAATCTGATAAATAAAATTTAAAATAAGTTTGCAAAATAAAAAAAAGTATGTTAAAATAGATAAAGATTTTTTTAATTAGCGAAGGAAGAGGTGAATACATAATGAAAAAAGATATACAACCAGAATATAATACAACAACAATTACATGTGCATGTGGTAATGTATTAGAAGTTGGATCTACAAAAAAAGATTTAAAAGTAGACGTATGTTCTAAATGTCATCCATACTGGACAGGTAACTTAAGAAAAGATACAACAGGTGGAAGAGCTGATAAATTCAAAAAGAAATATGGAATTAGCTAATATTTGTTTAAACAAAAACACTCTAACAAGGGTGTTTTTTTGTTATTCTTTTTAGGACAAAACCTCCTAAATTTCATCAAAGGAAAAAAAGTTTAATAATAGAATATATAAATATTGAAACAGCCAAAAAGGGGACAGTCCCCTTTTTAGCCATTAAGAAAGTTTGGTGTTATATGAAAAAGATATTTATATATATACTATGTTTGATATTAGTATGTTTTTTAATACCTATTTTATTTACAAAGAAACAAGAGATAAAAGAAGTTATATCAACAGAGAAAGAAGTACCTTTTGAGAATTACGATTATGGACAATATAAGACAATAAAATTATTAGATAGTGCAACAGGAGAAATTCAAGAATTAGATTTAGATACATATTTGTTAGGAGTAGTATGCAGTGAAATGCCAGCAAGCTTTGAGGAAGAAGCTTTAAAAGCACAAGCAGTAGTTGCAAGGACATATACTATATACAAAATAATAAATAAAGGTAAACATGAAAATGCAGATATATGTGATGACTCGAAATGTTGTCAAGCATGGATTTCTAAAGAAGAAAGACTTAACAAATGGAGTGAGAAAGATAGAGAAAATAATTGGGCAAAAATTGAAAATGCAGTAAATAGTACAAAGGGTAAAATAATAACATATGAAGGAAATCCTATAAATGCTTTTTTTCATTCAAATAGTGGAGGCGCAACTGAAACTGCAACAGCGGTTTGGGGAGGAAACAATTATCCATATTTGCAAGTAGTACAAACATCTGGAGAAGATTCATATACTCAATATAGTTCAGAACTTATTGTGAGTAAAGAAGAATTTATATCTAAAATTAAAGAATATCATAGCGATTTTATAATTGATTTTAATTTAGAAAATCAGATAGAAATATTAGAATATACAGAAGGGGGAAGAATAAAAAATATAAAAATAGGAAACTTAAATTTATCAGGAGTTGAGATAAGAAATATATTTGGATTAAAATCGGCAAAATTTGAAATTGATGTAGAAGAAAAAATAAAGTTTACTGTTATAGGGTATGGACATGGAGTTGGAATGAGCCAAACAGGAGCAGATAGCATGGCTAAACAAGGAAAAAAATATGAAGATATTATAAAACATTATTATACAGGTGTTCAGATTACAGATGTTTAGTAATTACAACAAGTTTTACAAATAATATGAATAAAATTCCAAATATAAGGAAATAATTTTACTAAAGAATACAATTAATAAGGAGGATACAGATGAGAAGAGGAAGAAGAGAAAGACGTGAAGATAGCCATCTTAAGAGATTGATTTATATTTCAGGAGGAGTTTTATTAGTAATACTTATTACTTTTATTATAACTTTTGTTGTTTATAATAATAAACTAAAAGAATACAGTTATAGCTCATTAACAACAGAAAAAATAGCTGATTTAGTTCCGAACTCAACAGAAGATTTAGGTGAACAGTTAGAACAAGCAAGTAGCGAAATCGGTAAAAGTATTGAAGAGGCAATAAATGAAATAGAAGAAAAACAAGACACAAAAGAACCTACTCAAGTTGAAAACAAAAAAGAAGAAACAAAGAATATAAAGGAAGAAAAGCAAGAAGAAAAAGTTGTAACTACAAATGTAGAACCTGAAAAAGTAAAAGATCCAGAGTTTGTTATTCCTGTAGAAGGAGAAATAATGAGAAATTATGCTAAAGATTCTCTTATATATTCTGAAACATTAGAAGAGTGGATAGTTCATTTGGGAATAGATATTAAAGCAGAAAGAACGACAGTTGTTAAGGCTTCAGAAGCAGGAACAATAGCATCAATTAAAAATGACCCTAGATACGGATTAACTGTAGTAATAGAACATGTAAATGGGTTTAAGACAATATATTCGAACCTTCTTATAACTGAATTTGTTACAGAAGGAGAGAAGGTAGAAAAAGGACAAGCAATAGGAACAGTAGGAAACTCTGCTTCATTTGAAATAGTTGATGAACCACACCTGCATTTTGAAATTTTAAAAGATGATATAAATGTTGATCCTAATATTTATTTAAAATAAAAATATAAAAAGATAGTTTTTTTAAGTAAACACCTTGAATACTAATAGATAGTAGTATTCAAGGTGTTTGTTTGCAATTTACATAATTTTGTGGTAAAATATAAAGAGTTTAAAGGAGGAAAGAATGGGTAAAAAAATATTATCTGAAGAACAAAAAAATAAAATATTAGATATGGTTTTAAACACAAGAAAGACATATAAAAAAATAGCAGATATTAATGGAACATCACTTGAACAAGTATATGATTTAATAGAAGAATATTGTAGAGAAAAAAATTATGAAACAATCAGAAGAACTAAAAATGGAGTTGAGTTTGGAAAACAAACCGATGGAAGAAAAAGACCAAAAATTTTAAAGAATGTACAGGAAATACAAAAATGGGTTGAGGAAAATGGAAGAAAACCAAGACAAAAAATAAAAGGGGTAAAAACAGTAAAAAAAAGGAAAAAAGAAACAGAGGAACAAGAAGAGTTAAGGTTAGGGCGTGCTTTTAATAATACTAGAAATTCTGTTATGAAAGGATACGAAGGAAAAGATTTAGAAGAAATAAAAGATAAAACAGATAGAAAAATAGTAAGAATAATAAGAGAAATTGATGAAAATTATGAAAGTAAAAGGCAAGGAAGTTTAAGAAATACACAGGAAATAGAAAAATGGGTTGAGGAAAATGGAAGAAAGCCAAGACAAAAAATAAAAGGGGTAAAAACAGTAAAAAAGGGAGAAAAAGAAACAGAGGAACAAGAAGAGTTAAGGTTAGGGCATGCTTTGAATCATATTAGAACTTTTGTTATGAAAGGATACGAAGGAAAAGATTTAGAAGAAATAAAAGATAAAACAGATAGAGAAATGGTAAGAATAATAAGAGAAATTGATGAAAATTATGAAGACAACTTAAAAACATATTATGAAAAATTAAGAAAAAAAGAAAAGGATAAACCAGCTAAGAGAAATGTTAAATTTGTACAAAAATTAGGAAACGAAAAGATGGGAAAAATGATAATAAATTTAATTAAAACAAAGAATGCAACAGAAGAGCAAGTAAAAACAATAGCAGATTTTTATGGAGTAGATTTAGGGAAAATAGCAAATATTCATGAAGAAAGATAAATAAAAAACAGGGAGAATCTTATATGGGAGCAAAACTATTAACACAAGAACAAAAAAATAAAATAATAGATATGGTTTTAAACACAAGAATGACATATAAATTAATTGCACGAAAAAATAATATAGATGCGATACAACTTAATCAAATTATAGATGAGTATTGTAGAGAAAATAATTATAAAAGTTTTAGAAGAACAGAAAAAGGTACAATTTTTGAAAAAGAAGACGGAACTGTTGTTGAATTTGCAAGAATAGAACAAATCGAAACAGAGAAACAAAGTGATAAAAAAGTAAGAGAGCAAACTTTAGAAAATATAGAAGATATACAAAAATGGGCTGATAAAAATGGAAGAAAACCAAGAAGTGCAATCAAAGGTGTAAAAATAGCAAAAAAAGGTGAAAAAGAAACAAAAGAACAAGAAGAATTAAGAATGGGAACAGTATTAAATAATACAAGAAGAATTACTTATAAATACAAAGGGAAAAAGTTGGAAGAAATAGAAGATGAAAAAGATAGAGAAATAGTAAAAATATATAGGGAACTAGAGGAAACATATAAAGATAGAAGAAAAGCAAGAAAAAGAATTTTAAAAAAACTACAAGAAACAGAATGTTGGGCTGATAATAAACGAAGAAAACCTAGAACTACAATAAAAGGAGTGAAATTAGCAAAAGAAGGAGAAGTAGAAACAGAAGAACAAAAAGAATTAAGAATGGGAATGAACTTAGGTAATGCAAGAAGAATTGTTAATAAATATGAAGGAAAAGAATTAGAAGAAATAGAAGATGAAGATGATAAAGACATAGTAAAAATTGTAAAGACACTTGATGATAAATATGAAAAAAATAAAGGATGGAAAAAGAAAAAAACTTCAGAAAGAAAGCTTAATTTAGTACAGACATTAGGAAATGAAAAGATGGGAAGAATGATAATAAATTTAATTAAAACAAAGAATGCAACAGAAGAGCAAGTAAAAACAATAGCAGAATTCTACGGAGTAGATTTAGAAAAAGTAGTAAACAATAGAGAAGAAAGATAATATTAAAAAACTATCGTAAATTAGTTCGATAGTTTTTTTGTTAGTATTGAAAAAAACAATTAATATGTAATATAATATAAAATAGAAAAAATGGAGGAATTGTTGAATGTTTATAACGGAAGATGGACAAATACAATCAGAAGCACCACAGACATATCAAATAAAAGGCAAAAATAACAAACATAGAAAAAATAGAAAGTATAAAAGACATTCTAAATTAAGAAAAGTAATAAAAGCATTTTTTATTACTCTTTTAATCGTGTTCCTTCTTTTAGTGATAGCGGGTGGATATGTAGCATATGAATTATACAATATAGTTAAAGATGCTAAATTAAGTGAAAATGATTTAGTTATAAAATATGAAAACTCAGTTATAAAAGATATGCAAGGAAATACTTTAGGAGTTCTAAATGGAGATGAAAATAGAGAAAGTATACCTTTAAGTGAAATGCCAGAGTATTTACCAAAAGCATTTATATCAATAGAAGATGAAAGATTTTACGAACACAAAGGAGTAGATATAAAAAGGACAGCTAAAGCTACTTATACTTATATTACAAACGAAGGAAATTCTCCTTTTGGAGGAAGTACAATAACGCAACAATTAGTTAAAAATTTAACACAAGAAAAAGATGATACATGGCAAAGAAAAGTAAGAGAAATGGCAAGAGCTTATTATTTAGAACAAGAAATGTCTAAAGAAGAAATATTAGAATTATATTTAAATTTAATATTTTTAGGAGATACAGTATATGGAGTACAAAAAGGGTCTAATTATTACTTCGATAAAGATGCGATAAATTTAAGTCTAGCAGAATGTGCATTTTTAGCAGGAATTAATCATTCCCCAAATTCATATGACCCATTCATAGAAAATAATAAGCAAGTATTGGAAAATATAAAAACAAGAACAAGAACAGTTCTACAAAAAATGTATGAATTAGGAAATATAAATTCGCAGCAGGAATATATAGATGCGCTAAAAGAAGTAGATAATGGATTGAATTTTAAACAAGGAGCATTTCCAGAGGTGTTGTTTTCATATCATACAGATGCAGCAATAATTCAAATAATAGGCGAACTTCAGAATTTGAATGATTGGACATATGAACAAGCTAAACTATATTTGTCTAGTGGAGGATTTACTATTTATACAACTCAAAACCCGGATTTACAGGCGAAAATGCAAGAAGAGTTTAATCAAGAAAAATATAGACAGACTGCATATGATCAAAATGGAAATATACAAACATCACAAGCTGCTATGGTATTAATGGATCATAATACAGGTCATGTTCTTGCTATATGTAGTGGATTCGATGAAAAAACTGAGGCATTTGGATTTAATAGAGCAACATCTGGAACAAAGCAAACAGGATCTTCTATGAAACCAATATCTGTACTTGCACCAGCAATTGATAAAGGAGTAATTACTGCTGCAACTGTTTTTGAAGATAATCCAACAAGTTTTAACAATGGAACGTTTACTCCTAAAAATTATGGTTATACATATAAAGGATTAATTACAGTAAGAGAAGCTATAGCACATTCACAAAATATACCTATGGTAAAAGCATTATGCCTTTTAACAACAGATGAATCAATGACTTTTTTAAAAAAGGCAGGAATAACATCTCTTGATGAAGAAAGAGATAATTCTTTAGCTCCTCTTGCACTTGGAGGACTAACATGGGGAATAACACCTTTAGAAATGGCAGGAGCATATTCTGCAATTGCGAATGATGGGGCATATATAAAACCAACATTTTATACAAAAGTAGTTGATTCAGACGGAAATATAATATTAGAGGCTAATAATAAAGAAACACAAATTATGTCTAAAGAAGCAGCATATGTTGTAAAAGAAGTGCTAACTCAACCAGTTAAAACCGGTACATCTACAAATTGTACAATAGAAGGAATGAGTGTAGGAGCAAAGACTGGTACAACAAATGATGATTTCGATAGATGGTTTTGTGGATTTACACCATATTATACTGCTACAGTATGGTATGGATACGATAATAATGCAACTGTAAGTGGATGGGCTACAAATCCTGCTGGTCAAATATGGACTGGAGTAATGAGAGCTGTACATACAGGGTTAGAAGCCAAAACTTTTTATGAGACAAAACCAGAAAACGTTCTAGAGCTAGAAGTGTGTAAAAAATCTGGATTCTTAGCTACAAGAAGCTGTAAAAATTATGGAACATCATATACTGAATTTTTTGTACCAGGAACAGAACCTATTCAAACATGTCCATATCATTCTTATGCAAAAGTTTGCACCGAAAGTGGTTTACTTGCAAATTCTAATTGCACAAATACAAAGAATGTATATGGAAGAGGAGAATGTGTAGGTAATAGCGATTTATGGCAAACAAGATCTTATTATTACAAATCAAATGTTCCAACAAAAGTTTGTACAATACATTAATTAAGGAGAACTTCTATGAACTTAATAAATACAATAGATGAAACAATATACAATTTAATTATAAATTTAATGAATTCTAATACAACTGCTATTATGATATTTATATCATTTTTAGGGTCAGCAGTAACATTAATTACTTTAACTATAGGTTTGATTTTATTATCAAAGAATAAAAGAGATTCTAAGTATATAGCAGTAAATTTAACATTAGTGTTTCTATTAAATAGAATAATAAAATTTATTATTGCAAGGCCAAGACCACAAATATTAAGGTTAGTACAAGAGAGTGGTTATAGCTTTCCTAGTGGACATGCAATGGTAGCAATGGGATTTTATGGTTTCTTAATATATTTAATATATATGAATATTAAGAATAAAAAAATAAAATATCCGTTAATAATATTTTTAAGTATTCTAATACTATTAATAGGAATAAGCAGAATTTATTTGGGTGTTCATTATGCTACAGACGTAATAGGTGGATTTGTAATAGGAATTATATATCTAGCATTTTTTATAAAATATGCATATAAAAATAAAAAACAATTATGGTAAGGGGGATATTATGAACAATATATTTACATTAAAAAACATATTAATTTATTTATTACTTATAAATTTAATAGCATTTTTAGCAATGTATATAGATAAAAAAAGAGCAAAATGGGGAAAATGGAGGATAAAAGAATCTACATTATTTACATTAGTGTTGCTGGGCGGAGGAATTGGAGGAATTGCAGGAATGTATACATTTAGGCATAAAACAAAGAAACCTGGATTTGTAATAGGGTTTCCTGCAATATTAATAATTGAAATAATTTCTATAATAATGATTTGTGTTTAGAGATTAAATAAAGCTGTAGGGGCGGGCCTTGTGCCCGCCCCAATGAATTAAAAAAGGGACAGGCACAAGATCTGCCCCTACAATTTTTTTAATATTTTAAATACAAAAAATAAATTTTATAATCTATCATTTTTTTGTCCAACAAGCAAAAACGATGTAACGTATGAGACAAAAGGCTTTTATAAAAAATAACAAACAAACATACTGTACACATAATTATTGTAAATAACTGTAAAACAACTAAAAAAGAAAGAATAAGTGTTTTGCATGTGTATAACTAATAAACTACAAAACCTAATAACAACATTATTCACAGACTTATCCACAATATCCACAGAACAAAAATAAAGTTACAAAATTGTTACAAAAGAGTTACATAAATGCAAAAACGTAATATCAACGTTAACACTTTGAAATAAAACTGTAACATTATTATTTGAGATAAGTTTAAATATTGACTTTTTAAACTTATTTTGATAAAGTAATATCTATATTGTAAATATTAAAAAGAGTGGTATATATGTAGGGGCGACTATCAGTCGTCCGCTCTTCGAAGAATTACCCTAATACAATAGAAAGAGAGGAAAATATTAATGGCAGACAAATCAATGGATAAAATAGTAGCACTTTGTAAAAATAGAGGATTTATATATGCAGGTTCAGAAATATATGGAGGACTTGCTAATTCATGGGATTACGGACCAATAGGTTCTGAAATGAAGAAAAATATAAAAGATATGTGGTGGAAAAAATTTATACATGAATCTAAATATAATGTAGGAATAGATGCAGCTATAATCATGAATCCAGAAGTTTGGGTTACAACAGGACATGTTGGAGGATTTAGTGATCCACTAATAGATTGTAAAGATTGTAAAACAAGACATAGAGCAGATAAATTAATAGAAGAATGGGGATTTAAAAACGGAAAAGATATTTCTGGATTAGATGGTTGGTCAAATGAGCAATTAGTAGAATATATTAAAGATAACAATATTGAATGTCCAAATTGTGGAAAAGTAAATTTTACAGATATAAGAAAATTCAACCTAATGTTTAAAACATTTATGGGAGTTACAGAAGATGCTAAATCAGAAGTATATTTAAGACCAGAAACAGCACAAGGAATGTTTGTAAACTTTAAAAATGTTCAAAGAACAACAAGAAGAAAACTTCCAATGGGAATAGGACAAATGGGACGTTCATTTAGAAACGAAATTACACCAGGTAACTTCATATTTAGAACAAGAGAATTTGAACAAATGGAATTAGAATTTTTCTGCAAACCAGGTACAGATTTAGAATGGTATGAATACTGGAAAGAATTCTGTAAAAATTGGTTAATAGGAATAGGAATAAAAGCAGAAAACTTAAGAATGAGAGAACACTCAAAAGAAGAACTTTCATTCTATAGTAAAGGAACAACAGATATAGAATATTTATTCCCATTTGGTTGGGGAGAACTTTGGGGAATTGCAGATAGAACAGATTATGATTTAAAAAGACATATGGAAGCATCTAAAGTAGATTTAACATATTTAGATCCGGAAACAAATGAAAAATACATTCCATACTGTGTAGAACCAGCTGTTGGTGTAGATAGAGTATTCTTAACTGTTTTATGCGATGCATATGAAGAACAAGAAATAGCAGAAGGAGATGTAAGAACAGTATTACATTTACACCCAAGTATTGCTCCATATAAAGCAGCAGTTTTACCACTTTCTAAAAAACTAAGTGAAAAAGCAACAGAAGTATTTGAAAAAATATCAAAAAAATTCATGTGCGAATATGACGAAGCAGGAAGCATAGGAAAAAGATATAGAAGAGAAGACGAAATTGGAACACCTTACTGTATAACAGTAGATTTCGAAACAGAAAATGATGATTCAGTAACAATAAGAGACAGAGACACAATGGAGCAAGTAAGAGTAAAAATAGATGAATTAGAAAATTGGTTAGACGAAAAAATAAATGGATAGAATAAAAGCAAACCCACCTACAATATGGTGGGTTTGGTTTTTGAAAAAATTGTCGAAAAGTTTTGTCAAAAAGTTATTGAATTTGAATACAAATATAAATTATAATATAAATGAAAATGCATAAATAAATATCTAAATAAAAGAGGTGTTATATATGATAGATAAAGAGAGAAACAATAGACTTTTTGAAGAATTTAAGAGAAAAACTTATGAAGAGTTAGATGAATTAGAAAAAAATTCTAATATATCATATAATGATTACGTTGTATTAAGTGTTGCAAGAGGAATAAAAGAAATAGAAGATGGGAAACCACGGAATACCAGCAGAGGAAGTTTTTAAAGAATTACTAGGAGAAGAATATAGAGAAAGTAATATTCTTGAAAGTAGCAAAAGCAGACTTAACACATATTAAAATGTATATAGGACAAGATTCTGTTTATTATGCCAATAAGACTATTAAAGAAATTAAGGAAAAAATTGATAATTTATTAACTTTTCCATATATGGGTAGATGTGTCCCGGAATTTAATTCTAAATTAATACGAGAAGTAATATATAAATCTTACAGAATTATGTATTACATTAATTCAAATAATATTTATATCATAAAGATTTTACATCATTCTCAAAACATTTTATATTTTAAATCTAAATTATTTCATTAAAACAAACTTAAATAACAGAAATGTATTTATGCATTTTCATATATTTATTGCTTATACTAGCTAAAAATATCAATATATGATATTATTTATACGAACAATTTTTAGGAGGAATAACATGTCAACAAAATGGACTAGTAATCAATTACAAGCAATAAATAAAAAAGATAAAAACATATTAGTTGCAGCTGCTGCGCGGAAGCGGTAAGACTACTGTGCTTGTAGAAAGAATTATTAATAAAATAATAAATGAAAAAATAGATATAGATAAACTCCTAATTGTAACATTTACAAATGCTGCAGCATCTGAAATGAGACAAAGAATATTGGAAGCTGTATATTCAAAAATAGATGAAAATCCGGAAAATTTAGATTTGCAAAGACAAATTTTATTATTAAACAAAGCAAATATTTCAACAATACACTCTTTCTGTTTAGAAGTTATTAAAAACTATTTTTATGAAATAGGTATATCATCTAATTTTAGAATTGGAGACACTTCAGAAATAGAATTATTAAAACAAGAAACTTTAGAAGAAGTTTTTGAAAAATTATATGAAGAAAAAAACGAAGAGTTTATAGAACTTGTAAATACATATAGTGGATATAGAGATGATGATTCTTTAAAAGAATTGATTTCAAAAATATACAACTATTCTCAAAGTATGCCATTTCCAAATGAATGGATAAATGAAAGTGTAGAAAGATTTAATTTAGAAAACAAACTAGAGCAAGATTTTGAAAAAACTTTATGGGGGCAAATTTTATTAGAATATTTTATAGATGAGATTAAATCATGTATAAGCGATTTAGAAGGACTAACTATAAAACTTGAAAGAGAATTTGATTTAGAAAGATATTATTCAGTTATATTAAATGATATTGAAAATTTAAAAAAATTAGTAAAAGAAAATCAAACTTGGAATGATATATATATTAATTTAAATAATATAAAATTTGAAACATGGCCAAGACAAGCTAAAACAGATTGCGAATTAAAAGATGAATGCAAGAGAGTAAGAGATGAAGTTAAAGGTAGAGTAAAAGATTTAACAAAAAAGATATTTATATATACATCAGAAGAAGCTAATCAAGACATATATGAAATGTATAAAATACTTAAATCTTTAGAAAAAGTGATATTAGAATTTTCGAATAGATATCAAGAAAATAAAAAAGATAAAAACATAATAGATTTTAATGATATAGAACATTATGCATTAAAGATATTAGTAAAAAAAGATGAACAAACAAATTATATTCCTACAGATATCGCTATGAATTATAAAGAAAAATTTGTAGAAATTGCAATAGATGAATATCAAGATAGTAACTTAGTGCAAGAATATATTTTAACAACAATATCAAATGGTAACAATATATTTATGGTTGGAGATGTTAAACAAAGTATATATAAATTTAGACAAGCAAGACCAGAATTGTTTTTAGAAAAATACGATAAATATATTCTGGCAGAAGATGAAGAAAGTGCATGCAAGGAAGATACTAAAATACAATTATTTAAAAACTTTAGAAGCAGAAAAAATGTTTTAGATTTTACTAATATAATATTTGAAAACATTATGAGTAAAAAACTAGGAGATATTGATTATGATGAAAAAGAATATCTAAACTTAGGAGCAAATTTTGAAGAATGTAAAGAACTTACTTCAGGAAAAGTAGAATTAGATATTATAGATTTAACTAGCGAAGAAACAGATGAAAATGAAACAGATGAAGTAATATTAGAAAAAACTGAACTAGAAGCAAAATATGTAGCAAATAGAATAAAAGAATTATTAGATAGCAATTTACATATTTATGATAAAAAACAAGGATACAGGAAGGTAACATATAAGGATATTGTAATATTACTTAGAACAACATCTAATGTTGCAAATATTTATGAAAAAGAATTAAATAAATTGGAACTACCTGTATTTAGTGATTCTACATCAAGTTATTTTGAAACAGAAGAAATACAAACAATATTATCTGTTTTAAGAATAATAGATAATCCAAATTCAGATATTCCATTAGTTACAGTAATGCGTTCCAAAATTGGTGGCTTTACAGACAACGAATTAGTAGAGATAAGACTTACATCTAAAAATACGAGTTATTATGAAGTTCTAGAGGAAGTTAAAAATAGTAATGAAGAAAGCAAGTTAAAACAAAAAGTAATAGACTTTTTAAACATGCTAGAGGAATGGCAACAAAAACAAGAATATTTAGCTTTAGATGAACTAATATGGTATATATATGAAAGTACAAACTATTATGACTTTGTAAATAGCAATCCAAATGGAGAATTAAAGACTGCAAATTTAAAATTGTTATTTGAAAAAGCAAAAGATTATGAAAAAGCAAGCTTTAAAGGATTATATAATTTTATAAATTATATAGATAAAATAAGTAAATCATCAGGAGATGTAGGGTCTGCAAAACTAATTGGAGAGAATGAAAATGTAATTAGAATAATGAGTATCCATAAAAGTAAAGGACTTGAATTTCCAGTTGTGTTCCTTTGTGGAACAGGTAAAATGTTTAATGTACAAGACTTAAATCAAAATATATTATTGCATCAAGATATGGGATTTGGACCTAAATATATAAATTATGAAAGGAAGATTGAATATAACACTCTTGCAAAAGAAGCAATAAGAGTAAAAACATTAAATGAAATTTTATCAGAAGAAATGAGACTTCTATATGTTGCACTAACTCGTGCAAAAGAAAAATTAATAATTACTGGATGTGATAAAAACCTTAAAAAATCAATTTCACAAAAAGAAAATTCAAATGTAGATATTGTAAATATAAGAAAAGCGAAATCATATTTAGACTGGTTAGAATTAGTGCATCTAAATGATAAAGAAAAAACAGATGATATTTTAGAAGTGAATTTCGTAAATAAAAATGAAATAAAAGAAGAATTGGATAATAAAGAACAAGAAACTGAAGGTAATATTAGGCTTTGGAATGAAGTAGATAAAGAATTAGAAGGAAAAGTAGATAAACTTCTAGCTTGGAGATATCCATATTTAAAGAGTACAAAAATTGAAGGCAAAGCATCTGTAACAGATATTGCAAAAGGAAAGAAGAAAAACTTAATAGATATAACCGAAAAACCAAAATTCTTAAGTGAAAAACAAGAATTAAACAAAGCAGAAATTGGTACATTAATGCATTTAATTATGCAAAAGTTGGATTTTAGTAAAACATATAATGAAGAAACAATAAAAGAATTGATACAAGAATTAATAGCTACAAAAATTATTAATGAAAATCAAGCAAAATATGTTAATATACAAAAAATATTGAAATTTACTGAATCAGATTTATATTTAGAACTTAAAGAAGCAAAAGAAGTACATAAAGAAAAACCTTTTTATATTTATATAGCATCTAATGAAATATATAATGATGAAACAGATGAAAAAATATTAGTTCAAGGAATTATTGATTTATATTACATAGATAAAAATGGTAAGTTGATTTTGGTAGATTACAAAACAGATTACGTTGCAAATAATAATGAATATGAATTAATTGATAAATATAAAGGACAATTAGAAATTTACAAAAGGGCATTAGAACAAGCATTAAATAAAAAGGTAGAAGCGGTATATATATATTCAACTTATCTAGATAAAAAGGTATTAATTTGATTTGTAGGGGTCGGGTTCCACCCCGACCCGCAATGAAATTTAATTAAACGTAGGGGGCCTGTGTCCGCCCTCTTATATTTTCTGAACCAAACCTAAAAATGTAGAGAAAATGTAGGGGTCGACGTCCTCGGCGACCCGTGCTCCAAAGAAATACTCAATAATAAAATTAAAATAAAGGCTAAAATATTAATTTTTGAAACAAAAACCCCTAGGCCGGGGCATTGTTTGCAAAAATTAATTATTTTAGCTTTTACATTTTGATTAAAATCAATAGATTTTAATCAAATCGATAAAGTTACACAAATATTCTTAATTCCTACTCGAGAAACTAATGAATATATTTGCACTTTTACATAAAATATGATATAATAAACGAGCATAAATTTTTGCATAAACCTTTTAAGGGGAAGTGAGCTAGAGTAAAATTAAAGTCAGTTTCTAGTTTATGATGGCTTAAATATTGTGACTACGCAAAATTTGCAGAAAGGTGATATGGTATGAAATTTATAAAAGTTCATCCAATTTATTGGTCTAAAGATGAAAATGAAGAAGAGTTTCCTAAAGTGTCCGAAATTAAGATTTTGAATGTGAATTCTATAAAAATATGCGAAAAATCTGAAACATGCTTAATCGGGGATAAAGGTCTTAAATCATCACAGTTGCAGAATTTAAGAGCTAATTTGGGAGATAAAGCTATAAGCAAATATGCTACTGAAATAATCTTTAAAAGTTTTTTCACTAAGAGAATTGTGGTTGCAGAAAGTTTGGATTATCTTTACGAACAATTGAATGAATAATACCATGTAGGCTATTAAGTAACTCTTAATAGCCTTTTCCTTTACAAATTTTACAAAATATAGTATAATTATGTAGAATTGAGTAAAAGGAGAAATAAATAATGGAAACAATGAAAAAATTCAAAATATATTTTTATATATTTATACTAGCATTTTTAATAATAACACTTTTAACAAATTTATTAATGAGAGATAATTACAGAGCTATAGATTACAAAGTAAAATCAAATTTACTGGAAATGAAAGTTGTAGAATGTAAGGCTGCATATTCAACAGGATATATAAAAGGGAGTGTAACAAATAATACTGGAGAATTAATTCCTTTAAAATATTTACAAATAAATTTATATAATAAAGATGATGTGTATTTAGGAAGTGAATATAAAGAATTAAAGAATTTTTATCCTCAAGAAACAATTAATTTTGATATAGGTTACGATTATATTAATACAGATAAGGTGGTACTAGGTTTAATAGATGAAATACCACAAAAAGAACAAAATAATTTTTTAGTTGATTTAGGCGATGAACAGTTAGAGATTGCTGCTCCAATTGCAGGAACTCTTCTTCTATTCGCTATAATACCATAATTATATAGGCAAAATAGAATAATAAAAAATTTAAATAGCAAATTGTTTTAAAAAAGTATAAAAAACATTTGCTATTTTTAATATTCTGTAATATAATTGCAACATAAATGTAATATTTTTGTAAATAATAATACAGATTAGAAAGGATAGGGTGCCAGATGTTTGGTTTTAGAGGTTTTGGACAAGATATAGGAATAGATTTAGGAACAGCAACAGTAATAGCTTATGTTAAAGGGAAAGGCATTGTTTTAAGAGAACCTTCAGTAGTTGCGGTTAATAATCTTACTAACGAAGTGTTAGCAGTAGGAGGAGAGGCAAGAAGAATGCTTGGAAGAACACCAGGTAATATTGTTGCAACAAGACCACTAAAAGATGGTGTAATATCTGATTATACTGTTACAGAAAAAATGTTAAAACATTTTATAAATAAAATATGTGGGAAGTTTGTATTCGCACCAAGAATTATGATTTGTATACCATCACAAGTAACAGAAGTTGAGAAAAAAGCTGTAATAGATGCTGCTTCTCAAGCTGGAGCAAGAAGGGTATATTTAATAGAAGAACCAATTGCAGCAGCTATAGGAGCTGGAATAGATATATCTAAACCTTGCGGAAATATGGTAGTAGATATTGGTGGAGGAACAACAGATGTTGCTGTTATATCGCTTGGAGGATCAGTTGTAAGTACTTCACTAAAAGTTGCTGGAGATAAGTTCGATGAAGCTATAGTAAGATATATTAAGAAAAAACACAATGTTATGATTGGTGAAAGAACAGCAGAAGATTTAAAAGTTAATATAGGATGTGTATATCCAAAAATACAAGACACAGAAATGGATATTAGAGGAAGAGATTTAATAACAGGACTTCCAAAAACAATAACAATAAAATCAAGTGAGATGATGGAAGCATTAATGGAGCCTGCAATGTTAATAGTAGATGCAGTTCATTCTACACTAGAAAGAACACCACCAGAGCTTGCAGCAGATATAAGTGACAGAGGAATATATATGACAGGTGGAGGATGTTTAGTAGATGGACTAGATAAGCTTATTCAACAACAAACAGGAATTAATGTAATGATAGCAGAAGACGCGGTAAGTTGTGTTGCTCTAGGAACAGGAAAAGCATTAGATAATTTGGATACATTAGATGGAAAATAAGAGCGTGCGGACGTGAGGTCATAAAATTGCATTTCGTGGGAAATGAAATTTTTGCCTCCGTCCTAGCGAGTTTTAGGGAGAAATATTTTAATTAAATGTTGTAGTGGTCGGGTTCCATCCCGACCCGCAGAATAAAAATAAAAAAATCAGCGGGCGAGGGTAGAACCTCGCCCCTACAATTATAAATGAATTAATAGGAGAATTTTATGAAAAAAGTAGCATTTTACACATTAGGTTGTAAAGTTAATCAATACGAAACAAATGCAATGATTGAGCAATTTATTAAAGCAAATTATGAATTAGTAGATTTTGAAGATAAATCAGATATATACATTATAAATACATGTACAGTAACTAATATGTCAGATAGAAAATCTAGACAAATGATAAGAAGAGTAAAACAATTAAATCCAAATTCGATACTTGTTGTAACTGGATGTTATGCACAGGTTGCAGCCAAAGAATTAGAAAAGATAGAAGAAATAGATTTAATAGTAGGAAATACAGAAAAAAAAGATATTGTAAACATAGTAGAAAAAATATTACGGAGAAACTGTAGGGGTTGACGCCTCTGTCGACCCGCAAAACAACAATATAGAAAATTCATTCACCAACAAAATCAACCTAACAGATATAAACAATCAAAAAGAATTTGTTGATTTTGGAACTACTACTTATACAGAAAAAACAAGAGCAGTAATTAAAGTTCAAGATGGATGCAATAATTTTTGCTCGTATTGTATAATTCCATATGCTAAAGGAAGAGTAAGAAGTAGAAAGCTAGAAAGTGTAATTGAAGAGATTCAAAGTATAGTAAAAAACGGAATACAAGAAGTTGTAATAACAGGAATACATGTTGCATCATATGGATTAGATTTTAAGGATAGCAATATAAGATTAATAGATTTATTAGAAGAAATAAACACAATAGTAGGCTTAAAAAGAATAAGACTTGGGTCATTAGAACCCAATATAATAACAGATGAATTTGTAGAAAGACTAAAAAAAGTAGATAAAATATGTGATCATTTCCATTTATCACTTCAAAGCGGATGTAATGATACTTTGAAAAGAATGAATAGAAAATATACTACAGATGATTTTGAAAAAGTTGTGGAAAGATTAAGAAATGCATTTCCAAATGTAGTTCTTACAACAGATATTATAGTAGGATTTCCAGGAGAAACAGAAGAAGAATTCGAGACTACATATAATTATTTGAAAAAGATTAATTTTTATAAAATGCATATATTCAAATATTCACAAAGAAAAGGAACTAGAGCAGCAGTAATGCCTAATCAGATAGATGGAAATATTAAGGAAGAAAGAAGCCATAAATTGATTAAATTATCTGATGAAAATGAAAAAAAGTTTTTAGATACATATATTGGTAAAACAATAGAAGTATTATTTGAACAAGATGAACAAGGATATTCAAAAGGACATACTTCTAATTATATAGTAATTAAAGTAAAAAAGAAAAACATTGAAAATCAAATAATTAAGGTAAAAATAATTGACAGAGATGAATTGGAATTAGTGGGAGAACCAATGCAATAATTCTGTAATATAAATGTAATGTAAACGTAACCTAAAAAGTATTGATAAAAATTGATATTTGTAGTATAAAATATGTAGAAATATGAAAGTAAATTAATAATATAAATTAGAATTTACGAAAGAAAAAATAGATATTGCTTAATATCAAGAAGGGGGATTGAAAATGGGAGAAAATCCATTAAACGAAGTAGTAGGAGAAGTAGAAAACGGAGCAGTAAAAGGAATTGCTGATGCATTAAAAAAAGTAAGCACAAGCAGTAGCTCAGAAGAAGTTGAATTACCAGGATTAGAAGGAAGTGAAACAGGATCAACATTTAAAGTTGCAGGAACAAATTTACCAGCAAAACCAAGCGTATGGACAAAAGTTAAAAATGCATTATTCTATGAAATAAAAGTAGAATTAACACCATATCAACAAAAAATTGAAGATGAAATAAATGAATTTTTACATCAAGAAATTACATGGCAATCATTTAAATCATTCTTACTAAAAGAAGTTCCAATTACATTTAAAGGAAAAAGAGTTTTTTAAAAAAATAACTTAATAAAATATAAAAAGAACACTTGAATTGTGTTCTTTTTTGTTATAGAATACATTTGGTTTGAAAATAATATAAATATATTTTATAGATGTTTATTCAGCATCGGAAAGAGAGGATTTTTATGTCAGTAAAAGTAGCAATTAACGGTTTCGGACGTATAGGACGTCTAGCATTTAGACAAATGTTTGGAGCAGAAGGGTATGATATCGTTGCAATTAACGATTTAACAAGCCCAGAAATGCTTGCACATTTGTTAAAATTTGATTCTGCTCAAGGAAGATATGAAAAAGCAGATACAGTAGTTGCAGGAGAAGGTTCAATAACAGTAGATGGAAAAACAATAAAAATATATGCAGAAAAAGATGCAGTTAATTTACCATGGGGAGAATTAGATGTAGATGTTGTATTAGAATGTACAGGTTTCTATACAACAAAAGAAAAAGCAGAAGCTCATATAAAAGCAGGAGCTAAAAAAGTAGTTATTTCAGCACCAGCTGGAAAAGACTTACCAACAGTAGTATTTGGAGTTAATGAAGATAAATTAACAGCAGATGAAACAATAATATCTGCAGCATCATGCACAACAAACTGCTTAGCACCAATGGCTAAAGCATTAAATGATTATGCACCAATTCAATCAGGTATAATGACAACAGTTCATGCATACACAGGAGACCAAATGTTATTAGATGGTCCACATAGAAAAGGAGATTTGAGAAGAGCAAGAGCAGCAACTGTAAATATAGTTCCTAACTCAACAGGAGCAGCTAAAGCAATTGGATTAGTTATTCCAGAATTAAATGGAAAATTAATAGGATCAGCTCAAAGAGTTCCAGTTCCAACAGGTTCTACAACAATATTAGTAGCTGTTGTTAAAGGAGAAAATGTAACAGTAGAAAGTATAAATGCAGCAATGAAAGCTAAGTCAAGTGAATCTTTTGGATATACAGAAGAAGCATTAGTATCTTCTGATATTATAGGAATCACATATGGTTCTTTATTTGATGCAACACAAACAATGGTAACAGAAATTGGAAATGGATTATATCAAGTTCAAGTAGTAGCTTGGTATGACAATGAAAATTCATATACAAGCCAAATGGTAAGAACAATCAAATATTTTGCTGAATTAAATAAATAGAAAATGCAAATGTAGGGGCGGACGCCTCTGTCCGCCCGCAATAGATATCATATATGTATTTAACGGGTCGACAGGGTCGTCGACCCCTACAATTTGATTTAGAAAATATAAAGGAGAAATTATTATGAACAAAAAAACAGTTAAAGACATAGATGTAAAAAACAAAAAAGTTTTAGTTAGATGTGATTTTAATGTGCCTTTAGATAAAGAAACAGGTGTAATAACAGACAATAGAAGAATAAGAGCAGCACTTCCTACAATACAATATTTATTAGATAATAATGCTAAAGTAATATTATGCTCACACTTAGGAAGACCAAAAGGTGAATTTAATCCAAAATATTCTTTAAAACCAGTAGCAGAAGAACTTACAAAATTATTAAACATAGAAGTTAAACTTGCAAAAGATGTTATAGGAGAAGATGCAAAAGAATTAGTAGCTAATATAAAAGAAAGAGAAGTAGTTCTTTTAGAAAATGTTAGATTCCATGCAGAGGAAGAAAAAAATGAACCTGAATTTGCAAAAGCATTAGCAGGTTTTGCTGAAGTGTATGTAAACGATGCATTTGGAACATCACATAGAGCACATGGATCAACAGCTGGAGTTGCAGATTATTTACCAGCAGTTTCAGGATTTTTAATTGAAAAAGAATTAGAATTCTTAGGAGGAGCTTTAGAAAATCCTAAAAAACCATTTGTTGCAATACTTGGTGGAGCTAAAGTATCAGACAAAATTGGTGTAATTGAAAATCTAATAGAAAAAGTGGATACATTAATAATAGGTGGAGGTATGGCATATACTTTCTTTAAAGCAAAAGGATATGGTATAGGTACATCTATATGCGAAGATGATAAAATAGATTTAGCAAAAAGCCTTTTAGAAAAAGCAGAAGCAAAAGGTGTAAAACTTTTATTACCAGTTGATAATAAAGCAGCAAAAGAATTTTCAAATGATTCTAAATATATAGAAGTTGCTTCAAATGAAATTCCAGATGATTATATGGGAATGGATATAGGAAGTAAAACAATAGAAAACTTTAAAGAAGTTTTAAAAGATGCTAAAACAGTAGTATGGAATGGACCTTTAGGAGTATTTGAATTTGATAATTTTGCAGTAGGTACAAACGAAGTTGCTAAAATTTTAGGAAGTATTGATGCTATAACAATAATAGGTGGAGGAGATTCTGCAGCAGCAATTGAAAAAATGGGATTAGCAGATAAAATGACACATATTTCTACAGGTGGAGGAGCATCACTAGAATTCCTTGAAGGTAAGATTCTTCCAGGAATTGCATGTCTTGAAAACAAATGAAAATCAGCATCTTGCACATTTTAATTCAATCGAAAATCCTTTGGCGTGCAAACGCACGCCTCCGGTTTTACTCAATCATTAAAATGCACAATATACTAATTTTGATTTGTTTTAGATAAAAAATGTAGGGGCAGGTCTTGTGCCTGCCCGAAAACAAAAAAGAAAGGTACATAAATGGAATTATTAGATATAGTAGATGAAAACAACAATTTAACAGGAGAATTTGTTGATAGGGAAATAGTGCATTCAGAAGGCCTTTTACATAGAGAAGTAGGAGTAATAGTTTTAAATGAGAGTAATGAAATACTATTAGAAAAAAGAGCTTCTACAAAAAACAATCACCAAATAAATGGGCTCTTTGTGCGGGACATATAGAAGCTGGTGATGTGCCTAAAAATGCAATATTAAGAGAAGTAAAAGAAGAAATAGGTATAGATATAAAAGAGAAAGATTTACAATTCTTAGATGTTTTTAGAAGAGATA
The DNA here is from genome assembly GCA_045531335.1 of Clostridia bacterium. GTDB lineage: Bacteria > Bacillota > Clostridia > TANB77 > CAG-508 > CAG-452. Next base: position 36,553 of record JAZSDU010000007.1, read on the forward strand.
AAAAATTTAAAAATGGACAACATAACAATACATATATCTATATTTATATATATAAAACAAATAAAAAAGTAGAAGATTATACAATTCAAATAGAGGAATTGAGTGAAGTAAAATATTTTCCTATAAATGTAATAGAAAAGGCACTAGAGGAAAAAAATTCAGATTATGCTTTTTATGATGAGCCATATATTAAAGAAATTTTAAATAAAATTAAATAAAGGAGAAATTATTATGAGAAAAAAAGTAATCGCAGGAAATTGGAAAATGAACAAATTACCAAATGAGGCTATGGAATTTATTTCAGAATTAGCACCACTTGTAAAAGATAGCGAAAGTGAAGTAGTTATATGTGTTCCATATACAGACTTATTTTATAGCTTAATGCATGCACAAGATACAAATATAAAAATAGGTGCACAAAATATGAATGCAGAAGAAAAAGGTGCTTATACTGGAGAAGTTTCAGGAGAAATGCTTAAAGCAATAGGAGTAGAATATGTAATAATAGGACACTCAGAAAGAAGAGCATATTATAATGAAACAGATGAAAGTGTTAATAAGAAACTAAAAAAAGCATTAGCATTAGAATTAAAACCAATAGTATGTGTTGGAGAAAGCTTAGAACAAAGAGAAAATGGAACAGCAAAAGAAGTAGTAACAACTCAAACAAGACTTGCTTTAGAAGGTTTATCAAATGAAGATGTAGTAAAAACAATAATTGCATATGAACCAATTTGGGCAATTGGAACAGGAAAAACAGCTACAAAAGAAGATGCAAATGAAACAATTAAATGGGTTAGAGAAGAAATTGAAAAAATATATGGAAAAGATGTATCAGATAATGTTATAATACAATACGGTGGAAGTGTAAAATCATCAAATGCAAAAGAATTATTTGAAATGTCAGACATAGACGGAGGCCTTGTAGGAGGAGCAAGTCTTGACGCACAAGAATTTGCAAAAATAGTAAATTACAAATAAACGTAGGGGCGTTGTCGGTAAGGAATACCTATGAGGAATACCAAACTGCGCCCAAAGAAGAAACATTTAAAAACAATCAAAATTTACTTAAGGAAGACGAGGAAAGATATAATTATGGATAAAAATTTAACAATGCTTATGATATTAGACGGATTTGGAGTAAATGAAAATGAAGAAGGAAATGCAGTAAAAATTGCAAACACACCTAATTTAGATAAAATAATGAAACAAAATCCTACAACACTTATAAAAACAAGTGGATTAGATGTTGGATTACCAGAAGGACAAATGGGTAATTCAGAAGTAGGACATACTAATATAGGTGCAGGAAGAATTGTATATCAAGAATTAACAAGAATAACTAAATCAATTGAAGATGGAGATTTCTTTAGTATTCCAGAATTAGTAGGTGCAATAGAAAATTGCAAGAAAAATAACTCTAAATTACATATAATGGGGCTATTATCAGATGGAGGAGTTCATAGTCATATTAGACATCTATATGCTATTCTTGAACTTGCAAAAAGAAAAGATTTTGAAGATGTATATGTACATTGTTTCTTAGACGGAAGAGATACACCACCAGCATCTGCAGAAGGATTTATAGTAGATTTAGAAAATAAAATGGAAGAAAAAGGTGTAGGTAAAATTGCAAGTATCATAGGTAGATTCTATGTAATGGATAGAGATAAACGCTGGGAAAGAGTAGTAAGAGCATATGATGCAATAGTAAAAGGAGAAGGTGTAAAAGCAAATTCAGCAGTAGCAGCAATTGAAGAATCATATCAAAAAGAAGTGTTTGATGAATTTGTAGAGCCAACATTAATTTGTAATAATGGTGAACCAATTGCAACAATTTCAGAAAATGACTCAGTAATATTCTTTAATTATAGACCAGATAGAGCAAGAGAAATAACAAGAAGTTTAGTAGATAAAGAATTTGATGGATTTGAAAGAGAATATTTTCCTTTATACTATGTATGTTTTACAAATTATGATGAAACAATTGAAAATGTTAAAATAGCATTTAAAAAAGCAGAAATAACAAATACATTTGGAGAAATATTAGGAAAAAAGGGATTAACACAATTAAGAATAGCAGAAACAGAAAAATATGCACATGTTACATTTTTCTTTAATGGAGGAGAAGAAAAACAATATCCAGGTGAAGATAGAATTTTAATTCCATCTCCAAAAGTAGAAACATACGATATGCAACCAGAAATGAGTGCATATGAAGTAACAGAAAAAGTATTAGAAGCAATCAACTCTAAAAAATATGATTCAATAATATTAAATTATGCAAACCCAGATATGGTAGGACATACAGGGAATTTAGATGCAGCAGTAAAAGCATTAGAGGTAATAGATGAATGTGTTGGAAAAGTAGTAGAAGCAGTAGAAAATAATGGTGGCGTATTGTTAATTACAGCAGACCATGGTAATTCAGAACAAATGATAGATTACAGCACAGGAGAACCACATACTGCACATACAACAAATGTAGTACCTTTAGTGTTAGTAGGAAAAGACGCTAAATTAAAAGAAGGAAGACTAGCTGACTTAATACCAACAATGTTAGAAATAATGGGGATAGAAAAACCACAAGAAATGACAGGAGAAAGCCTATTAGAAAAATAATTGCACAATGTAGGGGCGTTGTCGGTAAGGAATACCTATGAGGAATACCCAACTGCGCCCATATGAACAAAGCACATTGCAAATATTGTAGGGGCGAGGTTCCACCCTCGCCCGAATAAAACACGACATTAATTTTTAAAAATAAAAATATATGAAGCAAATTTGGAAAGGAGAATAAGCATGATTTATTCAAAAGAAGTAGAAGAAATGTGTCCAGTTGCAAAAGGAGTGGACCATGGACCAGCACCAATACCAGAAGAAGGTAAATGGGTAAAATCAAAAGAAATTAAAGACATTTCAGGATTAACACACGGAATAGGATGGTGTGCACCTCAACAAGGAGCTTGTAAATTAACATTAAACGTAAAAGAAGGTATAATACAAGAAGCACTAGTAGAAACAATAGGATGTAGTGGTATGACACACTCAGCAGCAATGGCTGGAGAAATATTAGTTGGAAAAACAATATTAGAAGCATTAAATACAGACTTAGTATGTGATGCTATAAACACAGCAATGAGAGAATTATTCTTACAAATAGTATATGGAAGAACACAATCTGCATTTTCAGAAGGAGGGCTTCCAGTAGGGGCAGGACTTGAAGATTTAGGAAAAGGAACAAGAAGCCAAGTTGGAACAATTTATTCTACATTATCAAAAGGGCCAAGTTACTTAGAACTTGCTGAAGGATACATAACAGAAATAGGATTAGACAAAGATAATGAAATAATAGGATATAAATACGTAAACTTAGGAAAAATGATGGAAAACATCAAAAAAGGATTAGAACCTTTAGAAGCAATAGAAAAAGCAAGTGGTCAATATGGAAGATTTGATGATGCAGTTAAGACTATTGACCCAAGAAAGGAGTAATAAGATGGCACTATTTGAAAGTTATGAAAGAAGAATTGAGCAAATCAAACCAGTAATGGAAAAATACGGAATAAAAGATTTCGAAGATGCATTAGCAATTTGTAAAGAAAAAGGATTTAATCCTTATGATATAACAAAAGAAATACAACCAATATGTTTTGAAAATGCATGTTGGGCATATACATTAGGTGCAGCAATAGCAATTAAAAAAGGTTGCACAAAAGCAGCAGATGCAGCAAAAGCAATTGGAGAAGGACTTCAAGCTTTTTGTATACCAGGATCAGTTGCGGATGATAGAAAAGTTGGGTTAGGACATGGAAACCTAGCATCAATGCTTTTAACAGAAGAAACAAAATGTTTTGCATTCTTAGCAGGACATGAATCTTTCGCTGCAGCAGAAGGAGCAATTGGTATTGCAAAATCTGCAAACAAAGTAAGAAAAGAACCATTAAGAGTAATATTAAATGGTTTAGGAAAAGATGCAGCACAAGTAATATCTAGAATAAATGGATTTACATATGTTCAAACAGATTTTGATTTCTTCACAGGAAAAGTAAATGTTGTAAAAGAAAAAGCTTATTCAGATGGAGAAAGATCAAAAGTTAGATGTTATGGAGCAAATGATGTTAGAGAAGGTGTAGCTATAATGCACTTAGAAGGTGTAGACGTATCAATCACAGGTAACTCTACAAACCCTACAAGATTCCAACATCCAGTTGCAGGTACATACAAAAAAGAATGTATAGAATTAGGTAAAAAATATTTCTCAGTAGCATCAGGTGGAGGAACAGGAAGAACACTTCACCCAGATAATATGGCAGCAGGACCAGCTTCTTATGGAATGACAGATACAATGGGAAGAATGCACTCAGATGCACAATTCGCAGGAAGTTCATCAGTTCCAGCCCATGTAGAAATGATGGGATTAATAGGAATGGGTAACAATCCAATGGTTGGTGCAACAGTTGCAGTAGCAGTTGCTGTAGAAGAAGCAATGAAATAATATAAAATATAAAATATTAAATTAAAAATTATTAATGTAAGGGCAGATTTCCATATCTGCCCTTTAAAATTTTCCTTTTTAGGACGGACTTGATTTGGTCAAAAAAAATTAATTTTCATAAAAAGGACTAAATCAAGTCCGTCCAAAAAAAGAAAAAAATTTAAAATAATGGTTCAATAAAAATCCTTTAAAAAACAAATAATATAAATATATTATTTGAAAAAGGAGGATTTATATAATGGAAAATTTTGAAAATGACGAAATTAAAAAGGAAAGACAGTTAGATAATTTAGTAAATCTTGTTGAAAACCATACAAGGAGCGAAAGACATTTAGAACAATATTCTCATATAGGAGATTCAGACAATAAACAACATGCTAGAAAAGTGCAAGATATAAGAGAAAATGAAATTGATAATTTAAAAAGTCATATAATAAGTGAAAAAGAAACACCTAAGGAACAATTAGAAAACTTAAAAGATAACTATGTAAGCTCACAAGCTTATATGAACAAAAATAAAAACAACATGAATAAAGAACAATTAGAAAATTTAGAAAAAAGGCAAGAACACAGAAAAGAGCAAATTGAGAACTTAGAAGACTATAGTTAGTAATCTAAGAAAAGAGGGAAAAAGGGGACAGGTACCTTTTTCCCTCTTGATTTATTATATAGAAAATGTTATCATATTTATGTTAAAAGTAGTAATGTTGAAAGGAATAATAGATGTTAGAACTAAAAAATATAAGTTTTACAAGAGATAATAAAAAAATATTAGATGATATAAATTTAAAACTAGATGATGATAAATTTGTAGTAATAACAGGTCCAAATGGTTCTGGAAAATCTACACTTGCTAAAATCATAATGGGAATTCAAAATCAAGATAAAGGACAAGTTATACTAGAGGGAAAAGATATTTCTAAAAAATCTATAGATAAAAGGGCAAAACTTGGAATAGGATTTGCTTTCCAACAACCTGTTAAATTTAAAGGAATTACAGTTTATGATTTATTAAAACTATCAGCTGAAAAAGAAATAAATAGAAAAGAAGCATGTGACATACTTTCAAAAGTAGGACTATGTGCGAAAGACTATGTTGATAGAGAGGTAAATGCTTCGTTATCAGGTGGAGAATTAAAAAGAATAGAAATTGCAACAGTTGCTGTAAGAAATGCAAAACTTACAATTTTTGATGAGCCAGAAGCTGGTATTGACATTTGGAGCTTTAACAACTTAATAAGAGTTTTTGAAAATATGAGAAAAGTTGTAAAAGGAACAATACTTATAATTTCTCACCAAGAAAGAATTTTAAATATTGCAGATGAAATAATATTATTAAACAACGGAAAAATAGAAAAAATGGGCAAAAAAGAAGAAATTATGGGTGATATATTAAAACAAGAAACAGCAGGTTTTTGTGCTAAGTTAGGAGGAGAAAATAATGAATAATATCGAGTTAGAATTATTAAAACAAATAGCAGATATTAATGAAACTCCTAATGGTGCATATAATATTAGAAAAAATGGACAAGGTATAGAAAGAAAAATTACAGAAAACGTAAATATAGTAACAAAAGAAGATAAACAAGGAATAGATGTTTTTGTAAAAGAAAACACTAAATGCGAATTTATACATATTCCAGTTATAATAACAGAAAGTGGCTTAAGTGACACAGTATATAATGACTTCTATATTGGTAAAAATGCAGATGTAGTAATAATCGCGGGTTGTGGAATTCATAATGACCACCACAAAGATTCACAGCATGATGGAATACATAGATTCTTTTTAGAAGAAGGAGCAAAAGTAAAATATATTGAAAAGCATTATGGAGAAGGAAAAGGAACAGGAAAGAAAGTTCTAAATCCAGTAACAGAAGTAACATTAAAAAAAGGTAGCTTTCTAGAAATGGAATCTGTTCAAATTAAAGGTGTGGATTCTACAATAAGAGTAACAAAAGGTATTTTAGAAGAAGATACAAATTTAATTGTTTCAGAAAAAATAATGACACATGGAAATCAATTTGCAAAAACAGAATTTGAAGTAGAACTAAATGGAGAAAATGCAAGCACACATGTTACATCAAGGTCAGTAGCAGTAGATAAATCAGTTCAAGAATTTAAATCAAAAATAACAGGAAATACAAAATGTTTTGGGCATGTAGAATGTGATGCAATTATAAAAGATAAAGCAAAAGTAATTGCAATTCCAGAAATAGTAGCAAATGACGTGGAAGCAAACTTAATACATGAAGCCGCAATAGGAAAAATAGCAGGAGAACAATTAACAAAATTAATGACATTAGGATTAAACGAAAAAGAAGCAGAAGAACAAATAATAAAAGGATTTTTAAAATAAAATCCTTTTTCCATATTGGGGTGTCGCCAAGCTGCTGAGGTTGTTCGAACGAATGTGAGTTACAACCTCAGTATGCAGGGAGCGAAGCGAGTCGCAGGTAAGACTAACTTATTTGTGACTATAAAATTAAATATAATGGGGTGTCGCCAAGCGGTAAGGCATCGGACTCTGACTCCGACATTTCGTAGGTTCGAATCCTACCACCCCAGCCAAAGATAAAAGCCATCTAAAGATGGCTTTTTTGTTTCGAATTAAAAGGGAGGATTCGAAAAGGAAGTTGCCAAGTTTCGCGCAGGTTAAGGCCTGCCGAAACGCAGGTAAAAAATGTCCAGTGGACATTTTTTCTGACGCGGCTTGCCGAATCCTACCACCCCAGCCAAACTTGCCGTTGGCAAGAATTAAGAATGAAAAGTGAAGAGTAAAAAATAGTATAAAGCAAAGTCGGGGAAGTGAATTCAAAGGCAAGTTTGTATTATTCACTCTTCATTATTCACTATTAACTAAGTAATATTTTATTCATATATACTAAGAAGTGCAGGATATATAATTATTAAAATAAAGAAAAGAACTAAATGTTAAAATACATTTAGTTCTTTTCTTTTTAGGACAAATTATTCTGCCATCTTCAGGAAGAAAAGATCTTCGGGGTCAACTGGCATAAGGTCATAAGCAATACCTGAAGCCGAAATCAAGATAATTGGTTTCCATTCTGTATTGAGTGCACAGAGGTCAACAACCAATCTTGTTTCAGGATAAGCTTCAGTTGCTTCCCAAGTTAAAACAAGAGTCCCTTGTTTTCTGCCTTCTTTGCTGGATACACCATCACTGTGTTGTAAATTTTCAACAGCATTGAAATGCAAGAAAATCCAGCTTTCTTTTATCCGCTCTCCCATTTCAGCAAGAACAGCTAAAGGGCATTTGTCCTTTGGCACAATTGTAATTTCTTTTTTCATAAAAGTCCTCCTTAAAATAGTTTGTAGTGCCGATAAATATGAGGAAATTCTCATATAATACATATTATATCATGTTTCACATAAAATGTCTATTTTGTATAAAAAACTAAATGTTGCTACCCATTTAGTTCAGTGTTATTCAAATGATCTCAAATTGAGTAACTTAAGTTAAAAATAGTATACTATATTTTTGATCGTATGTTAAATAAAAAATTATATACACAATTTCAATTATATGCTACAATAATTAAGAGGTAGGGCTATGGATAAACAAATTTTAAGAAACAAATATAAAGAAATTAGAAAAAATATATCAAATAAAGAAGAACAAGATAATATAATTTTTAATAAAGTTATTAATTTAGAAGAATATAAACAAAGTAATTTGATTTTAACATATGTGTCTTTAAAAGACGAAGTGGATACTATTAAATTAATTAAACATAGTTTGGAAAGTGGAAAAAAGGTAGCGGTTCCAAAATGTGAAGGAAATGATATAGTTTTTTATAAAATAAGCAGTTTAGAAGATTTACAAGAAGGAAGTTTTCAAATATTAGAGCCTAAAACAAATGAAATTGTAAAAGATTTTGATAATAGTATTTGTATTATACCAGGACTTGCATTTGACAAACAAAACAATAGAATAGGTTATGGCAGAGGATTTTATGATAGATTTTTAGAAAATTATTTTGGAATAAAAATAGGTTTAACATATAGAGAATGTATATGTGATAAAATAGATAGTGAGATTAATGATATAAAAATGGACAGAATAATTATAAATTGAATTCGTGCGACAGAATCAATTGCAAACGTTGTAGGGGCCGCAGTCTTCGGCGGCCCGAAAAATAATAATTGCGGGTCGCCCAGAATGCTAGCCCTGTTGGAGCTTTGCTCCTTACAGGAGCTGTATGCATTAGCAGTGCGACCCCTACAGATTTCAAAATTAGTTTTTTTACGTAAATTACAATTTGTTTAACATAGGAGGAAACAAAGTGAAAATAATGTGTATATCAGATATTCATGGAAACATCGAATGTTTAAATAAAGCAATAGAAAGATATAGAGAAGAAAATGCAGAAAAGCTAGTCATACTTGGAGACTTTTCGGGTTATTATTTTTCTTCAAGTGATTTTGAAGTAGCAGAAATATTAAACAATATGGCGGGAGCAATTGTTGCAGTTAAAGGTAATTGCGATAGTTCTGAAGCAGATGGATTGTTTAATTTCGAGTTAGGATATTTAAAAACAATAGATGTTAATGATTTAAAAGTAACATTAACACATGGACATATGTATAACAGAAATAATTTACCAGAGAATTGCGGAGATATCTTTTTATCAGGACATACACATGTAGGAAACATAGAAAAAATTAATGGAAAAATAATTGCAAATCCAGGATCAATTTCAAAACCAAGAGGTGGAACAAAGAAAAGTTATTTAACAATTTATGAAAATAACATAGAACTTAAATCTCTAGATGGTGAAATAATAAAAAAACTAAAATTTGTAGAGTAAATGTAGGGGCGACTATCAGTCGTCCGTTCTTCGGAGAACTACTTAAAATATTTAAGGTTATAGTTGTAGAAAAACATAAATGTAAAATATTGACAGTTGTAAATAAAATATTGTATAATGAATATACTAATAAAGATACTTTCAAGGTATCTAAAATGAGAGAGTTCCTGCTTTAGTGGAAGATTAAAAATGAGAGAGTTCCTGCTTTAGTGGAAGATTAAAAATGGGGGATTACATTAGTAGTCCCTCTAATTTTTTGTACTAAGGAGAGATAATATATGGAAGTTGAATTAAAAATTAAAAATGGTCATTTAATGGTTTATGAAGTTAATTCTGAATATAGAAAATATTTAGAACAATTTGAAACGAAAGTTTCACAAAAAGAAGGTAGAAAATTCTATGGAATTTTAATAAAAAAAGATGAACATGAATATTGTATTCCTTTTACATCAAAAGTGAAAAAAAGGAACTCTAAATTAACAATTAATATCAAGAACAAAAATAGAGTTGTTGCACAATTATTATTAAACAATATGATTCCTGTTACGGTAGAACAAACAAAATTAGTAGAAATTGAAAAAGAAAAATATTCTGATTATTTAAAAAGTGAAATAGTCTATTTAACTAATAGAAAGGTTGTTAATGAAATAATAACAAAAGTTTCAAATGTTTTTGAAGTATTAGAAAATAAAAAACATATAGACTATAATTTTTTTAAGTCTATATGTTGTGATTTTAATAAACTAGAGAAAATTTATAAAAATTATTAATCACGTTTCTTCAGTGTAGACCAAAGTATAATTGAAATTTGTGCAGGTATACCTAATATAAAAATTTGCCATAGGTTAAATTTTAAAAAACATAAATAGAAACATAACAATATTGACCACACGAAACAAGAAATAATAAAATAGTTATTTCTTCTGTTCCCCCAGATGCTAGTAAAAATTAAAAATATAAGAAGTGAAAAAGGAATTCCTACAACAAATGCTTGCCACAAATATATATTAGCGAACATAAGTCCAAAAGTAAAAACGATTGTAGCAATAATCCAAATTGGGCATGTTGCTAAAAGGGTAAGTGATACTTTATTGATTTTACTTTTTTTCTTCTTCTCAATTACTAGTGCTTTTTCATTATCTGTATGCTCGTTGATAATATAATCTACAGTAACTCCAAATAAATCTGCTATTTGTTTTAATATTATAATATCAGGAACAGACTCAGCTCTTTCCCATTTTGATATTGCTTTATCTGAATAATTAAGTGCTTTTGCAAATTCTAATTGGGTTAATTTTTTTTGCTTTCTAAGTCTAGAAATATTAGAAGCGATAATTTGTTTCAAATCATTCATAAAACTGACTTTCCTCCATATTCTACTGACGGTAGAATCATACAATAAATACTCTACTAGTATAACATAAAAACGTAGAGAAGGCAACTATCTAAGAAAACTTGAATTTTAATAGAAGTAATGCTAAACTAATAAAATCTAAAAAGAAAGTAGAGGAATAATGATGAAAAAATTAAACAATGAAATTTATAAAGCTGATGAAATTAAAAATTTTAAGGAGTTAATAAATCGCAGTGCGGAAAAATATTCGAAAAATGTTGCGTATAAATTCAAAGTGAATTTAGGGAAAGATAATCAAAAGATAATAGAAAAAACCTATTCTCAAATAAAAGAAGAGATAGAATGCTTGGCAACATCACTTTTGAATATGGGGCTAGAAAATAAAAAAATAGCTGTAATAGGAAATAATAGATATGAATGGTGCGTTAGTTATTTAGCAATTACAACTTCGAATATGGTAGTTGTTCCATTAGATAAAATGTTACCAGAAAATGAAATTAAGAGTTTGATAGAAAGAAGTAAAGTTGATGCAGTAATATATGAAGATAAATATAGTAATGTTTTCGAAGAAATAAAAAATCAAGAAAGTGGAACATTAAAATATTATATAAACATGGATTTGAAGAAAGATAAAGAAGAGGTATTATCTTTTGAAATGTTAATTAAAAATGGTAAGAAATTGTTAAAAGAAGGAAATGAAAAATATAATAATATAGAGATTGATAATGAGAAAATGAGTGTATTAATATTTACATCAGGAACAACAAATACAGCAAAAGGAGTAATGTTATCACAAAAAAATATTACGTCTAATATAATGGGAATGGCGAAAATGTCTAAAATGTATCCAGATGATGTGTTATTATCTTTTTTACCACTTCACCATACATTTGAATGTACAATAACTTTCTTATATGGATTTTACAGTGGAGCAACAATAGCATTTTGTGATGGTTTGAAATATATTGCAAAGAATTTACAGGAATACAAAATTAGTGTTTTTGTTGCTGTACCATTGGTATTAGAAACAATGTATAAAAAAATACAAAAAGGAATTAAAGACCAAGGGAAAGAAAAACTAGTTAAAATTATGAGCAAAATTGCAAATTTTTTATTAAAATTCGGTATTGATATAAGAAGAAAAATATTTAAATCAGTACTAAATCAATTAGGAGGAAAGTTAAGAATAGCATATTTTGGAGCAGCTGCTATGGATAAAACTGTTATAGAAGGATATAACAATTTTGGTATAGATACAGTACAAGGATATGGATTAACAGAAACATCTCCTTTAGTATCAGCAGAAACAGATAAAGAACATTGTCCTGGTAGTGTTGGAATGGCACCATTTAACGTGCAAATTAAGTTAGATGATGTAAATGATAAAGGTATAGGTGAAATAGTTACAAAAGGACCTAATGTAATGCTTGGATATTATGAAGATGAAGAAGCAACAAAAGAAGTTTTAATAGATGGTTGGTTCCATACAGGAGATTTAGGATATTTTAATAAAGATGGATATTTATTTATAACAGGTAGAAAGAAAGAAGTTATAGTACTAAAAAATGGAGAAAATGTATTTCCTTCAGATATAGAATTTTTGATAAATAAGTTACCATATGTTCAAGAAAGTATATTATTCCCAAGAGAAAATGCAAAAGGTGAAATTGCATTAGGAATAAAAATTGTTTATGATGAGGATGAAATAAAAGAACACTTTGGAAATAAAGCAGAAGACGAATATAAAGACTTAATTTGGGAAGATATAAAACAAATAAATCAAAGTTTATCTCAATTTAAAAGGATAAAAGAACTTATAATAACAACAGAAGAATTACAAAAAACAACTACAAAAAAAGTAAAAAGATTTAAAGAAATTGAAAAAATACTTGAAAAAAATATTATATAAGAAAGGCATTTCGCTAAGTTAATTCTTCGAAGAATATGCGAAATACATGCCACGAGCTAAAGCTCGGGCGTATTAAGGTAGCCTAACCTTGTTGTATACGGAAAAATCTTAAATTGAGTCAAAATAAAAGTCGATTTTTCCTATACAATAAAAAGCAAGAGCAAGTCTTTTAGTACTTGCTCTTACCATATAATCTATGTAGAAAATTCAACACATAGATAAAGCTTAATATAATTATACCATACATTATGTAAAATAGCAAATTTTTAAGAAATCGCTATGAACAAATTCTTGAAAATTAGGAAATAATTTTAAAAAAGCCTTTTCATTTTATAAGCATATATGATACAATATGAGTGATTTTAAAGGAGTGTGTTAAAATGGATATAGCATATAAAAGAATATTGCTAAAATTAAGTGGAGAAGCACTAGCAGGTGAAAAGAAAACAGGAGTAGATGGACCAACAGTAGCTAAAATATGTGACAAAATAAAAGAAGTAGTAGACATGGGAGTAGAAGTATCCATAGTAGTAGGTGGAGGAAATTTCTGGAGAGGAAGAAATGGACATGAAATGGAAAGAACTACATCTGATTACATGGGAATGCTTGCAACTACTATAAATGGCCTTGCTCTTCAAGATGCATTAGAATCAAGAGGAATATTTACAAGACTTCAAACTGCGATAGAAATGAGAGAAATTGCAGAACCATATATAAAAAGAAAAGCAATAAAACATTTAGAAAGAGGAAGAGTAGTAATATTTGCATGTGGTACAGGTAATCCATATTTTTCAACAGATACAGGAGCGGCTTTAAGAGCAGCAGAAACAGATTCAGAAGTTATTTTACTTGCAAAAACTATAGATGGCGTATATTCTGCAGATCCAAAAACAGATATAAATGCAGTAAAATTTGACGAAATATCATATTTAGATATATTAAATAGAGATTTAAAAGTAATGGATTCAACAGCAACATCACTTTGTAGAGATAACAAAATACCACTAGTAGTATTTGGAATAGATGACCCGGAAAATATAGTGAGAATTGTTAAAGGCGAAAAAATCGGAACAATCGTAAAGTAAACAAATGAAAAGCAGCATCTTGCGTTGTTAAAATTATAATAAAAATCCTCAACGTGCAACAGCACGCTCCGGTATTTTATTATAATTTTGCCTAGCAATATACTACTTTTGATTTGTTTAATGAATCATAAAATTAAAAATATATAAATAGAAAGAGGTAAGATTATGGATTTTAAACATATTGAAGAAAAAATGAATAAAACAATAAGTGTTTTACAAGAAAATTTTGCAGAAGTAAGAGCAGGTAGAGCAAATCCTGCAATATTAAATAAAATAAAAGTAGACTATTATGGAACACCAACACCAATAAACCAAGTTGCTGGTATTTCTGTTCCTGAAGCTAGACTAATAGTTATACAACCTTGGGATGCTAGTCTATTAAAAGAAATAGAAAAAGAAATATTAAAAGCAGAAATAGGAATTAATCCAAATAATGATGGAAAAGTAATAAGACTTGCTTTCCCAGAATTAAATGAAGAAAGAAGAAAAGAAATAGTAAAAGATATTAAAAAAATGGCTGAGGAATCTAAAGTATCAATTCGTTCTGTAAGAAGAGAAGGAATTGATGAAGCTAAAAAAATGCAAAAAGATAGTGAAATAACAGAAGATGAATTAAAATCAGCAGAAGATCAAATTCAAAAATTAACAGACAGCAAAATTGCTGAAATAGATAAAGTATTAGCAGAAAAAGAAAAAGAAGTTATGAGCGTGTAAATATATTACCAAAGAAAATTAAACAAAAGATAAAACAAATAGAATATAAAACATAACAAAAGTGCTTTTGTTTATAATAAAAGCACTTTTATTATATTTAGAAAAAAGGGGAGATAACAATGGAGGAAAACAAAAAAGAAAAGAAACAAATTAAAATAAGTTTAGGAACTGCAATTTGTATGGTTATAATAGAAATTTTGTCAGTAGTTCTAGTGGGTATAATTGTATATTGTGATTATAAAATAGATAAAATGAAAGAGAGTTACAAAGAAAAGGTTTTTATAGAAAATAAAACAATAGACAAAGTAGATAATATTGCAGATGAAGACAAAAAAACAGAAAATGAAACAAAACAAAATACAGAAGAAAATAACAAAGCAGAAATAAGTAAAATGTATATAGGAAAATGGAATTCACAATATGCAGTTGACTTACAAGGAGAAAAAGTAGATTTAAGTAATTTGCTTGGAAGTGGGTATGTTAGTTACGGAAGTAAATTAATATTAAACGAAGATGGAACATTTGTGAATGAAATACAACCAATACAGTCAAATGAGTTTTCAAATACAGGAACATGGGAATATAAAGAAAATTTAGAGTTTTCAGAAATGATAGGAGTAGGGGTTATATTAAAATATACAGATGGAAGAGAAGAAAAATTACAGATTTGGGCTAGTGGAGAAGCAGATGCATTATTGTTCTACCAATATGATGAAGAAAATCAAATTCATTTAATGAAATAATATAATAAAAAGCTTTTTGAAATTTATTTTCAAAAAGCTTTCATTTTTTTTATATATTATGATAGAATAGTAAAGAAAAATATATAAAGAAAGGTAATTAAAAATGGAAAATATAGATAAAAATAATTTACCCAAACATATAGCAATAATAATGGATGGAAATAGAAGATGGGCAAAATTGAGAGAACTTGCAACAAGAGATGGACACAAAGCTGGAGCAGATGCGCTTGAGAACATATCAAAGTTTTGCAATAAAATAGGAATTAAGTATTTAACTGTTTATGCTTTTTCTACAGAAAATTGGAAAAGAAGTAAAGAAGAAATATCAGCATTGATGGCAATACTAAGAGTATATATTAATTCATTCTTAAAAGAAAAAGATAAACAAAATATAAGATTAAAAGTATTAGGAGATATATCTGATTTATCAAAAGGATTACAAAAATCTATAAATAAAGCAATTGAAACAACAAAAGATAATACTGGACTTACATTAAATATAGCATTTAACTATGGAGGAAGACCAGAATTAGTAAGAGCAATGAAAAATATTGCTTTAGAAATAAAAGAAAATAAAATTAATATAGAAGATATAAATGAAGAACTTATATCTAATCATTTATATACAGCAGGTCAACCTGATCCTGATTTGTTAATAAGAACAAGCAAAGAACTTAGAACAAGTAATTTCTTACCATGGCAATTAGTATATACAGAATTTTATTTTCCAGACAAACACTGGCCTGAATTCGGAGAAAAAGATTTATTAGAAGCAATAAGAGTATATCAAAAAAGAAACAGAAGATTTGGAGGACGACCATAATGTGAAGCAAGCAAAGCTTGCTTCAGTGAAGAGTGAATAGTGAAGAGTGAAGAATGAGAGTTGTAGGGGCGAACTTTGTTCGCCCGCAAAATAAATAAACCAGAAAGGACAAAATATGAAACTTAAGAGAATTTTATCAGGTCTAATAGGACTACCAATTGTAGCATTAATTTTAATCTATGGAAATATATATGTAATAGATGTATTGTTTGCACTTGTTGCACTTATTGCGATACATGAATATTTTAATAGTTTTAAAGAAAAACATAAACCAGTAAAATGGCTTGGATATGTGTCATGTATATTAATTGCATTTTTACATATAATTCCTGAAGAATACTATTTATATACTTTGGGATTATCAATATGCATAAGTATTGCAGTTTTATTCATGCAAGTAGTTTTTAGTAATATGAAAACAACAGTTCAAGATATAATGATAACATTTTTCGGAATGTGTTATGTAATACTTTTCTTATCATTTATTCCTCTGTTATATGGAATAGAAAATGGGAAATATTTAATTTGGTTTATTTTAGTTGCAGCCTGGGGAACAGATACATGTGCATATTTTGTAGGATGTAAATTTGGAAAGCATAAATTCAGCCAAATTAGTCCAAAAAAATCAATAGAAGGTTGCATTGGAGGAACAGTAGGTTCAATAGTACTTGCTTTAACATATGCATTTGCTTTGAATAAAATAGTAGGATTAGAAATATCATACATATATATAGCATTAATAGGATTTGCTTTAAGTATCTTAAGTCAGATAGGAGATTTGTCTGCATCTAGCATAAAAAGAACAATGGGAATAAAAGATTTTGGAAATTTAATTCCAGGACATGGAGGTATGCTAGATAGAATAGATAGCATAATATTTATAGCACCATTTGCGTATTTCTTATTAACATTAATTTAAGAATAAACCAATTAAGTATAAAAGATGAAATTAAGGAGTAAATACTAATGAAGCAAGAGATACGAAAAGTTAAATATAATAATACTGATTATTTAGAATTATGCGAAGAATTAAACAATCATATTGATAAAGTTGTTGCAGAGCAACGTAAACGTAATGCTAATTGTTTAGAAGGGTTAGAAAGATTTAATAATGTATATATAATGTATATTGCAGATAAAATTGCTGGCTGTGTGGCCTTTTCTGATGTTGAGCATGACGTAATTAAAGTAGAAAATGTTTTTGTAAAGGAAGAATATAGAAGTAGTGGAGTCGCAACAAAATTATTTGAAAATTTAGAAAATGTAGCAAAAGGCAAAGGGGCAAAAAGTTTAATTTTAGATACTTATGAAAGACTAGAAAGTGCTGTGAAGTTATATAAAAAAATGGGATTCAAGATAGTACCACAATTTGAGGAACTTAAAAATTCACCATATTCATTATGTATGCAAAAAGATTTATAGAATAACAGTAAAAATGCGAGTTTTGAAAGGAGAAAAGCATTGATTTCATTTTTAATAAGCGCAATAAAAATAATATTTTTATTAGGTTTTTTGATATTTATACATGAAAGTGGCCATTTTCTAATTGCTAAGGCTTGTAAGATTAAAGTAAAAGAGTTTGCAATAGGATTTGGTCCTACAATTTGGAAAAAACAAGGCAAAGAAACAAAATATGCTTTAAGATTGATTCCTTTAGGTGGATTTGTTAATATGCTTGGAGAAGAAGTACGTTCTGAAGAAGAAGGTTCTTTTAGTAAAACAAGTATACCTAAAAGAATATCAGTTGTTTTAGCAGGAGGTTTAGTTAATATAGTATTTGGACTTCTAGTGTATTTTGTATTAGTTTCATCTACTGGTAATTATATAAGTACAACAATTGATACAGTTGTTCCAAATTATGCAGCAGAAGAAGCAGGTATCAATCAAAATGACCAAATTTTAGAAATAGATGGAAAAAAAGTCAGATTAAGAAGCGACATAGATAAGAGTATGCAAAATTCTAATGGAGAACCTATAACACTTAAAATAAAAAGAGATAATGAAATAAAAGATATAGAAATAATTCCAACAGTAGAAGAGATAAGAGCAATTGGAATATATCTTGGAACAGAAGAAAATGACTTATCAGGAGAAATAAAAAGTATATATCAAGATTCACCGGCTGAAAAAGCAGGAATCATGGCAGGTGATAAAATATTAAGTATAAATGATATAGAAATAGAAGGAGATCCATATAAAATAGTAAATTTGATTTCTGAAAGTGAAACTACTGAGTTGATAATAAAAATTGAGAGAAATAATGAAGTTATAGAATTTAATGTTATACCACAAGTTCAAAAATCATACAAAATAGGAGTAACATTTAAAACAGCAGAAAATAGTTTTACAAATAATATATATTATGGTTTTTGGGACACGATAGATTTTTCTGTATCTATAATGGATAATTTGAAAATGATGATTACTGGAAATGTTAGTGCTGATCAACTGATGGGACCAGTTGGAATATCTGAAGTGGTTTCAAAAACACAAGGGATAGTAGAATTTGTATATATGTTAGCACTTATATCATTATCACTTGGAGTAACAAACTTACTTCCATTTCCACCATTAGATGGAGGGAAAGTAGTAATTTTATTAGTAGAAGGAATTAGAAGAAAACCTTTAAAAGAAAATGTAGAAATAGCAATACAAATGGCAGGATTTTTCTTGCTAATTGGATTATCAATATTTGTAACATATAACGATATTTTGAGAATATTTTAAATGATGTAGGGGCGAACTGCGTTCGCCTACCTTCGAAGAACGGGAGAACAAAGTTCTCCCCTACAAATTGTTTAATTGAACAAATCAACAATTTCAGGAGAGGAAGAAACAAATGCTAAATGTAGTAAAAGACGTATTTAAAGACTATAAAGAAACAAATAATATAATAGAAGCACAAATAGAAAATATAAACTTATTTAAAAAAAGCCATAAATTAGAAATAAGTTTAATCACAGAAAAACAAATAACACTAGAAGAAATTGATAAATTTGAGGAATACTTAAAAAATAGATTTCAAATTTCTATAGTAATATTTAATATAAAATATGAAGAAAGAGAGTTTAAGTCTCTTTCTTTTGATGTAATAAAAGCAGATTGGAACAAAACAGTAGAATATCTTTCTAAAAAGTTTCCTTTAACAAAGGCAATTTTAAGTAATTCTAATATAAAACAAGAAGAAAATAAATTAATAGTTTTATTAAAAACAAAGAATGCAGATTTTTTACATTCTTATGAAATTGACAAAGAAATAGAAAAAGTACTTAGCAATATATATGGAATGAAATTAAAAGTAGAGTTTGAAGAAAATGTAACAGAAGATGATTTAAAAAAACAAACAGAATATTTAGAAGATTTAGAGAAACATGCATGTGAAGATTTAATGCATGAAATTAATATGCAACATGAAATAGAAATGCAGTTGGAACAACAGAAAAAAGAAGCAGAAGAACAACAAATAAAAGATGAAGAGCAAGGAAAACTTCCATTAATATTAGGAAGAACTGATAAGATAAAAGATCAAATTGTAAAAATAGCTGACTTAACACCGGATTATGGAAGAGTAGCGATAGAAGGAAAAGTAATAAGTGTTGATTCAAGAGAATTAAAAAATGGAAAAACACTTGCTATGTTTAATATATATGATGGGACAAGTACTATTACATGTAAATCGTTTATAGATGCTGAAAAAGCAAGCACAGTAATGGGAAGACTAAAAGAAGCTAAGAGATTAAAAATAGCTGGTAATGCTCAGTTTGATAATTTTGCAAAAGAATTAGGTGTTATAGCAAATATAATAGTAGAAATGCCTGACATAGAAGTAGCAAAAAGAATGGATTTTGCAAAGGAAAAAAGAGTTGAACTTCATCTTCATACTCAAATGAGTCAAATGGATGGAGTAAGCTCTGCTACAGATTTAATAAAAAGAGCAAGTTCTTGGGGAATGAAATCGATTGCAATTACAGACCATGGTGTTGTTCAAAGTTTCCCAGAGGCTAAAAAAGCTGCAGATAAATTCGGAATAAAAGTATTATATGGTGTAGAAGCATATTTAGTTCCAGATGATAATGCAATTGATTTATCAAACGGAATGGATAATGAATATATAGTTTTAGATATAGAAACAACAGGACTTTCTTTTAGAACAGAAAAAATCACAGAAATTGGTGCAGTTAGAGTTAAAGACGGAGAAATAGTTGATACATTTGAATGCTTTGTAAATCCTGAAGTACCAATACCACAAAAGATAGTTGAAATAACTGGTATAACTGATGAAATGGTAAAAGATGCTGAAACTATTGAACAGGTAATGCCTAAGTTTTTAGAATTCATAGGAGATTTAAAATTAGTTGCTCATAATGCAGATTTTGATGTAGGTTTCTTAAAATATAATGCAGAGAATATAGGTCTTAAAATGGATAATGAATACATAGATAGTTTAAAACTTTCAAGACAATTATATCCAGAGTTTAAAAAGCACAAATTAGGAATAATTGCAGAAAAATTAGGAATAGTAGTTGAAAATGCGCATAGAGCTTTAGACGATGTAAAAACATTAGTACAAGTATTTATAAAAATGCTTGAAAAAAACAATGAAGAACCTAGAACAAGAGGAAAGAAAAAAGAAGAAAAGAAAGAGCTATATAAAACACTTCCAGCATATCATGCAATAATACTAGTAAAAGACTATAAAGGACTAAGAAATTTATATGAATTAATTTCAACATCTCATTTAAACTATTTCTTTAAAAGACCTCGTATTTTAACAAGTGTTTTTGAAAAATATAAAGAAGGATTAATACTAGGAAGTGCTTGTGAACAAGGTGAACTTTACAAAGCAATTCTTACAGGAAAATCAGAGGAAGAAATAGAAAGAGTTGCAAAAAGATATGATTATTTAGAAATACAACCATTAGGAAACAATGAGTTTATGCTTAGAAATGGTACAGTGTCTAGCAAGCAAGAACTTATAGATATAAATAAAAGAATAGTAGAACTAGGAGATAAGCTTGGTAAAAAAGTTGTTGCTACATGTGATGTTCATTTTATGGATCCAGAAGATGAAATCTACAGAAGAATATTAATGGCTGGACAAGGATTCTCAGACGCAGATGAACAAGCACCGCTTTATTTAAGAACAACAGAAGAAATGCTTAAAGAATTTGAATATTTGGGAAGAGAAAAGGCATATGAAGTTGTAGTAACAAATACAAATGCAATTTCAGATATGTGTGAAGAAATAAGCCCGATATCATCAGAAAAATGTCCTCCAGTTCTAGAAAATGCAGAAAGAGATATAGAAGAAATTTGTACAAATAAAGCAAAGGAACTATATGGAGAAGAACTTCCACAAGTAGTTAAAGATAGATTGAAAAGAGAATTAGATTCAATTATAAAAAATGGATTCTCAACATTATATATAATTGCTCAGAAGTTAGTTTGGAAATCAAATGAAGATGGATATTTAGTAGGTTCAAGAGGGTCAGTTGGTTCTTCGTTTGTAGCTAATATGCTTGGAATAACGGAAGTTAACTCACTTCCACCACACTATAGATGTCCTAAATGTAAATATTCAGATTTTACTGATTATGGAATAAAAAATGGGGTAGACCTTCCAGATAAAACTTGTCCAGAATGTGGAACACCACTTTTCAAAGATGGGATGGATATACCTTTTGAAACATTCCTTGGATTTAATGGAGATAAAGAACCCGATATAGACTTAAACTTTTCGGGAGAATACCAATCAAAAATACATAAATATGCAGAAGTAATATTTGGAGAAGGTAAAACATTTAAAGCAGGAACAGTTGGTACAATAGCAGATAAAACAGCTTTTGGGTATGTAAAGAATTATTATGAAGAAAGAAATATACCGGTTACAAATGCAGAAATTTCAAGATTAGTTACAGGATGTACAGGAGTAAAAAGAACTACTGGTCAACATCCAGGTGGAATTATAGTTGTACCACTTGAAAGAGAAATTTGTGAATTTACACCAGTACAACATCCTGCTGATGATCCAAATTCAGACATAATAACAACACACTTTGATTATCACTCAATAGATAAAAACTTACTTAAACTTGATATGCTTGGGCATGACGATCCGACAGTTATTAGGATGCTACAAGATTTAACAGGGGTTGACCCACAAACCATACCACTTGATGATAAGAAAACTATGAGTTTATTTACATCAACAAGAGCATTAGGTATAGAACCAGAACAAATACATTCAAAAACAGGTTCATTTGGTATTCCTGAATTTGGAACTAAATTTGTAAGAGGAATGCTTGAAGATACAAAACCTACAACATTCGAAGAGTTAATAAGAATATCTGGATTATCACATGGTACGGATGTATGGCTTAATAATGCAGAAACTTTAATAAAAGAAGGCACAGCAACACTTAGTGATGCAATTTGTACAAGAGATGATATTATGACATACTTAATAAAACAAGGATTGCCATCTCAAAACTCATTTAAAATAATGGAAAGTGTTCGTAAGGGGAAAGGTTTAACAGAAGAACAAGAAGCTTTAATGAGAGAATACAATGTTCCAGAATGGTATATAGATTCATGTAAAAAAATAAAATATATGTTCCCTAAAGCACATGCTGTGGCTTATGTAACAATGGCATTTAGAATAGCATGGTTTAAAGTAAATCATCCACTTGCATATTATTGTGCATATTTTAGCATAAGAGGAGCTGATGATTTCGACAGCGAGATAATGATAAATGGTAAAGAAAAAGTAAAACAAAAAATGAAAGAGCTAGAGGCTTTAGGTAATGGGATGTCTGTTAAAGAAAAAGGAATGTATACAGTACTAGAATTAGTTTTAGAAATGTATGAAAGAGGATTTAAATTTTTACCAATAGATTTATATAAATCTCATAGCACAAAATTCCAAATAGAAGATGGGGCAATACGTCCGCCACTATCTAGTATAGCGGGACTTGGAGGAGTTGCAGCAGAAACAATATATAGAGCAGTTAAAGAAGAAAATGGAAAATTTATGTCTATAGATGATTTTCAAATAAAATCAAAAGCAGGAAAAGCTGTAATAGAAATGCTTACAAAATTTGGATGCTTCGAAGGAATGAGTAAAAGCAATCAAATCAGTCTTTTTGGATAATTAGGGACAGTCCCCATGCGACATTTTGTCGCAAAGGGGACATATCTTTTCGTTTCATTTAGAAATATTACAAAAAAATGACAAAAAGAATACATTTGTATACAAAACTACAAAAAACAAAATTTTATGATATAATTCGAATTAAGAATAAATAAAGGGGGGATAACATGGAAGAAGAAAAAGTAGAAGTAAATAATGAATCTAAAAAATTTGACTTCAGAGGACTAGATTATAAAAAATATCTTCCATATGCAGGAATCGCATTAGCAGTTATTGTAGTAATAATTATATTAGCATCAGTATTAGGTGGAGGACCTAAAAAAGCAGTAAAAAATTATATTAATGGAATGAACAAACAAAATGCTTCAAAAATAATAAAGAGTATGGACGTTATAGGAATGATGACTTGGGGCTATTACTATGATGAAGATGATTTTTCAGAAGAAGATTATAAAGAGTTTGTAGAAGAATATACAGAATATGAAGAAGAATATGCAGATGAAATAAAAGAAGAACTAGAAGATAAAACAGATTATATGGATGATGCTTTTGACGAGATTAATGATGAATATAAATCATATAAAATGAAAATTGAAAAATTTAAAGATGTTGAAAAATTAGGAAAAGATTTATATGCAGTTGATGTAAAAGTGGCTATGGAAGCTAAACCAAAAGATAAAGATGAAACAGAAGAAATAGACGAATCTGCAACAGTAACATTTGTAGTATATAAAAACAAAATAATATCTGCAGGTGGAATCGGATTATAAATGTGGATAACAAAAGTAACTAAATAAGCTTATTTGATTACTGTAAGGGTTGGTCAAGACCAACCCTTTTGTAATATTACAAAAATATTACATTTAAATAACAAATACTAAACAAGTGTTGAAATTTGTAAAAAATACAATATAATAATATTTAGAAAATTAAATTACAAAGTGCAAATGTTATGAATTTGGCATTTTTTTTTAAAAATAGGAGAATAAAAAATGAGACAAACAGCTGTAACCGTTGAGACTGTACACACACACACAGGTAATTTAATAAAGAATAAGAAACATAAAGGCTTATGCTATTTATGTAATTTTGTGTTAAGCAAAATTATATAAATAACACAAGCCTTATTTTTGTGTTAAAAATTAAATTTAAAAGGAGAGATAAAATGTTAAAAAACAAAAGAATTTTATTAACAAGCTTAGTAGTTTTATTACTACTTATAGTACCAAGTGTGGTAAATGCTGCAGATACTTATACTGCTACATCAACTATAAATGGTATAACAGTAAATTGGAGCTATGAATTAAATGAAAATAATCAAATTGAGAATTTGAAATGTACAAATGTCCAAGATTTAACAGGAAGTTTTTCTATACCATCGACTATTGATGGAAAAACTGTTGTATCAATAGGAGCTAGTGGGTTTGTTAAAACAACAGGAATAACAGAAATAATAATTCCAAATTCAGTGGAAGAAATAGGAAATGGTGCATTTAAAGACTGTACTAAATTAGTTAAAATAAATTTTGGGACAGGTATTGAATCAGTGGGATACAATGCGTTTGAAAATTGTACATCATTAACATCATTATATATACCAAAGAATTTAGTGGATAGTTCAAATCATCCGTTTAGACGGATGTTCAAATATTACAAGTGTTACATTTGAAGAAGGAATAACTGTAATCCCATCATTTTTGTGTGAAGGATTAACAGGGATAACAGAAATAAGAATCCCGAATTCAGTAACTTCAATAGAAACTAATGCATTCAGTGGTTGTACAAATTTAACAAATGTAACAATCCCGAATTTAGTAAAAGAAATAGGGAATAGTGCATTTGCAGATTGTACTAAATTAGCAAAAATAAATTTTGGGACAGGTGTTGAAGCATTAGGAACAAGTGCATTTGAAAATTGTACAGCATTAACATCAATATATATACCAAAAAATTTAGCAGACAGTTCAAATCATCCATTTGGACGGATGTTCAAATATTACGAGTGTTACATTTGAAGAAGGAATAACCACAATTCCATCATTTTTGTGTGAAGGATTAACAGGAATAACAGAAATAACAATACCAAATTCAGTAAAAGAGATAGAGAATTATGCATTTCAGGATTGTACTAAATTAGCAAAAATAAATTTTGGAACAGGTGTTGAATCATTGGGACGCAATGCATTTAAAAATTGTACATCGCTAACATCATTATTTATCCCAAAAAGTTTAGTAGGCTATTGCCCATATACTCCATTTGAAGGATGTTCAAACATTACAACTGTTAAATTTGAAGAAGGAATAACTGAAATTCCAGGCTATTTATGTGCAGGACTAACAGAAATAACAGAAATAACAATACCAAATTCAGTAAAAGAGATAGGAGTAAATGCATTTGCAGATTGCAAATCATTGAAAAAAATTACTATTTTAGATAATGTTGAATATATGGGATTAATGTTAACACAAAAAGGTGATACAGTATTTAAAAACCACAATGAAGATTTAACTGTTTATTGTTATGAAGGCTCTATTGCTGCTAAATATGCAATAGATAGAAATATAAAATATGTGTATTTAGAAAGACCAACAGTGCCTGAAGATAAACCAGAAGTTGACACAAATAAAAGTGAAGAAAATAAACAATCATCATCAATCCAAAACGATAAAACAAATAACGAAGAAAAGAAGGACAATACAACAGCACCAGGAAAACTTCCGTATACTGGAGGAACATTTGTTATGATAATGACTGCTATAGGAATAATAGCTATAGGTTTATATGCATATAAGAGAAATAATGACTTAAAAGGAATTTAGTAAATACATTAAATGAAGGACGGTAACTAATAATTGCCGTCAAAAAAAATATAATTTACATCAGATAGGAGAGACTTATATGAAAGATAACATAATAGATATATGCTTTATAATAATATTGATTTTAATTATTTTATCAATAGGTTACTATATATATAGTACAGTTATAAAAGAGGAAGAAAATATATTAGATGAAATGGCAGAAACTGTTTCTAAGCAAACAGAAATAGATGATTTAGATGAACTAATAGTAAAAGGAACTGTGATTGATGGAAAAACCTATGAAACAATTGCTATACTATATATTCCAACACTTGAAATAGAATACCCAGTGTTTTCGACTACATCAAAAGAATTATTAAAAATATCTTTAAATAAATATTGGGGACCAAATCCAAACAAACCAGGAAATTTTTGTGTAATAGGACATAATTATAATGATGACAATTTCTTTGGAAAACTTCATAATATAGAAATTGGCCATTTTGTTCAATTAACAGATATGTCTGGAAAGACATTACAATACCGTGTTTATGATACATATATAGTTGACCCAAATGATACGAGATGTACAAGTCAATTAACAAATGGAGAAACAGAACTGACACTAATAACATGTACAAAAGATTTTAAGCAAAGATTCATAGTAAAAGCAAGAGTGGAATTGTAGCACAGCTTACGGAAAAGGGAGAAGTTAACAAAGTTAATATTAAAGGAATTGATTTTATAGAAGTTAAGGGAATGATGTAAAAAAGACGAAGATAAAGGGAGGATTTTATTATGGGATTTTTAGTATTTTTAATAATAATTTTAATTATTGGAGGATGGATTTTTATAAATATTAAAATAAGTAACTTAAAACACAGAGGAAGACAAGAAATATTAAGAAATACAGGGATAAGTTCATCAGCAATTAATGCATCTTTAACAGAGAGTTTAGAAAAAAAACATTTGCAAAGCTTTTTAAAAGAGCATCCGATTTTTACAGAAGATTCGATAAAAGAATTATTAAAAAAATATGCTATTGAAATAATAAAACAAAATTCAATAGAAGAATTTAGCCAATTGGTAAATGAAAAAATACAGAAGGATTCTAAAATACAAAAATTAGTAGAAATGAAAATTGAAAGAGTAAATATTAATTATTATAAAGAACCTAAATTAAATGCAGTTGTAATATTTACAGATAATAAAGATGAATATAATATGTTTTTAAATTGTACTTTAATAAACGAT
This sequence comes from Clostridia bacterium, assembly GCA_045531335.1. Classification (GTDB taxonomy): domain Bacteria; phylum Bacillota; class Clostridia; order TANB77; family CAG-508; genus CAG-452. The sequence goes on from JAZSDU010000007.1 coordinate 63,717, forward strand.
AAATTACATTTAGACAGATATCAAATTGCTAAAGGAGCAGTTGTAGGATTTTAATTTATAAAAAATATTATGTAGGTATTACAAGTATAGTTTATTAAAATAAAATTAGTTATAAATTTTTAAAATTATAAAATATTAGTATTTTGGGGAGGTGAAAAAATGACAGAAAAAGGAAAAGGAATATTATCTTATATATGTGGTTGGATAGGAGGGTTAATAGTTTTATATGTTATGAAAGATAACGAAAAAAATACTAAGTTTCATGCAGCTCAAGCTATAGTTTTAAGTGGTGGATATTTTATAATAAAACTATTATATTCTATGATTCCTGTATATATACCATTTTTAAGTACAGCATTATGGGTTATCTACATAGTAGGAATTATTATGGGTGTTTCAAAAGTAAACAAAGAAGAAGATCCAGAACTACCTGTTATAGGAGGAATAACAAAATCTATATTTGGAAAAATAATAGATTAGTTATTGTGTTAAGGACAGTTCTCATGCAATATTTTGAGTTGTTGAGGTACTGTCCCTAATGTATAATTACTTATTAAGAAGCATATTAAAAAGATGCAAATAAAGTTTACATTTGCATCTTTTTAATATAAAATAAATATATAAAATTAACAAAGGAAAATGAGATTATGTATAAAGGAATAGAAAGCACAAGTATAGATAATTATATATTTGATACATTACCGTATAATCCAGAAATAAATATAAGTAAAGTTAGAAATATAGAATCTTGCTTAAGGAATTATGTAGGTGGATATGTTCAAAAGGGAATTGGTTATGAAGATGCTATTACTTTTTTAAATTGGCTAACATATAATGCTAGAACAGCGGCGACTTCTAATATTCCAGAGAGTGCAATGTCTGCACCTCTTACTGGAACTTGTGCTCCAACACAAAGAATTAATAAAATAATTTTAGAAAAAATTGGGTTACAAGTAAATCCGTTTAATATGGAAAATTGTATAGAAGAACTACCAAAAACAAATGAAGATGAACAACGAATTAAAGATGGTTACTTAAGTAACAATGTTAGACATGCAGTTACAATTGTAAAAATACCTATTTTAGAAAATGGAACAACAAAATTACATACATTTTTATTAGATCCAACATTTAGACAATTTTGTTTAAAGGAGAATTGTAATAGAAATATGTATTGGAATCAAGAAAAAATACAAAAAGGACATGTTGCTCCACATCCAGGCTATTTTTTATCAAAACAATATCTTGAAGAAAAAGGAGAAGACAGTCATAAAATTGAAATGTCTAGATATGTTGCAGATGTGCTTATAAACAGAGGTTTTATGGAACTTACTGAAGAAACTGCAAAAATATATGGAGATGCTTTTGCAAAATCTGGATTAAGGGAGCAGTTTAAAGAATATAGTTTAAAAAGAACAGGTACAGAATATATAAATAGTTTTGAAAAAAATACAGTAAAAAAATTTTTTGGTTCACAATTTAATGAATTTACAAAAACTCCTTTAGAGATAAGAGAAAAATTAAGTTTTTTAGATAAAATTAAAAATATGTTTAGAATTAATAAAACAAAAAAGCTTACAGAAGGAATTTCAGAACAATTAAATACTACAACAGATGGGCATACGAGATTTGTTAATAAATATAAAGATGAAGGATATGAATATCCAAATTTAAGTAAATATAATCAGAATGTGATGCAACAAACAGTAAAGGAACCAGAAGAAAAAGCGTAAATGAGTTTACATTTACGCTTTTTTGTTATATATTATAGTAAGAATATTTGTAGAGGTGTTATATGAGTAAATTTGAAGATTTAAGAAATGAGTATGAAGAATTTATATATAAGAGCTATAATATATTAGAAGATGAAAACAAAATAAAAATAGAATATTTATTTGAGATACCAAATTTATCTATATTTAAACCTACAATTGAAATTGAAAAAAGAAATATAAAGTTTAAAAGAACAAATAGTGATTTTGTAAAGAAATTAGTTTTTAATATAGGAATGATAGAGTTAATTAGCTATTGGAAGAGTGCATGTCCAAAAAAAGTTATTGTCGAGTGTGGGGAACTAAATAATCAGCAAATAGATTGGTTTAAAAAGCTATATTACTATGGACTTGGAGAATACAGGTACATAAACAATATAGAGGTTTCCATAGAGGATATGCTAGAAATAGAAGTAAAAACAAAAGAAGAATATAAATTAGATTGTAAAGATTTTGAAAACTCTACATTGAAAGGAACAATGATTCCAATTGGTGGAGGAAAAGATTCTTGTGTAACAGCACAATTGCTAAATAAAGAAAAAGATGAAAATTTATGTTTAATAATTGGAGGAAAAGAACCTTCAATAAAATCTGCTGAGATAGCAGGATATAAAGATAAAATAATATATGTTAAAAGAACTATTGATAAAAATTTAATTGAACTAAATAAAAAAGGATTTTTGAATGGTCATACACCTTTTTCAAGTATGCTTGCATTCTTATCATATTTAGTAGCATATTTAACAGGCAAGAAATATATTGCACTTTCAAATGAATCAAGCGCAAATGAAAGTAATGTAAAAGGTGAAAAAATTAATCACCAATATTCAAAAAGCTTTGAATATGAAGAAGATTTTAGAGAGTATGCAGATAAATATTTAAATGCTGGAGTGGAGTATTTTAGCATGTTAAGGCCACTTAATGAAATTCAAATAGCAATGCTTTTTGCAAGAAATGAACAGTATCACAAAATATTTAGAAGCTGTAATGTAGGAAGCAAAACTGTTCCATGGGAATGGTGTGGAGACTGTCCTAAATGTTTATTTGTGTATATAATTTTAAGTCCATTTTTATATAAAGAAAAATTAGTAGAAATGTTTAATCAAGACTTATTTGAAAAAGAGAATTTACTAAAAACATTTATAGAATTATGCGGATATGGTGAAACAAAACCATTTGAATGCGTACGGAACATATGAAGAAGTAAATTTTGCAATTTCAAGAACTATACAAAATTTGAATAAAGACAACATAGAATTACCATATTTGTTAAAATACTATAATGAAAATTATAAATTAAAAAATACAGATATAGATATAACAAAAAGATACAACGAAGAAAATAATTTACCAAAAGAGTATGATGATATATTAAGAAAGGCGATATTTAATGATTAAACAAATAATTGAATTTTTAAAAGATAAAAAGATTATAATATTAGGTTTTGGAGTTGAAGGAAAATCAACATATAATTTTATAAGAAGATATCTTCCGGATATACCATTAGTTATAAGATATAGCAAAAGTGATTTTAATCAAGAAAAAGAATATTTGGAAAAAGATAGTAACTTACAATTTTTAACTGGAAATGGATATTTAAAAGGGATAGAAAAATATGATTTAATATTAAAATCACCAGGTATATCTTTTAAAGATATAGATATATCAAAATTCAAAGATAAAATATATTCACAATTAGAATTGTTTTTAGAATATACAAAATCATTTACAATTGGTGTAACAGGAACAAAAGGAAAAAGCACAACCAGTTCACTTATATATGAAATGTTAGTAAAGCAAAATAAAAATGCAGAACTATTAGGAAATATTGGAGTACCAATATTTGATGAGATAGAAAAAATAAAAGATGATACTATTGTAGTATTGGAAATGTCTTCACATGGACTTCAATATACAGATAAATCACCTAATATATCAATTTTACTTAATGTTTTTGAAGAACATTTAGACCATTATAAATCATTCGAAGAATATAGAGATGCTAAATTTAATATATTTAATTTTCAAAACAAAGAAGATGTAGCTATATTTAATTTAGAAAATGAAGAAATGAAAAAGAAAAAATATCAATATAAAAAAACTGATTATGGAATTACAATAAACAATATTGAAAATGCAAATACAAAAAATACAATATATAAAAAAGATGATTACATATACTTTAACGATAAAAAGATATATGATGCAAGGGAAGAAAGAAAATTAAAGGGAAATCACAATTTAAATGATATTATGTTTGTATTAGCAGTAAGCAATATATTAAATCTTGATTTAGAAAAAACAGTAAAAACAATTAATGAATTCAATCCATTAGAACATAGATTAGAGTTTGTAGGAACATTTGATGGTGTTGATTATTATAATGATTCAATAGCCACAATACCTGAAGCTGCTATAGAATCTGTAAAAGCATTAGAAAATGTAAATACATTAATAGTAGGTGGAAATGATAGGGGAGTTAATCAAGAGAATCTAATAAGGTTTTTAGTACAAAGCCAAGTAGAAAATATAATATGTCTTCCCAAAACAGGAGAGTACATATATGATGGATTAATAAAAATAGATAAAAATGTTATAAAAGTAGAAAACATGGAAGAAGCGGTAAAAGTTGCAAAAGAAGTAACAAAGAAAAATACAATATGTTTACTTTCTCCAGCAGCATCAAGTTATGGATATTTTAAAAATTTCAAAGAGCGTGGGAATATGTTTAAAGAACTAGTTAAGAAATAAAAAATAGGATTTTGGGGCCTGCGAACCCAAAATCCTATTTATTTAAAAAAGTCTTTTGAACATAAAGCTTATTTGCAAATGACTGAACAACATATTTTAATAAATACCTTTCTTCTGTCATTTTATCTTCATATATAAATTCTTTCTTTTCGAAAGTAGAATCAATACAGTTTTCTACTAGCATACAAAATTTATTATATGATATTTCTATACCTGATGTTTCTAATGCGAGTTTAATTAATGTATTTATATCATTAATACTATACACTTGTTTTAGTAAGCATATTACAATTAATCTTGCTAAATGAGTTTTATTATATTTTTTATTAATAGGTGGATTTAGTATACCTTGTTTAACATAGTTATTAATCATTGTTTTAGTTATAACTTTATCTTCTTTTTTATCATTTAAAGGAACTAAATCAACTAAGTGGTCTTCTATTAAAGAAACTACTTGGTCCATGTATAAATCTATATTGGGAAGTTCTTCCCATCTAGGAATATGAAAATTTGCAATATTTGTATCCATATTTACCTCCATTTTTTAGTAACTTTTTAAACATTTTAACATTTTTAAAGAATATAGTCAATTATATTGACATGATATTTAGAATGTGATAATCTAGTAATCGAAACTAGATAACTAAGGAGGAAGAATGAAAATATATAATAAAATTTATGATGCAAAAAGATTTAAAAATATAAGGGAGATTTTAAATAATTCAATAGAATTATTTCCAGATAATAAAGCATTTATAATAAAAGAAAAAAGAGGAAAAAATGTTGAATATAAGAATGTAACATATAAAGAATTTGGTGAACAAATTAATAGTTTAGGAACAGCTTTAATTGATTTAGGACTTAAAGATAAAAGAGTAGCAATAATCAGTAAAAATAGATATGAATGGGCTCTTACATATTTTACAGTAATGAATGGTGTAGGTGTAACAGTTCCATTAGATAAAGGTTTAAAAGAAGAAGAAATAATATCATGTTTAATTAGAAGTAAAGCAGATTGCATAGTATTTGAAAAAGAATTTTTAGAAACAGTAAAGAAAGCACAACAAAATAAAGACATAAAAATAAAAGAATATATATGCATGGATGACATCGAAGAAGAAGGAATAACAAAATTTAGTGATGTTATAAAAAATGGAGAAAAATTATTAAAAGATGGAGATAAAAAATATATAGACGCAACAATAGATGAAGAAAAAAAGTCAGCAATTATATTTACATCAGGAACAACTTCTATGTCTAAAGCAGTTATGCTATCAAATAAGAATATAGCTGAAAATATAAATGATATGAAATATACAGAAAAAGTATATGATACAGATGTCAATATGGCGTTTTTGCCATTTCACCATACTTTTGGTTCTACAGGAGTGTTGTTTTTCCTAGCACATGGAGCAACAAATGTATTTTGTGATGGTTTAAAATATGTACAAAAAAATTTAGTGGAATATAAAGTTTCTGTTTTTGTTTGTGTACCATTGTTAATCGAAGCTATGTATAAAAAAATAATGGCAGAAGTAGATAAACAAGGTAAAACAAAAATAGTAAAAATTGGAACCAAAATAAGTAAATTCTTACTTAAATTTGGAATAGATATAAGAAGAAAACTATTTAAAGAAATTTTAGAAAAATTAGGTGGAAATATAAGGTTTATCATAAGTGGAGCATCTGCTATTGATAAAAATGTAGCACAAGGATTTAATGATTTTGGAATACTTACTGTTCAAGGATATGGATTAACAGAAACAGCTCCAGTTCTTGCAGCAGAAAATGAAAAAACAATGAGATTAGGTTCAGTTGGAATACCAATGTATAGTGTAGATATAAAAATAGATAATCCAGATGAGAATGGTATAGGAGAAATAGTTGCAAAAGGACCTAATGTAATGCTTGGATATTATGAAAATGAAGAAGCAACTAATGAAGTTATAAAAGTAGATGAAGAAGGAAATAGATGGTTCCATACAGGGGATTTAGGCTATATAGATAAAGATGGATTTATATTTATAACAGGAAGAAAGAAAAATGTTATAGTATTAAAAAATGGAAAAAATGTTTTTCCAGAAGAAATAGAATCTTTAGTTACAAATTTACCTTATGTAGCAGAAAATATGGTATATGGAAAGCCTAAAGATGATGATTTATTAGTATCTGTAAAAATTGTATATAATGAAGAATATGTAAAACAAAAATATGGAGAAATTTCTGAAGAAGAACTAAAGGAAATTATATGGAATGATATAAAAGAGATTAATAAAAAATTACCTACTTATAAATATATAAAAAATCTTATAATAACAAAAGAGCCAATGATTAAAACAACAACAGCAAAAGTAAAAAGATTCGAAGAACAAAAAAACTTGTAAAAACGATTCTAGGGACTGTCCCTAAAAAGTAGCAGCTTGTCTGAGACTTTTTGGGACTGTCCTGAATCGTTTTTTATTGTATAACAAATCAAACAAAATATTGAAATATAGAAAAACAAATGATAAAATAAAAGCGTAAAGATATGTAGGGTTGGCTTCCTAAGGTAGCCCGAATATATTTGAAAAGGAGAAATATTATGAATTATAATAATGCAACTCAATTTATAAAACAAAAAACAGGAGACAAAATTCCAGAAGTAGCTATCGTTTTAGGCTCAGGTTTAGGTGGATTAAAAGAAGATATAGAGAATAAAATAATAATAGACTATAAAGATATACCGGATTTTCCAGTATCTACTGTTGAAGGGCATGCTGGAGAATTGATAATAGGAGAATTGTCAGGCAGAACTGTAATTGCAATGAATGGAAGATTTCATTATTATGAAGGATATGATATAAAACAAACAGTATTTCCAATAAGAGTATTTGCTTTACTTGGAGTAAAAAATATTATACTTACAAATGCAGCAGGTGGAATAAATACTAATATAAAAGAAGGTAGCTTTATGGTTATAAATGACCATTTAAGCTTCTTTGCAGAATCTGTATTAAGAGGAAAAAATGAAGATGAATTTGGAGTGCGTTTCCCAGATATGTCTGAAGTTTATGATAAAGAAGAAAGAGAAAAAATGAAAGCTATAATTGAGAAACATACTGGAACAGTACTAGAAGGTGTATATGCATATATGAAAGGACCGGCTTATGAAACACCAGCAGAAATAAGGGCACTTAGAACTTTGGGAGTAGATGCAGTAGGTATGTCCACAGTTCCAGAAGCAATAGTTGCAAGACATTCAGGAATGAAAGTTGTTGCAGTTTCTTGTATTACAAACATGGCTGCAGGAGTAAGTAATAAAAAATTATCACACGAAGAAGTAAAAGAAACAGCGGATAGAGTAAAAGGAGAGTTTAAAGAAATAATAAAGGAATATTTAAAATAATATTTTAACAATGTAAGGGCGGATTTCAATATCCGCCTATTTTGTATATATAGGAGTTGTTTAATTTTGACAAATTACCAGTTTTTATGGTAAAATTAATAGGTATGAATTAATTTATCAATAATATTGGAAGGGGTAAATATTATAATGATAAGAGTAATTGAAGTAACTAAAGAAAATGAAGAAAAATATATAGACCAAATTGCAGCATTAGAAGTAGAAGTTTTAGAACATATGGAAAGAAACGGTAGAGTAGGACAATTGTTTATAACAGGTAAAGAAGATATATCTCAGTATGTTAATTCAGAAGAAAATAGTGTGTTTGTTGTACTTGGAGATAATGACAATGTAATGGCAGCAACATATATAACACAAGGGCAAAAACCATTTACATACAATGACATTACAAAATATTTTAAAACTGGAAAAGTATATGACAAATATGTAAGAGATGGATATGAAAGAGTTAGCCAATATAGAAGTGATTTGTTAGATATTTATAAAGTGAAATTACAAGCGTTTGAGTATGCAAAAGGAAAAGTTTTAAATGAATATCCAGAAGTAAAAAGCATATCAGAATTTTTAGAATCAGAAGTTCAAGAGAATGGATTCCATGAAAAGAGTGAGTTGAGAGAAAAATTAAACGCATATATGTCAGAATATATAATAGGAAATTTTGGAGAAGATACTCAGTCAAAGTATGAAAAATTTTATTGGTTAACTTCTGAAAAAATTTCACAAGAATTTGGAAAGAAAATTGCAAACCTAAACGATTCTGAACAAGAATATGAAAGATTTGTAGAGTCACAGTCAGAATATGATGAAATAATGCAAAAAAGCGAATTGCCAATCTACGAAGAACCAAAATTTGATTTAAGCAAGTATTTTTCTGCAAACACACAAAATGCAATAGAAATAGATACATATATAACAGATCCTAATAATAGAAGTGCAGGATTAGCAAGAATACTTGTATATGAAGGAATAAAAGAGCATATGCAAAAGCATTTTTCGAAACCAACAAATAGAGAAATATTCTTATGCTCAACATTACATAGGGATAATTTGCCATCTAAGTATGTATCAGAATTTTTTGGAGTAACAGATAATTTATATGTAAAACGTAGACAAGGAAGAAATAGAGAAGTGCATATTTGCAGAATACCTAGAGAAAAACATATAGAATATTTAAATAGTATGGAAGATAAATTAGCAGTTTTATATGGCTATAATCCAAATAATAAAGAAATAACAGACGAAACAAGAAAAAATGTATTAGAAGAACAATTAAAATATGAAAAGAAACAATATGCAAAACTAAAAAGAGCTAAAACAAAAGGGAAATTGGCAGGTGTAAATCTTAAAACTATAGCAAGTAAGTTCAAAAAAATACAAGGATTTAAAAAGCAAATTAAAAATTTAGCAAGAAGCGAACGTGATGATAGATAAAAGCTAAAATAAAAATAGAGATGAAAAAATCATCTCTATTTTTTATTAATCATAATCTTAAAAAACAAGCATAAAGATATAATAAGTTAATTTTAGGAGGAGTATATATGTTTTTGGTATACAACAAAGATAAAATAATATCAGTTGCTATAGCATTAAGTACAGTTTTAGTATTATTTTTACTTGCTGCAACATTTAAGCAAAATACTTTGAATGATACTATTCAAACTTCTAGTGCAACCTCTAAACTACTTCCAGTATATAGTGTTGATACAGATGAAAATAAAGTTGCACTTACAATTAATTGCGCATGGAATGCAGATGATATTGATTTAATATTAGAAACGTTATCTAAAAATGAAATAAAAGCTACTTTTTTTATGGTAGGAGATTGGGTTTCTAAATTTCCAGATGCAGTAAAGAAAATAAATGATAGTGGAAATGAGATTGCTAACCATTCTGAATCACATGTCCATGTAAATAATTTAACTTATGAAAAAAACATAGAAGAAATCACAAAATGTTCAGACAGAATAAAAGCTATAACTGGAAACCCTACAACATTATATAGAGGACCATATGGAGAATATAATGATACTGTAGTAAAAGCTTCAAATGATTCTAATCATATTATGGTTCAGTGGTCAATAGATACTTTAGACTATAATGGCCTAACAGGGGAACAAATGTGGCAAAGAATAGAGCCTAAGCTAGAAAATGGTAGTATTATTTTAATGCATAATGGAACAGAAAATACTGCACTTAGTTTAGATATGATAATAAAAAATATAAAAGAAAAGGGGCTTCAACCAGTAACAGTATCAGAGCTAATATATAAAGAAAATTATTCTATTGATAATAATGGAGTTCAACATAAAAAATAATAAAATTAGTAAAAGTAAAAGGCAAGTTTAGATATTAAATAAACTTGCCTTAAAAACTTGCAAAATTTAAAGTTATTATGTATAATGTATTCGTATTAATTGACTTTTATTACAAAAATATTATATATATATTACAATTGCATTATTTCTATTGACATATTAGGAAAATGAAATAAAATATATGTATCAAAAGAGGTATAAGTGGCTTATGAGAGTTATAAGTGGAACCGCAAGAGGAAAAAAACTAACCTCATTAGAAGGATTAGAAACTAGACCTACATTAGATAGAGTTAAAGAAGCTTTATTCAATATTTTGCAATTTGATTTAAAAGATGCAAATATATTAGATTTGTTTTCTGGAAGCGGGGCGCTTGCAATAGAAGCGTTAAGTAGAGGAGCAAAACAAGCTGTACTTTGTGATAACTCAGCTAAAGCAGTTAAAATAATAAATAAAAATTTAGAAGATACTAGATTAAAAGAAAAAGCTTGCGTAATAAATAAAGATTATAATCAAGCATTAAAAAAATTAAAATATGAGTCTAAAAAATTTGATATAATATTTTTAGATCCACCATACAAAAGTGATTATATTGTAAAGTCAATTGAAAATATAATAACAAATGATTTGTTAGCTAAAGATGGAATTATAATTGCAGAAACAGATGATGAAAATAAAATAGATGAAATAAAAAACAATAAAAATATTGAAATTTATGATACAAGAAGATATGGAATCGTGTTTATCATATTTATTCGAAAGGGGTAAAAAAATGGAAATTTTCACATTATTAGAAACTTTAGAGGATATCATGGAAAGAAGTAGAAGTATACCATTTACAGAGAAAGGAATTGTAGACAAAGAAGAAGTTCTTGAAATAGTAAAAGAAATAAGACTAAAACTTCCAGACGAATTAAAACAAGCTAAATGGGTAAAAGAAGAAAGAGGACGTATTCTAGAAGAAGCTCAAAGAGAAGCTGATGGAATAGTAAAAGAAGCAGAAAATAGAATAATTGCTATGATTGATGAACATGAGATTACTAGAAAGGCATATGAACAAAAAGCAGAAATTATAGAAACTGCAAATGAAATGTCTAGAGAAATATCAAAAGGGACAAAAGATTATGCTGATAGCATATTAGCAAATCTTGAATCTGCAATAAATAATGTTTCAGTAACATTAAATGAAGCTATAAGAACAATAGAAAACAACAGAAAAGAACTTAAATAGAAGTTAAAGGAAGTCAGAAATTAAAATGGAAGTCATAAAAATTAAGATTTCCTAAGATTTCTGACTTTTTGTAATTATACGACAAATTGGTTGCAAGAGAATGTAGGGGTCGCCGTCCTCGGCGACCCGCAGACCCGTGAGGAATACAAAAATATTTCAGGGCAAATTCTACGATGCAACGGGTCGCCGAGGACGGCGACCCCTACAATATAAATAAATAATAAAAATAGAGGAGAAACCAATGCCAAGAGGAAGAAGAAGTAAAAAGAAAAATAGAAGTATTATAGATTTACAAGTTGTTACATTAATAATTGCTAGTATTTTGTTAGGAGTTTTAATATATACTAAATCAGGTTATATAGGAGAAACTTTAAGTCCAATATTAGGCGGAATTATGGGATGGATAAAATATATAATACCAATTGGAACATTTGCAATTGCTATATTTTTAGCATCTGATGAAGATAAAGAAAGTTTTACTAAAAAAATAATGCAATATGCAGTTCTTTTATTATGCATAACAACTGTATTGACAGTTATTCAAGTAGCACAAGGAAAATTAGATATTAATAAAGAGTTTGAAGACATTGTAGTAGAAGCATATAATAAAGGAACAAATAATAAAGGTGGAGGAGCTGTTGGTGCAATCTGTGGAATTGCTCTAATAAATTTACTAGGGAAAGTAGGTACCGTTATATTTGCAATAGGTGTAGCTTTAATTACTTCAATATTCCTATTTGATATAAAACCAGCAGAATTATTAAAACAATATATTGAAAATAAAAATCAAAGAAAAAAAGAAGCAAAAATTGAAAGAGCTGAAAGATTTAAACAAAGACAACTAAAAATAGAGGAAATTCCAGTAGAAAAAGAAGATAAAAGAAAAAGATTAAAAGAGAGAGAATTAGAAAACAACACAATTACAGAGGATCAAATAAATATTAAAATTGCAAGCAGTGAACATCAAGAAGGACTATTTAAAAAAGAAGAAGAAGTTAAAGAAGACAAATCAAGAGAGGTTTTAGTATTAGAACATGCATTAACAGTAGAAGATGAAAATTATGAATTTCCTTCAATTGATTTCTTAAAACCTGGAAAAAGTACTACAAAACTTGGTAAAAAAGCAGTAACAGACACAGCAAATAAATTACAAAAAACATTATATAGTTTTGGAGTGTCTGCAAAAGTAGAAAATGTTTCAGTAGGGCCTTCAATAACAAGATATGAATTAAAACCAGCAGAAGGAGTAAGGGTTAGCAAAATTGCAAATTTATCAGATGATATAGCGCTTAGCCTTGCTGCTGAGACAATTAGAATTGAAGCACCTATTCCAGGGAAACAAGCTGTTGGAATAGAAATACCAAATAAAGAAAAAGAAGTTGTTGCATTAAAAGATATAATTGAAAGCAATGAGTTTAAAGGCGCAAAATCAAAATTATCATTTGCGCTTGGTAAAGATGCTGCAGGAGAAGCAGTAGTTACAGATATAGCAAAAATGCCACACGTTTTAATTGCAGGAAGTACAGGTTCAGGAAAGAGTGTTTGTATAAACACATTAATTACAAGTATAATATATAAAGCTAAACCAAGTGAAGTAAAACTTGTAATGGTTGACCCTAAAGTTGTTGAACTTTCTGTGTATAATGGGATACCACATTTATTAATACCAGTTGTAACTGATCCTAGAAAAGCAGCAGGAGCTCTTGCGTGGGCAGTACAAGAAATGGTTAATAGATATCATTTGTTTGCAGAGAAAAATGTAAGAGATATAGCAGGATATAATGAGGCATTAGAAAAAGAAGGAACAGAAGGAAAACTTCCACAAATAGTAATAATAATAGATGAGCTTGCAGATTTAATGATGGTAGCAAAAAACGATGTAGAAGATGCAATATGTAGATTAGCTCAAATGGCAAGAGCTGCAGGAATGCACTTGGTAATTGCGACACAAAGACCATCTGTAGATGTAATTACAGGTATAATTAAAGCCAATATAGCAAGTAGAATTTCATTTGCAGTAACATCACAAGTAGATTCAAGAACAATATTAGATTCAGCAGGAGCAGAAAAACTTTTAGGAAAAGGAGATATGCTTTTCTTCCCAACAGGTGTTCTAAAACCAATAAGAATACAAGGTGCATTTGTATCAGATGCAGAAGTTGAAAAAATTGTTACTTTCTTAAAAGAAAATGGTGGACCTACATATAGTGAAGATGTATTAGAAAAAATAGAAAGAGCAAATTCAACTGATAAAGAATTAGATGAGCAAGATGATGATGAAACTGACCCATTCCTAATGGAAGCAATAGATACAGTTGTTGATTTAGGACAAGCATCTGCATCATTTATACAAAGAAGATTTAAAGTTGGATATGCAAGAGCAGGAAGAATAATAGACCAAATGGAAGCAAGAGGAATAATTTCAGGTTATGAAGGCAGCAAACCAAGACAAGTTCTTGTATCAAAAGAACAATGGCAAGAGCTAAAAATGGCAAAATCGGTTACAGAAGAATCGATTGATGAATAAGATATATTATGCGAAAGAAGGGTAAATAAGTGGCTAAAGAAGATTTTTTTTCTAAACTTAATATTAAAGATTATAATAATCAATTAGAAAAAATATTAGAAGAAAAATCTTTTTCTGAAGGCACTAAAAATATCCTTCTTAATATTTTATATAAAATGGAAACATCATATGATGATTACAAAAAAGTAAAAGTGTATACAAAACTGAAAAAAGAACTATTAGAAGAAACAATAAAAATAATCAAAGAAAATTGTAATAAAATTGAAATAGTAAAACCTAAATTAAATGAAAAGACAAAGCTTGAAAACAAAAAATATATTATAGAAGAAGATAAGATTATTTCATATCCTAACGAAAAAAATCTATTTTATGCATTAAACCATTTGAATAGTAACAGATTTATATTAAGTGGGAAATATGATATTCTAAAAGAACCAATGGAAAAACTACTAAACATAGGATACATTACAGACAGAAACGAAATTATAAGAGATTTTGACGGATGGACTTGGAATATAATATCAGATGATATTGAAAATTATATATATAATATTATGTATCAAAATATAAAGATTTTAATTGGAAACGAAGTTTTACAAAAATGCATTGATAATAAGACAGTAAATTTTATAAATGAATTTGAGAATGCTTTAAATACTATATATGACGATGAAGAGAAAAAAAATGAGATTTCCAAATTAATATATCAAGTGTCAATATTAGAAAATATAAAAAATAATGAATTTAAAAAAGATGAAATATTAAATATAAAAGAAAAATTAAAAAAAGAATTGTTTGAAATGAACAATAAGAAACAATATTTACAAAAGATAGCAAGTTGTAAAAAAATAATAGGTAAAGAAATAAAAGGAATAGATGAAAAAATTAACAA
>JAZSDU010000029.1:0-13419 GCA_045531335.1 Clostridia bacterium
GACTAATTTTTAAATTAAGAATCAAAAAATTCTAAAATTAAATTTTTATTAATTCTAAAATTTTATTTCATATATTAATAATTTTTATAAAAATTATTATATAGATTTTTTTGTAGAAGTGTAAGTTCAGTTTTGAAATTATAGTTATTGTTTAAAAAAGCTTTAATTCTTCAAAACTCCTCTCTCCTACTCTGCTCATTTTTCTACTACAAATGAATCAATTCCTCTATTCAGTGCAGATAAATTATTAAATGTTAATAAAGATATACCTATTAAAAAAATCCAATAATAATTAAAATTTTTATTGTTATATCATAAAATTATTTTTCAAACAATAAAACTTA
Organism: Clostridia bacterium; assembly: GCA_045531335.1. Lineage (GTDB taxonomy): Bacteria > Bacillota > Clostridia > TANB77 > CAG-508 > CAG-452. The sequence continues at coordinate 345 of JAZSDU010000029.1, forward strand.
AACAATTATAAAATTAATTATCTATCCCATCCGTTATCGTCTTTTTTTATACTATTAGTTTTCGGTAAAGCTTTACTAATTATATATTTATTATCAGTTATTCTTTTACATGCTGAATATCCTAACTTATAATAAAATGAAGATAAATGACTAAGTATTTCAACTTTTATTTCTTTACAACCTATAGATTTCGAATAATTTTCAGCTTCATTTATTAATCTTTTAGCTATACCTCTGTTTCTATGGACTTCTTCTACATATAACCCTTGAATAAACGAACTCATAACAGTTCTGTCCAACTGTAGCATTATATAAGCAACTATTTCTTTTTCAGTGCCATCAGCATTTAACAAATAAGCAACATAAGCATTAAATTTATTGTCTTCAGTAAATAATCCATCATAAACCCAATCTGGATATCCGATATCCCATACCAACATTAGAGCCATGATTATTTAAAAGTTTCATATATAAATCATTTATCTGTTCTTTATCCTCTTGTTTTATTCGTCTATACATAATATTCATATCAATCTTTTTGTTTTGAAATTCTGATGTTAAAATAGCATCACAAGAAGTTAAAGTAGAAGCATTATATCTGTGCTTAATACCAACTACTGAAATTCCTACTTTCTTTGCTTCTTGAATATAGCGTGGTGAATCTTCAAATAAAATTACTTCATCTGGTGTTATTGGCTCTATTCCTATGTACTTAGCAACATTTCTATAAATTTCAGGTTTTTTATATACTCCATCATGACAAAAAAATCTATTTTGAGCTGAAAAATATTCATCTAAATTCCAAAATGATAGTAAATTGTTGACTACAGTCGGAATTTGTGATGTTACAATCATAAAACTACAAGAATCCTTATATTTTTTTAGGAACTCTATAATAAAAGGAAATGGTTTTAAATTCTTTTTTTGAACTAATTTAAGGAATTTATTTATTCTATCTTTAAAAAATTTTTCTTCATCAAAATGTATATTAAAATCTTCATGAATCATTTTATATATTTAAACTTCAGAATGACCTATATACTTTTGGATATGTTCTTTTTGTAAAGTTACTCCATAATGCTCTAATAATTCATTATATGCTTCCCAATGAAGCGACTCAGTATCTGCTATTGTTCCATCAAGATCAAAAATTGCAACTTTCTTATTGCTAAATAAATTTTCTATTTCTGAAATATTATTATACATTAAATCATTCATAAATTTTTCTTCCTATACTATTTTTTATTAATTTCCTAAGATTAACACCTTTAGTTATATCATATCATTAATATATCATATAAATAAAACAAATGGCAAGGATAATCCCTTACCATTTAATTTTTACACAAACATGTCACTTACGCTGATGTCTGCAATGAACGATGCATCCATTCCTATACCAAGTACAATCCCATCATTTTTAAGCAATCTTTTAGAATAGTCATACTCAGAAAAGATTCTTTGTCTCATTTCTCCATATTCTCCCATTTGGGATTCTCTTTTTTCGAGCATCATTTTTAAGTCTTTGAAACCTTTTGAACAACAATAAATACTTATTACTTGCTCAAAATACTTACCAAGTGTTTTTGAAATAATTGACCTGTAAATCACTTCTAAATATGAACCTACTAAAATTACAGTATTATTACTTTTCTTTCTTATTATTTTTTCTAAGTTTTCCAATACATATACATCAGTAAGTTGATCTGCTTTTAACATAAATAATTGTTTCTCATAGCAATTTTTGTTTTTTAGTTGTTCATCCATCCATTCTTTGCAAATGATGTCTATATCAACTACTTCAGCCCCAATGTTACGCGCTAATCTTCCAGCAAAAGTTGATTTACCATTTATACTAGCTCCATCGATTAAAATTAAAGTTCTTGGTTTTAATGATTCTAAAATCTTTTCCCGAGCACCTTTATCATATCTAAGATCGATAGTTTTAGTGATTTTTAAACTCCGCAAATATAATTCCGTTTCCGGAATATATCGATTAACTGCATTATTAGTAAAAAACTGCCATGCCGTGGAATAATCCCATTTGTTCATTTGTTTAATAGTATACATGCTTGCTTATCCTCCTCAAATTATTTTAGAGGTTTGAAACCTCCGAGTTATATTTTTCCTTTTTGGTTTCAAAAAACTTTCTATAACATTTATTATATCATGCATTATGTAAAATTGCAAAATTAAAGAGCTAATTTCTTAGCTCTTCAAAGTTTATTTATTCCCATTCAATTGTTCCTGTTGGCTTTGGAGTTAAATCATAAAGTACTCTATTTACATTTGGAACTTCTGATATTATACGTTTTGTTATATGTTCTAATAATTCATATGGTATTTGTTCAATTGTTGCTGTCATAGCATCAACTGTATTAACTGCACGAATAATTACAGGGTATTCAAATGTTCTTTTGTCATCTTTAACACCAACTGATTTAAAATCTGGTATAGCTGTAAAGTATTGCCATACTTTTCCTTCAAGACCGTTTTTTGCAAATTCTTCTCTTAAGATAGCATCTGATTCGCGTACAGCTTCAAGTCTATCTTTTGTAATTGCTCCTAAACATCTTACTCCTAATCCTGGTCCTGGAAATGGTTGACGATATACCATAGTATCTGGTAAACCTAAAGTATTTCCTACAACTCTTACTTCATCTTTATAAAGGAATTTTAATGGCTCTACAAGTTCAAATTGTAAGTCTTCTGGTAATCCTCCTACATTATGATGAGCTTTTACACCGTGACTTTCTATTATATCTGGATAAATTGTACCTTGTGCTAAAAACTCTATTCCTTCTTGTTTACGAGCTTCTTCTTCGAATACTCTTATAAATTCAGCACCTATAATTTTACGTTTTTGCTCAGAATCTGCAATTCCTGCTAGTTTATCTAAGAAACGATCTATTGCATCAACATAAACTAAATTTGCATCCATTTGATTTCTAAATACTTCAACAACTTCTTCTGGTTCTCCTTTTCTTAGTAATCCATGATTAACATGTACACATATTAGTTGTTTTCCAATAGCTTTTATTAATAGAGCTGCTAGAACAGATGAATCAACTCCTCCTGAAAGTGCCAATAGTACTTTTTTATGTCCAACTTGTTCTTGAATTTTTTCTACTTGCTCTTTAATAAATTCTTCTGCTAATTCTTTTGAATTTATTCTTTTCATTGTTTCTGGTCTCACATTATTATCCATCTTTTTCCCTCCAATTTTATTGTTTTTAAATTAATAATAAAATTGTATTACAAAAATCGCTAAAAATCAATAATTGCTAAAATATTTTATTTATTTTTTTATAATTTTTATCAAAATACTTTAGAAAAATACTTAAATAGACCTGTTTATCTACTTGCTTTAATTAAAAAAATGCCTTAAAATTAAAATGTAAGCTTTAAAAATGGAGGTTATTTATGATTAATAGAGATTTAAATCCAGACTTCATTAATTCATTTCTAGACTATAGTATTACTATATTAAACAAATCACCAAATAGTATTAAAGAATATAATTATGATCTTATGAACTTTTTCAAATATATTAAAATACAATTTAAACTAACAGATGAAAAAGACTATTCTAAAATTGATATTAGTGATTTGGATATTAATGATGTAAAGAAAATAACATTAGAAGATATTCATAAATATATTTCATACATGGCAACAGAACTTAGAAGTAAACCTGCAACTCGTGCAAGAAAAGTTTCTACTTTAAGAATATTCTTCAAATATTTATCTCAAAAAGCAAAACTAATAGATGTAAATCCTGCACAAAATTTAGAAACTCCTAAACTTGGAAAAAGAATGCCAAAATATCTATCATTAGATGAAAGTAAAAAACTTTTAGAAGTTGCCCAAAGTGATGATAATAGAAACTCTGAAAGAGATTATGCAATAATTACTCTGTTTTTAAATTGTGGAATGCGTTTATCTGAGCTTGTTAATATAAATATAAAAGATATAACATTTAGTGAATGTAAGCTTAATGTTATTGGTAAAGGAAATAAAGAACGTACTATTTATTTAAACAATGCTTGTGTTTCTGCTATAAATGAATACTTGTTAGCTAGACCTAAAGAAAGAATAAAATATGATTCTAAGGATGCATTATTTCTTAGTGAGAGACGTGAAAGAATTAGTAATAGAACCGTTCAGCTAATAGTAAAAAAAGAGCTTCTAAAAGCTGGATTAGATATAAATAAGTATTCCGTACATAAATTAAGGCATACTGCTGCAACACTGATGTATCAATATGGAAATGTTGACATTCGTGCACTTCAAGAACTTCTAGGTCACGAAAGTATATCTACAACTGAAATCTATACTCATGTAGATAATAGTCAGATAAGAAATGCAGTTGAAAATAATCCTTTAGCAAATATAAAGTAAAAAAAGAAAAAGCTATTTAAAATAGCTTTTTCTTTTTTTACCTAAAATCTTCAGGGTATCCCCAAATATTGCAATTGCGACATTTGAAGATTATTCTTATCCGTCTTTTGGAATAGCTCCATGTTATGGCAAAAGCCATTTTTTTAGAACAATACGGACATTTTTTCATTTTTAACCCCTCCTAAAAATTTTACTTATTAATTATATCATATTTATGTAAATAAATCAAATTTATAATAATTAAACCTTATCCTATAGGTATTAATAACTCCTGGTTTATATTTATATTGCTATTATTTAAATTATTTATTTTCATTAAATCATTTACTATATATCTAACATCTTTATTCTTATAATGCTGATTACTTGTTTGATTTGATTTAGCAATATTCCATAAAGTGTCACCTTCAGATACATATATTGTTTTATATTCAATTTCTTTATGAGAAAATGTAGATTTACTTATAAATAAAGTTAAACTTAATATAATTCCTAATATAATTAAAATACTTCTTACAAATTTTTTAACGTTTTTTATTCTCATATTAACTCCCCCTCTTATACATTTTTATTTATATTGATACGAACATTTATTTGTTTTGTTGTTTTTATTATAACCGAACGTTTGTTTCTTGTCAACAACTTTTTTAAATTTTTTAATAAAATAATAAAAACCTCAGTATTTCTACTAAGGTCTTTTTTTGTCGATTTTAATTAATTGGATTAAGAATTTTTGACTTTGGATTTTTTACAATATTTTAATATAAGAATTGTTACAGGAATTGCTATTGCACATCCTATCAAAAATGTACAAATAGAAAAAATATTGCTCAATTCACTATATGAATATCGAACTTCTCCATAAGAAGCTTCAATTATTACGGCATCTTTATTCTCATATTCTACTGTAAAATCCTCAATCGATAAATTTCTTATTCTGTCGCCTTTAAGGTTAAATGTTTTCAAAATAGTGTCTGTATTTTCACCATCTTTAATTTTAATGGTTAAATCCAAAGCACATTCTTGGTCTGTATAAATAGTTACAAATTTTTCTGTGTAACTAAGACCAACATTAACATTGTCCTTTGTGCATCCTGTCAAGGTTATCATCAAGAGCATTATCGCTACCATAACCTTGATAAACCGACTTTTTTTCATGGTAATTCCCCCATAAAATTTTATTTAGCATAAAAGCCATGGCAAATATTATATCACTTTTTAGTTAAAATTCAATATGAGAATAATAAAAAAACCGCTTTTGCGGTTTTTTTATATAAGTTTATGATTTATATGAATTATCTATTTCTTTAAGCATTACATCATGTGCTCCGCCTTCTGAAATACTTACTTCAGAAACCATTGTTAATCTTGCATTTTTGTGTAGTTCTGGAATTGTTATTGCTCCACAGTTACACATTGTTGATTTAATCTTTGCAACTGTTATATCTAGGTTTTCTTTTAAAGCACCTGCATAAGGAATATATGAATCAACACCTTCTTCAAATGCAAGTTTGTTTTTAGCTTCTCCTCCTAAGTCATATCTTTGCCAGTTTCTCGCTCTGTTTGATCCTTCTCCCCAATATTCTTTAACAAAGTTATTTCCCACTTTTACAACTCTTGTTGGGCTCTCGTCAAATCTTGCAAAATATCTTCCCATCATTACGTAGTCAGCACCCATTGCTAATGCAAGTGTTATATGATGATCATATACTATTCCACCATCTGAACAAACTGGTATATATATTCCTGTTTCTTCAAAATATTTATTTCTTTCATCTACAACTTCCATTAAAGCACTAGCTTGTCCTCTACCTATACCTTTTGTTTCACGAGTTATACAGATAGATCCTCCACCAACTCCAACTTTTATGAAGTCTGCTCCTGCATCTGCTAAATATCTAAATCCTTCTCTATCTACTACATTTCCTGCACCTATTTTAACATCTTCACCATATTTTGCTCTTACAAAATCTATAGTATTTTTTTGCCATACAGAATACCCATCTGATGAGTCCATACATAATATATCAACACCTGCTTCTACTAAAGCTGGTATTCTTTCTTCGTAATCTCTTGTATTTATTCCTGCACCTACTATATATCTTTTATTCTCGTCTAATAAAGAATTTGGATTGTTTTTTCTGTCTTCATAGTCTTTTCTAAATACTAAATATTTTAAGTTTCCTTCTTCTGTTAGTATTGGAAGACAATTTATTTTCTTTTCCCATATTATATCATTTGCTTCTGAAAGTGTAATTCCTTTTTTAGCCCATATAACATCTTCTTTTTTAGTCATAAAATTATCAATTGGCTCATCTTGGTTGTCTCTTGATAATCTATAATCTTTATTTGTTACTATTCCTAAGAATTTACCTGTTGCAGTTCCATCATCTGTAATTATTACTGTAGAATGTCCTGTTTCTTTTACTAAAGCTAAAACATCTTTTAATGTTGTTCCTGATTTAACATTTGAATCACTAATTACAAATCCTGCTTTATGTTTTTTTACATGGTAAACCATTTCTGCTTGAGATTCTATTGATTGAGAACCAAAAATAAAAGCAAGTCCACCTTCTCTAGCTAGTGCAATTCCCATTTTTTCTCCTGAAACTGATTGCATTATAGCTGATACCATAGGTACATTTGCATAATATTTTGCTTCTTCTCCTTTTTTAAATTTAACAAGTGGTGTTCTTAATGATACATTTGCTGGTATGCATCTTTCATCTGTTAAATTTGGTAATAATAAAAATTCATTAAATGTTCTTGATATATCTGGTAAAATTTGTGCCATTTTTCTTTCCCCTTTCATTTTTTATTTATACGTTTTAAATTCTATATATTATATAACAAAAAGAGATTAATTACAAGATTAATCTCTATTTTTATATTATTTTTTATGCTCTTGGATGAGCTTTTCTATATACATTCTTTAAACTTTCGTCTTGGAATTGCATATATACTTGTGTTGAAGATATATCTGAATGTCCAAGCATTGTTTGAATAGCTTTTAATTCTGCACCATTTTGTAATAAATGTGTTGCAAATGAATGTCTTAAAACGTGTGGTGTAATCTCTTTTGTGATATGAGCTTGCTCTTTGTAGAATTTTACTATTTTCCAGAATCCTTGTCTTGTTAATCTTTTTCCATTTATATTTACGAATAATGCTTTTTCTTTTTCTGATTTAATTAAAATTGGTCTTGAATCTTCAATATATTCCTTTAAAGCTTTTAAAGATAATGTACCTAATGGTATATTTCTTTGTTTGCTACCTGTTTTACAAGTAACGAATCCTTCTTCTACATTAACGTCCTCAATATTTAAAGATATTATTTCAGTTACTCTCATACCTGTAGCATATGCAAATTCAAGCATAGCTTTATCTCTTATACCTTTTAAATCTATGTTTTTAGGTTGTTCTAGTAATAAAGATACTTCTTGAGCAGTCAAAATGCTAGGAACTCTTTTTTCTATTTTAGGTGAATGAATTCCTTCTGTAGGATCTACTTTCACTTTACTATTTCTTAATAAATATTGATAAAATAATCTAATAGAAGCTAAATTTCTAGATATAGTTGAAGATTTTTTATTCATGTCATGTAAATATTGTAAATATTCTTTTATATCATCTGTTTTAACTTTTATATAATTTATTTTGTTTTCTTCAACATAATTTTTATATTGAACGATGTCTCTTCTGTAAGATTGTAATGTATTGTCTGATAATTTCTTATCATTTTCAATAAATTCTAAAAAACTTGTTATTTGTTTCTCCATGGCTTAGCTCCTTTTTAACAATTTTTATATTCTGTTTCTAAAACATTGTTAATGTTTTATTTTATGAACATTTATTATGTATATATTTATATCAGATTAAATCTAAAAAGTAAATAGATTTTTGAAATAATTTATATATATTTTACAAAAAACAACAAAATATTTTTAGATGCAAATACCTCAACCAAAGATGACATTATTAAAATTATTGTGATTGCTAACGAAAACAATGTATGTCTTAATATTTCTATCTTAATATTTTCTCTTCCTTTATCCTTCATGATAGAATTGTGTAATTTCATTCCACTCACAGACAATGCTAGTATGCATGGTATGAATAAAATATTTTGCAAAAACATACTTGAAAGCAAAAAAACTAATCCTTTACCGAAATCCAAGGCTTAAAATCACTGAAGAAATGGTATATCCTAGACAAAATCCTCTAAAACATATTGCTAAATAAACAATAGATGTTCCAATAACAGTACATCCCATAAACCATAAAAAAACAGCTAGTATAATATTTTTATTTATTGAATCTTTGAGAAGTATAAAATTATCTATGTTCTGATTATCTTTCAAATCTTGTGTAAATGATACTATGTAATTTGTTATTTCTGTACTTTGATTTTCTGAAGTGTTATTTATAAATATTACCCCAATCACTATTCCTATAATAAATATAATTGATATAATTGCATATTCTTTTATATTGTTTTCTATATGTTCTAATATTGTTTTTTTTATTTTTGATTCTCTTCTTTTTCTTCTATATCTTCTGTTCATTAATTTCCTCCTGAAATCTTTATACATAATGTGTATGCAAATTTGGGATAAAATAGAACAAAAGAACAAAGGGCGCAATCATGCGCCCCTACATTTTTATTTTTAGGCGGACACAGGGCCCGTCTCTACAAAGATTCTTCATTATTCGTTCTTCACTTTTCACTCGGACAGATTTTGATTTGTCCGTAAACTCCTCCACCGCCTTCTTGGATTTTCATTTTTCCATCTCTCGCTGCTACTATATTGTTTGCTACTTTTTCTCCTACTACAGATTCTATATCATCTTTAGACAATTTGTGTATTATATTCATTTCTGTTCCAAAAGCATCTAATAATTTTTCTATACTTTTCTTTCCTATTCCTGGAATAAATGTAAGTGGAATTTGATATACATATTCAGGTCTGTTTTCAGGACTTTTAGTTTCCTTTTTATCTTTAATAGTTTCAATTCTATCAAAAACTCCCATTGTTATATTTTTACTATCACATGAATCGCATAAATAAACCGGAGCTTCTCCCTCTATGTTTTTACCACATATTTCACAATATGTTCTGTGATATTTTCCAAGTTTAGGGTCCATTCCATAGTTTGCAATTATTTTTCTTCCATCTTCATTTTTTAATGCTTTTACTAATTCTTTAAAACTTATATCTTCAACTAACACTTTGTTATATTCTCTTGCTATTTTGGGCAAAGAATGTGCATCAGAATTAGTTATAAACGTTTTTTGTTCTAGTTCTGATATTTTATCAGCTAAGAAAGTATCAGAGCTTAAACCTAATTCTATTGCCAATATTTTATTGTATTTTTCTTTAAATATTTTTTCTAATCTATCTGTACAATTTCCATAGAAACTTTTATGTGGTGTAAAGCAATGTGCTGGTATTAAAATTCCGTTATATTTTTCTACTATATCTATTAATTCATAAGCAGATATATCTGCTCTTTGTGAGCTAAGAGTTATATTTTTAATATGTGTGCTCATTTCTTTAGAAAAACCTTTTATATCTTCTAAATGTGGAAAGAAACAAATATTATGAGCACTACCGCAGTGTCCATTCATTCCTTCTTCAGATGTCTCTACTTCACTTCCTAAAATCATACAAACTTTATCTTTATAAATTATTCCACCATCTTTTATCTCATATGCTTCACCTGTTTTTAAAAAGTTTTCTATATCTTCTATAACGTATGGTGATGCACAATCTATAATTCCTACTATATCTATTCCTTTTTTTTCTCTACACTCTTTTGCAATATTTGCAAAATTCAAACTTCTTGCTGCTGTTATTTTTATTGGTTTATTACTTTCACTTCTTCCTATGTGTACATGTAAATCTGCAAAAACTTCGTACATATCTTTTCCATCCTTTATATAAATTTTTAGGTTGCATTAACTGCAACCTTTTAAATTACAAATATAATTCAAAATTTCCACTTTTATTTGTTTGTGGTTTTGTTCTTTGGTCTTTTGCTTTTGATAAATATTTGTCATAATTAGTTATTATATTCCTTGTATACTCTGACATACTTTGATTTCCAGCATCTTTTCCTAGTTGAGCTAAAAAACTTTTTCTATAAAAATCTATCATGCAATATTTACCTCCTTTGCAATATCTACAAATTCTTTAAATTCATTTAGATAGGCATTATTACAATTCTTTAAATTTCTACTTTCTAATAATATTAATGCTTCTTCTATAGGAAAAGCTATTCTTTCTGGTCTATCTAAAAGCATTCCTCCAAATTGGTCTGCTAATTCTAATATATCAGCTTCTTTTTTTCTAGGTATACTATTGCTATATCTATTATGTTGTTCACATATTAAACAAAAATCCTTAGAAAATCCTAACTTTGAAAGAAAATCTGCTCCATCTTTTGCATAAGCTTTTATTTTTTCCATATCTTGAGCATTATTAATTTTCTTGCATCCGCATAGAAGCATTGCTGTTACTATTTTGTTTTTATCAATATCTATATTCATAGTATCAATGAACATACTAGCAATAAACGCTTTGTATATTACAGAATTGTCAAAAAATATATTGGTTTTCTTTTTTAAATATGACATTATCTCTATTTTTTTACCAAAATCTTCTTCTGATAAAATATATTCTGCAAAAGATTCCATTTTCCCCTCCATATACCTTTCTTATTGTAAATTATATGTCAAAAGATATTGGATTTTCAATAATGTTACGTAAATGTAATATTTTTGTCATTTTATGGTAATAGTCATATTTTGCTTATTTCTCCTCTTGCAAGTTCATCACATCTATTATTAAATTCGTTATCGCTATGTCCTTTTACTTTTATAAATTCGACTTTGTGAGTTTTAGTTAAATTATATAGTTCTTGCCATAATTCTTTATTTTTTACAGGATCCTTTCCTGATGTCTTCCAATTGTTTTTTATCCAGTTATATATCCATCCGTTGTTAAATGCATTTACCACATATGCACTATCACTATATACTTCAACTTCGCATGGTCTTTTTAAATTTTTCAATGCTTCGATTACAGCAGTAATTTCCATTATATTATTAGTAGTTTCTTTGCTACCACCACTTATTTCTTTTTTTACATCATTAAACATTAGAATTGCTCCCCAGCCTCCAGGACCAGGATTTCCGAGAGCATGCTCCATCTGTATAGATTATAACTTTGTCCATAATTGTTTTCCTTTCATATAAAATGTATTTTGTTTTGTAGGGGCAGGTCTTGTGCCTGCCCCTTTTTTATTGGGCGGGCACAAGACCCGCCCCTACACCTTCGCCATTTTTTATCATTGTTTTTTTCATCAATATATGATATTATATCAGTAAATAATTCTATTTTTCAAGATTAGGAGTAAATTATGAGTAAAATATTAGCAGTAATATCTGAATATAATCCATTTCATAATGGTCATTTATATCATTTACAAAAATCCAAAAAAATGATCGACCCTGACTACTCAATTTGTATAATGAGCGGCAACTTCTGCCAGCGTGGTGATACTTCAATAATGGATAAATGGTCTAAAACAGATGCAGCTCTTAAATGTGGTTTTGATTTAGTTATTGAACTTCCTGTTGTGTATAGCATTTCAAGTGCTGAAAATTTTGCAGAAGGTGCTTTGAAAATATTAGAAGCATTTGATGATGTTACACTTTCTTTTGGAAGTGAATGTGGAAATTTAGATACTCTAAATAATATTGCTGATGTTTTATACAATGAACCAAAAGAATATCAAACAATTCTTGCTCACGAACTTTCTAAAGGACTATCATATCCTAAAGCTAGAGAAAATGCTTTACTTATTTATTTAAATGATGTTAGAAAATATGCAAATGTTTTATCAAACCCTAATAATATACTTGGAATAGAATATTTAAAAGCAATTAAAAAATTAAAAAGTAATGTTATACCTTTTACAATAAAAAGAATTGATGAAGGATATAATAGTTTAAAAGTAAAAGATAGACTTGCAAGTGCTACAGCTATTAGAAATTTAGTCAAAAGCAATGAAGATGTAAAAAAATTTATGCCTACCCCATCTTTTAATATTCTTTTAGAAAACATTAATAATGGTAAGATACTTAATGATATTTCTGTATTTGAAAAAGAAATAATATACACTTTAAGAAAAATGAGTTTGTCTGAAATTGCCGAACTTCAAGATGTAACAGAAGGTCTTGAAAATGCAATTAAGCAAGCTGCAAATACTTGTAATACTTTAGAAGATTTAATAAATTCTATAAAATCAAAAAGATATACTCGTTCTAGAATACAAAGAATTTTACTTTACTCTATTTTAAATATAACTAAAAAAGATATTAAAAACTCATATAAAACAAAACCATATGTAAGAATTTTAGGTGCAAGCAAACGTGGAAAATACTTACTTTCACGATTAAACAATCCTAAATATCCTGTTATAACATCTGTTAAGAAATTTATAGATAACAATAATAATAAGATATTAAAATCTATGATAGAAAAAGATATTTTAGCAAGCAACATTTATACTCTAGGTTATAAAAATGATTCAAAAGCAAATTTAGATTATACAAAAAAACTAATAATAAATTAGAGACTAAAGGGGACAGACCCCAATAGTCTACAAT
>JAZSDU010000006.1:0-14946 GCA_045531335.1 Clostridia bacterium
AGTTAAATATATATAATTATAAATATATATACTTAATTTATTTTATTATAATTTATATATATAACCTTTTGTAAAGATATATAATAAAATAATTTATTACAAGTATAATCTAATGTAATTATATTACTTTCTACATTAGGTTATATATAATTACTTATTCAATAGATAAATATATAATATCTTTCCATAAGACTATATATATTTCAATAGATTATATTATTATATTACTTTTCATAAGGCTTAATTACTTACTACTACTTAATATATATAATATATTATAATTAGTTATATCTACCTCGTGTCAAGTCACGAAGCAAAAATTTTTTCAAAATATTTTTTCCATAGCCTCATTAGTAAAATTCCGCTTCCGCTTAAATAATAACCTCGCTTTATTTTGATTTTAAGCCTCGTTATTTTTTTAGATATGTAATTTATCAAATAAAAGATTTTAAGCAAAGTATGGTAGCGCATTTTGCTTTATAGAGCTATTTTATATATATTAAAAGAGTGTTTATACGTTAGTTTGTACGGAACACTCTCTTTTATTTTTTTGTTCCATGATTTAATATATAAAAGATTAAGGAAGACTACCAATTAAGATAGCCTTCCTCTTTTTTTAATCAAGTGTTACGACTTCAATGTCAGGATAATCTGCAACAATTTTTTCAGCCGCAGCAACATCATCCAAGTGCATCAGGTAAACTTTAACACCTCTTCTGTTGAGTGCAAGGAAATCGTCCAAAGCATCTTCAAGCTTAAGGTGTATCATACCGTAATATACGGAAGTATCTACATAGAGAATAGTACCCTCTACCAAATACGGTAAGAAAGGAACTATAGTAGAAGTATCGCCTGTATATACTACATTTGTACCATCAACTGTCAGATGATAACCAAAGCACTTATTCTCAAGTTGAGGAGAATGCTTTGTCAAAACACAGTCGCCGAACCACTCTTTTTCTTCCACGTCTGCTACTGTTACGAGTTCGCACCAAGAAGGTTCATTACCCTCAATAGTCAAAATCGTTAAAATATCATCAGCAACTTCTGCGGACGGTGCTACGATAGTGACAGGCTTTTTGAGAGTAAAAAACGCATACTGCACAAATAAGCCAAGTCCTCCAACGTGGTCGCCGTGAGTGTGGGTTACAAGAACATAAAATTTCTCGTAATCCTTTAAGTCAATATGTTTCAGCTTTTGAAAAGTTGAAACAGGGCAGTCAATTATGACCATTTCTTTGTTTGCAGTGGAAAAGTAGGCAGATGTATGCTCATCAGCAAAGCCAGAGCCTCTACCAAAAAATTTCAATGCCATAGTAGTAATACTCCTTTCAGTTTTTTTGAAATACTTGCTTTTGCACTGTTCCATATTGCAATGCATAATGGAAATCAATTACCTCCTAAAAATTGACACTAATTTATATTAACATAAATTTGATTTTTTTTCAATAGTATGCTATAATTCAAAGCGAAATAACTCGCTAAGCGAGATTTTAGGAGGTGTCTATACCATGATTACTGCAAAAGAAGCACGCAATCGGACTGAAGTAAATCTCAAAGACTTAAAGTGGAATATTTTTGATACAATTCAGCTTAAGAGAATTGAATTAAAAATCAGATTTTGGTCAAGATTTGGCAGAGATTACATCTTTTTTGATGTCACTCGTCCTTTGGTCAGAGAGAAACTTGAAAAGGCAGGTTTCAAAATTGTATGTTTCGGAGGAGCAAACGTTGCTTGTCCGGGTATTACGTGGGAAGAATAAGATACTTTTAAACAAAGCTAAGGCATATTTATTTATTGCCTTAGTTTTTGTTTTTCTAAATTCTAACTAAAAACTAATTTTACTTTTCAAATCTTATGTATGTGGGCATACCCCTTTTCTATAAATTTTTCTCTCCACTTACTAAACCCCATCGCCCCTCAATGTGTTTTTTTGACCTCTTAAAATCGATTTTAAACCCTGTTTCTTTTTCAATAAGTAATTTATCATCTTGAATATTTACGAAGCGCATTTCGGTGTTTTCGTAAGTTTTAGAGGTATCGAAACAAACTTGTGTTTGTATCGTTTTATTCCCCATTTACTATCTACCTACTATATACATATTATTGATAACTTTTTGTAGTTTCCGCTTCTTAATTCCTCTTTATATATGAGGAGGCAAAAATATGGAAGATAAATTTTACAATTTAAAACAAGTAAGTGAATTACTTATAACTCCTATTCCTTACTTGCGAAAACTAATTAAAGAAGAAAAATTAAAAGGTCATTATATTGGTAGGCAATACATTATAAGCGAAAAGGAGTTAAAAGAATTTATAAATACTTTGGGGGTAAAAAAAATATGAAAATAGAACTTGAAAAAGATATTTTAAAATCTCTTGGGCTATATGATACAACAATATCATTTGGACTTGATGATGATATACAAATTGCTATCGAAAAAAAGATAGACAACTACTTGAAAAAAATTGATGAAGAACAAAAGCGAAAAGAACAAATAGACTTTGTAAAACAAGAACACGAAAAATTTAAAAAGAAAAGTGAATTTGTTAATACCTTTAATGATAACTATGTTTATGGAAAAATAAAAAATAAGTTAATTCGTGATGGGTTCATCTATCGTTGCCCTTTCTGTTTAGATGTATCACACGAATATGCTAAACCAATTAAAAAGAAATAAGAGAAATAGGCTTAAATGCTTATTTCTCTTTATTTTTTTACTTATCTAATAACTTTAAAAACTCTTTTATTTTCTTTTTATTGCTTTTTCTAAACTCTACTACAAATTTTTTTCTTAATTCTATCATCTCTTTTTCTAAAAGTTCTTTCTTGTCCGCTTCTAAATTTCCCTCTTCTAATAATTGCTTTTTCACGAGCATATCTATCATTAAGTTTTGTATTTCTGGGGTTAAATTAAATCTAAATCCTTTTAATTCATCTTCCATAAATTCCATAATTTTGTTCCTTTCTTATAAAATATTTAAAATTAGTGCCATAAAATAATTTGTCGCACTCGCAAAGTCCCTATTTACAAGATGATTAAGCATTTTTAAGGAGTGCCGAAAAAAGTGACAAATAAGAAAACACTTTATAATACTTTGTGATACTTTATAACACTTTTAAAATTAGAAAAAGTCTTGAAAATTAAGGTTTTCAAGACTTCATATTTTATAAAATGGTGTTCCTGGGCGGAATTGAACCGCCGACTTACCGCTTAGGAGGCGGTTACTCTATCCAACTGAGTTACAGAAACGTATTTCAAGCCACTTTCACAGCTTTTTTTATTTAAGATTTTTCCACCACCATTTACTTAGGAGGGGAGCGCTCTATCCTACTGAGCTATAAGTGCATACCTGGTATATTATACACCATCTTAAATATTTTTACAAGATAAACTAAATGGGACAGACCCCTTTAGTCTACTTTGACAAAATATATGTTACTATATTATAATAAATAGACTAAAGGGGTCTGTCCCATTTAGTCTAAATTCATTTAAGAGGTTATTTTATGCAAAGAATTTTAAGTTATATTAGAAAAGCTGTTGATGATTATAATATGATAGAAGATGGTGATAAAATAGCAGTTGGTCTTTCAGGTGGAAAAGATTCTATTGCTCTTCTTATGGGACTAAAAAACTTGCAAAGATTTTATCCTAAAAAATTCGAAGTTATTGCTATTAGTATTAACCCCGGTTTTGAATTTTTTAATAGTGAATTTCTTAAAAAAACTTGTAAAGATATTGGAGTTAAATATATAGAAGAAGAAAGCCATATAAAAGAAATAGTATTTGATATAAGAAACGAAAAAAATCCTTGTTCTTTGTGTGCTAATTTAAGAAGAGGTATATTAAATAGTACAGCTATAAGAGAAGGATGTAATAAAATTGCATTAGGTCATAATGAAGATGATGTTTTAGAAACATTTTTCTTAAATTTGCTATATGGCGGAAGTATTAATACATTTGCTCCAACATCTTATATGGATAAATCAGGAATCACATTAATTAGACCTCTTATTTATGCCCCTGAAAAAAGTATAAAAACATTTGTAAAGAAAAATAATATAGAGGTTATGCCAAAGTGTTGCCCAATGGATGGTGTTTCAAAAAGAGAAGATATGAAAAAACTAATTTGGGACCTTCAAAAAGAAATTCCTAATGTAAAAACAAATATATATGGTGCAATTAAAAGAAGCAAAATAAAAGGGTGGGACTAAATCCCACCTTTTTTATTCCATTAATTCCTTCATTCCTTCTCTTAATCCTTCTATAAGTTTTTCTGCATTCTCTAAATTTTCTCCTTTTACTCCCATATAGAATTTTATTTTAGGTTCTGTTCCAGAAGGTCTCATGCAACACCAAAAATCATTTTCTAATTCAAAATATAACACATTTGATTTTGGTAAATTTTCTTGATATGTTTTTTCTGTTTCACAATCTGTCACTGTTCCATTTAAATAATCTTTAAGTTTTAATACTTTGTATTGTCCTACATTTTTTGGAGGATTACTTCTTACATTTTCCATCATGTCTTTTATTTTTTGTGCACCTTCTGCACCTTCTAATGTTATTGCAACTTGGCTTTCTTTATAATATCCATATGTTTCATACATATTTAGCATATTGTCCCATAGTGTAAGTCCCTTATCTTTATAATATGCTGCCGCTTCTGTAAGTAACATCATTGCCGCAATTCCATCTTTATCTCTTACTTTGTCTCCAACTAAACATCCATAACTTTCTTCAAATCCCATTATGCATTTATATGAATTTTCTTTTTCAAATTCTCTTATTTTTGCAGCTACATTTTTAAATCCTGTTAAAACTTCAAATAGAGCAACTCCATTTTTTTCACATATTTTATCTGTCATATTTGAAGATACTATTGTTTTTATTAATGCCGTATTTTCTTCTAATAATCCTTTTTGTCTTTTTTGATTTATTAAATAATCTGCAACAGTAAGTCCTATCATATTTCCATTAAATAATATGTATTCACCTGTTTTTGCGTCTTTTACATGTAATCCTATTCTGTCTGCATCTGGATCATTTGCAATAACAATATCTGCATCTACTTCTTTTGCAAGTTTTAATGCAAGTTCAAATGCTGCCGGATCCTCTGGATTAGGATAAGCTACTGTTGGAAAATTTCCATCTCCTTCTGCTTGTTCTTTTACTATATATACATTAGAAAATCCTAATTCATCCAAAATTCTTGTAGCAAGTTTTTTACCTGTTCCATGTAGTGGTGTATATACAATTTTTAAATTACCTGCTTGCTTTTTTATGGTTTCTGGATTTAAAGAAATTGTCTTTAAATATTCTATATATTTATTATCTATTTCTTCTCCAATTTCATTATATAATCCTTTTTCTTTTGCTTCTTCTTCTGAAATCTGTTTGATTTTCGAATAGTTATTTACTGCGTTTACCTCTGCTGTTATTTCTTCATCTACTGGATTAGATATTTGTGCTCCATCTTCCCAATAAACTTTATATCCATTGTATTTTGGTGGATTATGACTTGCTGTAATTACTATTCCAGATATACAATTCAACTCTCTTACAGTAAATGATAACTCTGGTGTTGGTCTTAAAGATTCAAATCTATATGTTTTTATTCCATTTGCATTTAATATTAGACATGCAAGTTTACTAAATTCTTCAGACATATTTCTTGAATCATATGCTATTGCAACTCCTCTTTCTTGTCCTTTATTCTTAACAATATAATTTGCTAATCCTTGTGTTGCTTTACCAACTGTATATTTATTCATTCTGTTTGTTCCAGGGCCTACAACCCCACGAAGACCAGCTGTTCCAAATTCTAGTTCTTTATAAAAACTATCTTTTATTTCTTCTTCATTTTTTTCTATTTTTCTCAAAGCATCTTTTGTTTCTTCATCAATTTCGTTGCTTTGTAACCATTCTTGGTATTTTTTTAGGTATTCCATAAAATCCTCCTATTTTTTATGCAATTTATCAATTATTTTCCTGTAGGGGCGAGGTTCCACCCTCGCCCGTTAATTATATTTATTATGCGGGTCGGGGTGGAACCCGACCCCTACATCGTTTGCATTTATTTAATCTTACAATTTGTGATATTTATTATATAATTCTACTGCCGTTTGAGCGCTGTCTGCTCCTTCTTTTCCTTTTACCGGTGCAAATTCTTCTTCTCTTTTTACTCTTAAAATTAACATATCATCTAATTTATTAAATGCATCAAATATAAAGCTTTCAAATTTATATGCATTTGGCTCTTCTGGTTTTATAATATTTCCTTTTTCATCTAAATATGTTGCTTTCTTAAATGCACTGTGATATGGAAGTTTTTGACTTCCTATAATTTCTAATCCTTTAATATTAAACATGTTACAATTTATATGAGATTCTCCATAAACCAAATTGTTGTTTTCATCAACTTCATTTGCCATTTCTTCTGTTATTTCTGTATATTCTACTACACTTGGTTTACCATTCTTTTTGCAGAACACTCCAACTTTTTCACTCGGACTTGCTTTTACTAAAGATTTTCCTATCTCTAAAACTTTATTTCCTTTTGCTAGTCCAATTAAAACTTCATCTACCATTTTTGCAAGTGGATTATCAATAGGACCTATAAAAATCCATTCAATATTTCTTTCTCTCATATCTTCTACAACATCATTTTTAAACATTGCTTCAAAAATTCCACCATGTCCGTCAGCAGCTTCTTTAATTATTCCTTCTTCTGTTAAAAGAACTTTTCCATTTGTATCTATCATTGGAAGTTCTCCTTGAACAAAAAATTTTATTGCATCTTTTGGATAATTAAAATAATTATTTTTTTCAAAAAATTCTACTGTTTGTTCATTATTTTCTCTACTTGTCATTATATACCAAGGAATAATTACATCATATTTATTTTTAGCATCTTTTAAATTATCGCATAATATTTCAAATAAAGATTTTGGCTCTGGTTTTATATTTAAAATATATGTTCCTTTAGGACCATTATGTCCAAGTCTTGTTCCTTGACCTCCTGCCATTGTAACCACAGCAAGTTTGCCTTTTTTTATTTCCTCTGCCCCTATTTTCATATATTTTTCATAATCTAATATTTTTTCTTTTTCTATATATGAAATAGGTTCAATTTTATCTTGACCTTGTTCAATCTCTTTTTTTGTATTTTCATATAACTTATTTAATTGCTCAAAATCTATATTAATTATTTGATTTAATAAATGTTCTTTTTTTTCATTGTTTAAATTTTCATATTGTGATAATAAATGCATTTGATTATATTTTTCTAATATTTTTTTAGCTTCATTATATTTATTTTCCAAAATATCAGCTCCTTCTATTTATTTTTATTGTTATATTATATTAATTTATAAATTTAGTCAACAAATTATATAAATTTAAATAAGGGCGCAGTTCGGTATTCCTTATAGGTCTTTCTTACCGACTACGCCCCTACATTCTAATTTGCTTTTTTCTTTTTGTAGTCTTCAAATATATCTTCTATTTTATGAATCCCTGATGTATTTATAATTAATTCGTGTGTATCTAATATTTCTCTTATATTATCATCAAATTCTCTTACTTCATAACAATCAATAATTGTTATTTCTTTTTTGCCTATTTTACTACTATTTTTATTTAGGAATCTTTCTATTATTTTATTTGTCTCTTTAATATATTTTCTACTTCCACTTATTAATATATTTATTTCATTTTTGTTTTCTAATATGTTTTTTAATTTCTTTTCAATATTAAAATATTTTTGTATTTTATTACTGTTCCAATTTATATTTAAGATTTTTTCTTTTTCTGAATTATTTATTACTAAATTAGATAAAACATTATTTACATTTTCTTTTAAATTATATTCTAGAACTGTTTCAATCTCTATACCATTTTTAATTTCACTTTTTATATATGGCAGAATCATGGTTACTAAATGCATGGTACTCACATAAAATCCACATACTCTTTTTACTATATTAATATCTCCCATTTTCAGTCCCCCCGTAAGATTTTCTACTGGTAAATTTTACCATTTATTTCCATTGGTGTCAATATTAATCGTATGTGTAAATTCGACAACTAAATACTTAAAAAATGTATATTTTTTTAATTTTGGTTAATACTTTTTGTAAAGATAAAAATTTACAATATTTTAATTTTTTACAAACGGAGGATTATAATGAAAGTTTTTTCAAAATTTATATCTATTTCAAATTTTAAACGTTTATTACTATTATTAGTATTATTATTTATTTATACATTTATATGCGCTTTTTCATATGTTAATGCTGTATCTACAAATATACAAGATAGTGTTTTTAGATTACATGTTATTGCAAATAGTGATTCTGATGAAGATCAAAATCTAAAATATATTGTAAGAGATAAAGTTCTAGAATATATAAATAGCATTTCTACTAATGAAAGCTCTAAAGAAGAAGTAATTGCTTTAGCTAATAAAAACATTAATGAAATTCAAATGATAGCTGAAAATACAATTCGTGAAAATGGATATAATTATTCTATAAAACTAAATATAGGCAATTTTGCTTTTCCAACTAAAACATATGGAGATATATCTTTTCCTGCTGGCTTTTATGATGCTTTAAAAATTGAAATTGGTGAAGCAAAAGGTCAAAATTGGTGGTGCGTAATGTTTCCTCCGTTGTGCTTTGTTGATGTAACAAGCGGTGTAGTGCCTGAAGAGTCTAAAGAAATTATGAAAGAAAATTTATCAGATGAAGAATATGAATTAGTTTCTGAAAACAGTAATGATATAAATTTTAAATTTAAAATTATAGAAATGTTTCAAAATATAGGTATAAAATTAGCACAAAGCTAAAAAAATACCTGAGGCCATTGTAAAACTAATTATTTTATGATATATTTTTTTATAGAATTAGAGTGTAATTATACACTCTAATTCATTTTGTAACAAATGTAATAGGAATTGTAACTATTTAAGGGGGATTATATGGAAAAACTAATAATTAATGGTCCAACACCATTAAGAGGGGAAGTTAATATAAGCGGAGCAAAAAATTCTGCTGTAGCAATATTACCAGCTACTTTACTTATAGATGGTATATGCACTATTAATAATTTACCAAATATAATGGATGTTAAACTTTCTTGTGAAATTTTAGAAGGTCTTGGTGCAAAAATAAAATGGCTAAATAAAAATAGCATCGAAATTAATACTAGAAATATAACTAATACAATCGCCCCTATAGATTTAACTAGAAAATTTAGAGCTTCATATTATCTAATAGGCTCTATGCTTGGTAGAAAAAAAGAAATAGAAGTTGGTCTTCCAGGTGGTTGTAATTTAGGTGCAAGACCTATTGATCAACATATTAAAGGTTTTGAGCTTTTGGGTGCAGATGTTGAGATTACTGGTGGTAATGTTAGAGCGACTGCAAAAAAACTTATTGGTACAAATATTTATATGGATATTGTTTCAGTTGGAGCAACAATAAATGTAATGCTTGCAGGTGTACTTGCAGAAGGTACTACAATTATTGATAATGCTGCCAAAGAGCCACATATAGTTGATATTGCTAATTTCCTAAATACTATGGGAGCAGATATCCGTGGTGCTGGAACAGATATGATTAAAATAAATGGTGTTAAATCTCTAAAAGGCGGACAAAGCTACAGCGTTGTTCCAGATCAAATTGAAGCTGGTACTTTTATGCTTGCTGCTGTTGCTTCAAAAGGAGATTTAACAATTAAAAACTGTATTCCAGAGCATTTAGAATGTATAACTGCTAAAATTTTAGAAATTGGTGGAAATGTAGATATGAATGGAGATAGCCTTAGAGTTTGGTGTGATAAAAGGCCTTCTAAAGCTACTATAAAAACCCTACCATATCCTGGATTTCCTACAGATTTACAACCTCAAATGGGAGTTGTTCTATCTCTTGCTGATGGTACAAGCATAATAAATGAAAGTATTTGGGAATCTAGATTTCAATACACAAATGAGTTAAATAAAATGGGAGCTCAAATAACTGCTCAAGGTAAATCTGCTATATTTGAAGGTGTTGAAAAACTTAGTGGTGCTTCTGTATATTCAACAGATTTACGTGCTGGTGCAGCACTAATTGTTGCAGGAGTATCTGCCGAAGGTACTACAGAAGTATATAATTTAGAGCACATTGATAGAGGATATGAAAATATCGAAGAAAAATTTAGAAATATTGGAGCAGACATACAAAGAATCACAGAGTAAAAATGAATCTTATTTGTGAGGGCGGACACGGGGTTCCGCCCCTACGCATATATTTAAAAATAATTGTCTGGGCATGAACCCGACACCCCGTAATATAAATCAAAGGATGAAAAAAATGTTTAAATACTGTAGTTTATATAGTGGAAGTAGTGGTAACAGTTTTTTTGTACAAACTCCTAATACTAATTTAATTATTGATGCAGGAGTCAGTGTAAAAAAGATAACTACTGCACTTGAAGAAATAAATGTAGATGCTAAAGATATTGATGCAATATTAGTTACACATGATCACATTGATCACACTAAAAGCCTTGCTACTTTATCTAATAAATATAATATACCAATATATGCAAATAAAAAAACTTGGAATGCTATTCCAAATGTAGCAAATAAAGTTTCAGATAATAATAAAAAAATATTTAACATATCAGAAACATTTTCAATAGGAGATATAAAAATATTGCCTTTTCGCACTCCTCATGATGCAGCCGATCCATGTGGTTTTAATTTATATAATTCTAACAAAAAAATTAGTATTGCAACAGATATAGGTTGCATTTCTGAAGAACTGTTAAACTATTTAAAAGATAGTTCTTGTGTTTTATTAGAATCAAATTATGACCCTGAAATATTAAAATGCTCTTCTTATCCTTATCACCTAAAGCAAAGAATATTAAGCGATAAAGGACATTTATCTAACGCTTCTGCAGGCAAAACTCTCTCTAAACTTTATGATTTTGGATTAGAAAAAGCATTATTAGTTCACTTGAGTAAAGAAAATAACTTCCCGGAACTTGCATATGAAACAATAAGAAACGAAACCTTAAATTGTAAAAATTTATCTATTGATATTGCACCTCGTGATAATCCAAGTAAATTGTTTGAGGTTTGCTAAATAATTGAAAAATCTATTCGCGGGCGGACACGGTGTTCCGCCCAATTTTGTATAATATGTTAAGAGAAAAAGGATATTCTTTTAAAAGAATATCCTTTTATTTAGAAATAAATCTTAATAGAATTAAATTTATGGGGGCATGCAGGGAATAAGAAAGGAAACCTATTTATTTGGGCTAAATTATAAATAGTCTATGCCATAACTTCCCTGCAAGATAAAAAACATTTATATTTATGCGTACAACAATTAAACTAACGCAGTAATAGTTTGCATTAAATCTTTATTTACTAATTATTTTGAGTATCTTTTTTGAGAATTTTTTTACGATATTTTTTCTGACAGTAAAAAATATAAGAAAAAATAATAAGAATTTAAAAATCATTCTTTCACCTAGAATCTTTATAAATAATTAATTGATAATTTTTAGATTAAATATGCTATTATAATACTATCTTTTCCAAAAAATGTCAATAAAAACTTTACGACATAAAATTACAAATTATTACAGAAGTTATCATTCCTATTAAATCTCCAATTAATGCAGCTGCCAAAACAAATCTTGTTTTTTTTATTCCAACTACACTAGTATATATTGCAATTGTATATAATGTTGTTTCTGTTGATCCCATTATAGTAGAAGTAATTAATCCTATTTTGCTATCTACACCATATTCCCTCATTATATCGCTTCCTATTGCAATAGACGCACTCCCTGAAATTGGCCTAAGCATTGCAAGTGGCATTATTTCTGTAGGAATATTTAAAAATTCTACCACTGGGTAAATTAATCTTATTATAAAATCAATTACTCCTGAATATCTTAAAGCTCCAATTGCAACAAATAATCCTATTAGAGTAGGAAATATTTTTACAACAATTTCAATCCCCTCTTTTGCTCCATTTAGAAAAATATCAAAAACTTTCTTTTTTTCTATTAATCCATATGTAAGTATTAATAAAATAGTAACTGGAATTGCTAAATTAGATAAATAATTAATAATAGTCATCCTAATCTCCTAAAATTTCTTCATTAATAATTTTGCTGATATTAAAGCAGCAACCGCAGCACAAATAGTTGCTATCCATACAGGAATTATCATTGCTGTAGGATTATTTGACCCCAATGAACTTCTAATAGCTATAACCGTTGTTGGTATTAATTGAATAGATGCTGTGTTTAAAACAATAAGCATAGCCATAGAATTTGATAATTTATTTTTATCTTTATTGTTTTTTTGCATTGATTTCATTGCTTTCAATCCCAATGGAGTAGCTGCATTTCCAAGTCCCATAATATTTGCAATAATATTCATTGTTATTTCTTTATGAACTTTCTCATCTTTTTTTATTTTTGGAAATATTTTTTTCATAATAGGATTTAAGATTTTACTTAAATGTTTTACTATTTTTGTTTCAGATGCAATCTGCATTATTCCATTCCATAAACAAATTGTTCCAAGTAATGAAATAGACAAATCTACTGCAGATTTTGTCGATTCAAAAATTGAATTATTTACTTCTGCAATCCTTCCATTTAGAAATGCATATATAAATGAAATTATTATAAATAATGGCCAAATAAAATTTAACATTTTTTCTCCTTTTTATAGGTAAATATATTCACAAAACAATTTTAATATGATAAAATAATTTACAGAAAAAGGAAGATAATTTATTGACCTTTTATATAAACTATGGTATCATTTAATAAAGTCGAATTGTCGAAAAATGTATTTTTAAGGGGGGCATTATATGAAGTCAACAGGAATAATCAGAAGAGTAGATGAATTAGGTAGAGTAGTATTGCCAATAGAATTAAGAAACAAATTTGGGATTACTGAAAAAGATCCAATGGAAATATATGTAGATGGGAATTCAATTATATTAAAAAAATATGAACCAAATTGTATATTCTGCGGGAATTCAAAAAAATTAATAGATTTTGAAGGTAAAGTAGTTTGCCAAAAATGTGCTGAAAAAATATCTAATTTAAAAGCTGAATAAAAAAAGGACGTTTTAAACGTCCTTTTTTATTGTATAGGAAAATTTAGCTTTTATCTTGACCAAGTTATAAAATTTTCCGTGTACAACAAGGTTAATTTACCTTAATTCGTGCGATTGTAAAGCAATCTGTACATTCGGACTTCGAAATCTTTGATTTTGCTAACGCCCAATTTTCTTATTTGTTTAAAAAATATTGATATATCTCATTTTTATTTGTATTTCTATCTTTAGCAATTTTCTTAATTATTTCTTTTTTATCATAATTTTGATTTTTATAATATTCGAAATGCTCTTCTAAACTTAAATTGCTTAAAACTTTTTGATTTTCTTCTATTTCACTTTCTTTACTACCTTCTACAACAACTACAAATTCCCCTTTAGGATTTTCTATTTTTTCAAGAATCTCTGATATTTTTCCTCTCAAATATTCTTCGTGTATTTTAGTAAGTTCTCTTGCTAAAACTATTTTTCTATCTCCAAAAATTTCTTTTATATTTTCAAGCATACTAATTAATTTATGTGGTGCTTCATAAAATATTAAAGTAGATTTTATTTTTTTTATTTGTTCCAATTTTTCTTTTCTCTCTTTTTTATTTACAGATAAAAATCCAATAAAAATAAATTCTTTTGTATCTAATCCCGAAGAAATTAATGCATTAATAGCAGCACAAGCTCCTGGAATTGGTACTATTTCAATATCTCTTTTTATTGCTTCTTTTACTATTTCTTCGCCTGGGTCAGATATTCCTGGTGTTCCTGCATCAGAAACAATGGCTATATTTTCTCCTTTTAAAACTTTTTCAATTAATATATTACTTTTTATTTTTTCATTTTGCTTATAATAACTAATTAAAGGCTTTTTTATTTCTAAATGATTTAGTAATTTTAATGTATGTCTAGTATCTTCAGCTGCAATCAGATCAACTTCTTTTAAAACTTTAATTGCTCTTAATGTAATATCTTCTAAATTTCCAATTGGAGTTGCTACTAAATATATTTTTCCGTTTCATTATTTTACTCCTTTTTTCCATATATTTTTAATATTTCACTAGTGTAAGTTCCATCTTCATTATATACTATTAATGGTTTTTCAACTTTTAAAAATGGTTTTCCACATTTAGTTGCTTTTATTAAAACTAAATTAGGTTCTTTATTAATTTTGGGATAAATTAACCTAATATTTTTTGGTTCTAATTTATACTTTCTTAAAGCCTCCATTATATCTATTAATCTATCTGGTCTATGTACCATATAAATAGAAGAATTACTTTTTAGTAGATAACTCGCTGTTTTTGCTATATCTTCTATATTACACATTATTTCATGTCGTGAAATTAAATTTGTTCTATCTTCACTCTTTAAACCCGTGTTTTCCTTTTTATAAGGGGGATTTGTAACTATTACATCAAAACTATTTGCTAGAAATATTTTACTTAAATTTTTTAAGTCTTCATTTATTACTTTAAATCTGTTTTCTAACTCATTTAATTCAGATGATCTTTTTGCCATTTCATAAACTTCTTTTTGAATTTCAACACCAATTATTTCTTTTAAATTAGTTTTACCACATAATAAAATGCTAATAATACCTGTTCCTGTTCCTAAGTCTAATACTTTTGCATTATTTTTTATTTCTTTTGCAAAATCAGACAGAAGAACACTATCTATTCCAAAGCAAAATCCATTTTTATTTTGGATTATTTTTAATCCTTTGTATTCTAAATCATCTATTCTTTCATTTTCCTTTAATAAAATATTAATTCCTCTTTTCTATATACAATTATTTTTTATTTTCATA
>JAZSDU010000019.1:0-3222 GCA_045531335.1 Clostridia bacterium
TAATTGTTTCTAGGGGAAAACTAGACGTTGATTACGTTATAATTATTAAATTAAGTTAAATTTAGGATGGAACCGTGTATATCACTCCTAAGAATATTATTTTAATATTCTTGGGAGTTTTTTATATCCCAAGAAAAGGGAGGTATTTATGATTAAGATTACTTTAAAAGATGGAAGCGTAAAAGAAATCGAAAACAAAATGTCTATACTAGACATAGCAAAAACTATTAGTGAAGGACTAGCAAGGGTGGCAACAGCAGGAGAAGTAGATGGTAAAGTACAAGATTTAAGATATGTTGTGGATAAAGATTGTTCTTTAAACATATTAACATTTGAAAGTTCTTTAGAAGGGAAAAAAGCTTACTGGCATACAACATCACATATTATGGCACAAGCTATAAAAAGACTATATCCAGAAATGAAATTGGCTATAGGACCATCAATTGATAATGGATTCTATTATGATTTTGATACAGAAAAACCTTTCACACCAGAAATGCTAGAAGCAATAGAAGTAGAAATGAAAAAAATAATAAAAGAAGACTTACCTATAGAAAGATTTGAATTACCAAAAAATGAAGCTTTAGAATTAATGAAAAATGAACCATATAAGGTTGAATTAATAAATGACTTACCAGAAGGAGAAATAATATCATTCTACAAACAAGGTGACTTTACAGACCTTTGCGCAGGACCTCACTTAATGAGTACAGGAAAAGTAAAAGCAATTAAACTACTTTCATCATCAGGTGCATACTGGCGTGGAGATGAAAAAAATAAAATGTTACAAAGAATTTATGGAATTGCATTTCCTAAAGCAAGTCAGCTTGATGAATATGTAAATATGATAGAAGAAGCTAAAAAAAGAGATCATAGAAAACTAGGAAAAGAATTAGATTTATTCTTCTTTGATGAAACAGCTCCAGGTATGGCATATTGGATGCCAAAAGGATTTACATTAATGAATACATTAATTAATTTCTGGAGAAAAGAACATCAAAAGAGAGGATATCAAGAATTCTCAGGTCCACAATTAAATAGTAGTGTACTTTGGAAAACATCAGGACATTGGGACCACTATAAAGAAGATATGTTTGTTTTAACAGATGCAGATGGAAATGAACAAGCATTAAAACCAATGAACTGTCCAAACTCAATAAAAATATATCAAACAAAATTAAGAAGCTATAAAGATTTACCACTTAGATTTAATGATGTTGACGTTATTCACAGAAACGAAAAATCAGGACAATTAAATGGACTATTTAGAGTAAGAATGTTTAGACAAGATGATTCACACAACTATGTAACAGAAGAACAAATTGGAAGCGAAATAAAAGACATAGTAGAAATTGCAGACAAGATGTACAAAATGTTTGGACTAGAATATAAATTAAGTTTATCAACAAGACCAGATGATTTCATGGGAGAAATTGAGACATGGAATAAAGCAGAAGCTGACCTTAAGAAAGTTTTATCAGATATAACAGGTGGAGAAGACAACTTTGCAATAAATGAAGGAGATGGAGCATTCTACGGACCAAAAATTGATATAACAATGAAAGACTGCTTAGGAAGAGAATGGCAAATGGGAACAGTACAACTTGACTTCCAATTACCACAAAGATTCAACTTAAGTTATATAGATAAAGATGGAAACAAAAAAACTCCAATAATGATACACAGAGCAATATTTGGTTCATTTGATAGATTTATAGGAATAATAACAGAACACTTTGCAGGAGCATTTCCAACATGGCTTGCACCAGTACAAGTAAGAATTCTACCTATAGCAGATGCACACAAAGAATATGCAAGCAAATTAAAAGAACAATTAGAAGATGAAGGACTACGTGTAGAATTAGATGACAGACAAGAAAAAATAGGATACAAAATCCGTGAAGCTCAACTTCAAAAAATACCATATATGTTAATAATAGGAGAAAAAGAAGTAGAAGCAAATGCAGTAGGAGTACGTTCAAGAAAAGAAGGAGACATCGGACAAATGCAAACAGCAGATTTCATAAACAAAATAAAAGAAGAAGAAAAAACATTTGCAAGATAAAAAGTGAAACGAAAGGGGACAGACCCCTTTCGTTTCACTTTTAAAAATTTATTTAAAAACTTTAAAATCTAATTGTACAAAATAAAACAATATGATATACTTTCTTGTATAATAGGAAAGTTATGCTTTCCTATTATACAAGAATGCTATAATCGCTAATGCCTGTTGAGATTTCCTCACTGCGTTCGGAAACTCAAATCGGCGAGAAGAAAAGTACGACAAGCGACTTTTCTTGATGAACAAAAGAAGATGAGAGGAGAAATTTATTTTGAATACTAATGATAATATTATTAATAAATTTAAATATATTGGTTTAGATTTGGATAATATACCTAAATTCATTAAAGACTTTGAGCCTTTAGAATATAGACCTTCAAAGTTTAATGATGAACATATGTATAGAGTATATAGATATATAAATATAAAAGATATTCAAATATTAATTACTCCTACAAATAGATTATCAGGGATTGCAGAAAAATATGGAAAAGCAGTTCCACTTTATGAATATTTAATACCAAATAGCGAAGAAAATATAGAAAAACATACTAAATTTTTATCTATGATATCAAGTATGAATATAGATAAAATTGAAGAAATAGAAAATGAACAAAAAATATTAAATAAAAATATTCCATTTAAAGTAAAATATCCAAAAGACTATTTATGGCAAATATATTATTCAGAATATACAGACAAATATTTTATGCTTGTTACAACAGAAGATTTAGATCAAACAGCATTTTTCTATTTATTAAAAAAACAATTAGAAAATAAAAATAGAAAAAAAGAAGAAAAAATATTTGTACCAATAAGTTATACAGATTATAGTAGAGAATATTTAAATAAAACACAAATAGCAGATATTGAAAATTATATATGGCTTTTTACAAAAGAATGGCCATTGGTTTACGAAGTATATGATAAAGATAACAACTTAAATATTCAAATAACAGGTAAAGCATTTGTATATGATGATATACAAAGTGATTATAAAGTAAGCCTAAATAATAAAGAAGAAGCAATAAAATTCTATAAGCTTTTAAAAGCATTATTCATAATGAAAACAGAAGTATCTAATCACTATAATATTACATTATCAATTGACAACAAAGGAAGCCTAGAATTTAATATTAATAATAAAAAAGTTATATATG
>JAZSDU010000003.1:0-6107 GCA_045531335.1 Clostridia bacterium
GGGTCTGTCCCCTTTAGTCTACTTTTTTATTTATAAATTAAAATTTAAACCCATGAGGCAATAAATCTTCCATTGAATACTCTTGTATTTTATCATTTTCAGAAAGTGCATATATTCTAAATTTTTCGTCTACAAATTCACTCATAAATTGTCTGCAATAGCCACAAGGTAAACAATCATCTAATTTATCAGATGAACCACCACAGACTACAATATGTTCAAAACTTCTTTCTCCTTCAGAAATAGCTTTTACAAAAGCAACTCTTTCAGCGCAAATTCCTTGAATACCATGATTTTCAACATTACATCCTGAATATATTTTTCCTGAAGAAGC
The DNA here is from genome assembly GCA_045531335.1 of Clostridia bacterium. Lineage (GTDB taxonomy): Bacteria > Bacillota > Clostridia > TANB77 > CAG-508 > CAG-452. The sequence continues at coordinate 335 of JAZSDU010000003.1, forward strand.
CTTTAATGCACATCCTACATAATAATTTCCATATGGGGAATGTGAATTTTTTCTAGCATTTTTAGCAATTTCAATTTCTTTAGATAAGTCCATAAAAACACCTCTTTCATACGCATTATATAATTAAACAACAATATAAGTCAATACAAGTTAAATATATGCAAAATGAAAAAGTGTTGCATATATTTTCACATATTTAGCAACATTTTAATTTGGTAATTTGGCTAATTACTATCTGACTGGTCATTTTCTGAATTGTCAGTGCAAGTCGGGCATGGAGAACCATGCGGACATTCAGCCCGTTCTTCACAAATACCACAACAAGTAGGTTTTGTGCATTCCTTAGGTTTTCCACAATTATTACCTTTACAAGCCATTTCCTTTCCCCCTTTAAAAATTATTTATTTAAATAAATAGTAAAGGAGAGAATCCTTAACTACTTATTTATACCATAGTTAAGGAAAAATAATTAACTATGTAACTAGTATATCATATTTTTCATAAAAAGTATACATATAAATATTTTTTATGCATTCACCATTTCTGTAAACCCCTCATAGAATATACAAAAAAGCTATGAATTCAGAAAGGATGAAAGGGAAATGTCAAGTTACATAATAGAAGGTGGAAATAGATTAGAAGGAGAAGTGGATATATCAGGTTCAAAAAATGCTTCTCTTCCAATAATAGCTGCAAGCATTTTAAATGGAGGTATTAGTAAACTGTACAATGTACCCAATATTCATGATACTCAAATAACTTTGAAAATATTAAAGATTTTAGGTTGCAAAGTAGATAAGAAGAATGGTAAAATAATAATAGATTCTAGCAAAATGGATAACCATGAAATTCCAGAAGATTTGATGAGACAAATGAGATCTTCTGTAGTCCTTGCAGGAGCTATTGTTGCTAGGTTTAAGAATGCAATATTTACATATCCCCGGAGGATGTGACATTGGTTCAAGACCAATAGATTTGCACTTAAAAGCATTAAGAAAATTAGGAATAAATATAGATGAAACAGCAGGATATATAAAATGTAAATGTGATAAAATTGTAGGTGCAGAAATACATTTAGACTTTCCATCTGTTGGAGCAACAGAAAATGTTATTCTAGCATCAGTTTTTGCTGAGCGGAGAAACAATTTTAACAAATGCTGCAATGGAGCCAGAGATAAAAGACTTACAGAATTTCTTAAATAAAATGGGCGCAAAAGTAGAAGGCGCAGGTACAAATGTTATTAGGATAACAGGAGTAAAAAAATTAAAAGATGTAAGTTATAATATAATGCCAGATAGAATAGAAGCAGGAACATTTCTTTGTGCAGCAGGAATAACAGCAGGTAAATTAAAATTAAACAATGTTGTACCTGAACACATTGGACCAATAATTAATAAATTGGAGGAATGTGGCTGTAGATTTGAGATTTATAAAAACAATGTAGTGATAGATGCACCAAAAAAAATGAAATCAATAGATATAAAGACTATGCCTTATCCAGGGTTCCCAACAGATATGCAATCAGTATTCACAGCAATGCTTTGCACAAGCAAAGGAACATCAGTAGTAGTTGAAAATATATTCGAAAACAGATTTAAATTTACAAATGAATTAAAAAGGATGGGGGCAAAAATAAACATAGAAGGCAAAGTTGCTGTTGTAAAAGGTGTAAGAAAATTAAGTGGTGCTACAGTAGAGGCGACAGATTTAAGAGGTGGTGCTGCTGTTGTAGTAGCAGGACTTGTAGCAAAGGGAAAAACAAGGGTAAATAATATTGAATATATACTAAGAGGATACGAAAATCTAGACAAAAAGCTAAATAAGATAGGAGCAAATGTAAAAGTAGAATAATAATTTAGGGAATATGTTTTAATTAATAATGAAGAATGAAAAATTAATAATAAAAGAAGTTTTTCGTCAGTTGACGAAAAACAACAACAATTATTCACTCTTCACTATTAATTATTAACCAATTCTTACAAAGATTTACCATATATATAATGGGAGGATACCTATGAAAAAATCAAAAGGACAAACTATCGATTCATTTTATACAAATAAAAAAGAAGTAAGTAAAAAATCAAAAACTAAAACTAGAAATACAGCAAAAAATAAAAAAACTAAAGCAAAAAAAACACAAAATGAAGATAATAAAGTAATAAATTTAGACAATGAAATCATAATTGGGCTAACTCCAAAAAAAGAAAAACCTAAAACAACAAAAAAACGAATCAATAAAAAAAATGTAGGGGCGGGGCCTGTGTCCTCCCGTAAAACCAATTCAAAAAACAACCAAACTAAGAATACAAAAATTAAAAAAAATAATACAAAAAATAAGAAAAAAAATAAAATTATAAAATGGATAATCTTATTATTGTTATTATTAACTGCTATTGGATTCTTTATGATGTCAAGTGTATTTAATATAAAACAAATAATAGTTACAAATAATAGTAAAGTTTCATCTGAGGAAATTATTAATTTATCTACACTTACACCTGGAATGAATATGTTTAAAACTACTAACAATGTGATAAGAAATAACTTAAAAGTAAATCCATATATTGAAAATGTTAAAGTAAAAAGAAATATTAATGGGACAGTTACACTTGAAGTAGAGGAAAGAAAAGCAACATATATATTAAAATTTGCAAATGCATATGTATATATAAATAATCAAGGATACATGTTAGAAATGTCAGAAAATCCTTTAGAACTACCAATGATTACAGGATTTGAGACTCCTGCAGAGCAAATAAATGAAGGAAACAGATTAGTAGTAGAAGACTTGAAAAAGTTAGAAGATGTTATAAAAATAATGGAAACAGCAAAAAATATTTCAATGGACAAATTAATTACAGCAATAGATATAACAGATAGGGCAAACTATAAATTAACAATAGCAAGTGAAGGAAAAACTGTACAATTTGGAGATTGTTCAAACATAAATATAAAATTATTAAAAGTACAAGCTGTAATGGAAAAAGAAAAAGGTGTAGAAGGAGAAATATATTTTCAAGATTTAGAAAAGACTGTATTTAAAGAAAAAGTATAAAGAGGTGAAAGAAAATGAGCAAGAAAAAGACAGCGATAGTTTTGCGGAGTTGTATGTATGATATTAGTAATAGCAATTTGTGTACAAATAAATACTATAAAATCATCTACACAAAACGTTGGAACAAATTTAAGAGATAATAGTGGCTTAAGGGACGAATTATTAAGCATACAAGGTAAATATGAATCTTTATATGAAGAATTAGAAGAAAAAGAAAAAGTTCTAGAAGAGACAAGACAAAATGCTGCAAATAATAATGAGAGTGACTCAAAAAACGAAGAAGAAATAAAAAATAATCAAGCACTTTTAGGATTAACAGATCTTTCAGGACAAGGTCTTATTATAAGATTAGATGAGAATAGAGAAATAGATACTGAAGAAGTAATAAATATTAATGGTTATTTAGTGCATGAAGAGGATTTATTATACATTGTAAATGAGTTGTTTAATTGTGGCGCAGATGCAGTATCAATAAATGATGAAAGGGTTGTAAGTACAACATCAATACTTTGTGATGGAAATATAATAAGAGTAAATGGAAAAATGATAGGTGTTCCAATTACAATTAAAGCTATAGGTTATCCTGAAAGGCTAGATGGAGCATTAACAAGACCAGGAGGATACCTAGATGTAATGGCTAATGACGGAGTGGTAGTTACAGTAGAAAGAAGTGAAAACATAAGTATTCCAAAATATGATGGAGTATATGCTTACGAATATTTGACAAGAGGTGATGTATAGCGATGAAAAGAGGAGAAATAACAATAACTATAACAATAGGTTTAATGTGCTTAATACTAACAACAGTCATATTCGTTCAGTTTAAAACAATAAATCAAACAGATATTACATCATTAGAGAATATGAGAGAAGATGAACTTCGTACAGAGATAAGTAACTTTAAACAAAAAGTAGTGGAAACTGAAGAACAACTAAAAGCAACAAATCAAAAAATTAAAGAATATGAAGAAACAATTAATACAGATAAAAAAGCTTCTGAACTTTTAGCTAAAGAATTAGAACAACAAAATAATATTTTAGGGAAAAATGATGTAACAGGAAGCGGAATAATTTTAACATTAACAGATACAAGAGCTCAAAAAATAACATCAGAAGATTTAAGGCAATTACTAAATCAATTAAGAGCAGATGGTGCAGAAGCAATATCTATAAACGGACAAAGAATTGTATATGATTCATATGTAGTAGACTTAGGCGGTACATTTATAAGTGTTAATGGAGAAAGATTAGTTTCTCCATATGAAGTAAAAGTAATAGGAAATCCAACATATTTGGAAAGTGGATTATCTAAAAAGCAATATGGGTATATAGATACAAAACTAGAAGAAGGAAAAGATGTAGTTCTTGAAAGGGAAGACGAGATTTTAATAAATGCATATACAGGAAATCTAAACATGGAGTATGCTCAATAACATCGTAGGGGCGCATGATTGCACCCGCAGATAAATCGATTGCAAATGATGTAGGGGCGACCATTGGTCGTCCGCTCTTCGAAGGAATTACTAAAATAAAAAAGGAGGAAATAACATGATAATATTTGCAATTATAATAGGTTGTGCATTAGGTGCACTAATAGGAATAAATGTTCCAACAATATCTTACACATATTCTGGATACTTAGCTATAGCAATAGTTGCAGCTTTAGATTCAGTATTTGGTGGAATAACATCAGTGCTTAAAGGAAATTTTGATTTTAAAGTATTTATAACAGGATTTTTTCGGAAACGCAATTTTATCAATACTTTTAACATGGCTTGGTGTTAAATTAAATGTAGATATTTATTTGGCAGCAATAGTTGTGTTTGTAGGAAGAATGTTTACAAACTTAGCAATAATTCGTAGATATTATATAGATAAATGGAGCAAAAAAGTAGAAAAAGAGGAAACAAAAAATGAGGATGAGAAGAAAACCATGGGTTAGAGAAGAACTTGCAGCAAGTAAATTTTTCGTAGATAATCCAATAGAAAACATAGGGAAATGGCACAAAGCATTTAAAAGAAAAAAACAAGCATTACATTTAGAACTTCGGATGTGGAAAGGGAAGCTTTATAGCAAAACTTGCAGTACAAAATCCAGATACAAATTATTTGGCGATAGATATAAAAAGCGAAGTATTGGGGTTAGCAAAAAGAAATGTAGAAAAAGAATATGAGGAGGCAAAAAGAAAAATTGACAATGTTCTTTTAACAGCATATGAAATACAAATAATACAAAACATATTAAATGAAAAAGATGAAATTGAAAGAATATATATTAATTTCTGTAATCCATGGCCAAAACCAAGACATAACAAAAAAAGACTTACCTATACAAGACAATTGGAAAATTACAAAATATTCTTAAAAAAAGGTGGAGAAGTATATTTTAAAACAGATGATGATAATTTATTTAATGCAAGTATAAGGTATTTTGAAGAAACAGGATTTGAAATAATCTCTAAAACATATGATTTACATGCAGAGCCAATATGGGAAAACAATATAGAAACAGAGCATGAAAAAATGTTTGAAGAACAAGGAATAAAAACAAAAGCCCTAATTGCAAAATATACTTAAAAATATAGGTTTAAAATAGATATGTCACACATAAGATAAAAAAATATTGAAAAGAGAGTACCAAAAATGATATTGTTTAAATAACCACAAATAAACGGTATCGGAGGTGCTCTCTTATGGGTAATAATATCACACAAAAA
>JAZSDU010000001.1:0-2446 GCA_045531335.1 Clostridia bacterium
CACCTTTTGAAATTAAATAATTTTTTATTTCTTCTTGTTCATCTTTTAATATTGCAATTATTTCAATTTTCTTATTAATTAATTTTATTTTTTCAATTATTTTTTTAAATCCAATTTCGCCTGGTAATAATTCACTAATTATTATTAAATCAATTTCTGTATTTTTTTCTAATATTTCTATAATGCCCTCTTGATATTGAATATCATTTCCTATAATTTCAAAATTTGTTTCCTCTTTTAATTTTTCATTTGTTTTTGGATTTTCTAGTGCTGTTATTATTTTCATATCTATTACCTCTTTATTTTTTTAAATAATTATTTCTTTTTCAAAATCTGCTACATCAATTTTGCTTAAAATATGTTCTTCGCCAACAAACATTAAACATTCTCCTCTTTTAAGAGATTTAATTTCTATTTTTTCTTTTTCTGATAAATTAGTATATTTACTCAAAATTAAAATATTTTCTTCTTCTAATGCAAAAAATATTTTATTACTAGAATTATTTAAAATACTTTTTCCATATGTACCTTCATCCAAACTAAATAAATCTGAAATATCTTGTGTTATTGCTATACTGCTTCCACCATACTTTCTAATTGTTTTAAATATTTTATAAATAAAACTTGCAACATCTTTATTTGATGTAACACCAATTAATCTCCATACTTCATCTAAATAAATTGCTTTTTTTATTTTTCTATTATTTTTAATTTTGTCCCAAAACAAATCAATAAATAAATACATTCCATATTTTAAATTGTCTTCTCCTAAATCATAAACATCTGCAATAATTAATTTGTTATTCAATTCAATATTTGTATAATTATTAAAAAAACTAAGAGAACCTTTAACAAATGGTATTAACTTAGTTTGCATTCTTTTAGTTTTTTTATCTTGTCCTAAAATATTGTATAAATTTTCCAGCAATGGCATATCTTTACTTTCCTTAAAAATAGGTTCTATACTTACTTTGTCATTATCTGTTTTATATAAACTATTATCATCAAAAGTAATATTTTTTTGTTCATAACATTTAATTATTTTTTCTTCTAAAATTGCCTTTTCTTCTTCATTTAGTTCACCAAAAATTAAATTAAAAAATCCAATTAGTTTTGAAATTTTTGTTGCTAAATATCCTTTCCCATCTTCAATTGATTCTTTTCTAATATCTAAAATATTTATATATGTTTCAGACGTTGGTCCTATTTTTAATATTGTTCCATTCAAGTTTTTAGCTATTTTTTCATATTCTCTTTCAGGATCAATAACATATTGTTCTATTCCTAAAAGCCTATATCTTAATATCATTAGTTTTGTATAAAACGATTTCCCGAGAACCACTTGTTCCAAAGATACACATATTTGCATTTTTATATTTATCTTGATTATATCTATCTATAAATACTAAAGAGTTATTATATATATTTGTTCCACAGAAAATTCCTTCTTCATCAAAAATACTAGATGAAATAAATGGATATGTAGAAACAAGACCACTTGTTAATATATTTCTTCTTGATGCAAATTTAATATCATTATTATTTTCCATTATTGGAAGACATGATAAAAATAATTGCTCTTGTCTAAAATTTGCCCTCCTTGTTTGAAGACCGTGTACTTTCTAAAATACCTTCAATTTTATTTAATAAATATTCTTGTTTTTCTATATTTTCTGAAGATAAATTAATGTAAATATATAAAAAATAAATATCTTGGTTATTTACTTGAATTTCTTTTCTAATATATTTTGCATCATTATATGTAAATGCAGCAATATCTATGTCTTGCCTATTTTGATTACTTTCTTTTAAATCTACTCCCACATTTGCAATGTGATATGTTAAATTTCTAATTGTCTTATATGGGTCTTGTTTTTCATAAAAAATCGAAATATTCATATTTAAATTTGAGTCTAATATTTTTTTTAAAATTAACTCATTATATTCTCTATAATAATTAACAATTAAAATACCTGAATAAAACATATTATCAATTTCTATATATCTTGGATTGTTTAAATTAATATATGATGGAGATATCTTATCTTTATCAGAAAAAGTTCCTTTTAATTTATTTATTTTATTTTTTATAAAATTAATTGATATACCTCCTTTTAAAATGTAATTTGTTTTCGTAAATTCAGGACAGTCCCAAAAATCCCCAATGTTTTGGTGATTTTATAGGACAGTCCCTAGAATTCCCTCACCAAATCACATTTTTAATTTTCTATTAAATTTTTTCTTGAATTAAAAAAAGAATATAATATTTTTTCTGTTTGCTCTTTATTGTCAATATCTATAACAACATTTCCACATCTTGATAAACATTCTTTAATATTAAAATATTTATCTTTTAATTTACCAAAAATAATTTTTTCTAAATTAATATTATTTTTTTGTTTTTTATTTTCTTGGATTTCTTTTATTAGAATATAAAAATTTTTTG
>JAZSDU010000053.1:0-80000 GCA_045531335.1 Clostridia bacterium
AAACAAAATGGCAGAGTAGAAAGAAGTCATAGAAAAGACCAAGAAAGATTTTATTACAATAAAGTATTTTGGAGTTTAGAAGATTTAAGAAATAGAGGTAAAGATTGGAGAAAAGAATATAATAACTTTCCAATGAGACCATTAGGATGGCTGAGTCCGAAGGGATTCCTAAAAAAATATAAAAGTCAAGGAGAATCGGTTATGGCAATATAAAGTACTCAAAGTATATATTTTTTAAAAAAGTGTGACATATGATTGACTAACCTTCACCCTAATTGCAAAATATACTTAAAAATACATTGCAAAAAATGTCGTTATATAATATAATAATGTTGTAATGCGGATATCCGCAAGAAAAAATCCAAAGGAGAGATATAAATGGAAAAAAGTTTTAGCGAAAGTTACAAAGCTGCTGGTGTAGATGTTACAGCAGGGTACAAAGGTGTACAATTAATGAAAAATGCAGTTCAATCAACATACACAAATGCAGTTATATCAGATATAGGTGGATTTGGGGGACTTTATGCGCCACAAATTCAAGGAATGGAAGAACCAGTTTTAGTTTCAGGAACAGATGGAGTAGGTACAAAACTAAAATTGGCTTTTTTAATGGACAAGCATGACACAATAGGAGAAGATTGTGTAGCAATGTGTGCAAATGATGTAATTTGTACAGGAGCAAGTCCAATGTTTTTCTTAGACTATATGGCTCTAGGAAAAAACATACCAGAAAAAGTAGCAACAATAGTTACAGGTGTAGCAGAAGGATGTAAAAAAGCAAATTGTAGTTTAGTTGGTGGAGAAACAGCAGAAATGCCAGGATTCTATCCAGAAGATGAATATGATTTGGCAGGATTCTGTGTTGGAGTTGTAGATAAAAAGAAAATAATAGATAGCAAAACAATAGAAGTTGGAGATAAAGTAATAGGATTAGCATCATCAGGAGTTCATTCAAATGGATTCTCATTAGTTAGAAAAGTATTTGATGTAAACGAAGAAAACCTAAAAGAATATGTAGAAGAATTAGGAAAAACAGTTGGAGAAGCATTACTTGAGCCAACAAGAATATATGTAAAACCAATACTTAAATTAATAGAAGAAGTTAAAGTAAAAGGAATATCTCATATAACAGGTGGAGGATTCTATGAGAATTTACCAAGAATGTTAAGAGATGGAGTATCATTAAAAATAGATAAAAATTCTTACGAAGTACCAGCATTATTTAAATTAATAGCATCAAGAGGAAACATTCCAGAAAGAGATATGTATAACACATTTAACATGGGAATTGGTATGGCAGTAATAGTTCCAGAAAACGAAGTAGAGAAAGCATTAAACCTATTAAAAGAAGCAGGAGAAGAAGCATATTTAATAGGTGAGGTAGTACCAGGAAATAAAGAAATTATAATGTAAACGAATGAAAATCAGCATCTTGCACATTTTAATTCAATCGTAAAATCCTCAACGTACTTTATGTACGCCTCCGGTTTTACTCATTCATTAAAATGCACAATATACTAATTTTGATTCGTTTAGAAAATATGTGAATTAATTAAAACAAATCAAAAACGAGTTATACTAGGAAAATGAGCAAAAATATTTGAAATAATACAAAGGTATATTGAAAATATTTTTGCGAAATTTGACAACGTAGTACGAAGTTTTTCATTTGTTTAGAGGAGGAAATAAAATGGTAAAACGTGTCTACGTTCAGAAAAAACAAGGCTATGATGTTGAAGCAAAAGGCCTATTAGGAGATTTAAAAGAGAATCTTTTAATAGAGAACTTAGAAGATATCATAATGCTAAACAGATATGATGTTGAAGGAATAACAGATGAGGTTTTTGCAAAAGCAAAAAACACAGTATTTTCAGAACCTCAAGTAGATTTATGCTTTGAAGAAGATTATCCTTTTGAAAAAGAAGATAAAGTATTTGGAGTAGAATATTTGCCAGGTCAATTTGATCAAAGAGCAAATTCTTTATCAGAATGTTTGCAAATTCTAACTGAAGGTGCAAGACCAATATCTAAAAGTGCAAAAATATATGTTTTAAAAGGAAATTTAAGTGCTGAAGACGTAGAAAAAATAAAAGCATATATTATAAATCCTGTAGATTCAAGAGAATGTTCTTTAGATAAATTAGAAAGCTTAGATGAAAAACAAGAAGAACCAGCAGATGTTGCAATAGTTGAAGGATTTATCAATATGACAGATGAAGATTCTAAAAAATTCTATGAAAAATATGGATTTGCAATGGATTTAGAGGACTTAAAATTCTGCCAACAATATTTTAGAGATGTAGAAAAAAGAGACCCTTCTATGACAGAAATGAAAATGATAGATACATATTGGTCAGACCACTGTAGACATACAACATTCTTAACAAAACTTGAAAAAGTAGAAATCAACTGGGATTTAGCAAATAAAATTTATGAAGACTACAAAAAATCAAGAGAGTATGTATATGATAATAAAAAAGCAAAAGATATATGCTTAATGGATGTTGCTACAATCGCAGTAAAAGAATTAAAGAAAAAAGGAATGCTAAAAGATTTAGATGAATCAGAAGAAATAAATGCATGTAGTATTAAAGCAGAAATATTAGTAGATGGAAAACCTGAAGAATATTTAGTAATGTTTAAAAATGAAACACATAACCATCCAACAGAAATAGAGCCATTTGGTGGAGCTGCAACATGTTTAGGTGGAGCGATTCGTGATCCATTATCTGGAAGAGTATATGTATATCAAGCAATGCGTGTTACAGGATGTGGAGATCCAAGAACTTCTGTAAAAGACACAATGCCAAATAAATTACCACAAAGAAAATTAACAAATGAAGCGGCAAGAGGATATAGCTCATATGGAAATCAAATAGGACTTGCAACTGGACAAGTAGCAGAAATATATCATAATGGATATACAGCAAAAAGAATGGAAATAGGTGCATTAGTAGGTGCTGCACCAAAAGAAAATGTTGTAAGAGAAAGACCAGCTCCTGGTGATGTAGTAGTATTATTAGGTGGAAGAACAGGTAGAGATGGTTGCGGAGGTGCAACTGGTTCATCAAAAGCACATAATAGCGCGTCTTTAACAAGTTGTGGTGCAGAAGTACAAAAAGGAAATGCACCAGAAGAAAGAAAAATACAAAGATTATTTAGAAATTCAGAAGTTACAAAACTAATTAAAAGATGTAACGATTTCGGTGCAGGTGGGGTATCCGTAGCAATTGGAGAATTAGCGGATGGATTAGAAATTAACCTAGATAAAGTTCCTAAAAAATATGATGGATTAGATGGAACAGAACTTGCTATTTCTGAATCACAAGAAAGAATGGCAGTTGTAATTGAAGCAAAAGATGTAGAAAAATTCCAAAAACTTGCATCTTCTGAAAACTTAGAAACAACAGTAGTTGCAACAGTTACAGAAGAACCAAGAATGAAAATGTACTGGAGAGGTAAATTAATAGTAGATTTATCAAGAGAATTCTTAAATACAAATGGAACAGTAAAAAGTGCAGAAGCAAAAATAGAAAAACCACAAGGTTTAGAAGAATACTTTGCAGGAGCAAAAAAAGGAAATTGTTATAAAACAACTGGAAGTGATTGCAAAAAAGTAGAAAGATGGAAAAACATAATTTCAGACCTAAATTGTTGTTCACAAAAAGGATTGGTGGAAAGATTTGATAGCACAATAGGTGCAGGAACAGTATTTATGCCATTTGGTGGTAAATATCAATTAACACCTTCTGAAGCAATGTGTGCTAGAATTCCAACACTAAAAGGATACACAAACTCTGGAACGGTAATGAGCTTTGGATATGATCCATATTTATCAGAGATAAGCCCATTACATGGAGCAGTATATGCAGTAATAGACTCACTTACAAAATATGTAGCATGTGGTGGAGATTATAAAAAAGCTTGGTTTACATTCCAAGAGTACTTTGAAAAACTAAGAGAAGAATCAATAAGATGGGGTAAACCTTTAGCAGCACTTTTAGGAGCATATTTAGTACAAGAAAAATTAGGACTTGCTTCAATTGGTGGAAAAGATTCAATGTCAGGTTCATATAACGAATTAGATGTACCACCAACACTTGCATCATTCTGTATTGGTGTTGTTGATACAAATAAAGTAGTATCAAACGAATTCAAAAAAGTAGGTTCAAAAGTATATATGTTAAAAACAAAAATAACAGAAGACTTTTTACCAGATTTTGAAGATTTAAAAGAAAACTATGAATTAATATTTAAATTAATAAATGATGGAAAAGCAATATCTGTAGCATCTGTTAGACAATTTGGACTTCCAGATACTTTAAGCAAAATGTGTTTCGGTAATAAAATAGGATTTAAATTCGAAACAGATAAATGCTTATTTAAACCACGTTATGCATCATTTGTAATAGAAGCAGCAGAAGAACTAGACATAGATAAATTAGAATATTTAGGAAATACAATTCCTGAAAAAGAAATAGTAATATCAGAAAATGAAAAACTAGATTTAGAAGAATTAATTAAAATTTGGCAAGAACCACTAGAAAAAGTATTCCCAACTAAGCTTGATCCTAAATCTACAAAAATAGAAAACATATTAAGCGATAAAAAACAAATACTAGTTGCAAAATCAAAAATAGCAAAACCAAAAGTATTTATACCAGTATTCCCAGGAACAAACTGTGAATATGACTTAGCAAAAGCGTTTATAGACGCAGGTGGAGATCCTAGAATAGAAGTATTTAAAAACTTAAAAGAAAATGATATAGAAGACTCTATTAAAATAATGGAAGAAGCTATAAATGAATCACAAATTATAATGCTTCCAGGTGGATTTAGTGCAGGAGATGAGCCAGATGGTTCTGGTAAATTTATAGCAACAGTATTTAGAAATCCAAGATTAAAAGAAGCTATCCATAAACACCTAAACGAACAAGATGGCTTAATGCTAGGTATATGTAATGGATTCCAAGCATTAATAAAATTAGGATTAGTTCCATATGGTGAAATACTAGAAATGAATTCTGAAATGCCAACACTTACATATAATGATATAGCAAGACACCAATCAAAACTTGTTACAACAAAAGTAGTATCAAAACTATCACCATGGTTTAGCAAAATAGAACTTGGAGAAGAATTTGTAATTCCAATTTCACATGGTGAAGGTAAATTTGTAGCAAATGAACAAGTAATGAAAGAATTAATAGCAAATGGACAAATAGCTACACAATATGTAGATATGAATGGAAATGCTACATATGATATAGAATACAATCCAAATGGTTCAGTGTATGCAGTAGAAGGAATAACAAGTAAAGATGGAAGAATACTTGGTAAAATGGGACACTCAGAGAGAAGTTATAGAGGAAACATATTAAACGTACCAGGAAACATGGATCAAAAATTATTCGAATCAGGAATAGAGTATTTTAAATAAAATTTGTAGGGGCGAATTGCATTCGCCCGCACCCCAATATTTTTGCTAAATAAAAAATAAAAGGGCGAAAATGTTAATTTTTGAAATTAAAGGGTCTAGGCCGACCCATAATTTGCAAAAATTAACATTTTCGCTTTTACATTTTGATTAAAAGATACCCCAAGGGCATGTATTATCTGTAGCTCATTTCATTTCACACAGCTAATCGATAAATCTTTTAATCAAATCGATGAGATTACATTAAATTTCATAATTTCTACACGAATAGCTGGATAACACCAAATAAAAATGTAAAAATATGTAAATTATATTGACAATAAATTTATAAAATGTTAAATTATAATTATTAATTTAATCTAACATTTTTTTATTCTAAAAATTTTAATTCTAAATAATATCAATGTTGAAAAATTAAATTAAAAATGCTACAATTAAGGAGGTGAAATTATGCCACTTATTTCGCATTTTTATGGTATACTTATTTATATCTATAAAGAACTTGGTGGACACCATAATGAAGCACATATACACGTAAAGTACAATGAGTTTGAAATGTCAGTTACTTGTGATGGAAATATTCTTGGTGGAAGACTTCCAAATAAACAAGAAAAACTAGTTTTGGCTTGGATAGAAATACATAAAGATGAAATTAAAGCAGCTTGGAATGTATATAATGATAATGGAGAAATAATAAAAATAAAAGGATTGGAGTGATTTAAATGAGGCCAAGAGCTAAAGAAGTAGAAGTATTAGAAAATTATATATTAAAAATCAAATTTGATAATGGAGAAGTAAAAAAATTTGATGTTAAACCTTATTTAAATCATAAAGCATTCGAAAAATTAAAAGATTATAAAGAATTTAGTAAAGTAAAAATTGCTGGACTATCAATTGGATGGGAAAATGGAGCAGATATATGTCCAGATGAATTATATAATAATAGTTATAATATTTAAATAAAAAGGATTTTGGGGACTGTCCCCAGAATCCTTTTTTCTATTTAACAACAATATTATAAATCTTATTTTTTACATATATTTCTTTTACAATTGTTTTTCCTTCTAATTGGTTTGCAATAGCTTCAAGAACTTTTGCTTTTACACTTGATTCTTCTTCATCTAGTGCTATTTTAACAGTAGCTTTTACTTTACCATTTATTTGTACAGGAATTTCCTTTTCACTGTCAATTGTTTTTGCTTCGTCATATGCTGGCCAAGCTGTTTCACAAAGTGGTTTAAATCCTAGCATTTCATTCAACTCTTCTGTTATGTGTGGTGCTATTGGATTTAATAATGTTAGTAATAAATGATATTCATCTTTAGTAATAGATTTTTTATCATCCATACTATTTGCTAAAATCATTAGGCTTGATACAGCTGTGTTATATGCCATTGTATTTAAGTCATTTTGTACTTTTTTAATAGTTTTATGGATTAATGATTCTAATTCTTTTGAATATCCTTCTCCATCAGCTACTTTATCTTTTAAACGTATAACTTTATCTATAAAACGTTTACATCCTCTTAGGGAATCAGTGCTCCAAGGAGCATCTTGTGTATAATCTCCCATGAACATTTCATAAAGTCTTAATGTATCTGCACCAAATTCATTTACTATATCATCAGGATTTATAACATTTCCTTTTGATTTACTCATTTTTTCATTATTGCTTCCTAAAACCATACCATGACTTACTCTAGTCCAAATCATTTCTTTTTTAGGAACTAATCCTATATTGTATAGGAATTGAACCCAGAATCTAGCATATAATAAGTGTCTTGCTGTATGTTCCATTCCTCCATTATACCAGTCAACTTTATCCCAATATTTCATAGCTTCCATAGAAGCAAATTCTTTATCATTATGTGGATCCATAAATCTTAAGAAATACCAGCTTGAACCAGCCCAGTTAGGCATTGTATCAGTTTCTCTTTTTGCTGGACCACCACAACATGGGCAAGTTGTGTTTACCCAATCTGTAATGTTTGCAAGTGGACTTTCTCCATCTTCTGTAGGTTCATATTCTGCAACATCTGGAAGAAGTAATGGTAAATCTTCTTCTTTCATAGGTTGCCATCCACATTTTTCACAATAAATCATAGGAATTGGCTCTCCCCAGAATCTTTGACGTGAGAATACCCAGTCTCTCATTTTGTAATTATTAACTTTTCTAGCAATTCCTTCTTTAACTAATTTATCTGTAATTGCAACTTTAGCTTCTTCAACAGTAAGACCAGTAAATTCTTCAGAGTTAACTAATTTACATCCTTTACCTAAATAATCTTGTTTTTCAAAAGCACAAGTATCAGTTTCTCTTCCATCAATTACTTGAATCATTTCTAGGTTGTGTTCAATTGCATATTCAAAGTCTCTTTGGTCATGACTTGGAACTGCCATAACAGCACCTGTTCCATAATCACCTAAAACGAAATCACCTAAGAATATTGGAACTTCTTTTCCATTAACAGGATTTATAGCTTTTATTCCTTTAACTAAACAACCGGTTTTTCCTTTGTTTAGCTCTGTTCTATCCATACTTGATTTTTTAGCTGTTTCAGCAATATATGCATTTACTTCATCTTTATTTTCAACTCTTGGCATTAATTCTTTTATTAATTTTCCATCAGGAGCAATAACAAAGAATGTAATACCATAAATTGTTTCAATACAAGTTGTAAATACAGAGAATTTTCCTCCACCAACTATATCAACATCTAATTCAACACCAGTAGATTTACCAATCCAATTAATTTGACCAAGTTTTACTCTATCTGCAAAATTTGTATCATCAAGACCTTTTAATAAATCTTCTGAATAGTCACTCATTCTAAGCATCCATTGAGATTTTTCTTTTTGAACAACAGAATCCCCACATCTTTCACAAACTCCACCAGCAGCATCTTCATTAGATAAAACTGATTTACAAGTTGGGCACCAGTTAACTGGAACTGTATCTTTATATGCCATTCCGTGTTTATAGAATTGTAAGAATTGCCATTGAGTCCATTTATAGTAATCGGGATCTGTTGTAGAAAATTCTCTAGACCAGTCAAAAGAGAATCCTAAATCTTTCATTTGCCCTTTAAAGTTTCTAATACTTTCTTGTACAGCAGCTTTCGGATGAATATGATTTTTTATTGCATATTGTTCAGCAGGAGCTCCAAAAGCATCCCAACCCATTGGATATAGAATGTTATATCCTTGCATTCTTTTCATTCTAGCAAGCGCATCCTGTGCAGTATAGCTTCTTACATGACCAACATGCAGACCAGCTGCTGAAGGGTAAGGGAACTCAACCAATATATAATAAGGAGTTTTTTTATCTCCAGTATCTGCTTTAAAAGTTTGATTTTCATCCCAATAGTTTTGCCATTTCTTTTCAATTTCTTTGTGATTATATTCCATTTTTATCTCTCCAATCTGTTCAAATTCTTTATTCCGTAAATAATATTGAAAAGATTATATAACAAAAAACAAAATAAATAAAGTAAAAACTATTAATTTTTGAAATTTTCTGATATAATAACGATATTATATACATGAATTGGAATTTATATGATGAAAAATATTGTAGGGGCGGGTCTTGTGCCCGCCCGATGAATCAAAAAAACGGGCAGGCACAAGACCTGCCCCTACAGAAATTTAATTACACAAACAAAATTTAGAAAGAAGGAATAACATGAGAGCATTAGTAACAGGAGCATCATCTGGACTAGGAAAAGAAATGGCAATATATTTAAGTGAGCAAGGGATAGGTGTAGTATTAGTCGCAAAAGATAGAGAAAAGTTAAAAGAAGTACAAAAAGAAATACAAACAAAATCAGAAATAATATGTGTAGATTTATCTGATGCACAAAATTGTATTGATTTATATAAAAAAGTTGGAGACATAGATATATTAATAAACAACGCAGGCTTTGGAACAACAGGTAGTTTTACAGAAACAGATTATATAACAGAACTAAACATGATAAGCACAAATATATGTGCAGTGCACACACTTACAAAATTATATCTACATGAAATGAAAAAGAAAAATTCCGGATATATTTTAAATGTAGCATCAATTGCAGGATTTATGCCAGGACCACAAATGGCTACATATCATGCTAGTAAGGCATATGTGCTAAACTTAACGCAAAGCATTTATGAGGAATTAAACCAAGAAGGATATGATATAAATATAAGTGCTTTGTGTCCAGGACCAATCGAAACACCATTTATAGAAAAAGCGAATGTAAAATTTAAAACAAAATTAATGACAGCAGAATATGTTGCAAGATATGCAATAGACAAAATGTTTGAAGGAAAGTATATGATTATACCGGGTGGAAACAATAAAATAATCAGATTTTTAAGCAAAATAGTTCCAGACAAATTAATAGGTAAAATAGTTTATAAAATGGAACAAGAAATGTAGGGGCGTTATCGGTAAGGAATGCATATAAGGAATACCGAATTGCGCCCGAAAACAAAATCATTGCAAACATTGTAGGGGCGGGTCTTGTGCCCGCCCAATAAATGAAAAATTGTGGGCAGGCACAAGACCTGCCCCTACAAATAAAACAAATGCAAGGAGGCATTTTATGAAAATAGGTCTAGCATTATCAGGTGGAGGAATAAGAGGAGCTGCACATGTAGGCGCAATAAAAGCCCTAGAAGAGAATGGAATAAAGATAGATGCAGTTGCTGGAACATCTGCAGGAAGTATAGTAGGAACATTATATGCAATGGGATATACTACTGATGAAATGTATAAATTGTTCAATTATTTTTCAAAGTCTGTAATGAGTATATCTCCTAGGTATTTTTTGGGTGGAATAAAAGAGAAAAAAGGGATTCAATTAGGAGGGCTTACTTCAGGTGAAAATATTGAACTAGCAGTCGAAGAAGCTGCTAAAATAAAGAATATAAAAACTATAAATGATATAAAAATGCCTATAGCTATTCCTACAACAGACTTAATTACAGATAGGGAAATAATTTTTACTAACAATCAAGATTTGCAAGGTGAAGAATATATACACAATATAGAGATTGGAAAAGCAGTACGTGCAAGCTGTAGCTTTCCAGGGATGTATGCTCCTCTAGAATATGATAAATATCAATTTGCAGATGGAGGAATATTTGATAATTTGCCAGCCTTACAAACTAGAAAACTAGGAGTAGACAAGGTAATATCTATAAAGTTTAAATTAAATTATCCGAGAAAACAAAGAACTTTATATAACATAGCAATGCAATCTATAGATTTAATGTCAGAAAATCTAATAAAGGATTCAATAAAGGAAAGTGATTATATTATAGATATAGACCTAAAAGACGTAAAACCTTTTAGCATTAGCAAATTAGAATTTTGCTATCAACAAGGATATTTACAAACATTAGACCATATAATTAAATTAAAAAAGGAATTGAATATGTAGGGGCGGCTAGTAGCCGTCCGCGCTTCGAAGAATTTTCTTAAAATTATTTAAAGCCAAAAATTTTCTTAAAATCATGCAAAAATTTATCGAATTTTGCAAAAAAACATCAAACAAAACTCTAGATTCTATTTTTTCCCGAAAAACGCTGAAAATATGCAAAAAACACTTGAAAAAGTTAACATAAACGTTTATAATAATATATGTGAAATCATATATTTAAAACAAAACACATTGTTTTTAAAATGTCATAAAAATGTAATTTTTTAAAAAATAAGTCTGTGTTTTGTATTTCCGTATGCAGTTTTTACGTACTTTAATAAATTTTACTATTTACTAAAGAAAAGAGATATTGACATTAAACGATAAAAATGTAAGAATAATGCTATATTAATATATTTATAGCTAATTAAATATAATAATTTTATTTGGGAGGACATAAAGTATGTTTAATTTTAAAAATTCAAATTCTGGAAAAATAAGAGTCAAATTGTTAGCAACACTGCTTGTATTAACTTTAACATTTGCTAATTTTGCATTAGTTGGTTCATATGTAGGCGAAGCAATTGCAGCAGAGATTGACTTATCAAAACAAACTGATGAAACAAATAGCAACAATGTAAAGTTTGATATTTATCTTGATGAAGTTAATAGAACTGTAAAAGAAAAAACAGCAGATATAAATTCACAAGAAATGAAGTTATATGTATCAATAAGTGTACAAGATGGAGGATATTTAAATAACCCAGTAATAGAACTTGCAGATGCAAACTTTAAATTTAGAGATAATCCAAAACTAACAAGTGTTAAATTAGATTCAATACAATCAGGAAAAGGAATGTCAGCAGGAATTCCAATAGTAGCAAAAAATGATGAATCATATAATTTAGCTTTATTAAACATGCAAAGCCAAATAAGATTAACAGGAGAATATATTGATGCAGAAGGTAATGTAACAGAAATAGATACAACTAAAGCAGTAAAAATATCATGGACAACAGATTCAATTACTGCAGACGATATAGAACTAAACCAAAGTATAGTAACAAACAAAATATATGATATGGGTAAAGAAAATAAGAGAATTATTCAAACACTAGTAACATTAAAAGTAAAAGACAATAAAGCACCAATAGAAACAGCTTTAATAGAAATAAACAATCCGGCGATAGGAGTAGCGCCAGAATCAGTAAAAGTAGCTGGATATACTACTAAAGCAACTAATGGTAAAACACATCTAGAATTTAATGATGGATTAACAAGCCAATGGGCATATAATACAGAAACAAATCTAGTATCTATAGTAACAAACAATGAAGCAAATGAACAAAATATAGTATCTTGGGAAAAAGATTGTGTAGATAAATATATTATTACATATGTATATAATGAAAATGCTGTAGTAGCACCATTTACTTGCGATTCAAAAGTTACAATGGGAATTCATGGAACAACAAATGTAATAGAAAAAACAAATACATTATCATTAGAAACATTAGAAGAAACAGGAGAAATAGTAACTTTAGATAGCAATATAACAAATAAGATATATAAAGGGAATATGTATTTAGGAGAAGAAACTACATATGAAACAAAATCTGATTTATATATTCCATATGCTGGTGCGACATATAAGATTGCAATTGCAGATTTAGGAGATGAAATATCAGGTTTAGAACAAAAATCATATTATAAAACAACAAAAATCAATAAAGCAGATGCATTAAAAGTATTAGGAACAGGTGGAGAAATAGAGATACATGATTATACTGATGGTAAAGAAGGAGCAGAAATAGGAAAAATACTATTATCAGAACAATCAGAAGGAGACTATTATACTTTTTCTTATGACACAAAAATAAGCCAAATTCAAATCGTATTTACTCCAACTGTAGAAGATTCTATAATGAAATCTACTGAAGGAATAATAGAAATTATAAATGAAAAAGCAATAGAAGTAGAAAATATAGAAATAGTACCAGAAATAACAGAATTAACAACAAATCTAAAATTAATAGCATGTAATTTAGATTCTGAGCAAAGTATAGATGCTAATATTACAAAAAAAGTAAGTATACTAGAACCTGCTTTAACATTTGATATATCATTAAGGGAAAATACTTTATCTACACAAATAGAAGATGAGATAGAAATTACAACAGAATTAAAAGCAGTTAATAGCAGTAATAAATTATTTAATAATCCTACAATTAAAATAGAATTACCTAAAGAAGTAACAGAAGCAAGTTTAGAAAATATAACACAAGTATTATATGACGACGAACTTACTTTAAACGGAGAAAAAGTAGAAATAGTAACAAATGAAGCTGGAAACAAAGAATTAGTAATAGTACTTGAAGGAGCACAAACAAAGTATAATACTTCAGCACAAAATGCTACTATAACAGCAAATTTAAAAGTAAAAGCAAATCAATTTGTAGCAGATAAAAATGTAGAAATAAAAGCTACATGTATTAATAATGCACAAAGCGAAGACAACAAAGAAACAGTAGAAAGCAAAGAAAATGTAAAACTAGTATCTAAATCAGGATTAATTACAAAAAATACTATTACAATAGGAGAAAATGTAATTGAAAAAATAAATCAAAACGCTGTAGATGCTAATATTTCAGAAAATACAAATGCAACTATTAGTTCATCAATTATAAATAATTTTGGAGAAAATATTTCTAATATTAATATAGTAGGAAATATTCCAGAAGGAGTAACATTAACAAACGGTATAGCAAGTAAAATTCAAGGAATAGAAGTTGCTTATTCAGAAGAAACAAATCCTGGAATAGATTCAGATAGTTGGAAAACAAAAATAACAGATGAAGAACTTGCTAAAATGAAATCTTTTAAAATAACTTTAGCAGAATTAGCAAATGGAAGCACAATAGATTTAAGCTATAGTGTAAATGCAAATATAGAAAATATTGAAATAAATACAGCTTTAACAAATAATTTAACTATTGATTATGTAATAAATGAACAAGCAAAACAAGAAGAAATTGATTTTACTTTAAATATAGAAGAAGGAACTAGTTCAGGAAATCCAACAGAACCTGAAGCCCCAGAAGTACCTGAAGGACAAAAGGCTATAATTACAATAGAACCAAAAACTACAACAAACACATTATATGAAGGACAAATTGTAACATATGAAATTAAAGTAAGAAATACAAGTACAGAAACATTAAATAACGTTACATTAGATTATACTGTGCCACAACAAGCAGTGCTTACAGAACTTACATATGCACAAGGAACAGATATTGTATTTACAGATGATACAACAAGCACAAATAAAACATGGGTAATAGAAGCCATTAAGCCAAATGAAACAGTAAATAAAGAAGTTACATTAAGAATAATAGCTGAATCAAAAACTATGACAAATATTGCAGAGTTAAGAGATGAATCTAATAATGTAATTGCCAATGATATATCTGTTACATCAATTGCAGAAGGAAAAATATCTGCTATATTATCAAGAAGGGCTAATATGGAATCTGCATTAACAGAAGGAGATTATATTCAATATGTAGTGATAGTAAAAAATAATACTACAGAAAGCATGAGTAACGTAAAAATAACATCACAAGTTCCAAATCAAACTAAATGGGTAGAAGATTCAGAACATAACCAAAATTGGGCATATGATGAAAACTCTAATAAATTAGAATATACAATAAATACTTTAGAACCTGGACAAATATTAGATATAAGATTTGAAGTAGAAGTTGAGAATATACAAAACGGTATTTGCGAAGCTACAATAAATAATACTGCAATAGCTATTTTAGAGTCAGGAGAAGAATATGAAACAAATGTATATACAAGTTATGTATTAATGCCAAAATGGGATATACACATGACATCTACTCATAATGCTACATTAAACGAAGGAGATAATGTAAAATACATTATAACAGTAACCAATACAGGTAAAACACCATCAACTATATCTGTCCAAGATATACTACCAGATGAGATTCAATTTAGAAAAGCAACATATTATACAAATCCAGAATACAAAATAGAAGATACAATTATTAAAAAAGAAATAAATATTTCATATCCTGTAGAAGTAGGGGAAACATTAACACTAGAAATAGAAGGTGTAACATACGATTTAGAGGATAACGTTCCAAGTAAACAAATATCAAATGTTGCAAAAATAGATTTAGGAAAGAATGAGTACCTAGAAAGTGAAACAATAACAAATACAATAATAAATGATGTAGTAGAGCCAGAAAATCCACAAGAACCAGAAAATCCTGAAAATCCAGACGAGCCGGGTGACCCAGAGGATCCTGAACAACCACAAAAACCAAATGGAGAAACATATTCAATATCAGGTTTAGCATGGTTTGATGAAAATAAAAATGGTATAAGAGATAACCAAGAAAAAATTATTCAAGCAGTAAAAGTTATGTTATTAGATGTAAAAGGAAACAAAGTATCAGAAACAGTTACTTCACTTACAGGAACATATAAATTTAGTGATATAGCTAAAGGAGAATATATAGTAATATTTGATTATGATGAATCAAAATATGCAGTTGCTAAATATCAAGTAAAAGACGCAAGCAATGAAAATAACTCAGATGTAATTTCTAAACAAATAAAATTAGATGAAGAAAATATTACAGTAGGTGTAACAGATATAATAAAAGTAGAAACAGAAGATATTGTAAATATAGATATAGGTTTAATACAAAATCCAAACTTTGACTTAAGCTTAAACAAATATATATCAAAAGTAGTAGTAACAAACAAGTCAGGAACATCTACATATACATATGAAGATACACAGCTTGCAAAAGTAGAAATTTCAGCAAAACAATTAGCAGGAACAGTATTATTGGTAGAATATGAAATAGAAGTATCTAATGAAGGTGATGTAGATGGATATGTAACAGACATTATAGATTATCTTCCAAAAGAGTTAGAGTTTAATTCAGAAATGAATACAGAATGGTATTTAGGAACAGATAATTACTTACATTACATGGCATTAGATCCACAAGCAATAGAACCAGGAAAAACAAAAAGCGTAAAATTAGTATTAACAAAAACATTAAAATCAGATAGTACAGGAACAATTGAGAATACTGCAGAAATAGCACAAAGCGCAAATTTAGAAGGACTATTAGAAACTGATTCTACATCTAATAATAAAAAAGATGGAGAAGATGACATTTCAAAAGCAAGTTTAATTGTTTCAATTAAAACAGGTAGTCCAATGATGTATATTGGAATTGTATTAGCAAGCATGATGATTTTAGGAATAGGAATTTATATAATAGATAAAAAAATTCTGAGAGTAAGAATATAGGGAAGGAGGTAGAGAGATGATGAAAAAAGTATTAATATCAGTATTGATTTTTATAGTGGCGTTTCTTAGTTTAAATATTATTAGTTTAGCTGAGAGTATTTCATTAGATAAGAATATTTTTTCTAAAAACAATGTTTTATGTATAGAGATTGGTAATTGGTTCCCAGGTGGTGCATACAATGTTAAGAAATTGTCCTATATTGAAAGTGATGATGAAAAATTGAAAGCTTTTCAAAGTGGTCTTGGATATATATTATCATATGATAATAATTATAAGAGGAATAATGAACAAGGAGCTTATGATACATATAATGACCCTATTCAACTTGTTTTATGGCTTTACCTAGACCAAAATCAAGAACAAGCTAGAAAGTTTTTTGGAAACTATGATTATGACCTTACAACTAATACAGATGGATATTCTTGGGAGAGAGTTGTAAAAGACGATACAAACAAAATAATTTATAGAAAAGGTACAATTTATAATGATTATGGATCAGTAACACCTAGTAAAAATGGAGATAATAACAAATTAGCTTATAATATTTATAGCGAAGCAGAAAATGCATATAATCAAAAAGATAAATATGAATTCGATATTAATTTATATTATAATAGCGACCACCAAGCTGTAATTGAAGTAAATACAGCTGAAAAAGATGATGGAGTAGATGTAAAATTAACTTTCAAAAAACAAGACCTTAGTAGCAAGGGTGTATCAGGTGTAAATATTACTCTATCTAAACTAAGTAATGTTTCTTCAATATCAAGCACTTCCCTTACAAGTGCAGGTACTACTGGGAACTTTGGTACAATTACAGTAACACCAACTGAAAATAATGGTACTTTTAAAATAAGAGTAACAGAAACAGAACCATCTGCATATATGGGTATAGGATACGTAGATTTAACAGTAAACTACAATACATCAACAGGTGCAGTTACAAGTATAACGGAAAACAATACAAATGTAACAAGTAGTGGTAGCACTGTTACAATAAAAAACAGACCAGCAGTTCAAATAAAATTTAATAAACAGAATTTTAGTAGTGGAAATTTGGCAGGAGCAATTATAAGTGTAGAAAAGGGAGATAATGTAGCAAGTATAAATAAAACTACTATGACTCTTGGAACTGATACGCTTATTGTAAAACCTACAGACCCTACTAAAGATACTTTTAAAATAAAAATAAATGAGACAACAAATCCATTTGGACATATGGGAATAGGAGAAGAAGTAACTTTAACAGTAAGTTATGATCCAACAACAGGAGAAGTAAAAAGCATAACAAGTTCTAATGAAACATATGTACCAAGTATTTCTGGAAATGGAACTCTTGTAGTAAAAAATAAACCTAAAGTAAATTTAACTATAAATAAAACAGATAAAGAAACTGGATTAACTATTTCTGGAGCAAAATTTGATGTAAAAATTGAGAATGTAGCATCAGTAAAAATGTCAGGATATTCAGGTAATAATGGAGTAATAAATTCTAATAATGGAACAATTATTTTAGAAGATGTTTTAGCAGGAAAAATTGAATTTGAAGAGATTCAAGGAAATGGCAGTGCTCAAGATATAAAAATAACACTTACAGAGACTGAAGCGCCAACAGATTATGCGATAGAAAATCCAACAACAATTATTTATATAAAACAAGATTATTCACAATATAAAGTTAATAGTGGATCTTGGAAAAATACATCTGCTGGAATAGCAGTTCCTATAAATATTACAAACAAACCAGCAATCACTTTAAGTGGAAAGGTTTGGGAAGATGCACAAGAAAAAGATAAAGAAGCAAACGTTCCTGATGGAGAAATAGATACTTCTGAAAGAGGATTGGCAAATGTACCAGTATATGTTTGCGATTCAACTGGAACAGTTTTAAATTATAAAAATGAATTAACAGGAAATAATAAAACAGATGCAAACGGAAATTATATATTTAAAGATTTACCTAAAACAGAACAAGGTTACAAAGTAATATTTAAATATGATGGAATAAATTATCAAGAAACAAAAGCACAAGGAGCTAAGGGTAATGATTCAAAAGCAAATGAAGTAAATAGAACATCATTTAATAGCAAGTTTAAAACAATAATTAATGGTGGAACAGAAAGTGGAATAAAATTAGGTTATGACTATAATGAAGGTAAATCAACATTAAAATCAAATATTGATGGAACAAACCCTGCAAATGGTAATGCAACAGATTTCCAAATGACTGCACAAACAGGTGTATATAAAACTACAACAGAAAATCTACACTGTGGACTTGCAAGAAAAGAGCTTGACTTAGCTGCAGTAATGCAAGTAGATAGTACAACATTAACAATAAATGACAAAACTACAAAATATGACCATACAAAAACAGTTATAGAAAATCTAGAGGAATTAGGAATTAAGGAATTAAACTATATAAAAAATGAAGGAGAGGTAACTACATACTTAGAGTATTCAGATTATTATTACAGAATAGAAGACTATAATACAAGCAGTACAGAAATAAAGAATGAAGACCCAAGCGATATTACAACTAATGTAAAAGAACTAGATGTATATGTAACTTATAAACTAGAATTAATAAATCAAACAATAAATAATGGAGTAACAATAAATGAATTAGCATATTACTACGATAAAAACTATATATTAGAAGGAATAGGAACTGAAATTGATGCGACAGGTAAAGTAATAAACAATTCAACTATAAAACATGAAGCATTATCAGATGAATTAGGAGATGCATTAGGAAAAAATGCAATTAAAGTATCAGGCTTTGATGGAGAATCAGGAAGCCAGGCTGTAATAGAAACTTTATACTTCACATTTAAAGTTAATAAAACAGAAGATGGATTACCAGAAGCAATTGCAACACCAAAAGGATTAAATTGTGCAAATGTAGTAGAAATCACATCATACAGTACAACTAATTCATTAATAGATAGAGACTCAGAGCCAGGAAATTTATTAATAAAAGGAACTGAAGACGATTCACCACAATCTAATGGATTAAAAATTATATTAAAAACAACAGAAAGAACAATAGAAGGAACAG
This sequence comes from Clostridia bacterium, assembly GCA_045531335.1. Classification (GTDB taxonomy): domain Bacteria; phylum Bacillota; class Clostridia; order TANB77; family CAG-508; genus CAG-452. The sequence goes on from JAZSDU010000053.1 coordinate 19,270, forward strand.
TTTTTGAAGATAGTAACGAAGATAGTAACGAAGATGGTATATTAGATGAAAATGATCAAAAAGTAGATGGTGTAATAGTACAATTAATTGAAATAAGATCAAAAGCATCAGGAGGACTAGGAGAATATATTTGGCAACAAACAGTATCTGGAAGTAATGATGTAAAATCATTAACTAATAAAGGAACTGAGATAAGAAATTATAGTCATACAGGAGAAAATGCTGTAGATCAAGGTGAATATAAATTCACTGGATTTGTTCCAGGAAATTACATTATAAGATATATATATGGAGATGGAACAACATATGATTTTGATGCAGAAGGAAATAAAGCAAAATATAATGGACAAGACTATAAATCAACAAAAGACCCAAATTATCAAGAACCTTTATACAATACAGCAGAGTATGCTGATGGATCATCAGTTGCAAGAGATAATGAAGCAAGAAGATTAGAAGTGATGGCATATTCAACAACTATAGATGCTAAGATAGGTCAAGCATTGAAAACATTTAGCAAAAACATGAAAGATTTAACAGATGGAGAAAAAGCTGTTTTAAATAGCTATTATGACTCATTAGATAAAAACAATATAGAGGTAATATTTGCATATAATGCTTCAAAAGGAGATGCATATGCAGGTAATCCAGTTCCAGCAACTCTTAATGAAGATGAAATATATAACTTATTAAAATACTATGTATCATATAAAACATGGATGTCTGCAGAAACATCAATGATAAATGTACCTGTAGATACAGAAGAGACATCAATTGATACAAATTCAACACAAGTTGGAATTGAATATATAGATAGCAACGTACTATTTGAAAATATGAACTTCGGTTTAGCATTAAGACCTAATACAAAATTAGTATTAGAAAAACACATAACAGGATTAAAAATAACACCAAGTGGAACAGGAGTACAACCAATAGTTGATGCAAGAAAAGAAATAAGTGCATATTACGACGAAGATTCTAACAATGATTCACCAACAGGAATAACAACAGGACTTGCAACAATTGAATCAACAAGAACAGAAAGAGGATTCTGGAAAGTAGAAACAGACATTGAAGAATTAGCACAAGGTGCTCAGCTAGAAGTTGAATACACATATGTAATAAGAAATGCAGGAGAAGAAAAGGATTATTTATCTAAAATATTAGTAAATGCATATGAAGGATATCAGACAAACGATGATGGCACTAGAAGTGGAGAAAAATTAGATAAATCATATAAAGAATATTTAGAAAGCCTAGTTTATGACACAAGAGGAAAAACAAGTGCATATGGAGCTTATTTAGGACAACACTACTATACTGGAAATGTTGGAACAACTGATGCAGAAGTATCATCAAGAGTAGAAGGACTAGAAGAAGCACTAAACAATCAATTAAAATATGATGATGCAGGAGACTACTTTGAAATAACAAATAAAGATGACGAGGGCAAAGTTATTTCTGTTTCAAGAAATACTTATGATACAGATGGAAATCTAGTAGACAACGTAGGAAATGGAATAAAGAACATTGAAACAGTAGTAACCGCAGTAAATGAAACTGGTTTCATGGAAACAGGGGATAAAGACCTTAGCAGAACATTAAGGCTAACAACAGTATTATCATCAGTAACTGGTGATGCAGGATACTATCCAAGTTATATTGCAGAAATAACTCAATATTCAAATGCAGCAGGTAGAAGAAATATGTATGCAGAACCAGCAGACTTAAGTTATGTACATAGTGAAGCTACAGAAATAACAATGGAAACACATAACGAAGTAGACGAATTCTGGGGAGAACAAATCATAATTTCTAAACCAACAGGAGAAGACAAACTTACAATATTACAAATAGCAATAATAACAATAAGTTCAGTAGCAGTAATAGGAGCAGGAATAGTGCTAATCAAAAAATTCGTATTAAAAAAATAATACGTAATACTAAGTAGACTAAAGGGGACAGACCCCTTTAGTCTATTTTTTCATACAATTAAAAAAATTGGGCATAATATCTAAGACTCATTTTGGAGGGAATCATGCTTTTACAAATATTAATGATAATTTTAGGTTTTATATTATTAATACTAGGAGCTAATTTATTAATAAAAGGCTCTGTTAATATTGCAAAGAAATTCCATATTCCTGAAATTTTAATAGGACTAACCATAGTAGCATTAGGTACTTCTATGCCAGAGTTAATTGTTACAATAACATCAGCAAACAAAGAAGCAGGGGATTTAATAATAGGAAATGCTATAGGAAGTAATTTATGCAATTTATTATTAATATTAGGACTAATGGCGATTTTAAGACCTATAAGAGTAGATAAAGATGCAAAAAAAATACATATACCAATATCATTTTTGACAACATTACTTGTGTTAATAATGGGACTAGGAATTCTTTACGGCAAAGTAGGAGTAATAAACCGAATAGATGGAATCATACTAACAATATTGTCTATAACATATTTTATATATCCTATAATAGTAGAAATAAAAGATGTAGGGGCACACCTCCGTGATTACACAGAACATAAAAACAAAATATTTTTATCAATAATATTTATTATAATAGGAATAATATCACTAAAATATGGAGGAGATTTTGTAGTAGAATACTGTATAGAAATTGCAAGAATGTTTAGCATTAGCGAAAGGGTAATTGGATTAACAGTTATAGCAATAGGAACAGCCCTTCCAGAACTAGTAACTTCAATATTAGCAATTATTAAAAAAGATACAGATTTAGCAGTAGGTAATTTGGTAGGATCATGTATACTAAATTTATTATTAATTTTAGGAATAGGAGCAATAATTACTCCACTAACACTATCATCTGAGTTCATACAAAATTTAGTTATTTTATTAGCAACAAATCTAATTATATGGGTATTCTGTTTTATAGGTAAAAAGGAAACTATAAGTGTATTAAAAGGCTTTATATTAGTAACAATTTTTTTATTATATATATGCAGTTTGTTTATATAAATGGTAAAAAAGGGGACAGTCCCCCTTTTTGCCCTATTTTTGTTAGCTTGAATATAAACATTAAAAATACATATAATAAAATTATTACCAGATATTGTATGAAAAAAATGCTTGTGATATAATCTATAAAAACGAGGGACATACCTCAATCTATGAGGAATACCCTTGTACTGAGGTGTGTCCCTCAAACCTTGTGAAGACATTCCTCAAATATTATAAACAAAAGAAAGGAGAATATAATGTCAGAGTACGAAAGTTTAAAAGAAAGATTATTTAACAATAAAAAATGCGGATGGGAAAATTTATCAGAGGAAGAGAAACAAAAAATAAATACATTTGGAGATGAATATATATATTTCTTAAATAAAGCTAAAACTGAAAGAGAAGCAGTAGATTTTACAAAAGAAGTATTACAAAAAAATGGATTTGTTGATTTGAGAGACAAATTAGTCTTAGAGCCAGGAGATAGAGTGTACTACGTAAACAGAGAAAAAAGTGTATATATGGCAGTAATAGGAACAGATAAACTAGAAACAGGATTAAATATATTAGGAGCACATGTAGACTCACCAAGATTAGATTTAAAACCTAATCCTCTATATGAAGATACAGGATTTGCATATTTAAAAACACATTACTACGGAGGAATTAAAAAATATCAATGGACAACAATTCCTTTAAGTATACATGGTGTAATTGTTAAAACAAATGGAGAAAAAATAAAAGTAAATATAGGAGAAGATGAAACAGATCCAATATTTACAATAACAGACCTTTTACCACACTTAGCTCAAGACCAAATGGATAAAAAACTAAGAGAAGGAATTTCAGGAGAAGACTTAAACCTTCTTATAGGAAGCATTCCATATGGAGATGAAAAAATATCTGAAAGAGTAAAATTAAATATACTAAGAATATTAAATGAAAAATATGGAATTACAGAAAAAGACTTATTAAGTTCAGAAATAGAATTAGTACCTGCATTTAAAGCAAGAAGTTTAGGATTTGACAGAAGTATGGTAGCAGGATACGGTCAAGATGATAGAGTATGTGCATATGCAGAAATAAGAGCAATGTTAAATATACACAATCCTAGAAAAACAGCAGTATGCATATTATCAGATAAAGAAGAAATAGGAAGTATGGGTAATACTGGAATGGAATCAAATGTATTTGATACATTTATTGCAGAACTACTAAACAAAAGAGGAGAAAACAGACCTAATTTATTAGATAAAGTATTCTGTAATTCAAGAATGCTATCAGCAGATGTTGATGCTGCATTAGATCCAATATATGCATCAGTATCAGAAAAGAATAATGCATCATTCTTAGGATATGGAATAGCATTTAACAAATATACAGGATCAAGAGGAAAATCAGGAGCATCAGATGCAAATGCAGAATATGTAGCTGAAATAAGAGCAATATTAGAAAGTAACAATATACCATATCAAATAGGTGAACTTGGAAAAGTAGACGTAGGAGGAGGCGGAACAATTGCATATATTCTAGCAAACAAAGGAATAGATGTAATAGACTGTGGAGTACCAGTATTATCAATGCACTCACCATACGAAGTGACAAGTAAATTTGATATATACCAAGCATACAGAACATACGAAGCATTCATGAAATAGACTAAAGGGGACAGACCCCTTTAGTCTAACTAGACAAATAAATAATAATTTTAAGGGGGCAGAGACTAAAAGGGTCTGTCCCCTTTAGTCTATACTAAGGGCATAATATTAAAGGAGGTAAATCATGCCACGTATGACTAGAAAATTAAGTGAAACAGGATTTTATCATGTTATTATAAGAGGAGTAAATAAGGAAACTATTTTTTTAGATGATAATGATAGAAAAATGTTTTTACGCTTATTAAGAAAATATAAGGCAGAATTAGAATGTAATGTGTATGCTTATTGTTTAATGAGTAATCATGTACATTTATTAATAGAAGATCAGAAATTTAATATTGCAGAATTAATGAAGAATATAACTTGTGTTTATGCAGGTGAATTTAATAAAAAACACAAAAGAGTAGGACATTTATTCCAAGACAGATTTAAGAGCCAAAATGTGGAGAATCAAAGTTATTTATTACGATTAATAAGATACATACATAGGAATCCAGAAAAAGCAGGAATTTGTAAAACAGAGGAATACCAGTGGAGTAGTTATAACGAAGTATTATATGGTTCAAAAATTATAGATAGAGATTTTATATTAAGTATATATAATGATAATAAATTTTATGCGATAAATGAATTTAAAAAGCAAATGACAGGAGAGCAAGATGATATTCTTGATTCAGCATATTTAGACGAAAAAATATCAGATATTGAAGCAAAAAGATTAATTGAGTATTTAATAAAAACAAAACAAATTCCTGAAATAACTAGCGAAAATTTAATAAAAGTAATTGATGGAATAAGAGAAATAAAACATATTACTAAAGAACAAATAATTAGAGTGCTTGAAATAAAAAGAAGTACATTTTATAAAATGCAAAATGAAAAATAGACTAAAGGGGTCTGTCCCCTTTAGTCTACAAATTATATAAATTGCTGTCTATACATAGTTTTGCTCTTGCTGCTGTTTTTTCATCAGATGCAAGTGCGTTTTCTAAGAATTCAGGATGTGCTATTAAGAAATTTCTCATAGTTTCATCTGGATTTTCATAGAAGTTTTTTAACATTTCAAATTGATTTTCGTTTATTATATTCATGCTAAGTGCTTTTTCAAATAAACTTGCGTCTATATTAATCATTGATAATGATTTTACATTTTCGTTTTCTAATTTTTCTTTTCCACCTTGCATTCTATCTACAACTACTGTGCTCCAAGCAATTTCTGCTTCTAAGCTTTTGATTGCAGGAATCCAAGCTCTTATATAACTAGATGCTTCTGTTATTAAGTCAGCTATATGTAATACTTTAGCTCCTTTTACTTCTGATTTATTAAGTTCTTTTTCAAAAGTGCTATCTGTTACTACCATACTTAAGTCTTTGTATATTGTAATATGTGGTTTTGAAAGTAAGTTTGCAATTATATTAGAGAAGAACCAATCTCTTCTTTCACCACCTGAAATGTAGTCAATTTCATCTACATTTATATTTTCTTTTATAAATGCAATCATTTCATTAATTACATTTTTATAAATTTCATTTTCATTATAATGGTTAAATGTTTCTTCAAATACTTTTTTAGGAAGAGTCTCCTTATTTTCTTTTTCAGAATCAATAAATTTTAATAAATTTACTGCGTCTTGTTCACTTCCATAAAGGAAATGTGTGTTTATGTAATATGGCCCTATTTTACCAGAAGTATACCAAAATGGTTTGTTGTCTGGGCATATTCTTAAAGCATTTGTTTCAAATAAATATGATACTAAGTTACTCATAAAAACCTCCAATAATATATTTTCTTATAAATAATAAATCAAAAATAGAATAAAGTCAAATAAAAACCTTGAAAAAAATAGAATAAAATGATAATATTGTGAAAATGATAAAAGGAGGAAGAAAAGTGACAACATTATTAAAAAATGGTAGAGTAATAGATTATAAAACAAATACAGATGACTATCTAGATATTTTCATTGAAAATGGAATTATAAAACAAATAGCTAAAGATATAAATGCTGTAGCGGATAGTGTTATTGATTGTACTAATCTATTTATTATACCAGGTATGATAGATATTCATTGTCATTTAAGAGAACCTGGATTTGAATATAAAGAAACTATAGAAACTGGAATGAAAAGTGCTGCCAAAGGGGGATTTACTTCTATTTGTCCAATGCCAAATACGAAACCTACCTGTGATAGTGCTTTTGTTTTAGAAAAAATACAAAGTGAAGCAAAAAGAGTTGGGGTTTGCAATGTTTTCCCATACGCTAGTGTAACAATTGGAGAAAAAGGGGAAGAATTAACAGATTTTGAAGCTCTAAAAAATGCAGGAGCAATTGCTTTTTCAGATGATGGTATGCCTGTTGTAAGAGCAAAGATAATGAGAGATGCAATGATTAAAGCAGAAAAATTAAACACATTTGTAGCTTCACATTGTGAAGAAAAAGAACTTGGCAAAGGTGCAATAAATGCAGGTAAAGTTGCTGAAGAATTAAATGTACAAGGAGTACTTCCAGAAGCCGAAACATTAATGGCTGCAAGAGAAGTAGAAATTGCAGAAATAAATAATGTTCATGCACACATATGCCATATAAGTGCAAAAGAAACAGCAAGATTAATAAGAGATGCTAAAAAAAGAGGAGTAAATGTAACTTGCGAAACATGTCCTCATTACTATAGCTTTACAGAAGAAGAAGTTCTAGAGTCAGGGGCAAATGCAAAAATGAATCCACCTCTTAGAACAAAAGAAGATATGGCAGAGATAATAAAAGCAATTCAAGACGGAACAATAGATTGCATAATAACAGATCATGCACCACACTCAAAGGAAGAAAAAGAGCAAGGATTAGAGAAGGCTCCAAATGGAATTATAGGATTTGAAACAGCACTTGCCGCAAGTATTACTCATCTTATTGATAAAGGCTATATTAATTATTTAGACTTAGTTAGAATTACAAGTTATAACCCTGCAAAAATATTAGGAATTGATAGAGGAGTAATAGAAGAAGGAAAAGTGGCTGATATTACAGTATTTGATCCTAATAAAGAATACATATATACAGAAGATATGATAGTATCAAAATCAAAAAACACACCATATATATGTAAAAAATTAAAAGGACAAGTAATGTACACAATAGTAAACGGGAATGTTGTATATAAAAATGATTAAAGGGAGGATGTAAATGAGATTAGTTTTAACTTCTGGAGGGATTTCAAATAAAAGTATAGAAAATGAATTAAAAAACATTATAGGTAAAGATTTAAAAGGATTAAAAATGATATTTTGTACAACGGCATCTAATTATGAAGGCGGAGATATGAATGATTGGCTTATAAAAGATCTTATACATTTTAAGAATTTAGGATTCAAAATAGATGTATGTGATATTAATGGAATTAACAAAGAAAATTTTTTACCTAGATTTGAATGGAGTGATGTTATTTATTTTGAAGGCGGTAATACACAATGGCTTAGAAAATGTATAAAATTATCAGGTTTAGAAAATCATTTAAAAAGTTTATTAGAAACTAGAGTTTGGATTGGAACAAGTGCAGGTAGTATTGTTTTATGCCCAACTATATGTAATTCATGTCAAGATTTATTTGATGATAATATACAAGGATATCCAACAGATGGGTTAGGGTTAGTTGATTTTCAATTTATACCACACTTAAATAATGAATTTTTTCCAAAAATAAAAAAAGAATATATATCAAATGCAAGCAAAAACTTAAAAGCAATTGATGGAAAAAAATTATTAGTGATGGATGATAATGGAGCAGTTTTTATAGACAATGGAAAAACAAAAATAGTTAGTGAAGGTGACTGGTTTGAAATTTAAAATATATAAAAAAGGAGAGAAAAATTATGAATAATGCAATGGACAAATTAATAAGCAAAATTAAGGAAACAAATAATCCTACAGTTATGGGGTTAGATCCAAGGTATGATATGATACCAGAATGTATAAGAGCAAAATATGAAAAAAGTGTAGAAGGTGCATGTAAGGCTATATTAGAATTTAATAAAGGATTAATTGATAGTGTATGTGATATAGTACCAGCTGTAAAACCTCAAATCGCTTTTTATGAAATGTTTGGAACAGAAGGAATAAAAGTATTTAATGAAACATGTAAATATGCTAAAGAAAAAGGAATGATTGTAATAGCAGATATAAAAAGAGGAGATATTGGTTCAACAGCTGCTGGGTATTCTAATGCATATTTAGGAAAAACACCACTATGTGATGAAAAAGTATCAATATTTGATGTGGACTTTGTAACAGTAAACCCATATTTAGGAATTGATGGAGTAAAACCATTTATAGATGATGCAAAAGAATACGGCAAGGGAATGTTCATTTTAGTAAAAACATCTAATAAATCATCTGGAGAATTACAAGATTTGAAATTAGAAGATGGAAAAACAATATATGAGAAAGTAGGAGAATTAGTAAGCTCTTGGGGAGAAGAATTAGTTGGAGAATATGGATACAGTAGTGTAGGAGCTGTAGTTGGAGCAACATATCCTATTCAAATAAAAGAATTAAGAGAAATTATGCCTAAAACATATTTCTTAATACCAGGATATGGAGCACAAGGTGGAAAAGCAGAAGACATAGCATTAGGATTTAAAGATGGATTAGGCGGAATAGTTAATGCATCAAGAAGTTTGATGGCAGCTTACAAATCAGACAGATGGAAAGAAGAATATTCTGAAGAAGAATATGGAAAAGCAACAAGAGCAGAAGCAATAAGAATGAGAGACGAATTAAACAGCGCAATGTAATGTCGAAAGGGGCACAGATATTAATTAATAGGAGGAATAAAAATGCCAATACAATTGCAATCTAAATTAATAAAAAAAGAGCAATTAAAACCAGATATATTTAAATTTTCTTTATCTGCTAAAGAAATTACAGACATAGCAAAACCAGGTCAATTTATAGAAATAAGAGTAACAGATGGATTAGATCCATTCTTAAGAAGACCAATTAGTATATATAATGTAGATAAAGAAAATGGAATTTTAGAAATAATATTTAGAGTTCAAGGAAAAGGAACAGAGATTTTATCAAGAAAAAAAGAAGAAGATTTAGTCGATATTATAGGACCTTTAGGATATGGTACATTTAAATTTGAAGGATATAAAAACATAGCAGCTCTTGGTGGAGGAATAGGAGTATTTCCTTTATATGAACTTGCAAAAAATGCTTCAAAAAGTGCGACTGTAAATACATATTTAGGATTTAGAAATAAAGAAGCGGTAGTCGTAGAAGAAGAATTTGAGAAAATATCAAATAAATTAGTAATTACAACAGATGATGGAAGCTACAAAATACATGGATTTGCAATAAATGAATTAAAGAAAGATATAGAAGACGGAAAAATAGATGCAATATTTGCATGTGGACCATTACCATTATTAAAAGCAGCACAAAGCTTAGCAAAAGAAAAAAACATTCCATGCCAAATATCATTAGAAGAAAAAATGGGGTGTGGACTTGGAGTATGTTTAGGATGCGCAGTTGAGGTTGTAACAGGTGGATATGAGCATGTATGCAAACAAGGACCAGTATTTGATAGTAATAAAGTTATAATTTAAAAAATAGACTAAAGGGGTCTGTCCCCTTTAGTCTATGATTAGAAGAGGTGTAAAGATATGAATACAGAAGTTAATTTTGCAGGTATTAAAATGAAGAATCCTGTAACAGTTGCATCAGGAACATTTGGATATGGAAGGGAATATAGTCAATTTTTCGATTTAAGTGAAATTGGTGGAATTATTACAAAAGGTACTTCTTTAAAACCAAGAGATGGAAATAAACCATCTAGAATATACGAAACTCCAAGTGGAATGCTTAACAGTATTGGACTTCAAAATCCAGGTGTAGAGTACTTTTTAGAATATGATTTACCATGGCTTAAAAAACAAAATACAGCAATTATTGTTAATGCATGTGGAAGCACAATAGAAGACTATGTTGAGGTTTGTAAAATATTAAATAAGTCAGATATAGATGGTGTTGAGCTTAATTTATCTTGCCCAAATGTTAAAGCGGGATGTTTAGCATTTGGAACTACATATGAGGGTGTGAAAGAAGTTACAAGTAAGGTTAGAAAGGTTTTAGACAAACCTTTAATTGTAAAACTTACTCCAAATGTAACAGATATAACACTTCCGGCAAAAGCAGCACAAGATGCAGGAGCAGATGCAGTATCATTAATAAATACATTACTTGGAATGAGTATTAATATAAATACAAGAAGACCACATTTAGCTAACAATACAGGGGGACTATCAGGACCAGCTGTAAAACCAGTTGCAGTAAGAATGGTATATCAAGTGGCACAAGCTATAGATATTCCTATTCTTGGTATGGGTGGAATTGTAAATGGAGATGATGCAATAGAATTTATGCTTGCAGGTGCATCAGCAGTATCAATAGGTGCAGGAAACTTTATAGACCCATATACAAGTGTAAATACAGTAAAAGGTATTGAAGACTATATGAAAAAGCATAATATAGAAAAAATAGAAGATATTGTAGGGAAAGTACAAATGAATTAATTTAACATGGTGTAAACAGTTTGAAGTTGCACAAATCAACATAATATGGTACAATTATAATAACTTGCATAAGCAAGAAAAATATGAAAAAGAGGTTTTACATCATGAAAAACAAGAACATCAAAGATTTTACAGTGGCAATCGTAGTTGGACTGATATTTGCACTTATTGTTGGTGCAGTTTCAGGAATTGTTCAGAAAAAGATGATGGACAATTATATTGAAAAGCTTGATTGCGCTTTGCAGCAGGTGGACCAAGCTATTGAAATTCAGAAACTGTCTGAATACAAGGGCGAGATGGAAGCAGTGAGAGACTTTTATCTCGAGAACAGCATTACACAGGAAAGTGCACGAGCAAAGACAAAAGCTATTATCAACGAAATTAATGCAGATTATATAGGATTTGCTAACGGCGTTGAAGTAAGCATAGCACAGCATGAGGAAGTATTTCCTGAAATGGCTGAAACACCTATTGTACTCATCAATGCAACCATCGAGCAGATTGATGAATTGATTGAGGAAATCAAAGAGTAACCTAAAAAAGGGTGAAGAACAACTGATCTTCATCCTTTTTGCATTAATTCAAAAAAATACTTGCAAAATATCTCAAAAAATGATAATATATTTGTATATTAATAATAAAAAATAATAGATTTAAAAAAAACCCCATTTTTAGGGCGTAGATTTTTAAATCTATTTTTATTTTAAAACAAGAGAGGAAGAAAAAGATGAAGCAAGGTTTTGATAATGAAATGTATTTAAAAATACAAAGCGAAAAAATACAAGAAAGAATAAATATGTTTGATAAATTATATTTAGAATTTGGCGGAAAAATATTTGATGATTATCATGCAAGCAGAGTTTTACCAGGATTTATGCCAGATGCAAAAATAAAATTATTAGAAAAACTAAAAGATATATCAGAAGTTGTTTTTTGTATAAGTGCAGATGATATTGAAAAAAGTAAGATAAGAGCAGATTATGGTATAAGTTATGAACTTGAATTAATTAGACTAATTGAAAACTTACAAAATCTAGGTATTTCAATAAATAGCGTTGTTATAACACTATATAATGGTCAAACTAGTGTTGAACATTTGAAAAAAGTACTAAAAGAGAGAAATGTAAAAACATATATACACAATCCTACAATTGGATACCCAAATGATATTGAGGTTATTGTGAGCGAAGAAGGATATGGAAAAAATGCATATATTGAAACAACAAAAAAATTAGTAGTAGTTACTGCTCCTGGTCCTAATAGCGGAAAATTGGGAACATGCTTATCGCAACTATATCATGAGCACAAAAGAGGAGTTAAAGCAGGGTATGCTAAATTTGAAACATTTCCAGTATGGAATTTAGAACTGATGCATCCAGTAAACGTAGCTTATGAAGCGGCTACAGCAGATTTAGCAGATGTTAACATGATAGATACATTCCATTTAGAAGCTTATGGTGAAACTGTTGTAAACTATAATAGAGATTTATCAACATTTCCAATTTTAAAAAATATACTAACAAAAATAACAGGAGAAGAAATATATAAATCACCTACAGATATGGGTGTAAACATGATTAAGCAATGTATTACAGATGATGAAGCAGTAAGAAGTGCTGCAGAAATGGAGATTATAAGAAGATATTATAATGCATTGTGTGATTATAAAAAGGAACTGTGTTCAGCAGAAACAGTTGAGAGAATAGAGCTAATGATGAATAAATTAAATTTAAGTAGTAGAGATAGAAAAATAATTGAAGTTGCTTTAGATAAGGAAAATTTAGAAAATAAAGATGTAGTTGCAATAGAAATTTCAAATGGAAAAATAGTTACAGGAAAAGAATCTGAGCTTTTAAGTGCATCAAGCGCAGCTATTATAAATGCATTAAAAGAAATTACACAAATTCCAGATGAAGAATATTTGTTATCACCTTCAATATTAGAAGCGATATTTAAAACAAAACAAAGAACATCATATAGAACTTCATACTGCCTAAACGTTCAAGAAGTTTTAATAGCACTTAGTATATGTGCGTCAACAAATCCAATAATCGAAAAAGTTATTAGTAACATTGGGACTTTAAGAGGATGTGAAGCACACTCTACATATATGATAGAACAAAGTGAATTAAATGTAATAAAGAATTTAGGAATAAATTTAACATGTGAACCGAAGATGTAGACTAAATGGGACAGACCCCAATAGTCTATATAAAAATAGACTATTGGGGTCTGTCCCCTTTAGTCTACAAATTCAAATTAAGAAATGGAACAGTATAAATAAAAATATAGGTATAACCAGCTGCAAATAACCCTTGAAATAATTTTCCTATTATATAAGGTTTAATAGAAATTTTTGCTTTTGATGTAATACTCAAAATTTGAAGCATTATTGAAATGCCTCCAAATCCAAGCAAGAATGAACAAATTATAATATTGGTTGAAATAGATTTATTAGCAATATTTGCTATATTGCATACACCGTTAGTAACCTCCAATAAGCCAGTAAATATTCCATTAGCAAAACTTAGCGGAATATTTAATATATTAAGAATAGGATGTGTTAGATGGGAGACTGCATCTAAAATACCACTATTTTGTAGAATTGATATAATTACAGAAAATAAAACAATAAATCCACCTATTAAAAATATAGTATTAATTGCATTCATTATAGAAGTTGCTAAAACTTCACCAAGATTTGATATAGAAACTTGTTCTTTTGGGAAAAGGGGTCTGTCCCCTTTTTTTCCAAATCTTTTGGATGATTTCCAAAACCTAAAGAGGAAAGCTACAGTAAGACATGCTAAAATATGTGTTATAAAAAGTAAGATTCCAGTGTTTGTATCTTTAAACAGTCCTATTCCAACAGTTCCAATTATAAAAAGTGGTCCGGAATTGTTTGTAAAAGCTAACAATCTTTCTGCTTCTTCATCTGTACATATTCCTTGAGCTTTAAAGTTTGACACAATTTTTGCACCCATTGGATAACCACTAATTATTCCCATTATAAAAGGAAATGCTCCTTCACCAGGAACGTTAAAAAGAGGTCTCATTAGTTTGTTTAGTATTTTACCCAAAACTGAAATTATATTTGTATAACCTAGAAGTTCTGTTGCAATGAAAAATGGTAGTAATGATGGAACAACTGAATTTGCCCACAGAGCAAGTCCTGTTTTTGCAGAAGAAAGATTTGCGTTTGAAAATATTAATAAAAACATAGTAAATAAGCATATGGAAATAGGGATAAACAATTTCTTTATATTAAATATAATTATTTTTATATTATTCATGGACACACCTCTTTTTAATATATATTAAAACCCTAAAGAAATTATGTTATAATTTCAATTGATGATTAAATTTATTGCAAATGTTGTAGGGGTCGCACTCCTGGGCGACCCGAAAAACATAATGATAACGGGACGCCGAAGACTGCGTCCCCTACAAATTTTAAAATTAAATTATTCACACAAACAAGATTTTCAACAAAAAACATTAACAGTGGACAAAAAGTAAAAATAATGTTATATTATGTAGGGATTTAATAAAAGGAGATTATGAATGGAAAATAAAGCAAAAGAAATATTAAAAAAATATAAACAAGAACACATAATAGGACTTATTGATAAGTCAGATGTAGAAACTAAAAGTAAAATAATAAATCAAGTGCTAAACATAGATTTCGAAGAACTTAAAGAATTATATGATAAAACATTTGAAGACATATATGTAGATTTAGAAGAATTACATCCTATTGCAGGAGTTAATCCAGATAGATTGACAAGTGATGAATTAGAGGACTATGAAAAAATAGGGATAGATATAATTAAGAACAATAAATTTGCAGTAGCTACAATGGCAGGAGGCCAAGGAACTAGACTTCGGACATCCAAGCGCAAAAGGCACATTTAAAATTGAATTTGAAAATTGCGGAAAATACCTATTTGAAATCATAGTAGACACATTAAAAAGAGCTAATGATAAATATGATGTAATTATTCCTTGGTATATAATGACTAGTAACGAAAATAATGAAGATACTGTAAGGTTTTTAGAAGAAAAAGATTATTTTGGCTATCCAAAGGAATATATTTATATATTTGAACAAGGAGAATTACCATTAATAAATGAGCAAGGCAAACTTTTAATAGGTGAAAATGGACTTATAAAACAAGCATCTAATGGAAATGGTGGAATATTTAATTCTATGCTAAAAAAAGGTGCAATAAAAAATATGGAAAATAGAGGTATAGAATGGATATTTATAGGATCTGTTGATAATATTTTGTTAAAATATGTAGATGTTTTACTATTGGGATTAACTGCAAGCAAAGGAAATCAAATTGGAACAAGAACAGTTCTTAAAAGAAGCCCAGATGAAAAAGTAGGAGTGCTTTGCAAACAGAACAATAGAGTAAAAGTAATAGAATATACAGAATTACCAGATGATATAGCTGGAATTACTGATGATAATGGTGAACTAGTATTTGGAGAATCACATATTATGTGTAATTTGTTTAGTATAAATGCTATCAAAAGATCAAGTACCAAAGAGCTAGAATATCATGTAGCATTTAAAAAATCTAATTATTTAGATGAAAATGGGAATTTAATTAAACCAGAAAAAGAAAATGCATATAAATTTGAACAATTTATATTTGATAGTTTTAAAATATTTGATGATATTGCAATACTTAGAGGAAAAAGGGAAGAAGATTTCGCACCTGTAAAGAATATGACAGGAGAAGATAGCCCTAAAACTGCAAAAAAACTATATGAAAACTATTGGAAAAATAGGCAAGATATGATATAGTAATAAGGAAATTGTAGGAAAAAAATTATAATTAAAAATCAAATAAAATTTGTAGGAAAGAACTGAGTTCACCCCCTACAGTATACGAATTCAAAAAGATTTTAAGGAGGCTATATGAGCAGAAGTAGAACTAGAGGAAGAAGATATGATAATGAACCAAAATTAAATTTAAAAAAGGTAGCAGGTGTAATTGTAGCTTTAGCAGTTATAATTATGATTATAGTATCAATTGTTAATATAGTTAAAGATAGTGGCGAAAAAGTAGAATCTAAAATTTATACATATTATACAGCTTATGAAAATGGAAAATTTGGAGTAATTAATAATGAAGGTGAGAAAGTAATAGAACCAACATATGATGATATTATAGCTATACCTAACAGTTCTAAGCCTATATTCATATGTACATATGATGTGGATGATATTACTGGTACATATAAAACAAAAGCAGTTAATGAAAAAAATGAAGAAATATTATTAGGATATGAAAAAATTGAAGCAATAGATAATTACGATTCAAAACAAAAGATTTGGTATGAAGATAATGTTTTAAGAGTAAGTAAAAATGGGAAATATGGATTAATAAATTTTGATGGACAAGAAATATTACCATGCGAGTATGATGAAATAACAGCATTAAAGAGTATTAAAGGCAATTTAATAGTGAAAAAAGCTGGAAATGTTGGCTTGGTAAATGAAAAAGGACAAACTATTATAAGTGCACAATACAAAAACGTACTTACTTTAAAAGAAGGGTATAAAAGCGAGTACATTATAGTAAATGAAAACAATCAATATGGATTGATAAGCACAAGTGGAACTATATTAATAGAACCAAAATATGAAGCGGTAAAATATTTAAATAGTTCAAATTTATTTGCGATTAAAGAAGCAGGAGTATGGAAAGTAATAAATACTCAAGATGGTTCAATCTTAGTTGATGGTGGATATGAAGATATTATAGAAGCAAAATCTGAAAACATAATAGTAAAAAAAGATGGGAAACTTGGCGTTGTAAGTAAGGCAAATGAAGAAAAAATAAAACCACAATATGAAGAGTTAAAATATGCTTTTTCTATTTATTATATAGCTAAAAAAGATGGTAAATATGGGGTAATAAATTTAGAGAATGCAACAGTTATAAACTTTGAATATATGAATATGGCATATGTAGAGAATGGTGGATTTATACAGGCAGATAAAACAGATACTGAAACAGTCATATTTGACAACAATTTAGGACAAAAAATAATTGGAATAGTATCAGAAGTAAATACAGATAAAGGTTATATTAAAGTATATGCAAATAATGAATACAAATATTATAATTTTAAATTAGAGGAAAAGAATTCTGCAGATTTATTAACAACAAATACATTATTCTTAAGTAAAAAAGATGGTAAATATGGATATGTAGATAAAACTGGTAAAGTTATAGTAGATTATATTTATGAAGATGGAACTGAACAAAATTCAAAAGGATTTGCTGCAGTAAAAAAATATGGAGTTTGGGGAAGTATAAATAAAGTAGGAGCTATTTCGCAAGAACCATCGGTTAATTTAGACAATAGCATTTATATAGACTTTATTGGAACATGGCATTTAAGTGATAACGGATTATATTATGAAAAATAAGAAAATTAATTAGGAAAATTGTAGGGGCTGGCGTCCCCGACAGCCCGAAACGACAAAATATATGCGGGTCGCCGAGGACGCCAAGGCCCCTACAGCGTTATAAAATAAACTAAAGAGGAGAAGATAAATGGAACTAAAAATAAAATATCAATACACATATTTTATAAAACCATTTTTAATTGAAGAGAAAAAATATGAAAAATATTTATTAAGTTTAATAAAAAATAAAAGTTACAAACTAAAGATTTTTGAAAAAGAAAGAGACTTAAACCTATATTCATATTTTATAAAAAACATAAGAGAATATTTTTTTCCAACATTTGAGTTTGATAAAGAAAAAATAAGAGATTTTGAAAATATGATAGATTCTCTTAAAGCAAAAAAACTTTCAAAATTGCATTGTAATATTTTTGAATATAATTTTGATAAAAAAATACAAGGAAAGATAGATGAAAAAGAGGGAATATTTTTTAATATTGATAAGATAGAAATTGTATGTTTAGATACAGGGGTATGCTTTTTAGTTATAAAAACAAATTTAGAAAATAGCGAAAACTTTTCTGAATTATTAAATTTTAATTATAAATTTAAAGACATAAATTCTGATTTCGCAAAACTAAGAGAATTTAATAATATTAAGATACAAACAGATAAATTTAACAACATGAATGAATTATCAAATTTTATAGATAATATTATTGGAGTAAAAAACGATTCTATAGGATTAAAAGATGTAGATTTATATAACAAAAGATTTTTTGTATATACATATAGTTGTATTGATCAAGATGCATGGAATAATGAAGAGGATTTTAAAAATATAGAAGGTGACTTTTTAAAATATAGTAATGTCTTATCAAATAACAATACAGTGGATTTAAATTTAAAAGAATTAGATAAGAACATACAAAATATAGAACAGTTTAAATATTCAAGATTTGGATTTACAAAGCAAAGTGCAAGTTTGATTACATCTAGTATAGATATTAATAATTATACTAAATTGTTATTTGATTATGAAAATGAATATTTATATACATTATTAATAAGCCTATATCAACGAATATATTTGAAAAAACTTGAAAATAGTTTTAAAAGTAAAAAAGATATTAGTATAGTTAGAAATAAATTTACTAAATTCACAAAAGAGATTTGGTTAAATGAAATTACTAATTCCCTAACAGGAACCGTTTTTTATAATAAATGGAGAGAAGTTTTTGAACTTCAAGAAATTTATGGTGAAATAAAAAACAGATATGATGTAATTTATAAAGACCTTAATATAGAGAATGAGAACATTTTAAATAAGATTGTATTAATAGCATTAATAGTATCAATTATATTAAATGTATTTAATTTGATTGTAATAAATAATATGCAGAGGTGAAAAAATGAAAGTGCTTTGTGGTACAGATATAATAGAAATAAGTAGAATAAAAGAATCAATAGAAAGATCAGGAGAGAAGTTTACTAATATTCTTTTTACACCTACTGAAATAGAATATTGTGAAAGTAAAAGAAATGCAAAATATTATCATTATGCAGGAAGATTTGCTGCAAAAGAAGCAATTTTCAAAGCAGTATCACCACTACTAAAAAACAAATTTGACATATCATGGCATAATGCAGAAGTTATTAATGATGAAAATGGAAACCCACAAATCAATTTCTTAGATATAAAATTAAGGAAAATAAAAAACATAGATATTTCAATATCACATTGTAAGGAATATGCTGTTGCTACAGTTGTAGTAATGGTAGAAGAATAGAGGTAGAGATGGAATTTTTTGATTCACATGCACATTATAATGATGAAAGATTTGAAGAAGATAGAGATAAATTAGTTAAAAAAATATATAATGAAGGTGTTACTAAAATAATAAATGCAGGATATAGTTTAGAATCTTCTAAAGAGGCCATTAAAATAGCTGAAGACTATGAGTTTATGTGTGCAACTGCAGGCATTTCTCCAAATGATATAGACAATTTTAAAAAAGAAGACTTACTAGAAATAGAAAATTTAGCAAAGAACAAAAAAGTTGTTGCTATTGGAGAAATAGGATTAGATTATTATTGGAACAAAGAAAATAAAGAATTGCAAAAGCAAGTTTTTAAAGCTCAAATAGAAATAGCAAACAGATTAGATTT
Organism: Clostridia bacterium; assembly: GCA_045531335.1. Classification (GTDB taxonomy): domain Bacteria; phylum Bacillota; class Clostridia; order TANB77; family CAG-508; genus CAG-452. The sequence continues at coordinate 39,072 of JAZSDU010000053.1, forward strand.
ACCAATAGTTATTCATACAAGAGAAGCTATATACGATACTTTAGATATATTAAAAAATAATAAATGTAATAAAAAAGGTGTGTTTCATTGCTGCCCATTAAATGTAGATTTGGTTAGAGAAGGATTAAAATTAGGATTTTATATATCGTTTGCGGGTCCAATAACTTTTAAAAATTCTAAAAATGCAGAAGAAATAATAAAAATGGTGCCGCTAGATAAAATACTTATAGAAACAGATTCTCCATATCTTAGTCCAGAACCATTAAGAGGGCGAAGAAATGATTCAAGAAATGTAAAATATATGGCTCAGAAAATAGCAGATGTAAAAGGAATAACATTAGAAGAAGTGTCAAAAGCAACTTATAAAAATGCAGAAAAGTTGTTATTAAATAATAAATAAGGAGAAATATAAATGGAAGAAAAAGATTATATATATGTATATGATAAAAAAGGTAAAAAACAAAAAATGGAATTAGTTGCAAAAGTAGAAATACCAGAAGATCCATATCAATATATAGTTTACAAAGAACCAAGTAAAAAAATACCATTATATATAGCAAAATTAAAATTAGCTCGAGGAATAACAGCACTAGAAACTAATATATCACAGGAAGAAAAGGATATAGTTATTAGTGCAATAAAAAAAGAATTATTGGAGGAAGGCAATGAATTATAATAATATAAAAGTATGTGAAGATCATGAAAAAGTACATATACCAGACAATCTTTTGACAAAACTGTGGAATGGTTTATTTAAAGTTCTTTGTGTTGTAGGACCAATAGCACTTACATTTACATCATGTTCAGGAGAAAAGGACGTTAAAAAGAATATTGAAGAAACAACTATACCAAAGGTTGAAACTAAAGTAGATAAGAATGCTTATAACGATATAGAAGATAAAATAGTTATTCCTGAACGAGAATCTACTACATTAGAAGAATATGAAGAAACTACTACATCAAGAGGAACAGAAGCAGAAAGACCTGTTAATAAAGAAGAAAATGGTGTTGTAAAGTATAATGAATTATTAAATAAAATGAATGCTGAACTTGCTAAAAAGAATTTTTCAAAAGAGGCTAATCAAGCATTTAAAAGAGTATTAGACAAACTATATAAAAATTATCCTACTTGGCAAGGAGCATATAAAGATTTACCACCAGTAGAAGAATATATACAAAATAATTTAATAGATACTATAAAAAATATAAATTCAATAACTATTTATGATGCTGAGTCAGAAATAGGTAAAAAATTGCTAGAACAAGGTCAGGCTCTAGGACAAACAGACTCAGAGGGTAATATAACAATGATATTTAAAGGCGGAACAGAAGAAAATGATGATATAGAAAGAACATTTCATGAAATAATACATTGTAAACAAATACAAATATTATTCAACCAAGAATATTTTAAAGATAATGAAGAATTAAGATTATTAATGCTAGAAGGAAGCACAACATTTCATCAAAAATTTGTAAATCCTTTAGATGTAAAAGTAGGTGGAACATGGACGATATCAAATGAAGCAGGAACTTCTACACTTAACTATAATAAAGATAATTGTTTAGGTTATTTAGTAGAACTTAACGCATTTGAAAATCTAGTATATCTTGCTGGATATGATACAATGGACAAAGTTGAAAAAGGAGAAATATCTCTTTCAGAATTAAAAGAAACAATTGCAAAAAATTATGGTCAAGACAAATCAAATAAAATATGGAATACTATGCACAAGTGGTATAGTGCATACAATGAAAATTGGCAATCTGATGAAGCATATCAAGCTGGTATTGAATTACAAAATCTATATTTAGAGTGTGTCGAACAGGATATAAATAAATTAAAACCAAACCAAGTTAAACAATTTATGGATGTTTATAGAAATTATAAATTAAAAAATCTAGCACAAATAGAAAATTCTAATGGAGAAAATATAACAAATCAAGTTTTCGATATTGATAAGCTAGATGACTTAATGGTAGAAAAAGTAATGGAAGCAAATGAAATATATTTTACTCCAAATAAAGAAATGAATAAAATGGCAATAAAAAGTGTATTATATGCAAGCAATAAAGCCTATTATGATACTAGTGGAATATATGAAGATGTCTATTTACCAACTACTATAAAGGGTACAAACTACAAATATGCTGGTAATGGAAATTTAATTATTACATATACAGATAAATATGGTGAAACTATAAATGTAGGAATAACATTTGACGAAAACAGTATAAAGGAAATAAAAGAAATAGAAACACGAGAAAACAGCTTAGAAATATAAATAATAAAAAACAAATCTACTTTAAAAGTAGATTTGTTTTTTTATGTTACTTAGATTGACAAAATTGGTACTTTATGGTATATTATAAATAGGAGAGATATTGCCTAAAATTTTAAAGGCACAAAAACATATATATTTATATATATTTGGAGGTGGTTTTTATGGAAATAGTTTTCGATAAAACAAAGAAAATTTTACTAACCTTAATTTTAACATTAGTATTCATAAGCCTTGGTACAACAATATTTGCAGCAGATCCATTTCACTTAAATGCAACTGCAATAGTTATGTATCAAGAAAGAAGATTTAGTTTAGGAGCAAATAAAAGTAATGTGAAATATGAAAGTAGTAATGAAAAAATTGCCACAGTTGATAGTAGTGGATTAATTACAGCGAAAAGAATAGGTATAGCAACCATAACAGCAACAGCACCAAATGGAGAAACTGCAACATGTAAAGTTAGAGTTAAAATGCAAACTAGATTAATAGATAAAATAAGAGGTGCTGGGTTAAGTATAAGTTCAGCAACTGTTTATAAAGATATGAACTTTGTAATTTACAATGAACTAACTTATAATAATTGTAAGATAAGAGAATGGAAAAGTAGCAATGAAAATATAGTATTTATTGGTAGCAGTAGTAACTACTATGCCAGAATGACTGCTAAAGCGCCTGGAACAGCAGTAATAACAGCAACAACTTCAAAAGGTTATGATATAAATGTTAACATAGTAGTTAAAGAACCAGACACAGAAGCAGCAACACCACAACAAACAACACAACCTCAGACAGTTGCAGTAACAGGAATTACTTTAAATAAAACTTCAGCAACTATTGAAAAAGGGGAAACATTAAATTTAACAGCAACAGTAAGTCCAAACAATGCAACAAATAAAACTATAACATGGACAAGCAACAAGACAGACATAGCAACAGTAGATTCAAGTGGAAAAGTAACAGCAAAAGCCGCAGGAACAGCAACAATAACAGCAAAAGCAAATGATGGAAGTAATAAAACAAAAACTTGTACAATTACAGTAACTGATCCATATTTGTATACAAATACAGATTATCAACAGATCTATAGTTCTTTAGATTATAATAAAGATAAAAAGAATACTGGTATATATGGTCCTACTAAGCTTAATGATAATTATACTATAGCTATTAAAAAAGATAAATTAAACAGTGTATTAAAAACAATTAACAGTGAGAATATATATAAACAAAGTATAGGCGGAATTTATTGTAATAGAGTTGCTACATATCAACTATATATGTTATTAGGAAAGATAAGTGAAGATGATGCCTATAAATGGGATGCCGACAATGGAGAGTACGATGTGGCAGGAGTAGATGATATACGATATGATACAGAAGCTAATACTTTGGCTAAAATTAAAAAATGGATAGATGCAAAAAAACCAGTAAAATTACATGTTAAATCAAATACAGGAGAACATTGGGTAACTGTAGTTGGATATAAAGGTAATGGAACAAATAAAAGTGATTTTCTAATTTTAGGTAGCCAATTTGGAACACTTCAAACTATAAGTTCTTCATATAATGAAGCAATGAATGGATTATATAGCGACTGTTGGGCTAAAGTATATAACTAAATAAAAACAAACAAAGAAGATGCAATTGGAAACAATTGCATCTTTGTTATTTTTATTTAGTTTATTTACCAAAATCAACTTTAACGTTTTTTCTAGCTTCTTCACTTTCAACTTTGAATAATTCTTCAGGTTTGAAACCAAACATTGAAGCAATTATGTTTGAAGGAACAACTTCTAATTTTGTGTTATACATTGTAACACTGTCATTATAGAATTGTCTTGAGAATGATATTTTGTTTTCTGTGTTTTGTAATTCTTGTTGTAATTCAGAAAAGTTTTGATTTGCTTTTAAATCTGGATAATTTTCAGATACTGCCATAATTGTTTTTAATGCTCCTGAAAGTTCGTTATCAAGATTTGCTTTTTCTGCAACACTACCTGCATTTGCCCATGATGTTCTAAGTTCTGCAACTTTAGTTAGAACTCCTTCTTCATGTTCCATATAACCTTTTACTGTTTCTACTAAATTTGGAATTAAATCAAATCTTCTTTGTAATTGAACATCTATTTGACTCCAAGAATTTTTTACTTTTTGTCTTAATCTAACTAAATTATTATAAATTCCAATTACTGCAACAACTAATATTGCTAGTATAACTAATGCTATCCACATACTAATAACCTCCTATTTAATAATATTATAGTTTGATTATAGCATAACAAAAAAATCATATCAATAAATTAATTAAATAAATTGTTGTTTATACAAAAACATGCATATTTTAGTACAAGCAGCATATAATAATATAGATAAATGCAGTAAAAATTTTCCAAATTTGACAAATTATTTAAAAAGTAGTATAATTAAAGAGATCGCTTGAAGGAGGGATTTATGAATAAAGTAAAAAATACATCTATATCGTACAGAAAAGTTATAGCAATAAGTGTAGTTTTTATAATAATCTTAGGGATATCAGTAATTGCGGGAAATGTTAAATTAAATAATGTAAAAATTAAATTCTCAAACAATCACGAAATTACTGTATTAACATCAAAAACAAAAGTATCTGAAATATTACAAGAAAACCATATAATGATATCATCAGATGAGACAGTAATACCTACAACTACTGAAGATATAACAGATACAAAAACAATTATAATTACAAAAGTAGGAGAAGAACCTACTAAAATAGCTAAAGTATCAGAAGAAGAATTAAATAATAATATAGATGAAATAGCTGAAAACTATTCAAACATTACAGAAGAAATTGTTACTGTACAAGAAGAAATACCATTTGAAACAATAACAAAAGATGTTTCAAACGGAAGTGAAACAACAAATAAAGTAATACAATCAGGTAGAAATGGTATTAGAGAAGTGACTTATAAAGTAAAATATAAAGAAGATGTAGAAATTGAAAGAATAGAATTATCATCTAAAATCATAAAAGAACCAGTAAATAAGATAGTTCAAATTCAAACAAAAGTTACATCAAGATACTCTTCTAGAGGAGCAGCTGTTACAACAGCATCTTCTGGTAGATACAAAGTAACAGCATATTGCGCATGTGTTAAATGCTGCGGAAAGACAAATGGTATAACAGCATCAGGAACAAAAGCTACAGCAAATAGAACAGTTGCTGCACCAAGTTCATTCGCATTTGGAACAAAAATAGTGATGAATGGTCAAACTTATGTAGTAGAAGATAGAGGTGGAGCAATACAAGGTAATAGAATAGACCTTTATATGAATTCACATTCAGAAGCTTTAGCTTGGGGTGTAAGATATTTAGATGTAGAAGTATTAAATTAAAAACAAGAATATATTTACAAATATTGACATATAATAAAATATAAGTTATAATAAATATAGCTTAAGCGACAAAGTTGTTTATTAAAAAACATAAAAAAGACTAGGAGTGCATGTCCTAGTCTTTTTCCTTTTCAGTTTTCATCAAACTTGCTTAATATTAAGTAAGTTATGTACAAAACTAAAAGTCTGACAAAGTTGCTCATTATAAAAACAACCTCCTTCCTGCCACTAAGCAAGTCACTAAGCAAGTAGGCATAAATACTATAAAACACATGAATAAAAATGTCAATATTTACCAATTAGTTTCAAATACAATTTAGAATTTAACAAAAAATAAAGTTGTAAAATACCTCTATATGTGATATAAATAGTTTAATAATTTATGTAAGGAAGGTAATGATGGGAGCAGAAGATAAAATAAAAAAAGAAAAAGGCACATCCTTTATGAAAAATGTTGCAATGCTTATGCTTGCACAAATTGTTATAAAAATATTAGGATTTGTATATAGATTAGTAATTATAAATGTAGATGGATTTGGAGATATTGGTAATGGATATTATGATGCAGGTTATACAGTATACTCGTTATTACTTACATTGTCTTCTGTGGGAATTCCTACAGTAATATCAAAGTTAGTATCTGAAAGAGTAGCAATAGGAGACCACAAAGGTGCACATAGAATTTTTAAAACAGCTTTAAAAATATTTACAATAATTGGTGCAGTTTTATCAGTTGCATTATTCTTTGGAGCAGAAATTATTGCTAGTAAAGTTTTAAATGTACCAGATGTTAAATATGTTTTAATGGTACTTGCTCCAGCAATAATGTTTGTTGCATCATCATCAGTACTTAGAGGATATTTTGCAGGGCTTGGAAGCATGAAATCAACAAGTGTATCACAAACATTAGAACAATTTTTTAATTGTGTTCTTACAATAACATTTGTATATGCATTAGTTGGAAAAGATCCAGCAATAATGGCTGCAGGAGGAAACGTTTCTACAACTCTTGCTATACTAATTTCATTTACATACTTGTTTGTATTTTATAAAAGAAGAAAAAAAGGAATATTGGCAGAGTGTGAAGCTCAAACAGTTCCACAAGAAGATAAAACAACAGGCAAATTAATAAAAACTATATTTGCAATATCAATACCTATGACAATTGGTTCACTAATATCAGTTATTAATAATATGATAGACACAGTTACAATAAGTAATTGTATACAAACAGCATTTTCAGGAATGATTACTGCAAAAGATGAATTAGAAAAAATAGCTATGGAATTATCAGGACAGTTATCAAAAGTAGTAACAATAATACATCTTCCACTTGCAATAACAGGAGCATTTTGTACAGCTTTAGTTCCAGCAATTTCATCAGCAATTTCTGTAAAAGATTATGATACTGTAAATAAAAGATTAACATTTTCATTTTTTGCAACAATGCTTATTATAATGCCATGTAGTGCTGGATTAATTGCACTTGCAAATCCAATATTGCAATTAATATATCCTGCTGCTTCAAATGGAGCTGATATATTAATACTAAGTACATTTATGATGATATTTATTTCACTTAATTATGTTATAGAAGGTGGGTTATATGGTTTTGGAAAAGTACATATTCCAGCTATAGCATTAGGAATAGGTGGAGTAGTAAAATTAGTAATGAATATATTATTAATTAGTAATCCAAAAATAAATATTTTAGGAGCTTCAATTAGTTCTATAGTATGCCAAGTTATATTATTTATTATTTGTATATATTATTTGAACAAAGAAATAAGATTAAAATTAAGTTTTAAACAACATATATTTAAACCAATATTTGCATCAGCTGTAATGGGAGCTATAGTATATTTTGCATATAGATTATTAATAGGTTATACAGGAAATGCAATAGCAACAATTGTATCTATATTAATAGGAGTGATTTCATATGCAATTCTAGTGCTAGCGACAAAAATGCTTACAAAAGAAGATATATATATGATTCCATTTGGAACTAAAATATATGGTGTGTTGGTTAAATTAGGAATTTATAAAGAGGAGAATATATGAAACTAATTTCATGGAATGTAAATGGTTTAAGAGCTATATACAAAAAAGGTTTTATGGATATTTTTGAAAGTTTAAATGCAGATATATTTTGTATTCAAGAAACTAAAATGCAAGAAGGCCAAATAGAATTAGATTTAAATGGATACTACGAATACTATAATTATGCTGAAAGAAAAGGATACTCAGGAACAGCTATATTTACTAAAAGAAAACCTTTAAATATTAGCTATGGAATAGGAATAGAAGAACATGATAAAGAAGGAAGAGTAATTACATTAGAATTTGATGATTTTTATATGGTAAATTGTTATACACCAAATTCCGGAAGAGAACTTGCAAGATTAGAGTATAGAATGGAATGGGAAGAAGCTTTTAGACGATACCTAAAAGAGTTAGACATTAGAAAACCACTTGTAATCTGTGGAGATTTAAATGTAGCACATAATGAAATAGATTTAAAGAATCCAAAATCAAATAGAAAAAATGCTGGATTTACAGATGAAGAAAGAAGTAAAATCGACACACTTTTAAATTCAGGATTTACGGATACTTTTAGAAAAGTGTATCCTGATAAGGAAGGCTCATATACTTGGTGGTCATATATGTTTAACGCAAGAGCAAATAATGCGGGGTGGCGTATTGATTATTTTTTAGTATCTGATAGAATAAGCGATAATATAAAAGATGCATTTATTTATTCAGACATAATGGGAAGTGACCACTGCCCAGTGGGACTGGAAATAGAAAATAATTTATAAATTGTAATTTGTGTGTTTGAATTAATTTATTATTTGTAGGGGCGGGTCTTGTGCCCGCCCAATAAATCAAAGAATGCGGGCAGGCACAAGACTTGCCCCTACAGAAATTCAATCATACAAACAACAATTTAATTATTAGAATATTAAAAGAAAGGAAAAAGAAAATGAAACAAATTAAAAATTGGACAAAATGGTTATATTGGTTCACATTTGCAGTTGCTGTGATATTTGTATATAAAACATTAGATAATTTTAACGACATAACAATATGGATTGGAAATTTAATATCAATATTAATGCCATTCTTTATTGGAATTCTATTAGCATATCTACTATATATACCATGTAAAGCAATAGAAAAATTCTACAAAAAAGTAAAACCTAAATTTATTAACAAAAGAGCCAGAGGCTTGTCAGTAATAACTGTATATATATTAGCAATATTACTAGTAACAATGGCTATAAATTTAGTAATTCCTGCAATTTCAAGTAGTATTGTAGAGTTGGCAAATGATTTGCCAGGATATTATCAAAGTGCTATAAATTTTGTTAATAATTTGCCAGAGGATTCAATTTTAAATAAAATAAATATTCAAGAAATTATTACTAAATTACAAAAAATAGATATTACTCAAATAATAAGCTTGGAAAAAATATCAACATATATAAAAGGAGTTATGGGAGTTGCAAGTACAATATTTAGTATATTTGTATCTCTAATTATGTCAGTATATTTCTTATTAGAAAGAAAAGAAATAGTAGAATTTTTAAACAGACTTACAAAAGCATTATTTAAAAAAGAAACTTGCAAAGCTATAAGTAACTATTTTAGCAAAGCTAATGATGTGTTTTTTAAATTTATATCTGGTCAAGTAATAGATGCAATTATAGTAGGTATACTAGTTTCAATAGCAATGTGGATATTAGGAGTAAAATATTGGGTATTACTTGGATTTATGGTAGGATTGCTTAATATAATACCATATTTTGGATCAATAATAGGAATAACGATTGCAACAATAATAACTGTATTTACAGGAGGATTTAGTAAAGCTCTATGGATGCTTGTAGTAGTAATAATACTTCAACAAATAGATGCAAATATAATAAATCCTAAAATTATTGGTAATGCATTGAAATTAAGTCCAATACTTGTTATATTTGCAGTAACATTGTTTGGAGCATATTTTGGGGTACTTGGAATGTTCCTTGGAGTTCCAATAATTGCAGTAATAAAAATATTGGTTAATGATTTTATAGACTTTAGAATAGAGAAAAAGAAAAAATACGAAATTGAAAATATAATAAAAGATGAATAAAAATTAGAGGGTAGATTTAATATCTGCCCTCTAAATATATATTAACTAATTATTGTTCCAAGAGCTCCAAACACTCCGAAAGATGCTAGTCCCATTATAATACCTGCTAGAATAACACCTGCTATAATTGCAATTACACTCTTTTTAAAATCCATATTTAGAAAACTTGCGGCAAGAGTTCCTGTCCAAGCACCTGTGCCAGGAAGAGGAATTCCTACAAAAAGGAATAGTGCAAAGTATAGTCCGCGACCTGCTTTTTCTTGTAATTTTTGTCCACCTCTTTCACCTTTTTCTAAACAAAAAGTAAAAAATTTTCCAATAAATTTTTTATCTGCCCCCCAGATTAAAACTTTTCTTGCAAAAAAGAAAATAACTGGCACAGGAAGCATATTACCTAAAATACAAACTGCGTAAAGTGGAAGCAGTGGAAGAGAATTTCCAAGCAGAGGGCTTAATCCAATTGGAACAGCACCTCTTAGTTCAATAAGTGGTACCATAGATACAAAAAAAACTAATAAATATTTAAGCAATACATTACTAATCATAATCAATCTCCTTAAAAACTACATTTTAAATATTTTATATTATTTAATTCAAAAAGTCTATATAAAAAGAAAGTAATTTGTTTTACTTTCCTTATTTTTATAATTTATAAAATTTATTCAGAATAATCATATGAGTAATTTTCAGAACCTAAAAAATAACCATCATCATATCCTTCTTCATACCCAACATAGTATCCATCTTCATACCCAACATAGTAATCATTAGAATGAGATGCTGTATAACCTTGATTATATCTAGAAGTACTTATATAACTACCTAAAAATATAAAACCAATTATTAATATAAAAATAATAATGATAAAAATGAAATTACTTAAAGATATAGATAATTCTTTTTTGGTATTTGAAGAATCTCTTCTATCTGTTTGTCTTCTGTCTGGCATATTAATCCTCCTCTTTTGTGTATAAATTAATTAACATTTTCTACTATTACTTTATTATTTTTGTTTTCTAATGTTTTAGTAGAAGTAAATGAGTTTGCAAGATATCCTGCAAAAAATCCTACTAAAAATACTATAATAATTAAAAGAGTAAATTTAATACTTTCTTGTTTTTCATATATTTCCTTATCATAAACTTTCATTTATATCACTCCTTTTAATTAATATAATATATTATATATCATAAAATTAAATGTTTCAAGAAAAAATTAATAAATTGTAATTTGTATGAGGAAATTGATTTCATACGTTGTAGGGGTCGGGTTCCACCCCGACCCGTTAAAACAATAATTATTCGGGCGAGGGTGGAACCTCGCCCCCCTACAGAATCAAAACAAATCAATAATACAAATTACAATTTGTTCAATGCCTTTCTATTTACAAATATTAAAAAACGTTATATTATTATTTGTAGAAAAAAGGAGAATTTATATGAAAAAATGTAGTTTGTTATTTTATTATATTTTATTTATTATATATGAAGAAATAGTGCTATCCTGTTTACTATTTAAAGTATTTCCAAGTAGTATATGGTTAATAGCATTATTTTCTATTCCAATAGCAATATTATTAAATGTTATATCTAGCATATTTAAACCAATAGCAAATAAGATTATAACATATGTTATAACAGCATTTATTGTAATACTTTTTGGAGCACAAATTGTATATTACAGTATGTACGAATCAATACTTTCATTTTATTCGATATTGAATGGTGGTCAAGTTACAGAATTTATGGATGTAATATTTGATATGATTTTAAGGAATTGGTACGGAATATTATTTTTTGTATTACCACTTATAGTGCTAATAATATTACACAAAACTAAAGTTATTGATTTTGAAAGGAAGAAATTAAAAGAAACTTGTATCAAAATAGGAGCATTTGTATTGATACAAATAATAGCAATATTATGTGTAAACTATTTTAATACAAATGACATATATTCAAATAAAAATTTATATTATAATGTGCATGTACCTAAACTTACTACTAAGAATATGGGATTTTTGACAGCAATGAGAATTGATTTGCAAAGATTTGCATTTGGATTTGAGGAAAATTTAACAGTAGAAGTTTTAAGCCAGGCAGTACAAGAGACTGATAAAAGTGAACAAATAGAATATAATATAACGGAAATTGATTTTGATAAATTAATTGGGAAAGAACAAAATAAGACTATAAAAAATATGCATGAGTATTTTGCAAGTGTTGAACCAACTAAAAAGAATGAATATACTGGAATGTTTGAGGGTAAAAACCTAATAGTTTTAGTAGGGGAGTCGTTTAGTAATATTGCAATAAATGAAGAGTTAACACCAAATTTATATAAATTATATAATGAAGGATTTCAATTTGATAATTTTTACACACCTATATTCCCAGTAAGTACAGCAGATGGAGAATATATAACAGACACATCACTGATTCCAAAAGAAGGTGTATGGAGTTTTAAACATATTGTAGGAAATTATATGCCATATTCATATGCGAATGCATTCGAAGCCCTAGGTTATTCATCAAATGCATATCATAATCATACAGCTACATATTATGAAAGAGATAAGTATATAAATACAATGGGATACAATTCATATTTAGCTGTTGGAACAGGATTAGAAGATAGAATGAATACAAAATTATGGCCAAACAGTGATTACGAGATGATTGATGTGACTACAAAGGATTATATAAATAATGATAAATTCTTGGCATATTATATGACAGTAAGTGGACATTTAAATTATACTAAAATAGGAAATTGTATGGTCTACAGAAACTGGGATGCAGTCAAAGACTTACCATATTCAGATAAAGCTAAAAGTTATATAGCAGCAAATATTGAATTAGATAAAGCAGTAGGAGAGCTAATAAGAAATTTAGAAGAAGCGGGGAAATTAGAAGATACAGTTATTGTAATTAGCGGAGACCATTATCCATATGGCTTAACACTAGATGAAATAAATGAATTATCAACATATGAAAGAGATGATACATTTGAAAAGTACCGTATGCCACTTTTAATATGGAGTGGAAGTATGAAAGAACCAATAAAAGTTGATAATATAGGTTCAAGCTTAGACATCCTTCCAACAGTATTAAATTTATTTGGAGTAGAATACGACTCAAGATTATTAATAGGAAAAGATATTTTATCAGACTCAGCTCCATTAGTTATATTTTCAGACAGAAGCTTTATAACAGACAAAGGAAGATATAATGCAATAACAGGAGAATTTACTGCAAACAAGGGAGCAGAAATAGAAGAAGGATATGTAGAAAAAATAAACAAAATCATTTATCAAAAATACCAAATGTCTAGATTAATATTAGAAAATGATTATTATAGAAAAGTTTTTAATAAGTGAGGCAAAAGGGGACAGACCCCTTTTGTCTCACTTTTATATATAAAAATTAAAACATTGAAAAATAGGTATAAATGCATTATAATAATATTTGTAGAGGCGGACGACCCTGTCTGCCCGTAAAATGCATAAAAAATGCGGGTCGACAGAGTCATCGACCCCTACATCATTTGCAATATGTTTTGCAGATTACAATTTTTTGCTCCGAGCGAAATCTTGAAAGAAGGAATTAATATGAAATCAAAATATGCAGATTTAAAACAAAATAAAGATTTGAATAAAATAAAAGAAGCGGCCATGTGTATTAAGGAAGGGGATATAGTACTATTCCCTACAGAAACAGTTTATGGAATTGGTGCTAATGCCTTAGATGAAGATGCTGTAAATAAAATATTTGAAGCAAAGGGAAGAGCTTCAGATAATCCTTTGATTGTACATATTTGTGATATAGATATGCTAGATGGTTTAGTTAAAGAAGTAGGACAAGTTGAGCAAAAATTAATAAATAATTTTTGGCCAGGTCCTTTAACTATAATATTTGATAGAAAAGAATGTGTGCCAAATGTTGTTACAGCAGGATTAAACACAGTAGGAATAAGAATGCCAAGTAACAGTATTGCAAGAAAACTTATAGAATTTGCTGAGACTCCAATTGCAGCACCTAGTGCAAATATATCAGGAAAACCTAGTGGAACAATAATTGATGATATAATAGATGAATTGGATGGAAAAGTAGATTATATATTAGACAGTGGTATGGTAGATATAGGTGTAGAATCTACAGTAGTAAGAGTTATAGATAATAAAGTACATATATTAAGACCTGGTAAAATAACTGTTGAGGATATACAAAGTTTGGGAATAGAAGTAGTAATCGAAAAGCAAATAATGGAAGAATGTAATCCACAAGAAAAAGTAATGTCACCAGGTATGAAATATAGACACTATGCACCAAATACAAAGTGTTTGCTAGTATATAGTGATAGTAAGGATAAGTTGATAGATAAAATAAATCAAGAAATAGAATTAGAAAAAAATGTTTTAGTATTAGGAAAAACAAGTAATTTAGGAAAATACAATACAGAGAATAAATTAGATATGGGAGATAGCTTAGAAGAAATAAGCAAGAACATATTTACATTACTTAGAAAAGTAGATTCGTATGATGTAAAATTAGTTATAATAGAAGGTGTAAAAAAAGAAGGACTAGGGCTTGCAATAATGAACAGATTAATCAGAGCATGTGAGCATAATTATATTGAGATTTAGGGACAGTCCCCATGCGACATTTTGGGTGTTTGGGGACTGTCCCTAAGCGACAAAATGTCGCAAAAGGGACATATTATTGAAAGGAAGAAAGAATATGCAAAAATTTAATTATCATCAACATACATATAGATGCAGACATGCAGATATAGATATGAAAGATGAAGACTATGTAAAAGAATATATAAAAATGGGATTTGAAAAGATAGCATTTACAGATCATTGCCCATGGGGAAAAGAAATAGAGACCAGAACAAATGCAAGAATGTTATTTTCTGAAAAAGAAGAATATTTAGATAGCATAAAAAAATTAAAAGAAAAGTATTCTGATAAAATTCAAATAGAATCAGGATTTGAAGTTGAGTATCTACCAGGTAAGGAAAAATATTTAACAGAATTAAAGAAAGAAACAGATAAAATAGTGTTAGGACAACATTTTGTGTATGATGACAATAATAAGATAAAATATATGCATGGTGGAGAAAAATATACAGATACTGAACTTATAAAATATGCAGAATATATAGTAAAAGGGATGGAATATAATATTCCAGATATAATAGCCCATCCAGATTTATTTATGTATGTAAGAGATGAATTCGGTGAATTAGAAGCTAAGGCTTCAAATATGATTTGTGAGGCTGCAGAAAAATATAATGTAGTACTAGAAATGAATTTGCATGATATATTTAAAAAAGTGTATCGAAAAAATGTTAAGCAAGCTAGTTTATCAATAGAGGAAAAGAGAAAAAGATTAAAAGAAGTACAATATCCATGCAAGGAATTTTGGAAAATTGCTACAAATTACGATATTAAAGTGGTATTCGGATTAGATATACATTTTGGAGGAGAAATTCCATTAATGAATGAATTTGTTCAATTTGCAAATGAAATTTTAGGTGATGAAATTATATCTAAGTTGAATTTTATAGAAGAGTTGTAAGAGGCGGACTAAATGTCCGCCTGAAATTTTGCTTCAAAAATCAGTTTTTCTTACGGAAATGCTTGACAAAAGTAAAAAAATAGTGTAAAGTAGAATAGCCTTACAAAATAAAAAGGGAGTAGTAATATGGAAAAGAATGTTAAGATAACTATGCTTTGTAGCATATATGGAAAGTTATTAACTGAAAAACAATTAGCAATCTTGGAAGATTACTATGACAATGATTTATCTCTATCTGAAATAGCTGAAAACCAAAATATAACAAGACAAGCGGTTAGAGATATTATAAAGAAAGGGGAGACTAAACTTTTCGAATTAGAAGAAAAGCTTGAAATTATGAAAAGGATGTTTAAACAAGAAGAAAAAATAGCAATTATATTATCAGAACTTACTAAAATTCAAGAAAAATCTACAGATAAACAAATAGCACAAATTCTAACTCATGTAAAAAAAGAGTTAAATTGCTTAGTTTAAAAAATTAGAATATATGTGTAGGGGCGTTATCGGTAAGGAATACCTATAAGGAATACCAAATTGCGCCCAAGAGATTAAGTACAAAAGTTACAGGGAAGAGGTGAAAAATATGGCATTTGAAGGTCTATCTTCAAGATTACAAGCCATTACAAGAAAACTTGGTGGTAAAGCAAGAATAACAGAAAGCGATTTAAAAGAAGTTATGCGTGAAGTAAAGTTAGCTCTTTTAGAAGCGGATGTTAATTATAAAATAGTAAAAGAATTTGTAAATACAGTACAAGAAAAAGCTTTAGGCCAAGATGTATTAAAATCACTTACTCCTGGACAACAAGTTATAAAAATAGTAAGAGATGAAATGACAGAATTATTGGGTGGAACTTTAAGTAAAATTAATTTTACTCCAAATCCACCAACAGTAATAATGTTAGTAGGACTTCAAGGTTCTCGGAAAAACTACAACAGCAGGAAAGTTAGCAAACCTTTTAAGAAAACAAGGAAGAAAGCCTCTACTTGTTGCATGTGATGTTTATAGACCAGCAGCTATAAAACAATTACAAGTAGTAGGTAATAGTTTAAATATACCAGTTTTTGCAAATGAAAATACAAAAGATGTGGTTTTAATTGCAAAACAAGCAATGTCACAAGCAATGTCAAAATTGAATGACGTAGTTATACTGGATACAGCAGGAAGACTTCATATTGATGAAGAATTAATGCAAGAGCTTAAAAATGTTAAATCAAATGTGAAACCACATGAAATACTTCTAGTAGTGGATTCTATGACAGGTCAAGATGCAGTAAATGTTGCAGATAGCTTTAATTCAAATCTTGGAATTGATGGAATTATACTTACAAAATTAGATGGTGATACACGTGGCGGTGCTGCACTTTCAGTTAAAAAAGTTACAGGAAGACCTATAAAATTTGCAGCAACAGGTGAAAAACTTAGTGATATAGAAGAATTCCATCCAGATAGAATGACATCAAGAATACTTGGAATGGGTGATATGCTTTCTGTAATAGAAAAAGCAGAAGAGGCATTTGATTTAGAAGAAGCAGAAAAATTAGAAAAGAAATTAAGAAAACAGGAATTTGATTTAGATGATTATTTAGCACAATTAAGACAAATGAAAAAAATGGGTTCATTTTCATCAATACTTAAAATGATTCCTGGAATAAATAAATTTGGCGATATAAAAGTTGATGACAAAGAATTTGTTAGAATTGAAGCAATAATATGCTCAATGACTAAAAAAGAAAAACAAAATACTAAGTTATTAAATGCAAGTAGAAGACAAAGAATTGCAAAACGGAAGTGGAACTACTGTGCAGGATATAAATAAATTTATAAATTCATACGAAATGACAAGAAAGCTTATGAAAAAAATGCAAAACAATAAAGGCGGAATGAAAAACATGATGAAAAATTTAGACATGAATTCGCTAAAAGGTATGAAATTCTAATAGGTATTAATTTTTTAAATTTAATATAAAAATGTAGGGGCGAGGTTCCACCCTCGCCCGAAGAAAGAAGGAGGAAGAAAATTATGGTAAAAATAAGACTACAAAGAGCAGGTAAGAAAAAAGCACCTTTTTATCACATAGTTGTTGCTGATTCTAAATCACCAAGAGATGGAAAAATAATTGAACAAATAGGAACATACAATCCTATGGTTGAACCATCTGAATTAAAATTAGATAAAGAAAAAGTTGCACAATGGATTAAAAATGGAGCAAAACCTACAGAAACAGTAAAACGTCTAATTGAAAAGGAGGCTTAAGGCTATGAAAGAATCATTAGAAGCGATAATTACTAGTTTAGTAAATGAGCCATCAGAAGTTTCTATAAATCAAGTAGATGGAGAAAAATCAATTGTTTTCGAAGTAAAAGTTGCAAATAGCGACATGGGAAAAGTAATTGGTAAAGAAGGTAGAATAGCAAAAGCTATTAGAACAATAATGAAGGCACTAGCTGCCAAAGAAGGAAAGAAAATTTCTGTAGAATTTATTGATTAAGGTATTTGAATATGGAAGAATATTTTGAAATAGGTCAAATAGTAAACACATCTGGATTAAAAGGTGAAATAAAAATAAAACCATTTACAGATGATATTACAAAATTTAATGATTTTAAAACAATATATGTATCAGTAAAAAAAGAACTTAAAGAGTTTGAAGTAGAGCATGTAAGATTTAGTAAAAATATGGTATTTCTTAAGTTAAAAGGAATTGATACCATAGAAGAAGCTGAAAATTACAGAAATCTTTATATAAAAAGAAAAAGAGATAAGGATGAAAAGCTTGAAGTTGATACTTACTACATTGTAGATCTTCTTGGATGCAGAGTCTATACAGATGAGCAAAAAGAATTAGGAGAAGTAGTTGATGTATTTTCAACTGGTAGCAATGATGTATATGTTGTAAAAGATGAGCTTGGAAAACAAGTATTATTACCAGCGATTAAAGATGTAATAAAAAATGTGGATATTGAAAATAGAACAATTATAGTTCACTTATTGGAAGGATTAATCTAATGAAAATTGATATACTTACACTTTTTCCTGAAATGTTTTCTAGTTTAAATGAAAGCATTATAGGTAAAGCAATGGAAAAGAATTTAATAGAAATTAATTTAATTAATATTAGAGACTTTTCTAAGGATAAGCATAAAAAAGTAGATGATACTCCATATGGTGGTGGAGCAGGAATGGTAATTAAACCTGATGTTGTATATGATGCGTTTGAATCTATTAAAGGCGAAAATGCAAAAACAATATATATGTCACCACAAGGAAATGTGCTTAACCAAAATAAAGTAAAAGAATTATCTAAAGAAGAACATTTAATATTATTATGTGGTCATTATGAAGGTATTGATCAAAGAGTATTAGATGAAATAGTAGATGAAGAAATATCAATAGGAGATTATGTTCTAACAGGAGGAGAATTACCTGCAATGGTATTAATAGATTCAGTATCTAGATACATAGAAGGGGTAATTAGCAAAGAATCTGTGGAAGAAGAATCTTTTTCAAATGGATTATTAGAATATCCTCAATATACAAGGCCTGAAGTGTTTTTAAATAGAGAAGTGCCACAAGTTTTAAAATCTCGGAAATCATCAAGAGATTGCAAAATGGAGAAAAGAAAAATCTATAGAAATAACAAAACAAAAAAGACCTGATTTATTAAATTAGGGAAAATTAAAATAAAAATAAAATTAAATCAAAATCGCGTAGGGGTCGCACTCCTGGGCGACCCGTAAAAATGAAATATCAAAGAGAAGGAGGTTCAGTAATGGACATTATAAAATCAATCGAACACGAACAAATGAAAAACAAAATTCCAGTACTTAATGTCGGAGATACAGTAAAAGTTCATGTTAGAGTAAAAGAAGGAAATAGAGAAAGAATACAAGTATTCGAAGGAATAATTATAAAAGTACAAGGTGGAGGAGTTAACCAAACATTTACAGTAAGAAAAACATCTTACGGTGTAGGTGTTGAAAAAACATTCTTAGTTCACTCACCATCAGTAGAAAAAGTTGAAGTAACTAGAGTAGGTAAAGCAAGAAGAGCAAAATTATTCTACTTAAGAGATAGATTAGGTAAATCTGCTAAGACTAAAGAAAAAGTAGGAGCAAGAATTGAAACTAAAGAACTTACAATTAAAGAAGAATTAGTAGAAGAACCAGCAGTAGAAGAAGCTCCAGTAGCTGAAGAAGCAGTAGTTGAAGCTGCAGAAGCACCAAAAGCTGAATAATATTTATATAAAACAGACATATGGAGATTCCATTTAGTCTGTTTTTATTTTATATTAATTGACTAATTTATATAATTATGTTAATATATATGAAATGGTAAAATGTTTACCAAATGCACTAAAAGGAGTGTATGTAAATGAGCGAAATCAAATCAAATGAAGTTCGCGTTAGTGGAGAGATCCTCTATTCCAATGAACAAAAAATTGGTAACGTTTTCGGCAATGAAAATGGCCAAAGTGACGGAACTTATGTTGTTAATGGGACAGAGGTTTATCAAAACCACAAAAAAGTAGGATATGTCTGTGAAGACGGAACTGGAACGGTTCGTATAAAAGACGGAACGTTTTGGAAATATCTCTAAGAAAATAACCAGTGTGTACACTGGTTATTTTCTTTATTAAAAGGAAAGTTTTTTACTTGCAATTAATGAAATAAAGTGTTAAACTATACAAGTTGTACTTTTATAGGTTAAATCCTTTTTGAGTCTTGTTTGGTCAGTGCAAGTAACATACAAAGGGAGAAGACATAAGATAACTCAACTTAACTAAGAAAGGATTTGATATTATATGAATAAATTTCATATGATTGTAAGTGCTATATCAATAGCACTAATGGTTATAGTAGGAGCAATTTTGTTTAGTCATCCAGAGCTTATAAGCGTAACCAATTATACTATAGTAACTCCAACACAAAATTTTGTTAAAAATTTGATTATAACTCTGTTCTGTGGATCGTCAGTGTATACTGTGTTTTATGGAATTCCACACGAATATAAAGTAGTTAATAAAAAAATAAAAAGATAATGTTAATATCAGACTGACCAAAAGAACCTCTCTGAAAAGAGAGGTTCTTTTTGAATATTTTTATTTTTTCTTGCTATTCTCATTATACTGTTTTAATTTTTCATAAGCTAAATATTTGATTGTTCCAGCAGGGTATTTTCCATATTTATTCTTTTTACCAGCAGGTACACCTGTTAATATTTCAATTCCTTCATCTAATGTAGAAATTGCATATACATGGAATTTACCTTCTTTAACACTTTCTATTACTTCGTCAGATAAATGAAGATTTCTAACATTTTGAATTGGTATTATTACACCATGTTCTCCATTTAACCCTCTGTCTTTACATACTTGATAGAATCCTTCTACTTTTTCATTTACACCACCTATTGGTTGTATAAATCCTTTTTGATTTACAGAACCAGTAACAGCTATAGATTGATTAATTGGTATATCTGATAAACTTGAAAGTATTGCATATGCTTCTGTACTAGAAGCGCTGTCTCCATCTACACCATTGTATAATTGTTCAAAACATAAACTTGCAGTAAGTGATAGAGGGAAGTCTTGCGCAAATGTTTCTCCTAAATATCCAGAAAGTATCATAACACCTTTTGAGTGACTAGGTCCAGACATATCGGTTTCACGCTCTACGTTAATTACTCCGCTTTTTCCCATATAAGTATTTGCTGTTATTCTAGCAGGTTTCCCAAAAGTATAATCACCTATTGTCATTACTGTTAATCCATTTATAACACCTGTTTCAAAACCAGATGTACTTATTAATAATGTCTCATCTTTAATCATTTCTAAATATTTAGTATCATATTTTTTAATTCTGTCAATTCTTTCAGATAGAGTCTTGTCAATAAATTCTGCAGTTACTATTTTTTTCTTTGATACTTTTGCCCAAGTAGATGCTTCTGCAATTACTTCACCGATTTCATTAAATCTTGTAGAAAGTTTTTCTTTATCATCAGATATTCTAGATGCAAATTCTACAATTTTTGCCATTGCTCCTTTATCTAGAGGAAGCATGCCTTCTTTTTTAGAAAAACTGTGAACGAAATTAGCAAGTTTCAACATATTTGTATCTGTTCTAGGAGCAGATTCTTCGAATTCTGCTTTGATTTTGAATAGTTTTTTAAATTCTGGGTCTAAAGCAAGTAGAGCATGATAAATACTTGCATCACCTAATAACAATACTTTTACATTTAAAGGAATAGGTTCAGGTTTTAATGATATCATAACCATGTACGAACGTTGTTCCATATTGTTTTCAATACTTATTTCTTTAACAAGAAGAGCTTTTTTTAATGCATCATAGCAAATTTGATTTGATAATAAATCACTTGCTTGAAGAATAATATATCCTCCATTTGCTTTATGCAAAAGACCAGGTTTTAACATAGTGTAGTCAGTTTTAAGCATTCCATATACATTTTCATATTCTAATTTACCAAATAAATTATGATATTGATAATTAGAATCCATGATTACAGGGGATCCTTCTACATTACTATTATCAATAAATAGATTTACTCTATAGTTAAGCCATGGTTTTGGTTGTTCTTGCTTAGGATTTGACTGAGTATTATTTGAGCTAGGGGCATCTTGTATAAATAAATTCATATTCTTTAATATATCTGTTTTTATATTATCTAAGAAGGTTGTAATTTTCTTAATTTTTTTATATTTTTGTTTTAAAGGATTAGTATGTGCATTGATTGTAAGTAGTGCAATGTTTGATTGCCATTCATCAATTTTTTTATTATTTTCTTTTTCAAGTACTTTAATTTGATTTATTGCTTCAATGATATGGTCTTGAACAACTGTAGAATTTTCTTCAAAAGCTTTTTTAGTTTCATCATCTAATTTATTAAATTCTTCTTCTTCTATAGTTTTGCCGTCGATAACTGGCATCATGTATACACCATTATTAGTAGCTTTAACTTCAAATCCGCTTTTCATAGATTCTTTATTAAGTTTTTCTAAAAGGGCAGATCTTTTTTGTTCAAATTTACTTTGCATTAAAGCTTTTTGCTTTTCAAAATCTTCATTTTTAAAAGTTGATTTAATATCTTTATTAATATCTTCTATAAATGAGTCCATATCAGATTTAAATTCTTTTCCTAAACCTGCAGGTAATGATACTGCAATAGGTTCATTAGGAATATCAAAGTTATAAATATAACACCAATCATCAGGTGTTTTCTTTTTAGAAGCAAGTTTAGAAATATATTTTTTTGCATACATTGTTTTGCCAACACCAGAAGGCCCTTCAATATATAAATTATATCCCTTAGCATCAACACTAAGGCCGAATTCTAAAGCTTTAATTCCTCTGTCTTGGCCATAAATAGAATCCAAACCATCTAATTCGTCTGTTGTTTCAAACTTAAATGTGTTTGGATTACAAATATTTTTTAATTCCTTATAACTTAATTCATTTTTTTTCATGAGTATCTCCTTTCAATTTATCTTGTGTGTGGTTTATATAATTGTTAATTATATTTTAATCAGTTAAATCTTTTGTATAAATTATTGCATTATCCATATTATTATAATACTTTTTTCTTAGTCCTACCACTTTAAAACCAAATTTTTCATATAGTTTTTGAGCAGGAATATTAGTAGAATTTACTTCTAATGTAATAGAAGTTATACCTTTTTCAGATTTAGCTATTTCTATTAAGTTTGAAAGCATTACACTTCCTATATTTTGTCTTCTAAAATTTTTAGATGTAACTATATTTGTTATATGTACATCATCTACAGCTTTCCAAATACCGGCAAATCCTACGATTTTATCATTGATTTTTGCCATAATATATTTTGAATTAGGATTAAGCAGTTCTTCCTTAAAAGTATTAACATTCCAAAAATCATCGAAATCTAGTAAAAGGGTATCTTGTATTTCTTCTAAGTCTGATATAGTCATTCTAAAAATTTGAATATTATCCATTCTTTTGTTTCATCCTTTCAGCTTGAGACTTTCTTAAATAAAGTGGTGTAATTGTATCAGCTGTTTTAGTATTATTATTTTTGAATTTATTATATGCACTTTTGGCAATATTTTTTGAATGAATCACATTATCAGATTTAAAATCTTTAATTCCTAATAAATCCTTATGAATAATTGCTCCATCTCCAACAAATAAAATATCTTCATATTTATTTAAAGTTTCCATCGCAATATTTATATCATCTGCTAAATAGTCTTCTAGTAAATTATGGTCTTGATCAAATATCCCACAATATACTTGATTATTTCTAGCATCTATAAGAGAGCAAATTGTTTTACAGTTTTCATCTTGAATATTGTATGCTAGAGCTTCTAAAGAAGAAACATCTATTACAGGTATATTCAAACTTTCTGCAATTGCTTTTATTGATGAAATTCCTATACGAATTCCTGTAAAAGAACCGGGACCAATATCACAAGCAACAGCATCAATATCAGATGAATTTAAACCTGTTGTTTTAAACAGTTCATCAATTAAAGGCATTAAAGTTTCTGAATGTGTTTTGTTGTTATTTATATTTAATTCTAAAATGCAATCATCATTTTCTGAAATAGAAACAGATGCAATATTACTAGATGTTGAAATACTTAAGATTTTCATAACTCAAGCTCCTTAATTACAGTTTCCAAATTTTCTCCATAAGCTTCAAAATTTAAATATCTAATAGAATCATCTTTTTCATCTTTTGAAAAGTTTATTTTTATATAGTTTTGAGGTAAAATATCTTCTATTAATTCGCCCCATTCAATAACACATATTCCATTTAAGAAATATTCTGTTCCACCTATCGCATAAAATTCATCTAAATCTTCTAATCTATATACATCAAAATGATAAATATTAGTATTATCTTTATTGTGCTCATTTACAATAGTAAATGTTGGACTAGAAATTTCGTCATCTAATCCCCAATAAGAAAGAAACCCTTCAGTAAATTTAGTTTTACCAGAACCTAAATCTCCAGATAAAACAATTATATCTCCATGTTTCAATTTACTTGCAAGGGTAGATGCTATTTTTTTAGTTTCATTTTCATTATGTGATACAAATTTTAACATAAAATACACCTACTATATCATTTCTACACATATTTTATATTAGTTAATTTCATTTGTAAACAATAAAATGAAAATTATTGCAAAAAAATATGTAGGGGTCGACGAGCTAATGCATACAGCTCCTGTAAGGAGCAAAGCTCCAACAGGGCTAGCACCTTGGCGACCCGCACTTCGAAGACTTTACTAAAAAAATCAAAAAAATTTTATAAAAAGTGTTGACAAAATAAAAAACCTAGTTTATAATCTATAAACGTAGCAGGGAAATGCAGGTGTAGTTCAATGGTAGAACCTCAGCCTTCCAAGCTGATGACGTGGGTTCGATTCCCACTACCTGCTCCATAAAAAAGAATTATAGCAAAGCTATGATTCTTTTTTTGTATTATTCATTATTAACTATTCATTCTTCACTATTCACTAATAAGTTCATTATTTTTTCTTTTTACCCCAAAGTATGCAATAGGTATGCAATAGAAAATTTAATGTAATTTATGAAAAATAAAATTGGAAAAAATTAGAAAAAACATTGTATTTTATTTAAGAACTTTGTATAATAAGCATATCCTTTTCAAAGGAAATCTTTGGGAAAGGAGGTGCAACATAGTGTCTTCATATGAATTAATCTGGCGACTAATCGTATTATTACT
Source organism: Clostridia bacterium (assembly GCA_045531335.1). Lineage (GTDB taxonomy): Bacteria > Bacillota > Clostridia > TANB77 > CAG-508 > CAG-452. The sequence goes on from JAZSDU010000053.1 coordinate 64,208, forward strand.
ACTAAGTAATGATAATGGTGAAAGCCAAGAAAAAAACAAAGAATAATCTTTGTGAGCAGAGCGGGAACTCTGCTCTTTTCTTTTTTGGATAAAAAAATGAGATATGCGGGAACATATCTCGTGCAACTTCGTGTCTTCAAACGAATTTGCTAGCTGATGTTATTATAACATCATTTTTATTATATGTCAAATTTTATAAAAAATTCTATTATGATTTACTATTTTTTAAATCAATTAAATATCCATGTAATGAACAAATTCCTAATATAAATTCAGAAATTACTCCGAAAATAGATTTAATATGTATATTATATATAACTAAAAAAACATCAGTAATAAATCCAATTAATTTATATTGTTTTATATTAGATTGCCAAATAGAATAAGTATAAAGAATAGTTCCAGCAATAGGAAGAATACTAATAATGCCATCATAGGTAAATATTCCCGAAATAATAGTTATTAAAAATAATGTATATAATATAAGAATATTTTTCTTATTCTTTTTTTCCTCATAGATAAAAATTATATTTCTGATTACAGCAACTATTCCCATAGCTACAGCAGTCCATCCACCTAATAGCGCATAAGATATGCTATGTATAAAAATAGATATTACTCCTAATACAAGAATAATTTTTTTGCTTTTCATGTAATAAGTTATAGCAAATAGAATATAGTAAATTACTGCGAAAAGTTGCGATAATATATATGAAATGCTTAGCATTATATCACTCCAATTTTTTAATTAATTTATAGCATTATATCATAACTTAATTGAATAGCAAATTTCTTTTAATATTTTATTTAAGATGTTGAAATATATTTACTTTTAATAACACTTGAAAATATAGAGGAATATATGTTACAATGAAAAAGTAGATGCGGGTATAATTTAGTGGTAGAATGCCATGCTTCCGACCTGGTAGCGAGGGTTCGATTCCCTCTACCCGCTCCAAAAGGTAAAATCGTCGCACCAATATGGTGTGGCGATTTTTTTCAGTTAGTATTTTGCCTCGCAGAGCCTCTGAGTTTTGATAGGATGTCAAAACTCAGAGGGGGTTAGGATTTTTGACAAGTCAAAATCCTGTATGCAAAGGAGCAAAAAAATGAGTGAAATGTTAGCCTATACAATTTATTAGGAAACGATGATATTAAAGAATAATAGTGAAAAAGTAATAAAATTAGTAAGGTATTATGAAACATTGGAATTTGCAGATAAATTAAGACTTGTAATAAATATATTTGAAAGTGATAAAATCTTAGACTTATTAAATCAAATATTAAGCATAGTTGATATGAATTATAACAAATATGGAATGATAAACTTTCTTGAGTATAGACATTTGCTTTTAATGTCTGCACAAGTAATGGAAATGACAGAAAAAGAACAAAGTAATTTTATGTATGAGGTATTAGCTGATATATATATATGACTATTCTAAATTAAGTATAAATTATACAAAAGTTGCAAATTATGTAAAATTATAGTATAATATATTGTGAAAATGCCATTTGGCAAATTAGAAAGGAGTTATTTATAATGACTAAAGCAGAAAAAAACTTTGAAGTAGTCCGAAAGTATTACTTTCGGAAGAAAGGAGTTGTAGAAACTCAGGGATATGATTGGATAGGAGAAGAATGCGCTGGTCACCTATATCCAGTAGAACTTGACGGAAAACTTGGCTTTGCTGATTGCAATGGAGAAATTGTAATTCCCATTATATATGACCGTCAAATGCATGTAAACAATTCAGTTTGGATGACAAATAACACATATCTTGATGTGGCAAAAAACGGTTTGTGTGGTCTGATTAAACATGATGGAACTGTTGCAGTCGAATTTCAGTGGGATAAAATAAGAGCTTACGAAATAAGTGAGGATCTTGTTCCTGTTGAACTTAAAGGCAAGTGGGGATTCGCTAATGTAATGACTGGTCAAAAACAAATTGAACCTGTGTATGATGAGGTGAAATCCTTTCAATATGGTTTTGCACCTGTTCGTATCGAAGACAAATGGGGAATGATAGATAAAAACGGAACCTTAATTACAAAAGTCAAGTATCTATTAGATAACCATTTTGTAGGAGATTTTGCAATTATGTACGAAGGAGGATCTTGGGAACCTGGTCGTGGCAGCAGACTGATATATGATTCGAATTGTAAAATTATTAACAAAAAAGGATACGAACTGGTTACAGATTGCTCTTGGATTGAAAGGACTGGTGTTAACACATTTATTTTAACATCAAAAGAAAACAATAAAAAAGTTAAATCCATAAAGCAATTCATTGAATTACCTAATTATATCATTGTAATTGAAAATGGTGAATATCTTAAAGGATACATCACAGAAGAAGGAAAATATTCCGAAAAAGTTGTGCTTGATACTGAATTAGGATATTGTCCTCACGCTAAATACATTGGAGGAGGAACATGGTCAGCAATTGATTATACTGGAAAACCTATTAACATTCCCAATGATGAACTTCAAAAAGTAAAGGATGCTTTATTAGCTAATTAACCCTAAGTGAGATGTAGAGTTTTGCGAATACAAATCTCTGCATCTCTTTTCTTATGATTTTTATCTATTTGTAGTATACATTTTATAAAACTTATGATGCCAAAATTCCACGTCCCCAATGGCATATCATAATCTACATAATAAAGCAAATTTTGATATAACAGTGCATTTTACACTCTTATATGATATAATAAAGCTGAAATTTTTATAATTCATTAGCATTATAACAAGGTGGTGTAATAATATAAATGTTAAAAACTGTTGATATTGAATGTAAACTAATACAAATAGAGTCTGGTCTATTTCAAAAAATTTGCAATGAAATGATGTGCAAATTGGGATATACCCCGTATGACTATATGGGTTCACAAAAAGGAACATACAAAACAAAATTAGGAACGCCTGATTCAGTTTTTTTGGATTCAAAGAAGAAATATGTATATATTGAATATACTACACAAACAGATAAACTAAATAAAAAGATAAAGGATGACGTGCAAAAATGCTTAGAAAAAATAGAGAATAATATAAATTTAAAAGGTAAAATATCTAAAATCATATTTATGCATAACAACAAAAATCCTGATGAAACCATTACAGAAGAAATAAAAACAATGTGTGGTGATATAGAATTTGAGATATATGGTATAGATTTTATTGCTAATAAATTGCAAAATGAGTGTAAACAAATTGCCATTTCTCTTCTTGACTTAAAAGATAATGAAGCTCAAAATATATTATCACTTACTGATGAACAAATTACAAATTTGGCTACTGAGATATCTAAGCGTCAATTAAATGACTATAAAGATAGTTCTCTTAATGAAGTGAAAAATAAAATAGAAAATTTATATAATGATGCAGTTTCTATTATTAACAATGAAGATGCAGTAATCTATATATCAGATAAAAATAAAAATAAACTTAAAACAATATATAATTCGTTAGAAGCTTTTGATTTTTATTATAAAGATAATACTTCTAATGATGCTTATATATATTATCATAATTTGCTTGTTATATTATCAAGAATAGATAAAGAAAAAGCACTTGATAAATATAGAATTTTACCCGATTTTGTTAAAGATGATTTTAAAACAGAGCACTTCTATACAATGATTTTAATTGATAATAATCTTTTGAAAGATGCAGAAGTAATATTAAATGAATTATATTATAAAAAAGCTTATAAACCGGCATTTGAAAGTTTAGTACTATGTTATTTTTTAGAAGAGAATTATGACAAAGTTATTGAGATGCTTAAAAATCTAAAAAAAGAAGAATTTGATAGATATGGATACTTAGCTGCAATGTTTTTAATATCGAAAAATTATAAGAGTAAACTTAGCGAAAACGATATAATGAAATTAAATAATAGTAAGTTTAAAGGTATGCCATTATATTATTCATGCACAGCCAAAATGCTATACGATTTAGATAAAAGAAAAAATAAGTATAAAGAACAATTTAAAAAAGGAATTAATCTATTAAATCATAGTGATGTAATAACTATCAATACAATGTGCATGGAATCTATAGGATTAAAATTAGAAGAAGAGATGATAAAATATCTTTTAAGCAATAAATTAACCCTTCTTCTAAAAATTAGGTTAATAAATTTATTAATATCAAAAGATAAATTAAAAAAAGTAGAATTAGAAAAAATAATTGAATTAAAAGATGAAATTGATGAAACAGAATTTGATAGCAATTATATTGATGGTAAGATTTTAGAAATTAAAGGAAAAGAACTAGCAGCCATTTCGAAATATAAAGAGTCATTTCTGAAAAAAGAAACAATATCTTCTGCATATAAATATATAAATTTGTCAATAAAAAATAAAAGTAGTATAGATAATGAGGTTTTAAGCAAATTGAGTACAAGAAATGATTTGAATAGTACTATGCTAATAGTTGAAGCTTATAAGCATATAGGAAATTATGAAGAAGCTATAAAAAACTCATACAAAACATTATATTTAGTAAATAATAATTATTCAACAACTAATGTTTTTAAACAATTTTTTGGTTGCATTTTGATTTATGGCAATAAAATACATAGAGAAATTAATTATGTTTGTAAGGATGTAGTAGTTGTTTTATCATCAAAAGGTTTAAAAAAAGATAAAATAGTTGTTTTAGAAGATGATGAATTTTATAATGAATCAAATAAAATATTGAATGTTGAAATAATTAGAACATATAGTGAATTAGGATCTGAGCTTATTAATCATAAGGTTAATGAAACTATTGAGTTAAACAATGAAACATACACTATAAAAGATATTAAAGATAAATATACATATTTTTACAATGTATGTTTTAAATATGTAAAAACAAGCAAACATATTGAATTTTTTACGAGTACTGAAGAAAATTCAGAAGATGCAATAGAGCAAATAAAAAATAGAATGTACGAAATTGATGAAAGTGTTAATAAGAGACTTGATATATACCAAGAAAGTAAAAATATTCCTCTCAGTGCATTGATTGATTCTGAAAAGTCCGTAGATGGATATTCTAAATTGATTAATACATTATTAGGTGATAAAAAACGACCTTTATATGCTGGAGAAACTATAGATATTGATTTGAGTTATGGATTTGTACTTGATATAACATCATTAATAATACTTGTAATATTTGATAAGCTTAATGTTTTTACTGAAGAATTATGTGAAAAAGTATATATAACTACATCTTTAAAAAATAAATTTCAGTATTTTTATGAATCGCTTATTAGAAAACAAGGTGAAGTTGAAAGTTCATTAGGAGTTGTAAATGATAACGATAATAGAAAACTATCATTATCAGAAATTCCAGTTAATGATATGATTAAACTATGGAAAGAAGTAAATAAATGCATTAATAGATTTAATGTTGTTGATATAGAATCAGAAAAGGATGAAATATTAAATGATACTACTATAGGTTTTTTAGATAAAACACAATTTGATTTAATAGAATTAGCAAAAGTAAAAGGATTACCATTTGTTTGCGATGACCTTCTTATCAGAAAACTTAGCAATTCATACAATATTAAACACACTAATTCGTTGAAATTAGTTGAAGACCATTATTCAAATAATTATAAAGAGTTTTTAAATATTATAAAGCAATATGCAAAATGCAATTATATATATTCACTTTATGAAGAGAAACTGTCAAATTTATTTAAATATTTATACAAAAATTATACAGAAGAAACTAAAAAAGAAGTTGAGGAAGTTATTAGTAGTATCTTAGAGAATAAAACTGGCTTTGATTATTATGTTCATATATTTATAAATATAATATCAAATCTTAAGAATATTCAATATGTTAATATTTTTGATTGTGTATATGAAAATCTAGCAGTTACCTTTATTATTAATACATTAAAAAGTAATATCTTAAGTAGTTGTCAAAAATTTGGAATAGATTCAAAACAATACAATTTATAATATTGAAAAAGGTTGAAAAAAACAATAAAACATGATAGAATTATTATGTCAATTCGTTGGTATCCTTTTTAGCGGAATGACACGCGACACTTATTATAAAATAAATATTTTAAGGAGGTTTTGTTATGACATTTCAGGAAGAAATGCGAAACAAACGAAAATCAGCAATCGAGAGAATTGCAGAAGGTTCAGATTCTCGGTCAGCAGATGAGAAAGCTTCTGAAATCATTGAAGATTATCTTCTTCCAATGATTAGGCTGGATATGTTATTTGACCCAAATAGAGAACTCTGGAATGCAGAATTCCATAAAAATTCTGATGGAATTTGGTGTCATGGTTCTCCGGAAGATAACATCATGATGCCTTTTTCTACTGAAGCATTAAGCGAGGCTACTAAAAAAGCCAACAACTATGGCTTAATCGGTATAAATCGATACGAGGAACATGGATACTTCGCTTTTACTCTGCTGTTGGTTGATAAATCTAAAATTGAATCTGTTTATGTGAAAACAAGATTTTTGGATGAAAATTAACCATTTTGTGTGCCCTGTACTTTAACGGTATAGGGCACATTATCATATTTATAAAAAATTAAGAATAAGCATATACTTTTTAAAAATTTTATGTTAAAATGTATTTACAGTTGATTAAAGAACGGAATATTGGAGCAGTTTTTCGCAAATAACCACGATAATCGCTCCAAAAAAAGAATCCAAATGCTACACAATTGGATTCTTTTTTTGTACTATTCACTAATTTTCCTATATATTCTGTGTCAAAATGCCCCGGCCCTTTTGACATAAAAATTAATTATCTTATATGAAATAATTGAATATTACGCAAGAATTTACATAACATTGACTTATTTATTTAATTTTGGTATAATCTTACTGATAAGGGCAAAAGCTCGTATCATATAAAACCTTTTATTGTAATAAAAGGAGGGATGATGGAATCTCCTATTATTGCACCATGAACACACAACTTTTGAACATTAGGAGGATGTAACATGAAGGAATTAATTAAGAGAATATTAATCTTGGCAAAAGCCATATTTTCTGATGAAAAAGAAAAAAACGGAAATCAGAAAATGGGCTTAGCAAATTTATTCACTCGTGAATTTTCCATTAAGCAAGAGGATCTTTTCTTACGCATTGGATTTGACTGGTCTGGTCGGCCATATGATGATGACAGGGATTTGTATCGATATAAGCTTATTGTTGATCCTGAAGATTGGGATTCGAACAAGTGCATACGTCTGATGTATGATATTGAAAAAGATCTCTTCCGTTGCCAGCGCATATATAAAGACTCTGGAGCATCCCGCAAATATGACAATGAAGCTATGCTTAAGCACATCCATGATGTACTTGAGAGCATTGCAAAAGAACGCGGGATTTAAATTGGGAAAAGCCTATAACGCTCCATCACGTTATAGGCTTTAATTTTATAAATCTAGAATTATTTAAAAGCCTTAGTTATTTAATTCATTAGATTAGATTTTAATAAATTATATGCTATAATTTATTAATCTATAGTACTTTACACAGCAAAGTACAGAAGAAATATTAATCATTTTTTCTGGAGGGGCTGTGTAAAACCTCCAGATAATTTTTAGGAGGTTTTGGTCATGATTATCTTTAGACCGCACAGAAGAATGCTAGATGAAGCCATGGCAGAAGCTAAAGAATTTGACACTGTGGAAGAAATGAAAGAGCACATTGTTAAACTTTGGCATGAAGGCTGGGGCGGTTCCGAAGAATTGTTTACTGTTGATGACATTGTCATTGATGAAAAATCAGCAGTAAATGATAAAAGAATCGGTTGGGAAGATTCAATGTATGTCTGTGTAAAACGAATGGGTGAAACAGATTATATGAAGAAGCACGGAATACCTCAGTGTATAGGTATGTGTGCAACTAAATATAAGAAATAAATTTAAGCCCATAAAAACCAAAATCGCACGTTTTTTACGTGCGATTTTTCCTTATATAAAATTGTTTTATTTTCTAATTGAAACATCTACAGTTTCTTTACTTTTTCTTTTAAGATTGACTCTTTTAGTTAGTAAGTCAAGTAAAGTTTCTTTAGAAATACCAAAATCTACTTGAAGGCTTTCAAGTAATTCTACTTTGTCCATTCCATTTTCAAATCTTCTTATTAATTCACACATAATTTTTGATTCAGTTGTATCATCTATTGGTAATTCTAATGTTTCTTTTTCAATATCAGAAGCATCTAGCAAATCATCTCCTTTAGATTTTACTTTTTCATAAAAATGACTACCACTTATAAATTTATTATTTATTCTTAATCGAACAACTATTTTTTCACGCAAAAAAATCTTTAATCTACAAATAATCATATTTATCAATGTTTGGTTATCTTTACAATCGAAAAAGTTTTTTTCTATATCACCACAATTTTGAAGCATGTATAAGAGTGCTTCAGATTCAAAATCTTCCTTATCTCTTAACAATTTATACCTTTTGCATGTGATTCCAACTAACCTTTTTATAGGCTTGTCTAATAGGGGATAAATTTTTTCAAAATATTCATTACTCATTATTGTTTTTCCAATATATAATTGATTATGTGTTTCTAATGCATTTGTATAAGCTTCTATATTAGAATTATATCTAAAGTTTCCACTATACACAAAATATTTAATAAAATCTTCTTTACTTATTTCATATTTATTACAAATATTTTCTATTTCATCTTTAGTATAATATCTATTTTTTTCTATTTTCCCAATTAATTTAACTGCTTCTGCAACTTTATAATCATGTATATATGTTTTAGTACCAGAATATTTTATATTCTGGTATCTTAAACCTGGAATACCTAATAGGGAAGCAAGTTCAAGCTCAGATATATAACTACATGAAGAATGAATTTCTTGAAATCCTTTATAGTCTATTTCATCACCAACGTGAATTTTGCCTGTTTCAAATAATTTCTCAATATAAGATTTGGCTTTTTCTATATTATCATTATATGAAATTTTTGGTTTTTCCTCTTTTTTTATTCTACTACTAAGAGCGATAGTTGTTGAACCAGGATTAGTTCTTAATCTTTCTATATTACCGTCACTAACTTCAATAATATCGGCAAAAAGAAATACTCCAAGATCTTCATATTGTTTAAATAAATTATTAAATTTTATGTAGTCAATTTCTTCACCTATTTTCAATTTACCACTTGCAATAAGTTCAGATACTATTTGTTCTTTATCAAAACAATCCTTTAGTATCCTTGCTTTTTTATTATGATTTTTAACCGTATTAAAACTACTACTTGATATATCTAATATATGAGCGAAATTGTACTCAGAAATGTTTTCATATCCTTGATATAATTCTAAAAATCTTTGGTAATCACAAAATTCGTAAGGCTTAGCATTTCTTGTACTAATTAAATTTTCAACAATAAGCATTCTTTCTTCATCAGAAACAACATAAGATTTTTTCTTTTTAGGCATATAGTTTTTTAGTATTTGTAAATTTACTGGGGTTGTTTTAAATTTAGAAAAAGTTGATTTTCTAATACCTAAAAGTTTTGCAAAAGCATACTTACTAAAATGATTTATGCTGGGATGCCTTTGTTTTGCTTCTTCATATATTTTCAAGAACTTACTGTAATTTATTTTATCTCCTGGAACTGTTATGCCTTCTTGAATTAATGATTGTATTATTGTTTCAGAGCTAAACTTACTTTTAAATATATGAACTTCATTTCCTTTTCTTAATCTGTATAAGGCGTCATCATTTAATTCTAGAATTCTTCCAAATTTGGATTCTGTGATATCTCCATAGATAGCACAATAACTTTTCCTTAAAGTACAAAATTGTTCATAATTTATTCTTTGGCCAGCTTCTAATTTTTTAAGCAAATCTTCTGATATTTCTTTTGAAATCTTTTCTTCGTGCATAGGAATTAGTTCTTTTAGTATTATTGCATTTTGTCCTTTATTTTTTACATTATTAAAATTACCAGTATTAATTCCAAGCATTTCTGCAAAATCATATTCAGATATATGGCTATATCCATTGGAATGTATTTGCTTAAATCTTTTATAATTGATACTTTCACCAATTTTTATTATATTTTTATCTAATAAATCTTTAATTAATTGTTCTATATTCATAACTTAATTATAATATCACAAATTTACATAAATTTCAACATTGTGTAGTTTTGAATAGCGAAAATAGTAGTTTTTTGTAAAAAAGTTTAGTATCCGTAATTGCTCAAAAAAATGAATATTAACAAAGAATTCAATAAATACTATATAGTATGAAGAGATTATATTTAATAAAAAACCCTGAATTATTTCAAGGTGAGAAGTATATAAAAACAAGTAGAAATTATTTTGAAGGTTGGTATTTTAAGAATACAAATAAAGAAAATGGAATTTCTTTTATTCCTGGAATAAATATAAATGGAGAAGAGAAAAAGGCATTTATACAGATTATAACAAGGGATTCTTCATATTTTATAGATTATAACATTAATAATTTTAAATTTAATCCTACATCTTTTTATATAAAAATCGGTAATAATATTTTTTCTAAAAATGGAATTCATATTGATATTAATGATAGCATTCAAAAACTTACAGTGTTTGGAGATATTAAATATTCTAATGCTAAAAACATAGAAACTAATTTTTTAAATCCTAATATAATGGGGCCATTTTCATATATTCCATTTATGGAATGTAATCATGCAATACTTAATATGAAAAGTAGGGCAGATGGATTAATAAATATTAACAATAATGAAATGAGGTTTGATAATGATATTGGATATATGGAAAAAGATTGGGGATGTTCTTTTCCAAAATCATATATTTGGTGTCAAGGGAATGATTTTCAAAATTCAGATGCTTCATTTATGATTTCAATCGCAAATATTCCTTTTAAAGTTTTTAATTTCAGAGGTGTTATTTGTAGTTTAATAATAGATAATAAAGAATTTAGATTTGCCACATATAATAATGCTAAATTAATTAAATATGATGTAAATGACAATTTATTAAATATAATTTTAAAAAAAGGTCATTATTATTTAAGTATAAATGCAAAATATAGTGAGGGACTTAAGCTTTCTGCACCTGTAAAAGGGAGAATGGAAAAAGATATTTTTGAAAGTATTTCTGCATCAGTCAATGTAATATTAAAAAAGAATAATAAAATTATTTTTTCTGATACTAGTACAAATTGTGGATTGGAAATTGTTAATAACAACTAAATTTTAGTAAAAAAGAAGCTCATTAAATAAATAAGCTTCTTTTTGCGCATTAAGATGATTTTATAATTTAGTGTAGAATATAAATTTCTAATATCCAAGTTCTTCTCCAATTAAAATAACTTTAATACGATTTGGAACTCCAGAACGCCTTGTTACAACAAATTGTCCACATATGCAATCAGGTGAATAACAATCTTCACATTTTCCCGTAACAGAACAAGGAGTTTTTTTATTTAATCTAATAGTGTTTGGCGGCGACGCTATATTACGAACTCGCTTAAATCCTGAATCTATATCAGTAACAACTTTATTCATACCAGCTAATATTATTACATTTTGAGGTCCGTAGCATAAAAATGCTACACGATTTCCTCTACCATCAATATTAATAAGTTCCCCATCTAAAGTAATTGCATTTGTACTCATTAGAAAAATATCGGACATACATATTTCTCCGTAAATTTTCCTTTGCTCTTCTAAACTTGTAGCTTTATCTCTATCTATTATTTTGTAATCTCCATTTTGTATAGCATCCATTAATCCAGTTTCTGAAAGAGTAATGGAACCACCCCATCCAATGCTTGCTCCTTTTGGGATTAACTCTAATGCTTTTTTTAGTGCAGATTGTTTATCTGGGCAATAATATCCTTCTATTTGGCGTTTTTTCATATTTTTAATAATCGTGTTTGCTATATTTTCATAATATTTTCTTTTTGGAAGTGAATTTTCCATAAATAAATTCTCCTTTCACTTTTAGATATATTATATTTTATTAATAAATTAAATAGTACTTAGTTTATTTAAAATAAAGTTTAATTTCTATTAATCAATATTTTTATATCTCTAAAAAAGTTTTTAAATTGTGCAAATGCACTTGTTGCACACCATTCTGGTAATTTTTCAACAAATTTATCTGTTATTAAATCAATACAATAACTATAAATAAATGTTAAAAGTATTGAAATTGAACTAGATATCCATAATTGTTCAACTCCTGAAAAGAAATTTACAACTATCATAATAGAAAAAGATAATAGGAGAGATGCTAGTATTTTGAAAATTTCAACAAAAGGACAGCTAAATAAAATATGTTTCCACTGTAACGTTTTTAGTTTATAAAAAATGTATGAAGTGATAGATGTTATTCTATATCCGTCTTTCCAATCTTTTTCTACAGTTGCCAAGTTATAATTATTATCTGTAGTCTCAGAAATAATTTTTATTAGATCTTCTTCTAAATAATCTTTTCTGTTGATGATAGGTATACTGTATTCTAGTGCGTGGTTATATGCTAGATCGATATATTTTTTTAGTATATGTATATTTTCGTTTGAAACTAACTTTTCTGCAATTTTATAATATAGACTTCTAGTATCTTTTAGATTTTCTTGCTTATGTGTATCTATAATTTTCTTAAAAATTTCAGAATTATTATTATCGTGTTTGACTAATAGTTCAGCAATTTTTAACATATAGTCTTTCATTTGATGTCCAGCAAGTTCTTCTTGAGGCCTACTATAAACATAACAACCATATTCATACATATAAGAATTTATAGTAAGTATAAATTTAATATAACTATATAATTCATTTTGATGCTCTTGATTTACTATTTCTGGCATTACATTTTCTAAATATACAGAATCTCCATACCTTATTGAATCAATTAATCCTTGTAATACTATATTTTTTGTTTCTTCATTATATTCATTTAAAAAAGCAAAATATGATGATTTGAAACTAGAGTCTGGATTATAATTTTCTTGAATATACTTAGATAAATTCATATCTTTTATATATTGGTTTAATAAAAGTCTTTTATCTTTAAAAAATTTTAATAGTATATCGAAAGACTCTTTATTTCTAATGCAATGCAAAAATGTAGTAGAATCTACAATTTGATTATATGTTAAAACTACTGCTTTTCCATCATAAACTAGAGTTCTAAAAAGAGCTTTTTCTCCTTCTATTTGTTCTTTAGTTGTTGTTCTTACACTATCTAGTTCACTTAAATATACATAGTCTACAAAATCACGTTTTTTTCTTTTCATTACTAATCTCCAATATAATAATATATAAACAGGATATTAAATTAATATCCTGTTGCTGTTTCTGTTTGCATTGTAACTGTTATTACAGTTCCTTGTTCAACTTCTTGTCCGAGCTGATATGTCTTGACTTACAACTGTTCCAGAACCATCTAGAATAACATTTAAATTAGATGCTTGTATAGAATTTATAACTTGAGCAGATGACATTCCTTTTAGGTTAGGAACTGTTGTAGTATTACGCACATTATTGTTTGATGTATAAAGATAAATATTTGAGTCTTCTAACAATGTAACACCTGGTTTTGGAACCTGGTCTACAATTAATGTTGTAGTTTCATCTTCGTTTCCAGTTATTTTAACATGAAAGTCAGAGTCTTTTAAAATAGATTTTGCTTCTTCAATAGTTTTGTTTCTTACATCAGGTAAAGTAGCTGTTTTAGATGTGGTAGCAGATGAAGAACTAGATGGATCATCTGATGCAACACCGATGTATGGAAGGACTTCTGATAAAATCTGTTTTACAACAGGTCCAGCTACTTGGCTTCCTTGGTGACTATCTCCTTTAGGATCATAAATTGTGACTAATACGACAACTTGAGTATTTACAGTAGGTGACATAGCTATAAAAGAAGCTACATAACCTTCATCTTCACTTCCAGATAAAGGTTCAGAAGTACCAGTTTTTCCGCCAATAGAATAACCAGATATTTTAGCGTATTTACCAGTACCATCAGTTACTACATATTCTAACATTTCCATTAGAGATTCTGCTGTGTCTTTAGATACAACTTGTCTTACAGCATTTGGTTCTATAGTAGTTGTCGCACCAGTATCAGTATTTTTTATTTCTTTTACAATACGAGGTTGCATTAAAACTCCTTCATTAGCTATTGAAGATATAGCAGTTATTAATTGAATTGGAGTTATTGTAAATCTTTGACCAAATGACATTGTTGCTAAATTGAATTCATTTATAGTATTTTCATCAAAAAATACACTATTAGATTCCCCATAAAAGTATGAGTTAGTAGTATTAAAAAGACCAAATCCTCTGTAATATTTATATAATGTATGTTCTCCTATTTTTTGCCCAAGTTGTATAAATGCGGGGTTACAAGAATTTGCAAGAGCATCTTTTAAACTTTGAGCTCCGTGAGGATCTTGATAATTCCAACAACGCATAGTTACTCCTGAAACATTTTCAGAACCTGAACAGTAAAAGTCTGAATGAGAATTAGGTGTAACTAATCCTTCTTCTAAACCTGCAGCAGCAGTAATTATTTTAAAAGTAGACCCAGGTTCATATGTATTTTGAACAGCAGTGTTTTTCCACATATTGAATAATGAGTTACTTCTATCTTGAGAAGATAGCTCGTCCCAGTTTTCTGCTAGCTCAGAGTTATTTATAGTAAATGGTTCATTCAAATTGTAATTTGGGTATGTTGCCATTGCAAGCACATCACCATTTGAAGGATTCATTATTATAACATTTCCACCATCTGCATTATTATCATTAACTGCTTGAGCAAGATATTTTTCTGCTATGGACTGAATATTAACATCTATTGTAAGGGTTACATTACTACCATTTTGAACTTCTACATATGTTTGCTCACCATTTGGAATTTCTCCATTTATTGAATCAGTTGAGGTTAATTTTTTACCAGGCGTTCCAGCAAGAATATCATCTAGAGTTGCTTCTAATCCCGCAAGACCTGAATTTTCAGCACCAGTAAATCCAATTAAATTTGAAGCTAAATTACTATATGGATAATATCTTTTTATATCTTCATCTATACTAATACCAGATGTAACTTTATTAGTTTTCATCCATTCTTGAAGTTTAGTTACTTTATCATTTTCTACTTTTTCAGCAATAACAAAAGTAGATTCTTTTGTATTTAATTTTTCTAATGTCTCATTATAGTCTAATTCGAAAATATCACTAAAAGCATGTGCTAAGATTTCTTTATTAACATCTGTATCATCGGAATATTTTACTTGAGAAGGATTTACAGATATGGTATCAACTCTTGCACTAATTGCAAGTGCTTTCCCACTAGAATCATAAATAGTTCCTCTATTAGGTATAATAGTTTTATTAGCAAGTTGATTTTTAGTAGCCATTTCTTTTAATTCAGCACCTTGAACAAATTGTAAAAAACCAATTCTTACAACCAGTAGAAGTAGTATTATAAATCCTATAAACATGCACATACGTAGTTTCTTTTGTCCTAAGATATCTATTTTAATAGTTTTTCTTTTTCTTCCCATAAAAACCTCCGATTATTAATAAAAACAAAATAATCTTTTCATGAAAATTGTATATCATTAGTCATTAAAAATCAATAAAATAAAAGATAAATTGTAATTTGTAAGTGTAGGTTAGTCAAACATATGTCACACTTTATTAAAAAATATATGGTTTGAAATACCAAAACCTTTGACTGCGTTTTTACTTTACATTAAATATTCTGCTAATTTTTGATTCGGACTTAGCCATCCCAATGGTCTCATCG
>JAZSDU010000015.1:0-12115 GCA_045531335.1 Clostridia bacterium
GGACAGACCCCAAAAGTCTACTTTTGCTAGTAGACTTTTGGGGTCTGTCCCCTTTAGTCTATTTTTTGATTTTTATTAATAATTTCTCTACCCAACCTTTTTTATACTTTAATGATATGTACCCTATAATAGACATTACAAATGCGCCTATTGAATCTACTATTAAATCTTGCATTGTATCAACCACCGCAAGTCTTCCGGAAAGTAAATTTCCATTTTCTAATGCAAATTTTTGCATGTTTACTCCAAGTAAACCATCTACTGTATATTCAAATATTTCCCACATCACTCCCAATGTTACTGCAAATAAAAATGAAAATAATGCAACAAATAATGGTGATAATTTTACATGTACTTTTTCGTTTTTATTTAAAATATTAACAACTGAAAATCCTAATGCTCCAAACATAGCTCCACTTAATGTATGTAACATTGTATCCCAATGTGGTATTCTGTGATAATAGTTTCTTACTTCTCCTAAAAATACTGCACCATATAGGAATAGTATATATGCTATATACATTTTTGATGGAATTACTATCTTTGTTTTTTTACTTATAAAATTAGGTAAGAAAAATGCTATTATACCTAATATGCATTGAAAAAGCATTAGTACATAATCTGCTTTAATTCTTAATCCTTCTATGTTTTCTGTATTAGTTTCTGGTGACACAATAATTTTATATATTATAAACGCTATTGGTGCTATAAAACTAAATAATACGAACTTGCCTATTATCTCTTTCCAGTCTCTATTTTTCATTTATTTCTCCTTTATAATAATCCATTTTCATTTAATTTATTATTATCTGCTAGTGCTACTAATATGTCTTTTTCTTCTACAATATATTCTAATGATGGAAATATTTCTAAATCTTTATTTATATTTTTTATACATAATACATTCATTCCATAATTATCTCTTAAAAATAATTTTCCTAACGGCTTTCCTATCCATTTCTCTAATGCATTTATTTCTACTATGCTATATTCATCTGAAAAATTTATAGCATCTATTACACTTTCATTCATTATAGATTTCGCAAGTTTTATTCCCATTTCTGTTTCTGGTGAAATTATTGTATCTATTTCCATTTTTTCTAATATTTTCTTATGCATTTCATTTATAGATTTTACTATTATTTTTGAAATTCCTTCTTCTTGAAATAACATTGCAGCCATAATGCTTTCTTCTACATTTTCTAATGTAATAATAGCTACATCAAAAGTATCTAATGAAAGCGAATTCATTTTATCTGTATCTATTTTATCAATTCGAACTGCCTCAGTTGCATATTGATCTGCTTCTTCTACCCTATCCATATTTTTATCTAATGCTAAAACTTCGCAATTATATTTTGATAATTGTTTTACTATACTCATTCCAAATGTTTTTAATCCTAATACTAAAATATGTTTCTTAGCCATAATTTGTTCTCCTTTACCCAACTATAACATTTCCTTTTGGATATGCTACTGAATTTTCATTTTTTTCTTTTCTATTTTTAAATAATGCTATTGATATTGTAATTGGACCTAATCTTCCAATTATCATTAAACATGCAACTATAAATTTTCCAAGAGCTGATAAGTGAGCTGTTACATTTAATGAAAGTCCTACAGTACCAAAAGCTGATATTGTTTCAAAGAAAATGTCCATAAAGCTAAATGTCCTAAACTCTGCAATTGTAAAACTGTACATTTCTTCTTGCAGAGATATTTCTGAAATTAATAACCCTAACATTCCAATTATAACAATAAAAATACTAATTGCAAATATTACTATTGCTCTTCTTAAAGTATCAAATGATATATTCTTTTTAAATACATTAATTTCATTTTTTCCTAGTATAAAATTAATTACACATAATATTAATATTGCAAGTGTAGTTGTTTTTATTCCTCCTGCCGTACTTGCAGGTGATCCTCCTACAAACATATAGCAAATTGATACAAACTTTCCTGCTGTTGTTAATTCTTGTTGTTCAATTGTGCTAAATCCTGCCGTCCTAAGTGTTGTTGCTTGAAATGCTGATTTTAATACTTTTGTGCCTTGATTATCATTTGCCATTACAGTAACATTATTATGTTCTAAACTATATATAAATATTGTTCCTGAAATAAGAAGAATTAATGTTACAGTTAAAACTATTTTTGTATGAAGACTAAATTCTTTCCACATTCTTTTTATCTTTAGTTTTTCTTTTAATGTCTTTTTTAAAGTTTTAAAAATATCGCTCCAAACAGTAAATCCTAATCCTCCAATTATAATTAAACTCATAATTGTTATATTTACTAGAATATCTGAATTGTACCTTGTAAGACTATTTGACCCTATTATATCAAACCCTGCATTACAAAATGCCGATATTGAATGGAATATAGAATAGAAAATTCCTGTTCTTGTTCCGTACTCAGGAATGAATCTAATTGATAAAATCAGAGCTCCTACTAATTCAAATATAAAAGTATATTTAAAAATTCGTCTTATTAATTCAACCATTCCACTAAATGATTCTTGGTTTAATGATTCTTTTATAATTATTCTATCTGATAAATTTATTTTTTTACCTATAAACATTAGTATAAGTGATACAAATGTCATAAATCCGTAGTCCACCTATTTGTATTAAGCACATTATAACTACTTGCCCAAATGTAGAAAATTGCTCTGCTGGAATTTTTGTAGTTAACCCTGTAACACATACCGCTGATGTTGAAGTAAAAAACGCATCTATAAATTTAATATCTTTACCATTATTAGATATTGGTAATTTTAAAATCATTGTCCCTATAAGTATAATTGCTATAAATCCTAAAAGTAATACTTGTGTAGGCGACATTCTTGTTTTTGTTAGATTTCTCATTTTTCTTCCTTCTTTTGTTTATTTTAAATATCAAAAAAATATGTAGCTTCTAAGTCTGCTTCAAATGTAAGTAATGCAAGTGGATATTTTTTATATGCTTGTCCTAAAGTTCCATATAATTCTTTGGGTTCAGTAAATCCCATATGCCATCTTATTGCATACTTTTCTTCTGGTGTTAGTTTTATAAATTCACTAATCATCATTACTGACTTTTCCCCGTGTCCGTAAGGAATAGTGTCTTCTACTGTGTAATATGGAACTTGTTCCCATACACCATTATTTTTTACATTTCTAAAATCTGTTTTATAAAAATTAGTTTTACAAATATCATGTAATAATGCAACTATTTTTACAGCATCTGAATCCTCAGTTTTTGTTTTTAGTATTTCATATACTTTCATACTATGTGCAAGAAGGCCACCTTCCCATGCTCCATGATATCTTGTACTTGCAGGAGCTAAAAAAAAGTCAGAATTTTCTAAAAACTCTATTAGTTTATCCATTCCTTCTCTATTAATTCCTTTTAATAAATTTATATATTCTTCTTTCATCATTTTACCTCTCTTACTTGTTATATATATTTTTTATCATATTAAATAAAATTTGTCTATATATTTAAAAAGAAGAAAAAAAGATTAAGGGCACGTAATTACTTACGTGCCCTCTTTCATCATTTGGTTATGAAAGATTATTTATCCCACTCAGGACTTTTTTTCATTTCCTGTTTGTGGAATTCAACACCTGGCTGATTAAATGGATTTACTCCCATCGCAATAGCCGTTATAGCTGTTACAACAAAGCAATAATACATGAATGCACCCATAGCTTCCAATGTTGAGTCAATCTCAATCATAGCACAAGGATTTCCTCCTGCAGTGTGTGCATTATATGCACCCTGCATAGCCGCTGAAGCAGCTTGTGAGAAATACTTTCCTGCATAATTGTCAAGATTATCATTCAAATCACTTTCAGGAATTTGAACATCACCTTTAAACTTTCTCTTAATGAAAGTCTCAAAAATGAGATTTCTTGTACCTTCCTGAAGGTACTGTCCAAGAGAATGTAAATCAGTAGGAAATACTCCACTTGCTGGGAACACTCCGCATTTTTCCTTTCCTTCACTTTCTCCGAAGAGCTGTTTCATCCATTCAGCAAAAAACAACAGATAAGGTGTGTTCATTGCCAGAAATTCGACAGAGCCGTCATCAGGGTAACCCTCTCCACAATAATTGAAGTAACGATATTCAGCGTAATTAATTGCAAAGTTTTCATCAACATTATTCTTGCAATCTTCCATTGCATCAATGGCACCTCTGAGCAAAGCATCAGTGTCAATTCCTGCAACTGCAATAGGCAAAAGTCCTACAGCAGTAGGTCCGGAAAATCTTCCGCCGATGTCGTCAGGAATAACAAACGATTCCCATCCGTGTTCATTTGTGAGTCCTTTCAAAATGCCTTTTTCAGCATCTGTTACAGTATAAACACGTCCGTCAGCCTCTTCGCCATATTTTGCGTAAAGTGCGTCCCATAAAGCACGGAAGGCAAGAGCCGGTTCCATAGTTCCCCCAGATTTAGAAATATAAATCATGGACCAATCTCCTTCAGAAACCATTTCAAGTATCTGGTTGAGCTTATCTGGGCTCAGGTCGCAGCCTGCAAAATAGATTTTTGGCAAACCTTTTTTGGCTGCAATTTCATTGTAGAACTCTCCATATTCACTATGGATAATTGCCTGTGGAGTAAGATATGAACCACCGATACCGATAACGATAACAGCATCATTTTCATTCTGAATTTTCTTTGCTGTTTCTTTTACCCTTTTGTACTCCGCCGATTCAAGATATTCTCCTGGCCATTCAATCCAGCCTGTCATCTCTGCGCCTTCACATTCACGGTCATACAAGTCTCTGTATGCCGCTACAATTTGGTCATGGACGCTGTTGTTCTTTATAGGAAATTTTCCTATAATGTGCCGTGTGTTGTTTGTTGTGATCATAATTTATGACCCCTTTCTTTTGATGAAAATATTACTGCACAACGCAGTTATGGTAATTATACCATGATTTAACATAATAGTCAATTTTATGTTAAACGTTTTTACTTCTACCTTTTTGACTTTTTTACGTTAGAGTAGTATAATATATAATTGATATTAGTTTGTTTTGTGGCAAAAATAAGGAAATAAGCTAATTATCCAAAATTTAAATAAACTAAAAGGAGACTTGCTAATGTTTGAAACAACTATTGAAAAAGATTTAGAGACTGCAACTACCAACGCCGAACGCGAATCTATTTTCATCAAAATTTTCAACAAGTATCGGGAGGAATTTCTTGCATTCATTGAAGAATTGAAGAAGAACGGTATCGCACAGAAACTGTACAATTCTTCAACTCCGGAAGAAACTCTGTCTCTCTGGAAAGAATATTCTTCTAAAAATCAGGAATTCTTTACAAAGATTAAATCTTGGGCAGAGGGTAGATCTGAGTATTTTAATACTTACGAGCCTATTCCTCTGTTTGAAGAAAATGAAAGAATTGAATGTCATCTCGAAGCTGGTTTAATGATTTCCATCGTAAAAGATGAATGTTTTCTTTCGGAAGAAGATATGAATGAGAGCTTTAACCAGGAACTTATAGCACTTTTGAAAAATAGTCCCAATAGACTCCTTAAGGCTGCAGGATGGTATATTGATTGTGACGGTTATGAAACAATGACAAAAGAAAACATCTACAAATTCTATTCTGAAGGCTAAGGTTTATTTTTTTGCCACACCCCACCTTAATATTAAGGTGGGGCTTTTTCTATTAATTAAGCAATATTACTAATTCATATAATTACTTTGTCATTACTTAACTACTGCTGATTTATATTCTCATGTAGTTTGTCTAACTCATATACAAAAATGCACAAAAAAAGAAAGAGTATGAACCGCTTAAATTCTTACTCTTTCTTGGTGCAGATGGCCGGAATCGAACCGGCACGGTTTATTCAACCGCAGGATTTTAAGTCCTGTGCGTCTGCCAGTTCCGCCACATCTGCATTTTAATGGTATTTTGCATTTGTTTTGGCTCTACACGCTGACACTGTAACTCGCTTTGCTCGAACAGTCTCATGTGAGTTCCGCCACATCTGCATTTCAACTGGCAAAAATGATTATACTACTCTTTTATATTAATTGTCAACATTTTTTTTAATTTTTTTATTTTTGTTTTTTCAGTGTCATTTTTTGTCGTTTTGCATCGACGTGTTTTTGTTGATTTTTACTATGTTTTGGTATATATTTTCTGAGTTAAATTTTTATAAAAAGGGGTAATCGTAATGTCACTTAGTTTTAATGCAAGAATCTCTCAAGAACACTCAGAAAATGTTAAGAATTTGGCCTTAAATATAGGCGTTCCCTCGGAAAACATCATTTTTAAAAAAGATAATTGTCCTTTGGATTCTATTAAAATTTACA
Source organism: Clostridia bacterium (assembly GCA_045531335.1). Taxonomy (GTDB): domain Bacteria; phylum Bacillota; class Clostridia; order TANB77; family CAG-508; genus CAG-452. The sequence goes on from JAZSDU010000015.1 coordinate 6,326, forward strand.
TCCAGTTTGATAACGAATTTTCTTTTAATCAATTTTCTGAACAAATTGAAGCAATTCCTTGCATCTTAGAAAAATTATAATTTTCTAAAAACCTTCTCACCCACAAGTAACAACTTGTGGGTGAGTTTTTTAATATTCAAACCATAATCCTTGGTTTTTTAATTTATTTATAATTTGATTATGCTGTTCGTCTGTTTTGCTAAAATATAGCTTTCCATTTTTATCTGCAACAAAAAATATATATTCTGTACTGCTTGGGTTCAAAGCTGCCTCTATACTGTTTTTACTTACAGATGATATTGGTCCTATTGGTAATTTTCCTTCCATTCTTGGTCCTCTTGTATTGTATGGATTATATGAATCAATTTCTTTTTGATATAAATCTCTTTCCCCCATATCTACTTTAAATGCATAATATGTTGTAACATCACTTTGAATTGGCATACCCATTTCTAATCTATTATATATTACACTAGATACATCTTTTCTTCCTTCATCATTCATAGATTCCATTTCTATTATTGAAGCAATAGTTAATATCTCGTGTATACTATACTTGCTATTTTCAATTTCGTCTTTATATTCTTCTAATATATTCTCTGTTCTGTCTAACATTTTCTCAAAAATTTTTTCTATTTCTGTATCTTTGTTTTCTATCATATAAGTATCTGGGAATAAGTAACCTTCCAAGCTATAATATATATTTTCATTTTTTATATCATCTGTTAAAAACCAATATTGTTCTATTAAAGAATTTATATATTGCTCGTCATTCAATACATTATATACATCTTCTTCTGTATTATTTGTTATCTCAGATATTTTACTTGCAAGCCATCTGATATTTTTTCCTTCTACATATGTTAAGCTAATTTGATTTGGGTCATGCATTATACCTGTTTTTAGCATATCAGTTATCTCTTTTAAATTCATACTTTGTTTAAGATAATATGTTCCTGCTTGAAAGTCCGATATTTTATTTAATTTAACATATATTTTAAATGCAGTTTCACTTCTTATAATTTTATTTTCTTTTAGTACTTCTGCTATTTTACTTGTTCCACTTCCAAGTGGTATAGTTACCTTTATTTCTGCTTGATTCTTTTTATTTACTGGCGATATAGATACCATATATACACTTAAAATAATAATAGATATTAATAGTATAATTCCTACTACTCCAGCAATTATTAAATTCCTTTTCCCTAGTTTATTTAATAGTTCTTCCATCTATTCTCCTTTATTCAACTATATAATCTACTATATTAATATAATCTTGTTTTTCTACATTTTCATTTAATACTATACATGTACTTATTCCAATTTCTCTTAGTTTTGGAGCACTTTCTATCACAAATCTTTTCATACTTTCTTTATCTTCTATACCTGTAAAATCTATACAAATTCCGTTTATATCATTTTCTATAGCCTTTTTTACAATTAAATCGATAAAAGTTGTCCTAGTTTTATAATCATTTAATATCCCTTTTAATATTTCATTACCTTGATTTTCTACTGATGAATTAGATATTAATGCCCACATTTTTTGTTTTTCATTATTTGTATTTGAGTCATTAGAAACTTGTATATCACTTTGATTTATATTAAATACATTTTTTATTACTACTTTTTTTCCTTGTATTTCAAATGTTTTATTTGAATATTCATCTTTTGAAATTTTAGTTGCTTCTCCTCTTTCTAGCATATCTTGTCTTATTATGTATTCATTTGATAGTTTATTTGCTTTTATATATCCGATCACTCCATCACTTGTTCTTATTTGTCTCCAACCCTTGCTTGTAGTATAGAAGCAATTTACTGTTTCCCCTTTTTTCAAAACTCCTATTTCTTTTGATAAACCTCTTGGTTTAAACTTTATGTCTGTGTCTTCTGAAACTGTTGCTCTTATCATTCCCTTATCTAATTCATCTATTATTACTCTATTTGTATTTTGAATATATTCTATTTTGATGTTATATACTATTTCCATATCAGATATAGGTAGATATATGTTATCATTTATTTTAATTATTGAATCTAACATACTAATATTAGAATTGTTAACTGTCATCTTTTTCTCATCAATAGCTATATTTGCAACTTTTGTGTCGGATGTAGTTATTATTTGATTATATTCATAATCAAAATATATAGTACTATCAAATAAGTTCCTTACATCTTCTTCTGATATATACACTGTATCATTTTCATTAACATATATATCATGTTTTAGTTGCTCAGTTCTATTCTCTTCATTTACTATTAGATTTATTACATCTTTATATTTATCTCTTTTATATCCGTGGTGCTACATTTATTATAAATGCAACAACTAATAACGAAATTATTCCAATTGCTATATTCCTTAAAAATTTTCTATCATTTATTTTTTTTCGTTTCATGCTTATTTAACTCCTTGAATACTACATTTTTAATTAGTATATCATAAATTTTTCATATAAAACATATTTTAATAATTTTTTTATTTTTTTGTTATATTTTGTTGATATTTTTGTTCTCATATGGTAATATTAATAGTGGCGCATTTATGTTTATTAATAATGTTATGCGGACCTAATTTAGTTTAATAATAATATAATATATAATGAAAGGAGTATTAAAATGGATTTTCAAGAATGGAAAAACTTTAAAAATGGAGATTGGAAAAATGAAATAAATGTTAGAAATTTTATCCAAACTAATTATACACCATATGAAGGTGATCATAGTTTCTTAACTCCAGCAACTGAATCTACAAAAAAATTGTGGGATGAAGTTTTAAATTTATACAAAAAAGAAAAAGATAATGGTGGTGTTCTATCAGTAGATACAGAAACAGTTTCTACAATAACAAGTCATGAGGCTGGTTATATAGATAAAACTTTAGAACAAATTGTTGGATTACAAACTGATGAACCTTTAAAAAGAGCTATTATGCCAAATGGAGGAATAAGAATTGTAGAAAAATCTTGTGAAGCTCAAGGCCTAGAAGTTTCTTCAGAGGTTGAAAAAATATTTCATAATTATAGAAGAACTCATAATGATGGTGTTTTCGCTGCTTATACACCTGAAATAAGAGCAGCTAGAAGTTCTCATATAATTACAGGATTACCTGATGGTTATGGTAGAGGAAGAATTATAGGAGATTACAGAAGAATTGCTTTATACGGAATAGATGCTTTAATTGAAGCAAAACTAAGAAGTTTAAAATCTTTAGAATACCCTACTATATTCTCTGATATCATTAGAGATAGAGAAGAAGTAAATGACCAAATATCAGCATTAAAACAATTAAAAGAAATGGCTTTAAAATATGGATATGATATTTCAAAACCAGCTCAAAATGCTAAAGAAGCTATTCAATGGCTATACTTTGGTTATCTTGCTGCAACAAAAGAACAAAATGGTGCTGCAATGAGTATTGGTAGAAATTCAACATTCCTTGATATCTATATTGAAAGAGATATACAAAATGGAATTTTAACAGAAGCAGAAGCTCAAGAATTAATGGATCATTTTATTATGAAATTAAGAATGGTTAGATTCTTAAGAACTCCTGAATATGATGCTTTATTTAGTGGGGATCCAGTTTGGGTAACTGAATCAATAGGAGGAATGGGTGTTGACGGTAGAACATTAGTTACTAAAAATTCTTTTAGAACTCTACACTCTTTAGAAAATTTAGGCCCTGCTCCTGAACCAAACTTAACTGTTTTATGGTCTTTAAAATTACCAGAAAACTTTAAAAAATACTGTACAATGTTATCTATAAAAACATCATCTATTCAATATGAAAATGATGATTTAATGAGAGAATATTGGGGAGACGACTATTCTATAGCATGTTGCGTTTCTGCAATGAGAACAGGTAAACAAATGCAATTCTTTGGAGCAAGATGTAATTTAGCTAAAACTCTATTATATGCTATAAATGGTGGTAGAGATGAAATGTCTGGAAAACAAGTTTCTCCAAGATTCGAACCTGTAACAACAGAATATTTAGATTATGATGATGTTATGCAAAAATTTGATAATATGATGGATTGGGTTGTTAGAGTTTATGTTAATGCTCTAAATATAATTCATTACATGCATGATAAATATGCTTATGAAAGTCTAGAAATGGCTTTACATGATCAAAATATCTTAAGAACTATGGCTTGTGGTATAGCAGGATTATCAGTAGTTGCTGATTCTTTATCTGCAATCAAATATGCTAAAGTAAAAGTTGTTAGAGATGAAACTGGTTTAATAACAGATTACGAAATAGAAGGCGACTTCCCTAAATATGGAAATGATGATGATAGAGTTGACTCAATAGCAGTTAATATTGTTAAAACATTTATGAGAAAACTTAGAAAGCAAAAAACATATCGTAAATCAAAACCTACTCTATCAATACTTACAATCACTTCTAATGTAGTTTACGGTAAAAACACAGGAAACACACCTGATGGAAGACGTGCTGGAGCTCCATTCGGACCTGGTGCAAATCCAATGCATGGTAGAGATACTAACGGTTCTCTTGCAGTACTTAATAGTATCGCAAAATTACCATATTCACATTCAGAGGATGGAATATCTTACACATTCGCTATAACACCAAAAGCTTTAGGTAAAGAAGACGATTCTAGAATATCTAACCTAGTAAATATGTTAGATGGATTCTTTGGAAAACATGGACACCACATTAATGTTAACGTATTTGATAGAGCTTTACTAGAAGATGCAATGGAACATCCTGAAAAATATCCTCAACTTACAATAAGAGTTTCTGGATATGCTGTTAAATTCACTAAATTAACAAGAGAACAACAATTAGATGTAATTAACAGAACAATTCAAGACAGAATCTAATAAATATACATTCCCCCATGACATCATGGGGGTTGTTTTTTATTAATTTTTATGTGATAATATGTAGAGGTAGGCCTTGTGTCCGTCACAAAAGCACTAAATTATTACTTAAATTAATATAATTAAAAGGAGCAGTATATGGAAAATTTTGATAGAAACAAATATGCTAGAATACATTCAATAGAATCATTTGGTACAGTTGATGGACCTGGAATAAGATTTGTTATATTTATGCAAGGTTGCGGTTTAAAATGTAAATACTGCCATAATAGAGATACTTGGGATGTAAATGGTGGTACATTAACTTCTGTAGATGAATTGATAAATAAAATTGAAAGATACACTTCATATATACTTCCTTCTGGAGGTGGAGTTACTGTAACTGGTGGAGAACCACTATTACAAGTAAAATTTCTAATAACTCTTTTTAAAGAATTAAAAAAACGTAATATTCCTACAGCAATTGATACTTCTGGAATGGTTGATATAACAGATGATATAAAGGAATTACTTGGTATTACTGATTTAGTTTTATTAGATATAAAGCACATAAATGATGAAAAGAGCAAAAATTTAGTTGGTTTTTCTAATAAGAAAGAACTAGAATTTGCTAGATATTTAAGTGATAATAATATACCCGTATGGATTAGGCAAGTTATAATTCCTGGAATTACTGATAATGAAAATGATTTGTTAGAATTAAAAAAATTTATTAGTTCATTAAAAAATGTACAAAATATAGAATTACTTCCTTATCATGAACTTGGAAAATCTAAATGGGAAAATCTTGGGCTTGAATATGAATTAGAAGGAGTATGTTCTGCAACATCTGAAGATATTGAAAGAGTTAAGAAGATCTTAGGAATAAAATAGACAAAAGGGGACAGACCCCAATAGTCTACTTTGATTTAAAGTAGACTATTCGGGTCTGTC
>JAZSDU010000040.1:0-35359 GCA_045531335.1 Clostridia bacterium
GACCAATACTAATATATCGAGGGCTTAACCATAAAAAGGTAGGGGCGACTATCAGTCGTCCGAGAAGAGTTAAGCAAAAACGGTAGAATCAAAAGTTAACCAATACATTCTTTGTCTATATATTTTTGAGTGTGCTGAAAAAAATTAAAAAAAATTGTATTAAATATTGCAAAATGGAAATTAATATATTATAATACAAAGCGTACTTGAAAAAGAACATTAAAAAGTTTACAATTTTCTGGTGATTATGACGGCGAGGTCCCACCTGTTCCCATTCCGAACACAGAAGTTAAGCTTGCCAGTGCCGAAAATACTTGCGGGTTACCCTGCTGGAAACATAGGTCGTCGCCAGATTTATATATATTCCCCAATAGCTCAGTTGGTAGAGCGCTCGGCTGTTGAATGTTAGCAGCTCTATAGAGAAATCTATAGATGAGAAGGTGGCTAATTCGGTGAAACTCGTAAGTAACAAAAGTTACACGACAATACCGAGCAAGGCGAAAGCTATGTGTAGAGACTTTACACCACCTACCTAAATCGAAAGATATGGTAAAGATAAAGTCCAGACTACAAATTGTATTTATACAATGTTAATGAAAATTAATGTAGTAAAGTAACCGATAGGTCGTTGGTTCGAGTCCAACTTGGGGAGCCAAAATAAAAAGTCTGTTTAAAAACAGACTTTTTATTTTGCATTTTAAAAGGAAGGACTCAATAAATTATGTAGGGGTCGCAGTCCTCGGCGACCCGTAATTATGGAATTTAAATGTATAATAAAAAAATGTAGAGTAATGCAGGGGAGGTTTTTAATCGCCCGCTCTTACAAAGCCTTGCTTAAGAAATTTATTAAAAGCTATAGTATACTTTAATAAGAGCATATGATATAATTTTAAAAGGTGATAAATGTATGGAAATAAATATTAGAAGAGCAAATATAAATGATTTAAGTTATATACAAGATTTAAACAATTCTCTTTTCGAGTTAGAATATAATAATTTTGATGATACTTTAAAAGTAGGATGGCCTTTTGAAAAAGAAGGTAAGAAATATTTCGAATATATGATAAATAATCAAATAATATTTATAGCTGAGGCAGAAGGAAAAATAGCAGGTTATTTAGCAGGAACTATTTGTAAAGAAGTAAGTTATATAACAGAAACTTTTGCAGAATTAGATAATATGTATATAAATGAAGAATATAGAAGATTTGGAATAGGAACGTTATTAATCAATGAATTTAAGGAATATTGCAAAGAAAAGAATGTACAAAATATAAAAGTAACAGCTTCAGCTAAAAATAATAAAGCAATTAATTTTTATATGAAAAATGGATTTGAAGATTATAATATTACATTAAAATATAAAATTTAGGAGGAAATATGAATAATAGATTAACGCGAAGATTTATTTTAAAAAATACCGAAAATTTAAAAAATCTAAATTTTAGTATTCCTATAAGATATGAAAGATATTATATAAATGATAATTTGCGAATTCAAAAAAAATATGATATATATGAAAAACAAGTTTTAATGGATAATAATATTGTATCAAGAGAAAAAATTGACATAAATGAATTTGAGGATTTGAAGAAAAAAGCCTATAAAGAAATTATTAGAGATAGTTATGTGTATTTAGATGATGAAAAAATATCAATAAAGAAATATTGTGGTATATATGAGGGCCTAATAAGAATAGAAGTAAAATTTAAAACTAAAAAAGAAATGAAAGAATATAAAAGATTAATATGGATGGGAGAAGAAATTACTGATTCTTTATTAGCTTTCGACAGAGATTTAAGCAAATTGGATAGAGAGTTATTTTTAAAAGAATTAAATAAATATATTTAATTTTAAAATTAAGGAGAAGAAGATGGATTTGAAAAATTTTAACTTAGCACCGTTTTATGCGATTGATCAGGAATGGGCTTTATTGACTTGTGGAGTAAAAGGAAAATTTAATACTATGACAATTAGCTGGGGAGGTTTAGGAACAATATGGAACAAACCGGTGGTTACAGTCTATGTAAAACCAATTAGATATACTTATGAATTTATGGAAAAAAATGAATATTTTACTATAAGTTTTTATGATAAAGAATATAAAAAAGATTTAGGAATACTGGGTAGCAAATCTGGAAGAAATATAAATAAGATTGAACTAACAAAATTAACACCAGAATTTTTAAAAGATACTACCTCATTTAAAGAAGCAAAATTAACAATTGTATGTAAAAAAATTTATTTTCAAGATTTAGATATTAATAATATAAATGTAGATAGTATTCCACAAAGTGAAGTAGATAGATTTTATAAAACAGAGCCTATACATAGAATGTATATAGGTGAAGTTGTTGATATTATAGATAAGAGAAAATAGATTAATGGAAAGATGTATTAAATATGTTATATTAATATTGTAAAAAATTAAGAAAAGTTCATCCTTATGAAGAACCAGCAATAGATATTATTCCTCTTATAAATGAAGAGGATTTATAAAGAAAGAGAGGTAATATTATGATGAAATCATATAATCCAGCTAATAATGAATTACTTGGAGAATTACAAGAGACCAAATTAAATGAAATAGAGGATATTTTTAATAGAAGTAAAGAAGCAAGTAAAGTTTGGGGACAATTAAGTTTAGAAAAGAGAATTGAGTACATACAAAAGTTGTGCGATGTTATTAAAAATAAAAAACAAGAATTTGCAGAATTATTAACAAATGAAATGGGAATGCCAATTTCTGAATCTTTATATGATGTAGATAGTGGATTAGAATGCATTGAATGGTATATGAATAATGCAGAAAAAGCTATAGGAGAAAAAATTACATATGAAGATGGAAATGAAATTGATAAAATTATATTTGAACCTAAAGGAGTAGTAGGTGTTATTATAGCTTGGAATTTCCCTTTTTCAAGTTTTGTATGGCAAGCAGTTACTAATTTAATTGTTGGAAATACTGTAATTATAAAACATTCTGAACTTGTACCATTATGTAGCAAATATATTTATGATATGGTAGCAAGTGTATTACCGAAAGACGTGTATAGTGTAATTTATGGTGCAGGAGATGTAGGAAAAAAACTAGTAGAACAAGATATAGATTTAATATGTTTTACAGGGAGTACAAAAACAGGACAAAGCTTATATAGAGTTGCAGGAGAAAAGTTCATAGATGCAGTATTAGAATGTGGAGGTTCTGCACCTGGAATTGTATTTGAAGATGCTGATATAGATAGTGTTATTGAATCAATGTATATAAATAAATTTGCTAATTCAGGACAAATATGTGATGGGCAAAAAAGGCTTATAGTACATAAAAGTAAATTTGAAGAGGTTTGTAATAAATACAAAGAATGTATTGAAGCAAAGCATATTGGTAATCCATTAGATGAAGAAACAGAAATTGGACCAATAGTTTCTATTGAACAATTAGAGAAATTAGAAGAACAAGTACAAGATGCAATTGATAAAGGTGCAAAAATAATTTGTGGTGGAAAACGATTAGAAAATACTAAAGGGAATTACTATTTACCAACTATTTTAACGAACATTACAAAAGATATGAGAGTATATAAAGAAGAAGTTTTTGGACCAGTTGTGCCTATAATAGAATTCGAAACAATAGAAGAAGCAATAGAAATTGCAAATGATACAGAATATGGATTAGGGGGATATGTTTATACAACAGATAGAAATAAATTTGATAAAGTTGTAAAAGAGTTAAAAACTGGAATGATAGCATGGAATAATTTATATTATTTAAGACCATGTAATCCATTTGGAGGATATAAAAAATCAGGTTTAGGAAAAAATAATAGTGAGTATGCATTACAAGAATTGTGCAATATAAAAGTTGTTACATATGAAAAGTAAACTAAAAGTTAAACATATAAAATTTCGTACAGCAGTACTATTGCAGTAATATGCACACCATGAAAAACAGCAACAGCAACAATACAATTACATTGACAAATGAGCTTAATTATGGTATAAATATATTGTTATATTAAAAGCAATGAAGAGAAATAGTATATATTTATGAACTTTCAGAGAAGAGTTGGTTGGTGAAAAACTTTAAGGAATTAAATATAGAACCAGTCTTGGAGCTGTAAAGCAGAAATTTAAAAGTAAGCTTTATCGGAAATCCACCGTTATCATAGGATATAATGTTGAAATAATAAATGTAGACATTAGCAGAGTGTAGAAGTAATTCTAAATATAGGTGGTAACACGGATAAGATATTCGCCCTAAATTGTTAAAATTTAGGGCGTTGTTTTTTTATATTGCGATTCGGCGTGGGAGGCGTTCTCTACAATTTGAATTATATGTAGGGGCGGACGCCTCTGTCCGCCCGTATAAATTAATGTAGTCTATGAAAGGAGAATTTTAAATGAGATTAAGTGAAGAGTTTTTTTATACATTAAGAGAAAATGCAAGTGATGAAGATTCAGTATCTGGAAATCTATTAGTAAGAGGAGGATATATTACAAAAGTTAGTAATGGTATATATGCAAAACTTCCATTAGGAGTTAAGCTTACAGAAAATATAAAAGAGATAGTAAGAAATTGCATGAATGAAAAAGGTGCAACAGAAGTTGTTATGCCATCATTAATACCAATAGAAATATTTGAAAGAACAGGTAGAGCAGAAAATTTTGGAAGTTCAATGTTCTCACTTCATGATAGAGTAAATAGAAAGTATGCATTAGGACCAACTGATGAAGAAATGTTTGCATTAGTTTCACTTAATAAAGTTAGATCATACAAAGATTTACCATATACAATATATCAAATAGGAACAAAATTCAGAGATGAAATGAGACCAAGATTAGGTTTGATTAGAACAAGAGAATTTACAATGAAAGATGCATATAGTTTTGATACAGATTTAGAAGGATTAGATAAATCATATAACAAAATGTTTGAAGCATATAAAAAAGTATTTGAAACTGTAGGATTAGACTTTGTTATAGTAAGAGCTGATACAGGTGTTATGGGTGGATTATTATCTGAAGAATTCCAAGCAATAAGTGATACAGGTGAAGATATTCTTGTTTTATGTGATTCTTGTGATTATGCATCAAACATAGAAATTAGTAAAAATGTAGTTTCAGAAAAAGAAAATGTAGAAGAAAAAGAATTAGAATTAGTAGCAACTCCAAACCATCACACTATCGAAGAGGTTTGCGATTACTTAAAATTAGATATAAAACAAACTGTTAAAGCAATGCTTATGAATGTAGATAATGAACTGGTTATCTTATTTATAAGAGGAGATAGAGAATTAAATGAATCTAAAGTTCTTAAACTATTAGGTGGAAAAGAAATTGCTTTTGCAAATGATGAATTAATAGCAACATCAAATGCTGTTGCAGGATATACAGGACCTATAGGATTAGATGCAAAAATAGTAGTAGATGCTGAAGTACTAAATATGACAAACTTCTGCTGCGGAGCAAATAAAGAAGGATACCACTATATAAATGCAAATGTAAAAGACTTTAAATATGATATAGTTGGAGATATAGTTAATGTTAAAGAAGGAGATATTTGTCCAAAATGTGGTGGAAAATTAGTATTCAAAAAAGGAATAGAAGTTGGAAACACATTTAAATTAGGAACAAAATACTCAGAAGGAATGGGGTTAAACTATTTAGATGGAAACAATGAACTTAATCCAGTAGTTATGGGTTCATATGGTATAGGAATAGAAAGAATTGCTGCAGCTATAGTAGAGCAAAATAATGATGAGAAAGGAATAATTTGGCCAATAAGTGTAGCTCCATATAAAGTTGCAATTGTTGTTATAAATCCAAAAGATGAAGAACAATTAAATGCAGGAAATGAACTTTATAAAAAATTAAATGAAATGGGAATAGACTGCCTAATAGATGATAGAACAGAAAGAGCCGGAGTAAAATTTAATGATATGGATTTAATAGGAATCCCATTAAGAATAACAGTTGGAAAGAAAATTGGAGATAATATAGTAGAATTAAAACTAAGAAACAGTGACGAAGTAAAAGAATGCAATCTTGAAGACATAATAGATGAAGTAAACAATATTGTTAGTAAATAAGATGTTTTTTAGGGAGGAATTAATAATGGAAATTTATATTATTGCTAATAAAAATAATTTTACAAACGAACAAATAGAAAGATTGGGAACAATAGGAGATATAAAATTCATAGAAGAAAAACATGATATGTATAATTCAGAGTATATTAATTCTAATGAACCTAAAGTAATAGCATTAGATCCAGATTTAACAGATTGGAGTTTCCCAAATGATTTAATAGAAAAAATACCAAATTTAAAAGGAATTTGTTTAATGACAACATCATATAGCTATATAGATTTAGATTTTTGCAGTAAAAGAAATATTGCTATAACAAATGTTCCTAAATATTCAACAGATTCAGTAGCTGAATATGCATGTTTCTTAATGATGGCTGTTGCAAGAAAAATGCCGTTACAATTTAAAAACAATTTAAAAGAAGATTTTTCAGAAAATTATTTGCAATCACAAGTAAAAGGGAAAAAAGTAGGAATTATAGGATTAGGAAGTATTGGAACAAGACTTGGAGAGATTTTAAAAGGAATGGGAATGAATGTTTCATATTGGTCTAAAAATACAAGAAATGATAGATTCGAATATCAAGAATTAGATGAAATATTTAAAACAGCAGATTTTATATTCCCTACATTTTTAATAAATGATGAAACAAAAAATATTATTACAGACGATTTAATAAATTCAATGAAGAACACATCAAGTATAATTAGCATAATTGGAACAGATGTATTTAATAAAGAGCTTATACTTAATAAAGTAAAAACAAAAGAATTATATGGATTTGCATTTGAAAATGCAAATGATGATTTAAATAATTATGAAGGTAATGTAATGGTAACATCACCATATGCATGGTATACAAAACAAGCATTAGAAAATTGCATTGAAATATGGACACAATCTATAGAAGGTGTTGTTAATAACAAAATTGCAAATCAAGTACAATAAAGGTTAAGATTACTAAATCATAATTTGAAAATAACAGCTATGTGTTTATTCGCAAGCTGTTAATTTTTAAACTATTTGTAAAGAGGAGTAATTTATGAAATATTTAGATAGTTTAAGTGAAGAAACAAAACAATATTATAAAATCTTATCAGAAGAATTTCCTGAGTTTTTAAGAGAATATATAGAAACACCAGCTATGCTTAGACTAGATGGAATAAGTATGTTTCCAGGATGTGACCATACAAAAATTTTAAAAATAAAAAACTTTAATTCAAGATTAAAACATAGTATAGGAGTAGCTTTAATTGTATGGAAATTTACAAAAGATAAAAAGCAAACATTAGCAGGATTGTTTCATGATATATCAACACCTGCATTTAGTCATATTGTAGATTTTATGAAGGGAGATTATTTAAATCAAGAATCAACAGAAGATTTGACTAAATATATGATAGAAAATTCAAAAGAAATTATGGAATTACTAAATAGAGATAAAATAAAAGTAGAAGAAGTTTGTGATTATCATATGTATCCAATAGCAGATAATGATACACCAATGCTATCTGCAGATAGATTAGAATATACATTTAGTGATGGGTTAGAAATAGACGGAATATTTGATTTAAATAAAGTTAATAAAATATATAAAAATATATCAATATTAAAAAATGAAAAAGATGAAATAGAATTAGGTTTTAATAATTTAAATATAGCAGAAGAATTCATTTTTAATGCAAATAAGTTATGGCTTTTAATATCAGGAGGGAATGAAGTTAATTTTATCATGCAATTTTGGACAGATTATTTAAAAAAATCAATGAATAAAGGATATATACAAGAAACGGATTTGTATAAAATGTCTGAAAGTGAAATTATAGAAAAAATAAAAAAACAAGCAGATAAAAAAATGGTTAATATAATAGAAAACTTTCAAAATTCTACTGAAATTGGAAGAAGTGATATAGAAGTAAAAGATAAATATTGTGTATCAATAAAAGCGAAGAAAAGATATATAAATCCTTTAATTGAGAATGATAATATATCAAAAAGAGTAACTGACTTGTCAGATGAAGCAAAAAAGATAATAGAGGACATTAAAGTATTTGAAGATAGTAAATTTTCATATTTAAATTTTGATTTTTAAAACTTGCATTTTGTAAAAAAATGTAGTAATATCTGATTAGAATAAATAAAGACACTATAGAGTAATGTAGTGTCTTTTAACATGTGATTTAGGAGGAGAATTATGGAAGAAAAAAGTAGTTTACTACTAGACGTAAATGAAAAACCAAGTATTGGTAAATGGATAATACTTGCGATTCAACATGTTTTTGCTATGTTTGGTGCTACAATATTAGTTCCAATACTAGTAAATTCAGGAGCAGGAGAGGAAGTGCTTACAATACCAGTTGCACTTATTTCATCAGGAATTGGTACATTAATATATATATTATGTACTAAAGGAAAATCACCTGTTTATTTAGGAAGTTCATTTGCATTTATTGCGCCACTTATAGCAGCATATTTAAAAGGTGGAACTTCTGGAGCTATGACAGGGATTATGACAGTTGGATTAGTTTATATAGTATTTGCTATTATAGTAAAACTTATAGGCAAGAACTGGATAAACAAATTGTTACCACCAGTAGTAATAGGACCAATGATAATGATTATAGGACTTGGACTTGCACCATCAGCAATAGGACAAATAGGATTAACAGCGGGAACAGAATTACAATGGCAACCATTAGTAGTTGCATTAGTTTCATTTTTAGTTACTGCAGTAGTTGCAGTAGCAGCAAAAGGATTTTTAAAAGTAATACCATTTTTAATAGGTATTGTATCAGGATATTTAACAGCAATAGCTGTAGGTATAGTTGATTTTTCACCACTTGCCGAAGCGGCAATAGTAGGATTGCCAAATTTTGTTATACCTTTCATACACTATACACCAAACTTTTCAGCAGTGCTTACAATAGCACCAATAGCATTAGTTACAATGGCAGAACACATTGGTGACCATACAGCATTAGGTAGTATAATAAATAGAGATTTATTAAAAGAGCCAGGATTAGACAGAACATTATTAGGAGATGGTATTGCAACATTTTTTGCTGGATTGATTGGGGGACCTGCAAATACAACATATGGAGAGAATACTTCAGTAGTTGGAATGACAAAAGTTGCATCAGTATGGGTAATAGGATTAGCTGCAATTATAGCTATAGTTTTAGGATTTTTTAGTAAATTTACAGCATTAGTATCTACAATTCCAAATGCAGTTCTAGGAGGGGTTTCATTACTTCTATATGGATTTATAGCTGTAAATGGATTAAAAGTATTAGTACAAAACAAAGTAGATTTTAACAATACCAAAAATGTAATAGTTGCATCTGCAATGCTTGTTTTAGGACTAGGAGGAGCTGCAATATCAATTACAAGTGGTGACTTATCAGTTACAATATCAGGAATGAGTTTAGCTGCAATAGTAGGAATAATATTAAATCTTTGTCTACCAGGTATAGAAGAAAACAAAGAAATAGAGAATAGAGAAGAGAAAAAAGAAACAAAAAATACAAAGAAAGTTAAAAAAGAATTACCTGTTACAGAAAATGTAGTAGAAGAAGTAGAAACAGAAAAAGAAAGTAAGAAAGCAACTACTAAAAAAGAATCAGTAAAAAAACAAACAAATAAAAAAACAACTTCTAAAGTTGCTAGTAGTACATCAAAATCTAAAAAAGCAGCAAACGAAGTTGAAGAAAAGCCTAAAAAAACATCTACAAAAAAGACTACAACAGCTAAAAGTAGTACAAAAAAAGATGTAGGAACTAAAACAGCTACAAAGAAAACTACAGCAAAAACAAAGACTACAACTGCAACAAAAAAGAAAACAACTAAAAAAGAAGAAATTGTTTAATATAGAAGCCTTAAAGGAACCTTGATAAAAAAGGTTCCTTTTTTACATAACACAAACAACAATTAAATAATTAAACACATAAAAAAATTAAAACAAATGCAACTTTTTTTATTTTTTTATGGTATTATTTATGAAAGGTGATATAAATGGTCTATTTAAACAAAGAAAAATATTTAGAAATGATGATAGAAAAATATTCAAATATGGTGTATAGATTAGCATTAACTAGAACTAACACTAGAGAAAATAGTGAAGATGTATATCAAGAAGTGTTTTTAAGATTAGCAAGAAAAATGCCTGAGTTTGAAAATGAAGAACATGAAAAAGCTTGGCTTATTAGAGTTACAATAAATTGCAGCAAAAATTTATTAAATAGTTCTTTTTTAAAAAACACAACAGAAATGAAAGAAGATATAATATTTGAAACAAAGGAGAGACATGATATTTATTATGCAGTCCAAGAATTACCAGTAAAATATAGGACGATCATTTATTTATTTTATTATGAAGATTATAAAATAAGTGAAATTAGCAAAATACTAAAAATAAATGAAAATACAATTAAATCTAGATTATCACGTGCACGCGAAAAATTAAAAGAAAAAGTTGAAGGTGGTATAGAATAATGAAAAAGAAAGAATATATTGATGCTATTAATGAAATAGAAGTAGATAAAAATTTAAAGATAAAAACGTTAGAAAAAGTAACACAAAAGAGAAATTATAGGAGAATATATTCAGTACTTGCAACATCAATTATTATATTTGTAATTGCAATATCTATTGTTGTACCTATGAATAATAATAAAAATAAAGCAACTCCAATAAAAGTAGTAGAAGAAAATAATGGATTGCCAAAATTAGAAAATTTTGAAAAATTATATAATATAATAAAGAAGCAAGGTTTAGAAAATGATGTAATATTTAAAGATGGTATAATATCAGATGCAACAATAAACTCAAGCAGTGCAAATCTTACAGAAAAAACAGAAACAGAAGATAGTACTGATTATTCTAAAACTAATGTACAAGTAGAAGGAGTAGAAGAAGCAGATATTGTAAAGACAGATGGCAATTATATATATTATGTTGCGGATAATAAGATAGTAATAGTAAATGCTAAAAACAATTCAAATTTAAAAATTATTTCTGAATTAGAATATGAACAAGGAGATTTTTATCCAACTGAATTATATATATATCAAAATAAATTAGTTATAATAGGGCAAAAAAACAACAATAATTATAATAAGTTGATTGAAGTCGACAGTATTTACTCAGTAGGAAATAAAACAACTACTATTGCAAAAGTATATAATGTGGAAGAAAAAGTTAATCCAAAATTAGAAAGAGAAGTTGAAGTAGAAGGTAATTATTTATCATCAAGAATGATAGAAGATGAGCTATATTTTATATCTAACAAATATATATACTCATATTTACTTAGAAATAAAGAATTAGATGAAATAGATGAAGAAGAATTTAAACCTAAATATAAAGACACTGCTATAGCTAATACAGAAAAGACTATTGCATATCAAGATATTTATTATTTTCCTGAAAGTGAAGATACTTCATATTTGAATGTTGTAGGTTTTAATGTTAATAATAATCAAAAAGCAAATATAGATACTTATTTAGGTGCTGGAAGTGAAATATATTCATCACAAGATAATTTGTATATAACTAGAGTGAAACGTGAATATAGAGATACAAAGGCATATGGATATTATAATAATTATGATGTAAACACATATATATATAAATTTAAATTAGAAGATTCAAAAGCAACATATGTAAATGCCGGAAGTGTGCCAGGAGAGGTACTAAATCAATTTTCTATGGATGAAAAGGATGGATATTTTAGAATAGCTACAACTGATTCTGAAAGCTGGAATTCTGAGACAAATACGAACAATTTATATGTTCTTAATGAAAATTTAGAAATAATAGGAAGAGTAGAAAATCTAGCTAAAGGAGAAAAAATTTATTCAGTTAGATTTATGGGAAATAGAGCATATATGGTAACTTTTGTAGAAACAGATCCATTGTTTGTTATAGATTTGTCTGAACCTACAAGTCCTACAGTTCTTGGAGAATTAAAAATACCAGGTTATAGTAAATACTTACATCCATATGATGATAACCATATAATTGGATTTGGAGAAAATACAAAAACTAATGAATATGGTGGAGTAGTAACTGATGGTATGAAAATGGCTTTATTTGATGTAAGTAATCCAAATAATCCAAAGGAATTATATTCAGTAGATATAGGAGAAAAAGGAACTTATTCAGAATTACTATATAACCATAAAGCATTATTATTTTCAAAAGAAAAGAATATAATAGCTTTTCCAATATCTATATCTGAACAAACAGGAGAATATAGAACTAAATTAAAATTTCAAGGCGCAATAGTATATGGATTAGATTTAGAAAAAGGGTTTACTTTAAAAGGAACAATTGCGCATATGCAAATTCAAGATGGTTATAGAGATTATGATTATACAAAAGCAGTAGAAAGAATTATTTATATAAATGATTCATTATATACATTGTCACAAGGATTAATAAAATCAACTAATATGAATACAATGGAAGAAGAAAGTATTGTAGAGATAGAAGAAGATGAAGAAAATATATATGAAATAGAACAATAAAAAATAACACCTTGTCTTTATTATAGACAAGGTGTTTATTTTTTTAGGCTGCATGCTCATATGAAATACAAACTGAGCCTATAGGTTTGCTGGTGAAATATTTACGAATACCATTATATTCTATCCATTCTACAATCCATAAGTCAAAAGAAATTTGTCTTAGCCTATAAGAAAGTGATGGAGAATATTCACCTTGCGCCTTGTTTTCTTTTTTGAGCCACATATTATCATCCAGTTTGAAGAGAGAATTTTCTTTGATTCCATCATAAACAGAAGAATTAATATATATGGATTCAAAATCTTGCCAATTGGGAACCTGGTTGATTAAATAAGCAACTGGGCACACCAAACTTTTTGGCATTTCTAAAAACATAGGTTCATCTCCTATCTAAGACTCAAGTGAGTCTTTTAATATAAAGGGATTTTGCTTTCTATATTATACCATTATTTACATAAAATTGCAAACATATATTCAATAAAAAAATCCTAAAAACCCCTTTTAAAAAAGATTAAAAAGATATATAATATTACAAATGTTTATTTTGGAGCGATTTTATGAATAAAAAGTGGGAATATTATGATGTAAATGAAGAAGAAATAAAAGAAATATCAGATAAATTTAATATATCTAATTTACTTGCTAAAATTTTGATTAATCGAGAAGTAATAAAATATGATGAAATAAAGAAATTTTTAAATCCTACAAGAAATGATTTTTATAATCCATTTTTAATGCCAGATATGGAAACTGCGGTAAATAGAATAATTAAGGCAATAGAAAACAATGAAAAAGTCATGATATATGGTGATTACGACGTTGATGGAATTACTAGTACAACAGTTTTAAAACAATTTTTGGCAGAGAGAGGATTAGAAGCTGGGTATTATATTCCAAATAGATTGGAAGAAGGGTACGGATTAAATAAAGAAGCAATTGAAAACATAATTAATGAAAAATATACATTAATGATAACAGTAGATTGTGGAATATCTGGAATAGAAGAAATAGAGTTATGTAATAAATTAGGAATAGACACAATTATAACAGACCACCATGAACAATTAGAAGAACTCCCAAAAGCACTTGCTATAATAGATGCAAAAAGGAGAGATAATACATATCCATTTAGAGGACTTGCAGGTTGCGGAGTGGTTTTTAAGCTAATTCAAGCAATATCAATAAAATTAGGATTAGATGATAAAGAATATTTAAAATATTTAGATATAGTGTGTGTTGGAACAATATCTGATATAGTTCCATTAGTTGATGAAAATAGAGTTATAGCAAAATTACGGATTATTACTAATAGCGCAAACTAAGAATATAGGACTAAGGACTCTTATATTGGAATCAGGTTATAAAAAAATAGATTCTAATACTATTTCATTTGGAGTAGCTCCTAGAATTAATGCATGTGGTAGAATGGGATACCAAAACGAGGCATTAAAATTATTTTTAACAGATGATTTACAAGAAGCTAAAGAAATTACAGCTAGGTTAAATAAATATAATGCCCAAAGACAATCAAAAGAAAAAGAAATTTTTGAACAAGCAATTTCAGAACTTGAAAAAGAAGATTTAAATAAATTAAATAGTATAGTACTATGTGGAGATAATTGGCATCACGGAGTAATTGGAATAGTTGCATCAAAGATAGCAGAAAAGTTTTTTAAACCAACAATACTTATATGTTTTGAGGGCGAAATGGGAAAAGGCTCAGGAAGAAGCCTTCCAGGATTCGATTTACATGAAGCACTTGTTAATTCAAGTGATTATTTAGAAAAATATGGCGGACATGAAATGGCAGTTGGGGTTTCTTTAAGAAAAGAAATGTATAGTGATTTTAAAAAGAAGTTTGAAGAAATTGCTATTTCACAAGATATAAAAGATATTATACCTGTTATAAAAATAGATGGAGTAATTACTTCAAAAGATATAAATAAAGAAACAGTAAAAGAATTAGAAATGTTGGAACCGTTTGGAGAAAAGAATAAAACACCAATTTTTGTATATAAAAACTTAAAAATAGATTCTATAAGAGCATTGTCAGAAGGAAAACATTTAAAACTTACTTTAAAAGATGATAATCTTTTAATAAATGCAATAGGATTTAATTTGGGACATCTATCAGAAGAATATACATTAGGTGATAAAATAGATGTAGCAGGAGTTCTAGAAATAAATAATTTTGGAAATCAAGAAATTGTACAAATAAATATAAAAGATATTATGAAATCAATCTAAATGGAAAGGAAATAATATATGCAAATCAAAGAAGAAATTACTATAGATAATATTATTAATAAAATGAAGGAAAATAATCCGAAATCAAATAGTGAATTAATCAGAAAAGCATATCAATATGCAAAAGATAACCATAAAGAACAAAAAAGATTATCAGGAGAAGAATATATAATACATCCTCTATCTGTAGCATATATATTGGCTGATTTAGAATTAGATGATAGTACAATTGCGGCAGCGCTTCTTCACGATGTTGTAGAAGATACAGAAATTACACATGAAGATATTATAGACGAATTTGGCGAAGAAATTGCAGAAATGGTAGAAGGTGTTACTAAACTTGGAAAAATACAATATTCTACAATAGAAGAACAACAGGTAGAAAATTATAGAAAAATGTTTCTTGCAATGGGGAAAGACATAAGAGTAATACTTATAAAACTTGCAGATAGACTTCATAATATGAGAACTCTAAAACATTTAAAAAGAGATAGACAAATTGCAAATGCAAAAGAGACAATGGATTTATATGCACCTCTTGCAAACAGATTAGGTATATATTCTTTAAAATGGGAATTGGAAGACTTAGGTTTTAGATATTTGCATCCAGAGGAGTATAGAGAACTAGTTGAAGGAATAGAGAAAAAAAGAGAAGAACGATTAGAATTTATAAACAAGATAACTGATGAAATAAAGAAAAAACTAAAAGAGGAAAACATAGAAGCAGAAATAAAAGGTAGAGCAAAACATTTATATAGTATTGACAGAAAAATGAAAAGAGACAACATAACACTAGACCAAGTATATGATTTGTTTGCACTTCGTATAATTGTAAACTCTGTAAAAGATTGTTATGCTGCACTTGGTGTAGTACATGACTTATATACACCTATGCCTGGTCGTTTTAAAGATTATATATCTGTACCAAAACCTAATATGTATCAGTCAATACATACAACTCTTTTGGGCCCAAATGGAACTCCTTTCGAGGTTCAAGTACGTACATGGGACATGCATCAAATAGCTGAATTTGGTATTGCTGCACACTGGGCATATAAAGAGGCAAATAATAAGACTGGAAAAAAATCTAATGTAGCTGTTACAGAAGACAAGCTTGCTTGGCTTAGAGAAACTTTAGAATGGCAAAAAGACACTGAAGATCCAGATGAATTTTTAAAGACTTTAAAAACAGAATTGTTTGAGGATGAAGTATATGTTTTTACTCCTAGAGGAGAAATAAAAAATCTTCCAAGAGATGCAACACCAATAGATTTTGCGTATTCTATACATGCAGAAGTTGGGCATAAAATGGTAGGATGTAAAATAAATAGTAAAATGATGCCAATAGTTACAAAATTAAAAAGCGGTGACATAGTAGAAGTAATAACATCAGATACACCTAAAGGTCCAAGTAGAGATTGGCTAAAATTTGTAAAAAGTTCAAGTGCTAAAACGAAAATATCACAATGGTTTAAAAAAGCAGAAAGAGAAGATAACATTATAAGAGGTAAAGAAGTTTTAGACAAAGAAATAAAAAGAATAGGAATGTCTCACAGTGATTTATTTAAAACTGAATGGATAAATATAGTTCTTGAAAGATATAGATATGGAAATACTGATGATATGTTTGCTGCTATAGGATTTGGAGCAATATCACCAGGAAAAATAATTACAAGATTATTAGAGGAATATAAAAAAGAACACCAAGAAGAAATAATTGAAGAAAAATTACAAGAACTAACAAATAGAAAGGTTGCTGTAAAAAAACCACCTAAATCAGGTGTAATTGTAAAAGGGATAGATAACTGTTTAGTTAAATTTTCTAGATGCTGTAATCCGGTACCAGGTGATGATATAATAGGATATATTACAAAAGGAAGAGGAGTTTCTATACACAGAACAGATTGTGTAAATATAGAGGAATTACTAGAAGATGAAAATAGAATAATAGATGTTGCATGGTATGCAGAAGAAACAGAGGGAGCATATAATGTTGATATTGAAGTTCTTTCAAATGATAGAACAGGATTACTTTCAGACATAGTAAAAGAAATAACTTCACAAAAAATAAATATTATGGGAGTAAATACAAAAACAAACAGAGAAAGAATTGCTACAATTGATATTACAATAGAAGTAGAAAATGTTGACCAATTAAGCAAAGTTATAAAAGCGATTAGAAAAGTTGATAGTGTATATGAGGTTAATCGTAAAAAATAATGCAAACAAATGAAAAACTTTTCGAACAAACGATTACAAAAGGTAGGGGTCGCACTCCAGGGCGACCCGAAAGAAACAATAACGGGGCGCCGAAGACTGCGCCCCCTACAATAAAACAACAGAAGAAAAGGAAAAATGATATGATTTTAAAGAGAATTAAAATAAATGTTGGAAATGTAGGAGAAACAAACTGCTATATTGTTCAAGATGAAGAAACAAAAGAAACTATGGTAATTGATCCAGGAGGAGAAATAGAGAAAATTTCAGAAATGTTAGATACCTTGAATGCAAATGTAAAATATATATTATTAACACATTGTCATGGGGATCATATATCAGGTGTAAAAGAACTAAAAGAAAAACATGGAGGTAAAGTTCTAGTTCATATAGAGGATGAACCAGGATTAAGAAATCCTACTGTTAATTTATCTGAATATATAGGTTTGGGAGAGATAACAGTAGAAGCAGATTCAAGATTGAATGATGAAGATTTGATTCACATAGGAAATATAGAATTTAAAGTAATTCATACACCAGGACATACAAAAGGAGGAATTTGTTTATATCTAGAAAATGAAAAAATGCTTTTTTCTGGAGATACAATATTTAGAGGATCTTGGGGAAGAACAGATTTACCTACATCAAGTTTTGTATCAATTATAGAATCAATAACAGAGAGAATAATGACACTTCCAGAAGATACTATAATTTATCCAGGACATGGGAAATCAACAATGGTAAAGGAAGAAGAACCAATATATTTAGAACTAAGAGCAAGAGATTATTAAATTAAAATGAGGGACATTCCTCGCCATGTAAGGAATACCTGTGACTAAGGTTTGTCCCTCAAACCTTGTAAATGCAAATGATGTAGGGGTCGCACTACTAGTGCATACAGCTCCTGTAAGGAGCAAAGCTCCAACAGGGCTAGCATCCTGGGCGACCCGCAAACAAAACAAATAATACGGGGCGCCGAAGACTGCGCCCCCTACATACATAACGATATATAAATAGAGGAGGAAAATACAATGACAAACAAAGTACAACCAAAAACATTATCAGGTTTTATGGAATTATTACCAAATGAACAAGTTTTATTTAATCAAATGGTTGATAAAATAAGAGGTTCATATGAAAAATTTGGCTTTTTACCAATAGATACACCAGTAATTGAAGCTTCTGAAGTTCTTCTTGCAAAAGCAGGAGGAGAAACAGAAAAACAACTATATACTTTTACAAAAGGAGATAGCAATTTAACATTAAGATTTGACTTAACAGTGCCTCTTGCAAAATATGTAGCTGAATATTACAACCAAATAACATTCCCATTTAGAAGATATCAAATAGGGAAAGTATATAGAGGTGAAAGAGCCCAACGTGGAAGATTTCGTGAATTTTATCAATGTGATATTGATATAATAGGTGATGGAGAATTAAATATAATAAATGATGCAGAAATACCTGCAATAATGTATGAAACATTTAAAAGTTTAGGCCTAGAAAATTTTTCAATACATATAAATAATAGAAAAATATTAAATGGATTATTTGAAGCGGCAAATGTAAAAGAAAAATCAGTAGATATAATGAGAACAATAGATAAAATAGAAAAGATAGGAAAAGATACTGTTATTGCAATCTTTAAAGATGATTATAATATGGAACAAGAAAGTATAAATACAATTGTAAGCTTTATAGAAATAACAGGAACAACTGACGAAAAAATAGAAAAACTAGAAAAATTAGAAATAAATAATGAATTATATATTAAGGGCATTGAAGAATTAAAAGAAGTAATTAAATATATAAGATTGTTTAATGTTCCAGATGAAGCATTTGAAATAGATTTAAGTATTGCAAGAGGGCTTGACTATTACACAGGAACAGTATATGAAACATTTTTAAATGATTATAAATCAATTGGAAGTATATGTTCAGGTGGAAGATATAATGATTTAGCAGGATATTATACAGATAGAGAGTTACCAGGTGTAGGAATGTCGATAGGGCTTACAAGATTATTCTTTGTATTAAATGATATAGGATTAATAAAAACAGACAAAAAATCAATATCTGATGTTTTAGTTATATCAATGGTTGAAGATTTGACTAAATCTATAGAAGTAGCAAATGCATTAAGAAATGCCGGAATAAATACAGAAGTATATTTTGATGATAAAAAAATAAAGGCTAAATTCAAATATGCAGATAGATTAAATATGCCATATGTTATAGTAATAGGAGAGGATGAAATAAAATCAGGAATACTAACTATAAAGAATATGCAAGAAGGAACACAAGAACAAATGTCAATTGAGGATATAATAAAAAAATTAAAATAGACGATTCTAGGGACTGTCCCTCTTTTGTACAGCAAGGACACAAGGGGACTGTCCTGAATCGTAATAACAAATTTTATTTAAACAATATTTTTAGAATAGATTTATTTCTATTCTTTTTTTGTTTTCACTGAATATACATTAATAATAAGGAGAGGTACATATGAATATTGCTGTAATAAACCTTAAAGATATTTTAAAGTATACAATAAAAATAATGGCTTTGATAATTCTAATGTATATATGTGCTAGAATGTTTATAACTTCAGATATTTCAAGGAAAGATAAGATAAAAGAAGAGATAGAACAAGGTGTAAGCAAAGTAAATAAATATTCTTTTACAGAATGCTTGGATATATCAATATCGTTAATGTCATATAAAAAACAAGAAGTAGGGAAAAAAAATATTTTGTCTAGTGATAAAATATTAGCAATGGGAGCGGGAATTTTTGATAAATCTATTTTTGAAAATACAGATTTAATTATAAATGAAGAAAATCTAACAATAGAAGATGCTGAAGAATTAGCAAATCAGATAGCAAAGCTTCCTGATGATGTTACAACAGAAAATGTTGAAGAAAATAATATAACACCGAAGTATACAGTTGCATATAGAAGCGTTAAAATAAACAATCAAAGTGAATATGATTTAAATGAGGATATATTAAAACCAGATGCAGAAATAACAAATAAAAAGGATGTGTTAATATATCACACTCATACTTGTGAAAGTTATACTCAAAGTAAACGGTTATGAATATATAGCAAGTGGAAATTATAGAACAACAGATTTAAATAAAAGTGTAGCAAGAGTAGGGAACGAACTTGAAACTTATTTAAAAGAAAAAGGGTTTAATGTAACACATAATACTACATATCATGATTATCCTGCATATTCAGGTTCGTATTCGAGATCATTAGAAACTATTCAAAGTATTCTTACAGGAACTGATACACAAATAGTAATAGATTTACATAGAGATGCGGTTGGAAGCAGTAGTACATATGCACCTACAGTTAAATTAAATGATCAATATGCAGCACAATTAATGTTTGTAATAGGAACAGATGGCGGAGGTTTAGAACATCCAAATTGGAAACAAAATTTAAAAGTAGCT
The DNA here is from genome assembly GCA_045531335.1 of Clostridia bacterium. Taxonomy (GTDB): domain Bacteria; phylum Bacillota; class Clostridia; order TANB77; family CAG-508; genus CAG-452. Next base: position 20,537 of record JAZSDU010000040.1, read on the forward strand.
GTAAAAATTCAAGAAAAAGCAAATGAAATGTATCCAGGATTATTTAGGCCTATCATTGTAAGAAATTCTAGATATAATCAACATTTAACAACAGCCTCTTCTATAATAGAAGTAGGAGCAACAGGAAATACATTAGACCAGTGTATATTAAGTATGCAATGCTTAGCAAACATATTGGAGGAAGTATGCAAATAGTGAAAATAGGTAAGTTGTTGTATATTATCAATAGGTAATTAAAGAATATAGGGAAAATGTAGGGGCGACTAGTAGTCGTCCGCAACCCGCGAAGTTATTCTGAAAAAATATGTTAAAGTAAATTCTTCGGAGACGGACAGCTGATAGCTGCCCCTACAATATGTGCAATCAATTTTATTGCACAACAATTTATCTTACAAAAAATTCTAAAAAATAGTTGTAAAAAAAGCACTTAATTGATATACTTATATAGGTATATCAATTTTTTTAGGAGGTATTTTAATGGAAAATGAAGAAATAAAAGAAAATGAAATTATAGAGAATACAAATGAAACTTCTGATAGCGTTGGAGAAACTATACAAATAGCAGATGATGTTGTTGCAGTTATAGCTGGTAAAGCAGTTTCTGAAGTAAACGGAGTAGCAGGTATGGCAGGAGGATTCGCAGGAGGAATTTCAGAAGTATTAAGCGGAAAGAAAAATTTATCAAAAGGAATAAAAGTAGATGTTGGAGAAAAAGAAGCTACAATAGATGTTAATATTATTGTGGAATATGGAGCTAGAATACCAGACGTAGCATTTGAAATACAAAGTAGAGTTAAAAAAGCTGTCGAAGCAATGACAGGATTAAAAGTAGCAGGAGTAAATGTTCATGTACAAGGCGTAAGAACATCAGAAGAACAAACACAACCAGAAACAGAAAAGGCTGATTAAAACAAAAAGAAATATGGAATATTTGTAGGGGGGCGCATGATTGCGCTCAGATATAAAAGTTAATATAAAAAGGAGAAATAAAAAATGAAAATTTTAGATAAATTTAACTTAGTACTATTTTCAATATTAGTTCTAATAATATCGTTAATAATATGTTTATTATCATTTGGATGGCTAGATTTAAGTTTGGCATTAGAATCAATAGCATTTTTAACAACAGATACAGTAGCAAACAATATATCTTTAGGAGTATCAATAATTTTAATATTACTTGCAATTAAATCTATATTCTTTAATTCATATTCAAAAGAAAAAATGCAAAGTAAAGAAGGAATACTTCTAGAAAATGATAATGGTAAGTTATTAGTTTCAAGAGATACGATAGAAAGCTTGACAAATGCAGTTGTTAAATCATTTGATAGTGCAGAAAACGTAATGACAAAAGTAGAAGTAGATAATGAAAGTCATGTAAAAATTTATATAACTTTATTTGTATATCCAGATGCAGTTATAAAAGAATTGTCAAACAAGTTACAAATAAATGTAAAAGAAACAATAAAAAAATCATTAGATTTAGATGTGACAGAAGTAAATATAAGAATTAAAAATATAAGTGTAAAAAAAGAACCAACTATAAAAGAATAATAAAAGGATGTTATAAGTATGGAAGAATTTAAAAATTTTTTAATTAAATTTAGAGGTGCAATAATTGGAGGTATAGTTGCAATAATAGCTTTGCTATTAAACCTTCATAAAATATTAGTATGGATTTTAATAGTAGTTGCAGGAATAGTAATTGGTAATTATGTACAACATAACAAAGAATTTGTGAAAGACAAATTAAAAACATATATAGATAAATTATAATAAAATTTGAGCATTCGTAATAATTGGAGGAATATGATGAATAGATCACAAACTAGAGAGTTAGCATTTAAACTACTATATCAAATAGAAATACAAAAAGAAATAACAAAAGAAGACATAGAAATATTCTTTGAAAATAATGATATAAATTCAAAACAAGCTCAAGAATATATTCAAGATGCTGTTTATGGTATAGGAGATGCTTCAAAAGAAATAGTATCTATGATATCTAATAATTTAAAGGAAGATTGGGAAATTGAAAGAGTTTCAAAAGTTAATTTAGCTTTATTAAAACTTGCGATTTATGAAATTTCATATAAAAAATTACCATTTAAAGTTGTAATTAATGAAGTAGTAGAACTTGCTAAAAAGTATGGGGAAGAATCATCTCATTCTTTTATAAATGGAATATTAGCAAGCATAGTTAAGGAGGCATAGGCTTTGAGACCAGAACCAATTACAGTAACCTACCTGAATAGATATATAAAGGAAAAAGTAGCAGAGGATGAATATTTACAGTATGTCTATGTAAAAGGTGAAATATCTAATTTTAAACACCATTATACAGGACACATGTATTTTACATTAAAGGATGAAAATTCTTTAATTAAATGTATAATGTTTAAAACGTCAACTGCTACTTTAAATTTCGTCCCTAAAGATGGAATGAAAGTACTTGTATTAGGAAGCGTTGCGGTTTTTGAAAGAGATGGAGTTTATCAAATATATGTTAAAGCAATGCAGGAAGATGGAATAGGCGATTTATATAAAGAATATGAAGAACTTAAAAACAAATTAGAAAAAGAAGGCTTTTTTGATGAAAAACATAAACAAAAAATACCTTTTATGCCTAAAACAGTAGGAGTCCTTACATCTCAAACTGGATCAGTTATACAAGATATAATAAATGTATCAACAAGAAGAAATCCAAAAGTACATATTAAATTATTTCCGATACCTGTTCAAGGAAAAGGAGCAGAATTAGAAATTGCTGATGCAATTAGAATAATGAATGAGAAAAAACTAGCAGATGTTCTAATACTAGCAAGAGGAGGAGGAAGTATAGAAGATTTGTGGCCTTTTAATGAAGAAGTTACAGCAAGAGCTATATATAATTCTAGAATTCCAATAATATCAGCAGTAGGACACGAAACAGATTTTACTATATCAGATTTTGTGTCAGATTTAAGAGCACCAACACCATCTGCTGCAGCTGAACTTGCAGTTCCTGATATAGAAGAAATAAATATTAAATTAGAAACGTATAGAAATAGATATAAAAATGCATTAAAAAAGAAAATAGAATATATGAATATGAGGTATCAAAAATGTATGGCATCGAGAGTATTTACAGATCCTACATCAAAGATAAAGGAATTATACATACAATTAGACAATCAAATAAAATTAATAGAAAATATTGCTATAAATCAGATAAAAGACTTAAGAGCTAAGTCAATAGAACTTATTTCAAAATTAGATACACTTAGCCCATTAAAAACTTTGACAAGAGGATATGCAATAGCAGAAAAAGACAAAAAAAGCATAAAAAGTGTAAAAGAATTGAAAAAAGATGATATAATAAACCTAAAATTCATAGACGGAAACGTAGAAACGAAAGTTGTTTAAAATGTAGGGGCGGGTTCCATCCCCACCCGTGTAACAAAAAATATTGCAAAGGTGTAGGGGTCGCACTGCTAGTGCATGCAGCTCCTGTAAGAAGCAAAAGCTTCAACAGAGCTAGCATCCTGGGCGACCCGCCTTACAACGACTAGACCCTATAAGGAGGTAAAACATGGAAGACAGAAAAAAGAAAATAATTATATTAACCTCAATAATGATAGCAATACTAATTGTAGCAATATTATTAGGAATAAGATTAGCATCGATAAAAAACAAAGATAAAATAATACCTGTAAATAGTAACCAAGAAATAAACAATACAGTAGAAACAGAAAATATAATAGAAAATAATGAAATAGAAAACGAAATAAATAATACAGTGAATGAAATAGTTCCAGAAGAAAATGAAGAAGCAACTATAGAACAAAATCAACCAATAACAGATCCTGAGCAAGAAGTGGACAAAGAAATAATAGAAAAACAAGAAAACGATAGAGAAAAAGCAATAAGAATTGTAAAAGAACATTATGGAGAAAATGATTCAGTGTATTTTTCATATGAAGGAATTGAAAATGAAAAATATAAAGTGTCTGTAAGAGATAGTAATACAACTCGTACAATAAGAGAATATTACATAGATATAAAAAATGAAACTTTTGAAATATTACAATAAGGAGGATAGAATGGAAGAAAATCTAAACTTTGAAGAAACAATGAAAGAACTAGAACAAATTGTACAAGAATTAGAAAAAGGCGAACTTAATTTAGATGATTCAATACAAAAGTTTGAAAAAGGAATGGAACTTTCCAAATCTGCTAGCAAGTATCTAGAAGATGCAGAAAAGAAAATTACAATACTAGTAAAAGATAAAACAGGAGAAATAACAGAAGAAGAGTTTTAATATAAATAATATTGCGAAAAATGTAGGGGTCAGGTTCCACCCTGACCCGAAAAAACGGTAATAAATATAAAAGGGCGAGGGTGGAACCTCGCTCCTACGAAAAAATATATTAATAAAAGGAGAGAAATTTATGGAAGATATCGAAATAGCAAGAAAAGCAAAACTAAAAAACATAACAAAAATAGCAAAAAAACTAGGAGTTAATGAAGAGTATATTGAACAGTATGGAAAATATAAGGCAAAAATATCAAATGAATTATTAGAAAAAAAGAAAAATGATAAAGATGGAAAACTTATACTTGTAACATCTATAAACCCAACACCTTTAGGAGAAGGAAAAACAACAATATCAATAGGACTTGCAGATGGACTTTCACAAATTGGTAAAAAACCAATATTAGCCCTAAGAGAACCTTCTTTAGGACCAGTTTTTGGAATAAAAGGTGGAGCTACAGGTGGAGGATATGTACAAGTTGCTCCAATGGAAGAAATTAATTTACATTTTACAGGTGATATACACGCAATAACATCAGCAAATAATTTACTTTCAGCAATAATAGATAATCACATTTTCCAAGGAAATGAATTGGAGATAGATAAAGTAATATGGAAAAGATGCGTAGATTTAAATGATAGAGCATTAAGAAAAGTACAAATATGTCTATCTGGTGAAAAAAATGCCGTTCCGAGAGAAGATGGATTTGATATAACAGTTGCATCTGAAATAATGGCAATATTCTGTTTAGCTGAAGATTTAGAAGATTTAAAGAGAAGAATTGGTAATATAGTTATAGGATATAATAAAAAAGGTGAAGAAATAAAAGCAAAAGATTTAAAAGCAGAAGGCGCAATGACAGTTCTTTTAAAAGATGCGTTTAAACCAAATTTAGTTCAAACACTAGAAAATACACCAGCAATTATTCATGGTGGACCATTTGCAAATATAGCACATGGATGTAATAGTGTAATTGCAACTAAAATGGGAATGAAACTAGCAGATTATTGTATAACAGAAGCAGGATTTGGAGCAGATTTAGGAGCAGAAAAATTCTTAGATATAAAATGCAGAAATCTACCTAAAACTCCAGATGCAGTTGTTTGTGTTGCAACAATTAAGGCTCTTAAATATCATGGTGGAATGCCAATAGAAGATATTAAAGATGAATCAATAGAATACTTAGAAAAAGGAATTCATAATCTATTGAAACATATAGATAATTTAAAAAATGTATTTGGACTAAATGTAATTGTTGGAATAAATAAATATATAACAGATACAGATAATGAAATAGAATATTTAAGAAATAAACTAGAAGAAAAAGGTGTAAATATAAGTTTAGTAGAAGCTTGGGCAAAAGGCGGAAAAGGAGCAATAGACTTAGCAGAAAAGATAGTTAAACTTTGCAAACAACCATCTAACTTTAATTATTGCTATGACTTAAAAGATGGAATAAAAGAAAAAATAGAAAAAATAGCTACAAAAATATATGGAGCAGAAGGAGTAGAATATACAGAAGAGGCATCAGAAATAATAGAAAATTTAGAAAAAAATGGATATAAAGAAATGCCAGTATGTATTGCAAAAACACAATATTCTTTCTCAGATGATGCAAAAGATTTATTATGCGAAAATCCTTTTAAGATTCATGTAAGAAATGTAATATTAAAATCAGGAGCAGGATTTATAGTAATACTTACAGGAAATATATTTACAATGCCAGGACTTCCAAAAGTACCAGCATCAGAAAAAATAGATATAGATGAAAATGGACAAATAGTGGGAATATTCTAATTATATATGCAAAATTAAAAATATAGAGATGGTGTAGGGGTCGACGTCCTCGGCGACCCGCAACTCCAGAGATTTTCTAAAAAATATATGAGATTTATATATAGCTAAAATATTAATTTTTGAAACAAAAAGGCCTCAGTGATCGGCCCCATGTTTGCAAAAATTAATTATTTTAGCTTTTACTGTTTAATTAAAATTTTCAAATTTTAATTAAATCGACAAAATTTGTACAATGTTTTAAGGGACTATCCGAACAGCATTTTAATTATGTTTACAAATCAGCATAAATATGATAAAATATGAACATTGGAAAAATCCATATTTAATCTAGCTAAGGGCAGGGCTAGTTATAATATTAACTGTATTATGACTAGCGTTTAGCTAGTTTTTAATACAAATAATTTTGTATTGGAGGTAACTAAATGTCATTAAAAATAAGAAAGATGGATACCGAAAAGTTAAACAAATATATGAGTGTTATTAATAAATGCTGGTTATTTTTATTAATTGCATTAATTGTTGCGCTGATAGCTTTCGTAATATCTATTATTCTGAAACAAGGCGATGAAATGGAATCAAATGTTTTAGGGGTAATAGTTCTTTTGATATTTTTAATAGGTGGTATTGCTGCTATGCTTGAAAAAATATCAGAAAAATTTTCAAAAGAACTCTCTTTCAGAAAAGGTAATGAGACAATAGCAATATTAAGTAGTGCTGGAACAAAAAAAGTTAGACTTAATGATTTTGAAAGCGTTAATCTTAACCAAATACTTGAAATTTGTGAAACAGAAGCAACATATAACTCTGAAACAGAGACTATTCTTATTACATTTATTATTACTGGTGATGAAGGTTCCACTAAAATTTCAAAAACAGTTGAGTTTAAAAAAGATGATGATTTCGTATCAAAAATAGAAATTATTTAAAAAATGCCACACTGCCCGTGGCATTTTTTTTATAAAATCTTATTATGAATAAAAAAATCACTTTTGGAGAAAATAATTTCCAAAGGTGGTTTTTTATGAAAGCTTTTTTACAAAACAAGAAAACAAAGAATATTATAATGATGGGATTACTTATTATCTCAATAGTATCTTATTTATCATACAACATTTTTTTTAGAGAAGATGCAAATTCATCTTATGCTCTTTCAAAATATGGATCTAGAGGAGATGAAGTAAGATTAATTCAAACAAAACTTAAAAGATGGGGATATTATAACGGAAATGTGGATGGGATTTTTGGTTCTCAAACATTATCTGCAGTAAAATGGTTTCAATCTAAAAACGGTCTTGCGGTAGATGGAATAGCAGGACCTAAAACACTTGCAGCAATGGGGATTTTTTCATCATCTAGCAACAACTCATCTAGTAATTCAAGTTCAGATGTAAATTTACTTGCAAGACTTGTATATGGAGAGGCAAGAGGAGAACCATATACTGGTCAAGTTGCAGTTGCAGCAGTTGTATTAAATAGAGTAAAAAGTTCATCATTTCCAAATAGTATAGCAGGAGTTATATATCAATCAGGAGCATTTTCTGTAGTAAATGATGGACAAATAAATTTAACACCAAATAGCACAGCCAAAAAAGCAGCACAAGATGCAATAAATGGTTGGGATCCAACATATGGAGCGATATATTATTTTAATCCAAATACTGCAACAAATAAGTGGATTTGGTCAAGACCGGTAACTGTTGTAATAGGAAATCATAGATTTTGCAAATAACAAAAAAGAAACTTTTCGCTCGGAGCGAAAAGTTTCTTTTTTGTTATTTTTCATCTGAAAAGATTAAATCTTCTTTACTATATTCCTCTGGTTTTAATCCTACTTTAGTTTTCATATAATCTAAAAGAAATATAAAAATTATAAAGAATATGCAACCGATTATTATAAATGCATAGGAAGTTGTTGTTATAGTTAATAAGAAAGAGGCAAAAAATGATAAAGTAACTCTTCCTAAGTTAACAAGTAATGCGTCAATTGCAAAAATTTTTGTATTAATATTAGGATTAGAAAAACTATTAAGGTATCTGTGTATTAATGTATAATATGGCCCTTTTATAAATCCATACAATATAATTGTTATTAAACAACTAACAAGTGAAACCGTAAAATTAAAGTTACATACTATTATTAATCCTAAAAGTATAAAAGCGGTAGTTATTGAAATAGCGAAAAATGAAAGAGCTCTATTTTTTAATTTTTTATGAAAATAATTTTGCTTTAGAGCTGTAAATGCAGCTATTACTTGCGTAGATGCTATTAGAATTCCAAAGTATTGTTCAGGCAAACCAATATCTACTAAAATACTACTTCTTAATGTGCCCCAAACAGATAAAATACTACCAAAACATAGTGAGAAAAGAAATAGTGATTTTAAACGATTTGACTTTATAATTTGTTTAAAAGTAACTAATATATCTTTATAATATTCAATAAATCCTACTGATTTTTCTGATTCAGCAGATTTATTATTTTTTATTGGCTCATTAAAAGCAAGAGTTATTATAGTTGATATTAGACAACAAACAAGACACATAATCATTGGAATATATGGGTTAATTACATATAAGAAACCTGTAGTTATAGAAGATATAGCATCAAATATGTAATAAAGACTGTTTCCTTTTCCATCAATTTTTGAATATATTTTTGATGATGAAGATGATTCAGGAATAGAGTCATGTAAAAGTGTAGGTTCACAAAGTCCTTTTAAATTATATCCAATTGCTTGAATAAAGTATAAGATTATAAGAAGTAAAATACTATTACCTAAAATTATTCCTAAAATACTTATAGTAACAAATAGATTTCCAATAAGTAGGGACTTTTGTTTACCAATAGAATCTACTAGTTTTACACAAAAAATTTGAAAGACTACACGAAAAAATGCATAAAAGGAATCTGTAAATAAAACTTCCGCTGCAGTAAGTCCTTTAACTTGCGTTAAAAACAGGAATATTATTGCATAATGAAATAATAAATCCCAAGCAAACATTTTATATATTGGAAAAATTCTCATATTATTTTTTCTTATCATTTGTTCATTCATTATATTTATCTCCTAATTATAATTACAAAATAATTATATATTAATAAAATTTATTTATCAATAAAATTGACAATTTTTCCATATATTGATAATATATACTCGTAAATGGAGGAACAAATGATACTTTATCCTAGTATATATTTAAACAATGTAAAAGAAATAACAATAGAATTACTTACAGAAAAAAATATTAAAGGGCTTTTGTTAGATGTAGACAATACACTTATAGATTTTAATCATAAAATATTAGAAGGTGTAAAGGAATGGTGCGAAGACCTAAAAAAACAAGGAATAAAACTTTGTATATTATCTAACACAAATAAAATAGAAAAAGTTAAAAGGGTAGCAAAGAAATTAGACTTGCAATATATAAATTTTGCAAAGAAACCTTCTAAAAGTGGATTTAAGAGGGCAATGGAATTGCTAAAGTTAGATGCTGAAAATATGGCAATAGCTGGAGACCAAATAATGACAGATATTCTAGGTGGAAATAGAATGAAAATGTTTACAATACTTACTAAACCACTTGATAAAAAAGATATATTTATAACAAGAGTAAAAAGACCTTTAGAAAATATGATAATAAAATCGTATTTGAAAAGTATAAGTAAAGGAAGCGAGAGATAAAATGTATTTTAATGATGTACATATAATGTATTACGTTATATTTGCAATAATTGGAGGAGTAATTGGACAATTCATTGATTATTGTAACAGATGCTTTTTAAAAGAACAAAAGATATTTTCAAAAGAAAGTTTTTTAAAGTATAAAAGAATAATATTACCAAATTATTTATTAATAGCAGTTAATGCGATAGGATACATTGCATTAACATATAAATTTGGAATACATACTGGATTATTAGAAAATCTAGATTTAATTAAATACATGTTACTACAACCAATGCTTTTGTGTGCATTTGTAGTAGACTTAAAAGAACAAATAATACCTAACAGATTAAATTTATTAATGTTTGAAACAGGACTAGTATTTGTTTTTCTACATGGTTTTAGCAATATAAATATAGCACTAAATATGCTTTTAGGAATATTAGCAGGTGGAGGTATATTTTTGCTTATTACATTACTTGGAGGCCTTATTGCAGGAAAAGAAGCAATGGGAATGGGAGATGTAAAATTAATGGGAGCATTAGGACTATATTTTGGTTTACAAAACATAGTCGTTGTTTCAATACTTGCATTTTTAATAGGAGCAATTGGAAGTATAATATATATGATAATAAAAAGAAAAAGTTCAGATGCATACATACCATTTGGTCCATTTATTGTGGTATCGGCAGTTATAACGATATTTGTACCATTTAGCATTTTGTTTACAATATTAATGGAAACATTTACACTTGGAATGTATTAGATACGTTAATTTAAAAAGACTGTAGGGGCGGACGACCCTGTCCGCCCGGAAAAAATATAAATGCGGGTCGACGGAGTCGTCGACCCATACGATATAAAAGATAGGGGTGATATTATGAATTTTAGAATACGCACTTTAAGAGAAAGATTAAAAAGTTTAAATCTAGAGGGAATGATTGTATCAAATCCTGTAAATATAAGATATCTTACAAATATACAATCAGAAGGAATACTATTAATAACTAGAAAAGAAAATATTTTTTTAACATACACCATGTATATAGAAGATGTTAATAGGACTCTAACAATAGATGATGAAATAATTGTTGCAGATATGAGAGATATATCACAAGAAGAAGCGGAGAATTTCTTTGTGTTTTGTGAGAACATAGGATTTGAAGAAAACTATGTTACATATGAACAATATAAAAGATTAAAAAGCAGATATAAAATTCACAATATGGCAGAAACAGAAAACATAATAGAAAAACAAAGAATGATCAAAGATGAAGAAGAAATAGAAAAAATAAAAAAAGCTTGTGAAATTACAGACAACTGCTTTAAACATCTACTAGAATATATAAAAGAAGGAATGACAGAAAAAGAAGTTGCATTAGAAATAGAAGTCTATTTTAAAACTCATGGAGCCGATGGAGTTTCATTTGATCCAATAGTAGCATTTGGAGAAAATTCTTCTATTCCACACTGGATACCATCAGATAGAAAAGTAAAAAATGCAGATCCAATATTAATAGATATGGGATGTAAGTATAAAGGGTATTGCTCTGATATGACAAGAACAATATTTATGGGATGTATACTCGAAGAAATAAAACCGATTTACGATTTAGTTTTAAAAAATCAAAAAAATGTATTAGATTCAATGAGAAGTAATTATAATATAAAAACACTTTCTAGAGGAGTAGATGATAACTACAAAATGAACAACTATGTTTTGATACATGGGCTAGGACATGGAGTAGGATTAGATATACATGAAATACCGTTTATAAACTCAAGAAACGAAGCATTTTTAAAAGAGAATATGGTAGTTACTGATGAGCCAGGAATTTACTTGCCAGGAAGATATGGAATTAGAATAGAAGATACTGTATTAATAGATAAAACAGAATGTATACCACTTACAAAATCTGAAAAAGGGTATGTAGTAATTTAAAAAAGTTTTCTTGTGACATTTGTTGCAAGAAAACTTTTTTGCGATTTCAAAACTTGATTATATTTTCAAAATGATATATAATACAAAACAGATTTTAAATTAAGTATAATAAAAAAATATTATATATAAAGGAGAAAACAATATGAGAATGTTAAAAGATTTTAAAATACCTAATTTCAAATTTCCAAAATTGAAAATGAAAAATGTAGAAGATATAGATGAAATGAAAGTGGATTATGACGATTTAGCAAAAAAACAAAAAGAAGTGAAAGGAAAAGAAAAAGGATTTGAACCTACAAACTTTAAAACTATAAAAGAAATTTTTGAAAAATCTAGAGAGAAATTTGCAGATAATGTATTTATATTAGAAAAATTTAATCCTAAAGAACCATTTAAAGAAATTAAATATAAAGAATTTTGTGAAGATGTAATTGCATTAGGTACAGCGCTTACAAATAAATATAGTTTGAAAGATGAAAGAATAGTTATAATAGGAGAAACTACATATAATTGGTATGTTTCATATATGGCAATGCTTTGCGGAGTAGGGATAGCTGTTCCAACAGATAAAGAATTACCTGCAAATGAAATTGAAAACGTAATAAATCGTTCAAGAGCAACTGCTGTAATTTATTCTGGAAAGAAAAAAGATGTTATTAAAAAAGTAGCAGATAAATTGCCAAGTGTTAAATATTTTATTCAAATGAATTCAGATGAAAAATTAAATGGAAGAGAAGTAGGATTTAATACAATACTTAACGAAGGTAAAGAAATGGTGAATAATGGAGACAACTCTTTTATGGAAATAGAGATTGATCCAAATGAATTTAAAGTATTATTATTTACTTCAGGAACAACATCAAATTCAAAAGGAGTTATGCTTTGTAATAGAAACTTAGCTGAAAATGTAAATGCAGTAAATGCGGCTGTAAAATTAAGTGAAAGTGATAGATTATTTTCAGTATTACCAATACATCATACATATGAATCAACAATAGGATTTTTAGAACCTTTTTCAGTAGGTTGTTCAATTGCAGTATGTCAAGGACTTAAATATATTGTACCAAATTTAAAAGAAACAAAACCAACGGCTATGCTTGCTGTTCCATTATTAATAGAGAATTTATATAAGAAAATAAATGCAAGTATAGAGAAAAGTGGTAAAGCAGGACTTGTTAATTCTATGATACATGTAACAAATGCATTAAAGAGCGTAGGAGTAGATATAAAAAGAAAAGTATTTTCTGAAATATATGAAAACTTAGGTGGGAATATAAAATATATAGTATCAGCAGCGGCACCAATAGATGCAAAAATAGGAAAATGGGTTCAAGATATAGGAATTATTTTCTTACAAGGATATGGATTAACAGAAACAGCTCCAATCTCAGCTTTAACACCAGAATATGATACAAAAATAGGGTCTGCAGGTAAAGCAGTTATATGTGCAGAATTAAAAATAGATAATCCTAATGAAAATGGTGAAGGAGAAGTTTTAATAAAAAGCGAAACTTTAATGCTTGGATATTATGAAGACGAAGAAGCAACTAATGAAGTAATAAAAATAGATGAAAATGGCGATAGATGGTTTTATTCAGGAGATGTAGGATATCTAGATGAAGAGGGATTTTTATTTATAACAGGAAGAAGTAAGAATGTTATAGTAACTCAAAATGGTAAAAATATTTATCCAGAAGAAATAGAATTAATGCTTGGAAATGTATCAGAAATTAAAGAATGTATGGTATATGGAAAAGAAGTAGAAGGTCAAAAAGAATTAGTGGTTTCTGTAAAAGTAATACCTAATTATGAAGAAATTGAAGCAAAACATGGAAAAGATTTAAATGACGAACAAATTTACAACATAATTTGGGAAAAAATAAAAGAAGTGAATCACAAATTGACATCATACAAAGCGATAAAAAATTTAGAAATAAAGAAAGATGAATTCGTAAAAACAACAACAATGAAGATAAAAAGATATGCAGAAATAAGTAAAAACAAATAAAATATTACAATTATATTACAAATTCAAAAATGCAATTATTTCTATTGACAGAATTATTTAAATTGTATTAAAATAAGACTGATATAAATTACAAATGTTTTAGTCCTATTAGACATTTTGTAGAATTAAAAGAGATTACTTAGGACAAAGGAGGGGAGTTTACAATGCTTTTTTTCCACAAACCGGGCATAGTAAACGTAAAAATGATAATTACAGAAGAGAAAATTTTATCAAATATTGATAAAGTACAAAAAATGATTAATCCAAATAGTAAAAAACAAATTATACAATTAGAAGAGGATGCATATTTTAAGGATTTAATAGATTCAATAAAAACATATTTAATAGAATATCCAAAGAAGAAAAACTTCCCAGCAAGTGTATATAAGGCATCTTATGGGTTAGTTGAATTTGCAACAAATCAATTTGAAGAAAATACAAAACAAGTTGAAAAATTAATTAGACAAAGAGAAAATAATATAGCTAAAGCTAATGAATTAAAAGATGTGTTTGAAGCAGTTCAATCTAAGGATAAAGAATGGAAAACTAGAGTAAAACAAATAAGTAATGTTATGTCAGAAGACATAGTAGAAGCTTTAATCATAATAGGAAAATGCAAAACTAAAAAACCAGCAAACTATGACGATGCTGTAAAATTAATAAAAGCTAGAATATCAAATCTTGAAAGCAACTTACATATTGAAATAGATATGGAAAGAATAGAAGACAAATCAAAAGCTTTAAGTTACATAGGAATAGAAATAGCAGAAGCTTTAAAAGGAATACCAACACCAGTAGAGACAGAAGAAAGAGTGGAAAAAGTACAAAAAGTAGTAGAAGAACCAGTTCAAGAAGATACATATTTTGAAGAAACAAGATTTGAAGTAAAACCTTCATTATGGCAAAGAATTAAAAATAGTAAATTTGTTAGAACTATTAGATATATAATGCAAATAAAAGTAGTTTTAGACTACCCAGCTTTACCAGAAGGAAGACAAGATAATTATTAAAAAATGCACTCACTTTATACTAATGTTTTAAAGTGGGTGTTTATTTTAAATAAAGGAGAGTATAGAATGAATAATAAATCAAATGGTATTACACTAGTAGCATTG
>JAZSDU010000054.1:0-55582 GCA_045531335.1 Clostridia bacterium
TATCTCATTTTTTGTGTTATACTATTTTTCATAGGAAATACCTCTCTTTTGATATTGTTTTTGTGGTTAAAAACATTTTATCATATTTTGGTATTTCCTTATTTTATTTTTATTGTGTCATATCTATTTTAAACCTATAATAAAAGATAAATTGTAATTTGTAAGGTAAAGAATTTTAGGGACGTCCTTTAAAATTCGAAGGACGTCCCTAAAATCCTTTTTATTCAAGCAATAATTTAAGATATTGTAATAAGTGCCAAAATGAGGTATAATAACAAAAGGTGATAAAATGAATGCATATAAAGAAACTAGAGATATTTTAAAGAAATATAATATAACAGCAAATAAAAAATTAGGACAAAATTTTTTAATAGATGATGAAGTAATAGATGGTATTGTTTCTGCGGCAAATGTTAATAAAAATGATTTAATTATAGAAATAGGTCCAGGTCTAGGAACACTTACAAAAAGACTTCTTGAAAATGGTGGAAAAGTTATTTGTATAGAATTAGATACTAGAATGATAGGAATATTAAATGATAGATTTAAATTTTATAATAACTTTGAAGTGATAAATCAAGATGTATTAAAAGTAGATTTAAATAAATTAATAAATGAGAATAAAAATGAAGAACTAAGGACTGCAAAAATAGTTGCAAATTTACCATATTATATAACTACTCCTATAATAATGAAATTATTAGAAGACAGATTAGATATAGAGAGTATAACGGTTATGGTACAAAAAGAAGTTGCAGATAGATTAGTAGATGTTCCAGGTGGAAAAAATTCAGGAGCTATAACTTATGGAGTTAGTTATTATACAAAACCTGAAAAAGTAATAGATGTGCCAAATAATTCTTTTATACCAGCACCAGAAGTTAATTCTAGTGTAATAAAACTAAATGTATTAGATAAGCCAGCAGTTGATGTACAAAGTGAAGAGATGTTATTTAGAATAATAAAAATGGCATTTATGCAAAAAAGAAAAACACTTTTAAATGGTCTTACAAATGGAAATTTAGCATCTAAAGAACAAATAGAAGAAATGCTAACAAATCTAGGATTTGATTTAAAAATAAGAGGAGAAAAATTATCATTAGAAGATTTTACAAAAATAGCTGATTATGTGTCTCAAAAATTGACAAAATAGCCATTTTGAGGTAAAATATTATATGTAGGGGCGGACCTAAGTGTCCGCCCGAATAAAATGAAAGAGAGAAAAATAAAATGCAAAATAATAACATGAAAATGTTTGAAAACATAGAAGCTAAAACAAAGGTATATCTTGTAATAATTGCGATAGCCTTAATTTTGCTATGCATAAATGTTTCAGCATATATTGTTCCAAGCATTATATTATATGCTTTAATAATTGGATATACATTATGGACATATAATAAAAGAAAAAATGAAATATCTACTTATATTAACGAATTAACAATAAATATGGATTCAGCAGCAAAGAATACATTAATAAATTCACCGTTTCCATTAATAATACTTGAAACAGATGGGGAAGTTATTTGGAGAAGTTCTAAATTTAATAAAGAATTTGCTAATGTTGGAATAAATAATTATATAAATGATATTACAAAAGAAATAAAAATGGATATAGATAGCAATAATATACCAACAGTTGATAAAGAGATAAATATAGATGAAAAAACTTATCATGTTATTGGTGATTATGTAAAAATAAAACAAAAAGATAAAAAGAAGACAAATAAATATATGACAATATTATATTTTATTGACATTACTGATAAAAAAGAATTATTAAATAAATACAATAATTCTCAATCTTGTATAGGAATCATTATGATTGACAACTATGATGAAATTATACAAAGGATAGCAGCAGAAGAAAAATCACAGGTAATGGCAGAAATAGAAAAAACATTATACGACTGGGCAATTGAATCAGAAGGTATAATGATAAAAACAGAAAGAGATACATTTGTATATGTATTTGAACAAAAACATTTAGAACAAATGCAAAATGAAAAATTTAGTGTTTTAGACAAAATAAAAGAAATAAAAACAAGTGAAAAATTACAATTAACATTAAGTATAGCTATAGCTAATGAAGGTAATACAAATTATGAAAAATATCAAGCTGCAAATGATGCAATGGATATAGCACTTGGAAGAGGTGGAGACCAAGCTGTAGTAAGAACTGATGGAAAATATAATTTCTTTGGAGGAAGAGCACAAGAATTAGAAAAGAGAACAAAAGTTAAAGCAAGAGTTGTAGCACATGCTTTAGAAGAATTAATAGAAGACGCAGAAAATGTAATCATAATGGGACATCAAAATGGTGATATTGATTCAATGGGATCAAGTTTAGGATTATATAGATTTGCAAAAACAATTAAAGAAGATGTATATATAGTAAATAATACAAAGAATTTAGCTATTGATAGCTTTATAGAAGCTTTAAATGAACAAGAAGAATACGAGGATGTTATAATAGACAAATCTGAAGCTTTATCAAAAATAAGTAAAGATACTTTATTGATAATTACAGATACACACAAAAAGAATTTTGTTGAAGTACCAGAACTTCTAGACAAAACAGAAAATATAGTTATAGTTGACCATCATAGAAAGAGTGCTGATTTTATAGAAAATGTAACACTTACTTTCCATGAAGCTTATGCTTCATCAGCATCTGAATTGGTTACAGAGATTATAGAATATGGAACTAATGATATAGTATTAAATCAAATAGAAGCTGAAGGATTATATGCTGGTATTATGGTTGATACAAAGAACTTTACTTTTAAAACAGGTGTAAGAACTTTTGAGGCTGCAGCATATTTAAGAAAATACGGAATTGATATAATAAGAGTAAAAAAATGGTTCCAAAGTGATTTGGAAAGCTATAATGTAATAGCAGATATAGTAAAAAAAGCAGAAATTATAAATGATTCTATAGGAATTTCAGAATATGAAGAAAAAGATAAAAATGCTAATCTAATTTGTGCAAAAGCAGCTGATGAATTGCTTACAATTAGCAATATAACAGCATCATTTGTAATAGGTAACCAAGGAGATAAAATTTGTATTAGTGGACGTTCTATAGGAGATATAAATGTTCAAATAATACTAGAGAAACTTCGGAGGAGGAGGACATATTACTCTTGCAGGTGCCCAACTAGAAGGAATGACTATTGATGAAGCAAGACATGAACTTATAATTAGAATAAATGAGTATTTTACAGAAATATCATAAACATACATAAAAAGAGTAATTAATTTAAGATAAAAGAGACAAAAGAAAAAAATTTAAGTAAATATATCACAAATTGCAAAAAACTTTTTCTATTTTGACAACTACATACGACAAAAAAATCAATATAGAAATGGTACAATAACAAAACATAGGGACAGGCCCTACGGTGTATGCTCACAAAAAGAAAAATAGAAAAGGTTGTTAAAAGGTGGTAAGGATGTTTCAAAATATAATAGATGAAGAATTAAGAGAAGATAAGAGTTATGATACTGAAAATAAGAAAAAGGTTATAAACCTAAAAAATCTTTTTTCAGTATCTGACTTTGTTTTATATGCAATTTCATTTATGGTATCAATGGTTAGTTTTAATGGAGAATTTGCTCCATTTGCACTTGCTATATTTGCTGCTGTTTGTAGCAATAGAATACCATCGGCTTTTGTATATATTTCAACATGCTTAGGAACTTTAATTGGATTTGGAGCCAATGGATTTTTAAGTTATTTGCTTACTACACTAATATTTATTGTAATGACATTAATATTTAGACCAAGATGTGAGGAAGATAGAAATGAGAAACAAAAATTAGGGTTATACGTTTTACTTTCTTCGTTTATAGTACAAGCAGGAAAAATGTTCTTTACAATGTTTTTAGTTTATGATTTGTTGGCAAGTTTTGTGTTCGGAATTCTTACATATATATTCTATAAAATATTTGCAAATTCAATTACAGTAATAAAAGAATATGGAATAAAACAAGCATTTACAGTAGAAGAAGTAATTGGAGCAAGTCTTCTACTATCAATTGCGATATATTCAATGAATGGATTAAACATATTTGGATTATCAATTAGTAATATTTTAAGCATAATGTTAGTACTTTTCTTAGGTTGGAAAAATGGAATGCTAGTTGGGGCAACAGCTGGAATTACAATAGGAATGGTACTTGGAATTATAGGTTCATCAAGCCCAGTGTTAGTTGCATCATATGCTATATCTCGGAATGATAGCAGGAATATTAAATAAACTTGGAAAAATAGGAGTTATAGTAGGATTTGCTTTAGGAAATGCAATTCTTACATATGTAGCAAATGGAAATACTGTTCCTGTTATAACAATAAGGGAAATATTGATAGCTTCACTTGGTTTGTTACTACTTCCTAAAAATATTGATATAGATATATCAGATATAGTAGGTAGAACAAAATTCCTTCCTACAACAGGAGGAAGACTTGAAGGGGACAAAGAAACTATATATAAGCTAAATACTGTTTCTGAAACAATTTCAGACATCGCAAAAAGCTATAGTGAAGTTGCAGCAACCACAATTGAAGGTGATGAAGAGTTAGAAACTGAAAATAAAGAAAGCTTTAAGGAAGAACTTTTAAACAATATAGAAGATTTTTCAGAAAACTTATTATATGAAGATATAATATATGATGACGATTATATTCTAGATAGGATTTATGATTTATTAGAGGAAAAGGAAGAAATAAGTAAAGAAGAGTTAATAAAAATATTTGAAGATAACAATAATTATATTATAGGAATAAATGAAGATGATGAAAGAAGTAATCAAATAGAAAAAGATATACTTCAAATTGTAAAAGCTATTAACCATACATATAGAATAAATAAATTAAATTTAATATGGAAACAAAAAGAAGCAAATAATAAAAAGGTACTTGCAAATCAACTTCGGAGGAGTATCTAAAGTAATATCATCACTTGCTGATGACATAGAAGATTGTAGTGGTCGCACTCCAGGGCGACCAGAAGAAGAAACAGAAATAAAATTCAGAATTGAAGTAGCATCAAGTACAGCTACAAAGAATAATAGTGAAGTATCGGGAGATAGTAGCATACAAACTAAATTACATGATGGAAAATTCATGATGGCAATAAGCGATGGAATGGGGTCAGGACCTAGAGCAAAAAAAAGTAGTTCTACAGTTATAAAAATGCTAAAAAGGCTTCTTACTACAGGGTTTGACAAAGATATTTCAATAGGATTAATTAATTCATCTGTAAATTTAAATTCAAATGAAGAAACATACGCAACAATTGATATATCTGTATTTGATACTAGTAATGGAAACATTGAATTTATAAAAAATGGTGCATGTCCAACATTTATAAAATTAGGAAGAAATGTAGAGGTGGTAAAATCAGTATCACTTCCAGCAGGAATTGTAGATGATATTGATTTAGTAGTATATGATAAAGACCTAAAAGGTGGAGAAATAATAGTAATGTGTAGCGATGGAATACTAGAGTCAAATGACGAGCTTACTAATAAAGAAATTTGGGTTAAAGAATTATTAGAAAATATAGAAACAGATGACATTAAAAGAATTGCAAGTATTCTATTACAGGAATCTATAGATAATGGATTAGGAATAGCAAAAGATGATATGACAATATTAATTGCAAAGGTGGATAAAATAGTAAATTAGTTATTGACAAATATTGTAAATACTAATATAATAAATACAAGAAGACCTTAATGATATTTAAATCATTTGTGTAAACAAAAAAAGGCACTAGCTGCAACTAGTGCCTTTTGCCTTATGTATCGAATTCTTTTAATATTAAAAGAATTAATAATAAGACTAGTACCTTAATGAGATTTTTCATTAGTATAAACAACCTCCTTTCTACCAATAAGGGAAAGGCAAAATAATTATAACACTGCGATAACGAAATGTAAATATTTTCCAAAGAAACAAATAAAATAAAAAATGTAGTAATAATTGACAAAAAAAAGAAAATAATATAAAATATAGTACAGTTGAAAAGCGTTGATAATGAAAGTAATTAATATAATTATTTAAAGAGAGTAAATGCCTAGGCTGAAAGCATTTATAAATAAGTTTAATTATGAAACACATTGGAGCTTATAAGTAAAAAAAAGCGGGAAATAAAATTCCAATAAGGGTGGCACCGCGGAGAAATCAAGTTATCTTCGTCCCTATATACATTTTGTATATAGGGACGTTTTTTGGTTATACAAATATTGAAGGAGGAACAAGAATGAACGAGTACAGAACACATAATTGCAACGAGTTAAACTTAAAAAATGTAGGAGAAACAGTTAAAATTGCAGGATGGATTCAAACAGTAAGAGATTTAGGAGGATTAGTTTTTGTTGATCTTAGAGATCAATATGGAATAACACAGGCTGTTATATCTGGAGAAGATAAGTTAGTTGATGAAATTTCTAGAATACCGGTTGAATCAACAGTATCTATAACAGGTAAAGTTAGAAAAAGAGATGAAGAAACAATTAACAAAAATATAGCAACTGGAGAAGTAGAAATAGTAATAGAAAACTATGAAATCTTAGGGAAAAGAACAAAAAATTTACCATTTGAAATTAATGAAGACAAAGAAGTAAGAGAAGATTTAAGACTTCAATACAGATTTTTAGATTTAAGAAATGATAAAGTAAAAAATAATATATTATTAAGAGCAAAAGTTATTCAATATTTAAGAAGTCAAATGATTGAAAGAGGATTTACAGAAGTTCAAACACCAATTCTTACAAGCTCATCACCAGAAGGAGCAAGAGATTATTTAGTACCAAGTAGAGTGCACCCAGGTAAATTCTATGCACTTCCTCAAGCACCTCAACAATTCAAACAATTACTAATGGTATCAGGAATAGATAGATATTTCCAAATAGCTCCATGTTTTAGAGATGAAGATGCTAGAGCAGATAGAGCCCCAGGAGAATTTTATCAATTAGATATGGAAATGGCATTTAGTACACAAGAGGATGTTTTTGAAGTAATAGAAGGTGTTATATACAATACATTTAAAGAATTTAGCAATAAAGAAATAAGTGAAACACCATTTACAAGAATTCCTTTTGAAGAAGCAATGCTTAAATATGGAAGTGATAAACCAGATTTAAGAAATCCACTTATAATACAAGATGTAACAGAAATATTCCAAAATGTTGAATTTAATGCATTTAAAGGTAAAATAGTAAGAATAATAGTTCTTCCAGATGCGCAAGATGTTCCAAGAAAATTCTATGATGGAATGGTAGATTTTGCTACTTCAGAATGCGGAGCAAAAGGTTTAGCTTGGCTTAAAGTTAATGAAGGTAATGAACTTCAAGGACCTATAGCAAAATTTATTGATGAAGAATCAAAA
This sequence comes from Clostridia bacterium, assembly GCA_045531335.1. Taxonomy (GTDB): domain Bacteria; phylum Bacillota; class Clostridia; order TANB77; family CAG-508; genus CAG-452. The sequence continues at coordinate 7,398 of JAZSDU010000054.1, forward strand.
GAAAAACTATTAAAACAAATAGGAGCAAAAGTAGGAGATTCATTATTCTTCATATCAGATAAAAAAGGTGTTGTAGAAAATATAGCAGGACAAATAAGAACTGAACTTGCAAACAGATTAGATTTATTAGAAAAAGATACATTTAAATTCTGTTGGATAGTTGATTTCCCAATGTTTGAACTAGATGATGAAGGGAAAGTAGCATTTAGCCACAATCCATTCTCAATGCCACAAGGTGGACTAAAAGCATTAGAAGAAAAAGATCCATTAGAGATACTTGCATATCAATATGACTTAGTATGTAATGGAATAGAATTATCATCAGGAGCTGTAAGAAACCATAATCCAGAAATAATGGTAAAAGCATTTGATATAGCAGGATATACTAAAGAAACAATAGAAAGTAAATTCCCAGCATTATTTAATGCATTCCACTATGGAGCACCTCCACATGCAGGAATAGCACCAGGTGTAGATAGAATGATAATGCTACTTACTGATGAACCAAATATTCGTGAAGTAATAGCTTTCCCAATGAACAGCAAAGCACAAGATTTATTAATGGGAGCTCCAGGAAATGTTACAGAAAAACAATTAAGAGAAGTTCATATAAAATTAGACATTAAAAAAGAAAAACAAAATTAATTGCAATGTTGTAGGGCCGATGCCTACATCGGTCCGCAAGAAATATAAATTTTAGGGTCGATATAGGCATCGGCCCCTATAATATTAATTATAATAAAAATATAGGAAAAATTTTATGAAAAAGATACTAATTACAGAAAAACCGTCTGTTGCAATGGAATTTGCAAAGGCATTAAAATTAAATACAAATAGAAAAAATGGTTATCTAGAATCAGAAGAATGGATAATTACCTGGTGTGTTGGACATCTAGTTACTATGTCATATCCAGAAAAATATGATGAAAAATTAAAGCAATGGAGATTAGATACACTTCCTTTTATACCAAAAGACTGGAAATATGAACTTATACCAGCAGTTGAAAATCAATTTAAGGTAATTAAAAGTTTACTGCAAAGGGAAGATATTAGTGAAATATATAATGCAGGCGACTCAGGGCGTGAAGGAGAGTATATACAAAGACTTGTGCTAATGATGGCAAAACCCAACCCAAATGCTAAAATAAAACGTGTTTGGATAGATTCACAAACAGAGGAAGAAATTTTAAGAGGAATAAAAGAAGCAAAAGATGCTTCAGTTTATGATAGCCTTTCTGATTCCGCTTATTTAAGAGCAAAAGAAGATTATTTAATAGGAATTAATTTTTCAAGATTACTTTCTATTACACAAGGAAGAAGAGTTGCAAAACAAGTTAATGAAGAAAGAACTTCAATTGCCATAGGAAGAGTAATGACATGTGTTTTGGGAATGGTAGTTTCAAGAGAAAGAGAAATAAGGAATTTTGTGAAAACAAAATATTATAAAATTACAGGAATATTTGGAGAAGAGCAAGACAATATAAATGCAGAGTGGAAGGTGAACGAAAAGTCAAAAGTATTTGAATCAGCTAAACTATATAATGAAAATGGATTCAAAAAAGAAGATGATGCTATCTCTTTAATAGATGAATTAAAAAATTATAAAGCGGTAGTATCTGAAATTAAAAAGGCAAAGCAAAAAGAAAATGCTCCACTTCTATTTAACTTAGCAGAAATTCAAAATGAGTGTTCAAAAAAGTTTAAAATAAAACCAGATGAAACACTTGAAGTTATTCAAGTGTTATACGAGAAAAAACTTGTTACATATCCAAGAACAGATGCAAGAGTAGTTTCTTCAGCTGTTGCAAAAGAAATATCTAAAAATTTAAATGGTATTGCAAAAGGATGTAAAGATGATGAAATACAAAAATACATATCTAAAATGATAGAAGAAAAATATTCTACTAATTTATTAAAAACTAAATATGTTAATGATAGTAAAATTACAGATCACTATGCAATAATTCCAACAGGACAGGGATTTGAAAACTATGAAAAACTTTCAGGATTACAAAAAGATATTTATAAGATAATTGTAAAAAGATTTTTAAGTATATTTTATCCTGCTGCTGAATTTAATAAAGTATCATTAACACTAAATGTTAATAACGAAATATTTACAGCTAGCCAAAAGGTTTGTATTAAAAAAGGATATTTAGAAATAGCAAAAGACAATGACAAAGAAAACGTAGGGGTTGATGCCCACAACGACCCGAATAAAAACACGAATTTTCTAGACACATTAAAAAAAGGCCAAGAAATAGATATATACGATATGCAAACTAAAGAAGCGGAAACTACGCCACCTACAAGATATAATTCAGGTTCAATGATTCTAGCAATGGAAAACGCAGGAAAACTTATAGAAGATGAAGAATTAAGGGAACAAATAAAAGGTGCTGGAATAGGTACAAGTGCTACAAGAGCAGAAATAATAAAAAAATTAGAAAAAATAAAATATATTGCAATAAATAATAAAACACAGATAATAACTCCTACAGAAAAAGGAGAGGCAATATATGATGTAGTAAATATAACTATGCCAGATATACTAAATCCAAAACTTACAGCTAGTTGGGAAAAAGGATTAGAAATGGTTGCTAAAAAAGAGATATTGCCAGACGAATTTATGCAAAAATTAGAGAAGTATGTAAAATCTAAATTTGATAAATTAGTGATAAATATGTAGCACACTTGACATATTATGTTAAGTGTGCTAAAATATAATTACAACTAGGATATGTTAGAAGTAACAATCTAGTTGATTATATAAATACTCTTCTAAATGATACGGAAAGTATTAATTTTATAACAAGGAGGTTTAAATGGAAGAGGTTAATTAGAAAAGGAGCATTTGTTAATGGTAATAAATGTTCCTTTTTATTTGCTTTTTTAGTAGAATTTGTAAAAAAAAGGTAGAAAAATAAAAAAATTTTTAAAAAAATATATTCAAAATAAAAATTAAGTGATAAAATATAGTTAAATTTTTATTATAGAAAGGGATGTCATATCATATGAAAAAAATTTATGAAGGTAAAACAAAAGATGTTTATTCATTAGAAAATGGAAATGTAATGCTAAAATTTAAGGATGATTGTACAGGAAAAGATGGAGTATTTGATCCAGGAGAAAATAGTGTAGGTCTTACAATAGAAGGAATTGGAAAAGCAAACCTAGAAACATCTATAAGATATTTTGAACTTTTAAAACAAGCAGGAATAAAAACACATTATGTAGGAGCAAATATAGATGATGCTACTATGGAAGTACTTCCAGCAACTGTATTTGGTCATGGATTAGAAGTTATATGCCGCTTAGTTGCAACAGGAAGTTTTGTTCGTAGATATGGAGAATATATCGAAGATGGAACAGTTCTAGAAGGTGGATATGTTGAGTGTACATTTAAAAATGATGAAAAAGGAAATCCTTTAGTAACAGGAGAAGGACTTGCAGCATTAGGTGTTATGACACCAGAAATGTTTGAAAGTATGAAAGAACAAACATTAAAAATTACAAAAATTGTTGCAGATGATTTAAAATCAATTGGACTTGATTTATGGGATATTAAGTTTGAATTTGGATATAACAACAATGAAGTAATTCTTATAGATGAAATAGCTTCTGGTAATATGAGAGTTTATAAAGATGGGAAAATAGTTGATCCAGTTGAACTTACAAAACTTATACTTAATAGATAATATATGTGAGAGACTCTTAATAAACAAAAATAGGCAATAAATTTTATTATTGCCTATTTTTTATCATTATTTTAAATCAATAGAAACAAAGAAAATACAACCTATACAAAGATTTAAATGTTTATTTTGATTACTCTTTAAATCTTTTTCATTACAATATACAAGTTTAACATCATATTTAGCATTATTATAATATTTTATAGTATCTTTTATTGTATTGATATCAGCTTTATAGTGCTGATCAGTATATTCTCCTGCATTAGAAATATAAGCATTATGAGTTAAAGTAAGTTCCTGTCTAATAGGTGAAGAAGAATGAGGTTTATATTTACTAGCAATAGAAGTTTCTTTATAAAATCTTACAACCACTTGGTTAGAATACGAAGTATTGCTTGATATAATATTGTCTAATAATTGAGTTATTTCTTTTGAAGATTTATTTGAACCTTCATATGGAGTAAATTTAGAATTAAAAGCTATTATTTCTAGATCAGAAATAGTATTTTTTGCTGAATCTGTAGTACCTCGTGTAGAATTTAAAATTAAAATTCCAATACTTATTAATAGAATAGATATTAAAATAGCACCAGCTATAATTAAAGCTTTTGAGGCATTTTCCATAGTTTTCTCCTTTGTATTCTAAATATGTTTATAAGCATAGTATATATAATAATAGAAAAAACATCAAGAATTTTACAAATATTTATCATCTAATCTTCTTCTGGAAGAGCCCATGCAGATTTTCCACCACTACTGCTACTATATTTACTAGGCATATATTCTTAGATTATACTTTAATTGAAGTATTGAGGTGCATTTATGGAAAGATTATTTGATATTTGCACAATTAGTTGGAATAGCAGAAAAAGTAGAAAAACAATTAACTGTATTATATCTTGATTTCAATAATCTATCAAATATAAGCACGCAATTACAAAAATCGTTGCAAATGATTTAAAATCAATTGGACTTGATTTATGGGATATTAAGTTTGAATTTGGATATAACAACAATGAAGTAATTCTTATAGATGAAATAGCTTCTGGTAATATGAGAGTTTATAAAGATGGAAAAATAGTTGATCCAGTTGAACTTACAAAACTTATACTTAATAGATAATATAATAACAAAAAAGAAACCATGAGGGTTTCTTTTTTGTTTGAAGTTACAACTCCAAATGAATGTTTTTTAAATGCAACTATAATCCCAACCATAGTATTGATACATTGCAGAGAATGCAGCACCTTTGCTAAAAGATTGTGATGTGCCAAGTTGGAAATCAGGGCAATATGTTTTTGAAATTCCAAATTCACTTAAAACATCAAACTTTTGCAAAAGAAAATTTGCAAAAATATTTGAGTTTTTTGGTAGTGAATAATTACTAATAGAGAAATAATCAGGTGACAGAGAAAAAACAAATGGAGCAATCAGTTTTTTGAAAATTGAGAGAAAATCATCACTTGTAACATTATTAGTTACTAAGAGTTTCTTTTCTGATTCGTTAATTAAATTTGAAATATTTAATGATTTCAAATTTCGAATTTTATCATCAATTATTGTAACTGCATAACATCCAGTTTGTGAAATATTAATATATATACTATCACGATTTTTCTTACAACATGGGAATTCATTAGGTATAAGTTGACAAACAGTATTACAGTCTAAGTATAATTCTATGTTATCTGAAATATCTTTTAAGCAAAGATTACAAAAATCATTGAAAGAGTACATAGAAGTATTGAATCCTGTAAAGTAATTTGAAAATGAAAAAGTTTTATTCTTTAAATCAACATCATCAAATGAAAAACAGATTGCTTTAATCGGGAAATGACATTTCAAATCACAAATTAATTGCTTAATAAAAATTGAAGAATCAATCAAACTTGACATTGTATAGTCAAATGAGATTTTCCCATCAAAATTTTTAGGACAATTATTAATATGAGGAGAAAGATCTTTCCATAACAAAGGTTTACCATCCAATCCAACAACAGAAATTTCAACAGTATTCTGGTATATGCTTATTCCAACAAAAAATGCAAATGATGAGTTTATTTTCAAATCTTCATTTATAATTTTTGCTTGTATCATATCCTTTCTTATCTTGTTAAGTGTTGGCCAAGATAAATTTACTTTGTTAGCGATTCCTTTAAGACCGTCGTCCTTAGCGGAGAAATTGCTGGATTGTAACACCCGAAGCATTCCTAAATTGCTTGATATCAATTCCCGAGGAGTAAGTTTGTTTGCCATAAAAACATTCCTTTCTTATATAAATTATTAGCAAAAGCTAACATTAATATTACACCATAAATTAACATAAAGTCAAATCTTAATTAATTATCCTATATAAAATTATATTATCATAATTAAACCTCCACAAAATACATTAGGCAAATGCATAATTGTGGAGGCTTTTAGAAACCTAATTCCATAAACATTAAAATTAAAATGAATTTATAGAAAATGTATATTAATCCATTCTATTATTTCTTGTATAATTTTATCTTTATAATCATTCTGAACAATACGATGTTTTACTTTATCATATATTTTAATTGTTTTATCAGTACTTCCAAATTTTTCTAATATTAATGGCATATTCTCACAGTTAATAAGTGGATCTAACTTTCCACCAAGTAAAAGAACTGGTAGCTTTATATATTTAAATCTATCTGTAACATAGTCTATTCCTTGTTTAAACATAATTCCAACTAATCTCAATGTGAAATAATGACAGGCCAAATCATCATTTTTACTATATTCTAGCATTTCTTTACTTTCACTATGTCTTTTCTTTATTTTTATAAAACCTAATTTTTTATAAGGAATAATATTGAATAATTTTGATTTTGAAGGAGCTTCTAGTAGAGGGCTGGATAAAATTAATAAATCAAGTGTATTATATGTAGAAACATAAGCACTAGCTATTTGTCCTCCAAAAGAATGTCCAAAAATTGCTAGCTTTAATTTTGGATATTTTTCTTTTATATAGCATACAAAATAATGTAGATCAGTTAAATAAATTGAGAAGTCTTTTATATCGCCCCTTTGGCCAGAACTCTCACCATGTCCTCGTAAATCAATTGCAAAAACAGAAATATTATTTTTTAAAAGTTGTTTAATGAAATCTTCATATCTTCCTTTATGTTCTGCAAGTCCATGTATGATAATTAATCCTATCTTGGAATCATTAATATATTCAGAATAATATGCTAATTTTGTTTTATCATCAATAACTAAATAATTTGTTTTCATTATTTGGAAGCCTCCTGTAAATTATGATTATTATAGCATACTATATTTTTTTTGTATATATAGAATAATTCCATTTGTGCCATTAAGTATGCTATTGGGGAAGGGGAATTTTGAAATTTAGTTGTTTTGCAAAAAATCTTTCGTTCTAATTGAGTCTTCATACGAATATTATTAAACAAATGTATTCTTAAGTGGAGGTTTTGCTTTATGAAAAATATATCAATAGAAGAGCGTGCAGTAAGTCTTGCGCAGTATATAATAGATTCTAAAGATACAGTACGTGGAGCAGCAAAAAAATTTGGTATTTCAAAATCTACAGTACATAAAGATGTAAGCGAAAGATTAATTCATATAAATAGAAGTTTAGCACTTGAAGTTAGAAAAATTTTGGATGAAAACAAAGCAGAAAGGCATATAAGAGGAGGAATGGCTACTAAGCTAAAATATAGTAAAGATAAAGTAGGGTAAAAGAACTCAAGATTAAATTCTTGAGTTTTCTTTTTTTGGACGGACTTAAAAAAGAAAAAAGACTAAAAAAAGTCCGTCCAAAAAAGGAAAAATTCACAAATCTACAAACTTCGACATAGAATATACTACCACATTATTTTGGAGTGATAGCAATGAGCATAAAAAAAGGAGATATTGTAGGTAGAAAATCTTATGGTAAAGATGTTTTTTTTATTGTTGATAATGTATTAAAGACTAGATTAAATAATAAATTTGCAATACTTAAGGGGCTAAACATACGCATTATGGCAGACAGCCCAATGGATGATTTAGAAGTAATAAATAAGCAGGAAATTTTAAATAGCATAAAACTTACAGATATGGATTTAGAAGAAAGAATAAATATAGCTAAAAATAGAGTAAACAATACTTTGAAGAGACAAAAGATATATACAGGAAAAATCTTGCATTTGGATGGAGATAGAAAATACAGTGAAAAGTCTGCTAAATATTATAATAGAGTAGGTTTAAATGCAATAGTCAAAAATATAGCAGAAAATAAACAAGCAAATGTGGTGATTCCACTTCTTAATAAATATAATCCGGATATTTTGATAATAACTGGACATGATGCAATGCTGAAAAGCGGCTCGAATTACAACAATATATATAATTATAGAAATTCTAGGCATTTTATAAACACTGTTAAAGAGGCTAGAAAATGGGCAAAAAATTCTGACAAATTGGTTATATTTGCAGGAGCATGCCAGAGCTTTTATGAAAGAATAATATCAGCAGGAGCAGATTTTGCATCATCACCAGGAAGAATTCTTATAGATTTTATAGATCCATTAATTGTAGCTGAAAAAATAGCAATTACTGAAGAATATAGATTTGTAACTAGCACAGAAATTTCAAAAGAAATAAAGGAAGGAGCAAGGGGAGTAAGCGGTATTGGAGCAAGAGGGAAAAGCAAAATTATAGGTTAGTAATATTAGCGTAATAATAATGTAACACAATTGTAATATTTGGCAAAATGAAGAGATGAAACCTTAGAGCGACAATGGATTTGAGCAAAAAACATCATAAGATGTTTTTTGACATTTTTCATGCATAATGATATAATAACGACATCTTAAATATGAAGGTGCGTGAGGTTATGATCTACAAAAATGATATCTCTAGTTTAAAAGAAGAGATAGGAGAAAAAATAGGACAAAAGATAATTGTTAAAGGATCACTTGGAAGAAACAAACCTTTTGAAGAAGAAGCAATTATAAAAGAAACATATCCAAACATATTTGTAGTAAAATACGAAGAACATGATACTAATGTTAGCTACAGATATACAGATATACTTACAAGAGATTTAGAGGTTTCAGTTTTTGATGGAGAAGGGTATTGTCCTTTAATTCCACCAGTACAAAAGTAAAAATATAAATAAGTTTTAAAATTCCTAAGTAATTAGGAATTTTTTTTGTCCAGCTTAATATAATATATATTATTAAACTTTTAAGGAGGGATTTTATATGCTACTAGAAACAGAAAAAGAAAGTGTATGCATAAATCAAATAGTTGGACAAAAGAAAGATGAAATTGTAGTTGAAGGAGATGTTATTGTAAATGATGTTAAACCAGATGTATTAAATATAATAAGTACAAATGGAATACCATGTGTATATAAAAAAGAAGTAATGGATGGAAAGGTAAGAGTTGATGGAAGTATAAATACATATGTTATATACTTGGCAGATGATGAGAATGGAAGTGTAAGAAGTCTAAATACAGTTATTGATTTTACTGAAGTTATTGATATAGAAAATTGTATGTCACAAATGACAGCAAATGTATATGTTAAAGTTAAAAAATTTGAATCTAGGATTTTAAATGGAAGAAAAATAAATATAAAAGCAATTTTGGAAATAGAGACAAAAGTGTATTCTAATGAGAATATAGACATTATCTCAAATGTAAATAATCTAGATGATATCCAAGTTCTAAACAGTAAAAAAAGTGTTAATTCATTAATTGGAAGTGGAACTACTAGAGTGTATGCAAAAGATACAATAAGTATAGATGCAGCTGATGAATTAGCAGAAATAATGAAAGCAAATGTTAGAATTATAGATAAAGACATAAAATTAAGTTATAACAAAGTTTTAGCAAAAGCAGATGCAGATGTTTCAATCATTTATTTAACAGAGGATAATAGAATAAGAAATATTAATACAAGAATTCCAATAATGGGATTTGTAGATATAGAAAATATCAATGATAATAGCATTTGTGACGTAGATTATCAAATTAAAAATCTAATTATAAAGCCTAATAATGCAGATATGCATTCAATATATATAGAAATGGAAGTGGAAATTTCATGCTTAGCATATGAAACAAAAGATATAAATCTAATAGAGGATTTATATAGTATATCATCAGATTTAGAATTTGCACAAAGAGAAATCAACACAATGTCAGGGAAACAAAATCTAAGAGAAATATGTAATGTAAAAGAGCAAATTAATATTCCTGAAATTGATAATAATAGATTGTATAATGTACAGACAATTACTAATATATTAAGTACAACTGTAAAAAATGGCAAAATTATTTACGAAGGAGAAGTAAAATTAGAATTACTATATGAAATGAATACTAGTGTTAATTCAAGAAATATAGAAATACCATTTAATTTTGAAATAACAGCTGAAGGAATAAATGAACACTGCATGATAAATACAGAAATAGATGTAAAAAGAGATGATTTTATTGTAAATAGTGGAAATATAGATGTAGATATAGAAATGGAATTTAATGTTAGTGTTAGCAAAAATAGTAAGTTGAATATAATAAATGAAATTTCACTGCAAGATTCAAGAGATAATAATATATATAGTATGGTAATATATTTTGTAAAACCGGGTGATACGTTATGGATGATTGCTAAAAAATTTAGAAGTACAGTATCTGATATTGCTAGAGTAAATGGAATAGAAGATGGAAATAAAATATTTGTAGGTCAGCAATTGTATATTCCTAAATTTGTAAAAAAGAATATAGCGGTGTAATATAATGGATAGTATATATTCAAGGAAAAGAATAAAAATTCCAAAAGTAAAAGGATTTTATACAAATAATAAAAATGCTAAAAGATTTTTTAGCATTTTTATTATAATATTAATTGCTTTTACCACTTTTTATAGTTTATTTAAATCAATAAATCCAATATTTGATAAACTATGCATGGAGAAGGCAAGAGAAATAGGTACATATATAATGAATAATGCATCTAATATGATATTAGATAATACCGATTATAAAAATATTGTAAGTATAGAACAAGATGGAGAAAACAAAGTATTAAAAACTGATGTAGTTATAATTAATAAAATTGCTTCTGATATAGCATTAGAGGCAGAGAAACAATTTAAAGAATTACAAAATGAAAAGATAGAGATACCGATAGGAGCTTTAACAGGAAATAAATATTTAGCGGGAAGCGGACCTAGTATAAATATACAAGTTATACCAACAGGAAATATTTTGACTGAAATAAAAAATGAGTTTGAGTCAAGTGGAATAAATCAAACAGTATATAGAATATATTTAGAATTAACTTGTGAGGTTAGTATAGTTTCCCAATATAAAACAATAGAAGAGAATATCGTAAATCAAGTTTTATTAGTAGAAACTGTAATAGTAGGTGAAGTTCCAGAAAGTTATTATAATTTGGAAGGTATGAAACAAGAAGATGTAACAGAGGTTATACAATAATAAAAAATAAAATCTTGCCAAAAACGATCTACTATGATATAAATATGAAGAAATTAAAAATAAAAATTTAGGAGGTATTTTGATGAAAGAATTAAAAGGAACTAAAACAGAAAAAAATTTAATGGAAGCATTTGCTGGTGAATCACAAGCAAGAAATAAATATACATATTTTGCAAGTAAAGCAAAAAAAGAAGGATATGAGCAAATAGCAGCAATATTCCAAGAAACAGCTGACAACGAAAAAGAACATGCTAAAATGTGGTTTAAATTATTACATGGTGGAATTGGAACAACAGAAGAAAATTTAAAAGCAGCAGCTGAAGGAGAAAATTATGAATGGACAGATATGTATGATAGAATGGCAAAAGAAGCTAGAGAAGAAGGGTTTGACCATATAGCTAATTTGTTTGAAGGTGTTGCAAAAGTAGAAAAAGAACATGAAGAAAGATATATGAAATTATTAGAAAATGTAGAAAATGGATTAGTATTTAGTAGAGATGGAGAAAAAATTTGGAAATGTAGAAATTGCGGACACATTTGTGTTGGAAAAGAAGCTCCAGAGGTTTGTCCAGTATGTGCACATCCAAAAGCACACTTCGAAATTAAAGCTGAGAATTATTAATAAGGGAAATAAAAACTTGACGTCACAATTTGTGACCTCAAGTTTTTTGTTAAATTTAGAATATAAAAATCCAGAATATAAATTCTGGATTTTTTGTATATTTGTATTTGATTATCTCTTGCTGAATTGAGGTGCTTTTCTTGCTTTTTTAAGTCCGTATTTTTTACGTTCTTTCATTCTTGCATCTCTTGTTAAGAATCCTGCAGCTTTAAGTGTTGGTCTGTATTCTGCATTTGCTTCTACTAAAGCTCTTGCAATACCATGTCTTATAGCTCCTGCTTGACCGCTGATTCCTCCACCTGTTACTTTTGCAATAACATCGAATTTATCTAAAGAGTTTGTAGCAACTAATGGTTGTTTTACTATAACTTTTAAAGTTTCAACTCCTAAAAATTCATCTAAAGCTTTGTTGTTTATTGTAATATTTCCATTACCATTTACAAGTCTTACTCTTGCTATTGATTTTTTTCTTCTACCTGTTCCATAGAATGTTATTTTTTCTTTTTTTGCTGCCATATTATTTTACCTCCCAAATTTCAGGTTTTTGTGCTTGGTTTTCATGTTCTGATCCAGCATAAATTCTTACTTTGTTAATCATTTTTCTTCCTAATCTATTATGTGGAAGCATTCCTTTAACTGCAAGCATCATTGCTTTTTCAGGGTTGTTAGAAAGCATATCTTTTGCAGATACTTCTTTCATTCCTCCAACATATCCTGAATGATGTCTGTATATTTTTTGATCTAATTTTTTTCCTGTTAAAATAACATCTTTAACATTTAATATAATAACATGATCACCTGTATCTTGGTTAGGTGTAAATGTTGGTTTGTGTTTTCCTCTTAATAATTTTGCAGCTTCAGCAGCTACTCTACCTAATGGTTTTTGGCTAGCGTCAATTATATACCATTTGCTTTCAATTTCACTTTTCTTTGCCATATATGTTGTATTATTCATTGTAAAATTGTTCCTCCCTTATTAACTTATTTTTTATATATTTATGTAAGAAATATTTTTAATCTACCGGGTAATAGGAAAAAATATTACCTTACAAATAATCGTACTTAACTATTTTAATATAAAAACAAAAAAAAGTCAACAAAAAGCATTGACTTTTTTAAAAAAATGAGTTATTATTGATAAGGTTAAAGAAGAAGAATCCACTTCTCACCTTATCCAAGTGAGGAAAAAGGTTAATATTTAAATTACAAACAATAAAATAGTAATATAAATATCAAATGTGGATTGGCTTGTTCTTTAGAAGAACAAGTTTTTTAATTTTTTAGACGAAACAAATCAAAAACGAGTATTGCTAGGAAAACAAATGAAAAATTTTGAGATAGTACAGAGGTACATCGAAAAATTTTGAATGCAGTTTGACAACGCAAGACGATGGTTTTCATTTGTTTATGGAGGTGAATGAAATAAAGCAAGATTTACTAATTAATGAGCAAATAAGATTCAAAGAAGTTCAAGTTATTGATGATCAAGGGAACAAGCTAGATAAAATGTCTATAAATGATGCAATGAACTTGGCAATGGATAAAAATTTAGATTTAGTTTTAGTTTCTTCAAATCCAACTAATCCTGTATGTAAATTAATGGATTATGGAAAATATAAATTTGAGCAAGCTAAAAGAGAAAAAGAATCTAAAAAGAAACAAAAAACATTTGAATTAAAAGAATTAAGAGTTACACCAAACATCGAAGAACATGATTTTAATTTTAAAGTAAAAAATGCTAAAAAGTTTTTAGCAGATGGAAATAAAGTTAAAATAACAGTTAGATTTAGAGGTAGAGAACTTAACTATGTAAAATTAGGTGAACAAGTATTAAACAAGTTTTCAGAAGAATTATCTGAAGTAGCAACTTTAGAAAAGAAACCTTTATTGGAAGGAAAAAATATGTTTATAATACTAGCACCAAATAATAAATAAATAGGAGGAATAAATATGCCAAAGTTAAAAACAAATAAAGCAGCTGCAAAAAGATACAGCTATACAGCTAAAGGAAAAGTAAAAAGAACATCAGCTAATTCAAGACACAGATTAGCAACAAAAACAAAGAGACAAAAAATGGCTAGAAGACCAGGTGCTTACGCAGATAAAACATGCGAAGCAGGAGTGAAGAAATTATTACCATACGGAAATTAAGATGAACAAATGAAAAGCGGCGTACTGCGTTGTTAAATTGAAGACAAAAAATCCTCAATGTGCACTCGCACACCTCCGGTTTTTTACTTCAATTTGCCTAGCATTACTTGCTTTTGATTCGTTCAATAAAAATAGAGGAGGAGAAAGAAATGGCAAGAGTAAAAACAGCAAGAATAACAAGAAAAAAACATAAAAAAGTATTAAAACAAGCAAAAGGATATTTTGGAGCAAAAAGATATAGATTTAGAAATGCAAACCAAGCAGTTTTAAAATCATTATCATATGCATATGTTGGAAGAAAAGATAAAAAGAGTGATTTTAGAAAATTATGGATAACAAGAATAAATGCTGCAGCAAGAATGAATGGAACAACATATAGCAAATTAATAGCAGGACTTAAAAAAGCTAATGTTTCAATAAACAGAAAAATGTTAGCAGACTTAGCTGTTAATGATATGAAAGCATTTGAAGAAATTGCAAACATTGCAAAGAATGCATAGTTAATAAAAAAATGAGGTTGAAATTTATTTCAGCTTCTTTTTTTGTTGGTTTAATATTTAGGACGGAATTAAATTGGTAATATAAATTGTTGTTTGTGTGTGCAATTTATTTTTTGTTTGTAGGGGGGCGCAGTCCTCGGCGCCCCGATATTTAATTGTTTTTTTGCGGGTCGCCCAAGAGTGCGACCCCTACAGCGTTTGCAAAATTTCTCTCACAAACAACAATTTATTGCTTTTTCATTTTTGGTTTAGAAATAAGAGATGCGATATATCCGAAGAATACTGCTGCTGCAATTCCACCTGCGGCTGCGGCAGTACCACCAGTGAATGCTCCTACTAATCCGACTTCTTGAACTTTTTGGACTGCACCTTTTGCAAGTAAGTTTCCAAATCCAGTTAAGGGAACTGTTGCACCTGCACCTGCAAAATCAACTAGGTGTTGATAGATTCCAAGACCTCCGAAGTATTGCTCCTGTAGTTACAAAAGCTACTAATATTCTTGCAGGAGTAAGTTTGGTTTTATCAATTAATATTTGTCCAATTATACAAATTAATCCACCTACTATAAAGGCACGTACAATTTGCATCCAGTCTAAATTATTAAAAAAATCTTGCATAATATAAATTCCTTTCTATAAATTGAAATTTGTAATTGTAATATATCACCAATAGATATTGAAAAATGTAGAGAAAATGTAGGGGCGACTATCAGTCGTCCGCAACCTGCGAAGACTATTCTAAAAATAATTCGTATTAAACCAAATTGCGATATTTGCTTTGAATTTCCCAATTATTTTCGTGAATTTCAGGACAGTCCCAAAAAGTCTCAGGCAAGCTGCTACTTTTTAGGGACAGTCCCTGGAAATTCCCTCTCTATTGATATCGCATGGGCAATGCCTGGAATTGATTCGCCTTGTTGCGAAGAAGTAGCATTTGTTAACGCTCCTGTTGCAACAAGAAGTATTTTGTTTAACTTTTGTTGCTTTAATTGGTTAAAAATATAACCAGAAAATACTGTTCCACAACATGCACAACCAGAGCCGCCAGAATGAGTATCTTGAGTTTTTTTATCAAAAATCATTACTCCACAATCGTTATAATTATTTTTAATGTTATAACCTTTGGTTTGGCATAATTCAATAGATATTTCTTTTCCTATATACCCTAAATCTCCAGAAAATATTCCATCATAATAACTTGGATTTCTACCAGTATCTTTGAAATGTGTAATTAAAGTGTCGACAAATGCGGGAGCCATAGCTGCACCCATATTGTTTGCATCTTTAATTCCCATGTCTATAATTTTTCCGGTTGTAATATTTGTTATATATGGGCCTTCTCCATTTTTAGATACTATTGCGCTACCAGAACCTGTTACTGTCCATTGAGAAGATGGTGGTCTCTGATTTCCAAGTTCTAAAGGAAATCTAAATTGCTTTTCTGCACTACAAAAATGACTAGATGCCGCTGCAATTATATTTTCTGCGCCACCTCCATCTATAAAAACAGAGGCTAAACTTAAAGCTTCTACAAAAGTTGAACATGCTCCAAATATACCAAAAAAAGGGACTCCTAATTCTCTTAAACCAAAGCTAGAAGATATACATTGATTTAGTAAATCTCCTGCAAAGCAATAATCTATTTTGTTTGCAGGAATTTTTGACTTAACAATACTAGAATTTACAGTTTCTTTAATTATTTTGCTTTCCGCTTTTTCCCATGTTTTTTCTCCCCAAAATTCATTTTCTAAGCATTTGTCAAAATATTTAGCAAGGGGTCCTTCAGCTTCTTTTGGTCCGAACTATAGATGCAGTTTCGAGTATTGTTATTGGATTGTCAAATTTAATAGTTTGTGATCCTATTTTTTGCATTTATATTCTCCTTTCAAAATTGTGTGTTTGTGCTACTAATTTATTAAACATATTGCATACGCCGTAGGGGTCGCGGCCCTCGGCGACCCGAGAAACGACACATACAAATTTGAATTGCGGGTCGCCGAGGGCGGCGACCCCTACAAACGCAAAAATCAAATTAATCATACAAACAACAAAGTATTTACAAATTAATTATTAAATTTTGGTTATACTAATGTTATAGATTGTGTATTGAAAATTAAATATACTATTCCTACTATAATAGAAGTTGAAATTCCATAAACTAATACCGGACCAGCTACTGTAAACATTTTTGCTCCAACTCCCATAACATATCCTTCTGATTTGTATTCCATTGCTGGTGATACAATCGAATTGGCAAAACCTGTAATTGGGACAAGAGAGCCTGCACCCGCAAATTTACCAATTTTATTAAATAGATTAAGAGCTGTTAAGAATGCACTTAAAAATATTAATATTATTGAAGTTATAGTGCTACTAATTTCATTATCTAAACCTCTATATTTGCAAATTTCCATTATAAATTGTCCAATTGTACAAATTAATCCACCAACCCAAAATGCGTTAAAACAATTTTTTATAATTGGGGAATTGGGCGATTTTTGATCAACATATTCCTGATACTCTTTTTGTGTATTAATAGGTTTCATATAAAGCTCCTTTCCTTTTAATCTCTAGTTTCATCAATAGTAAAAGATAAATCAATTGTAGAATAATATTCTATTATTTTGTTGCCATCTATTTTGGCTTTTTGCTCTAATACTGTTATTGATGAAATGTAATCAATAGATTTTGATGCTTCTAAAATAGTTTTTGTAATTGCATCTTTCCAAGATACGTTAGATATTCCAGTTAACTTTAAATGTTTTTCGATTGCCATAAAAAACCTCCTAAAAAGTACTGTTAATATATTTTCCATAACTTCTAAAAATATGCAAAAAAAATGAAAATATAAATATATTACAGTTGTATTACAATTAAATTACAATTACATCAAAAATATTGACTTTTAGCTAAATTACTATAAAATAATTATGAAGAAAAATCAGACAAAAATGAAAATATTGTTAAAAAACAAAAAAAGTTCAAGTATTAAACATATAAAAATATATAAAATATAAATTAAGATGATAAAAACTAAGGAGAAAAAAATGTCAAGTTGCTTAGGGTTATATATAGAAAACAATATAATTAAATATGCAAAAGTTTCTAAAGACCATGACAATATAAAAGTAGATTCATTTGGTATTAAATTTTATGATGATATTGATAATGCAGTTAAGCAAATTATAAATGAAACATATAGTTATAAAACTCCAATAAGTGTTAATTTATCGGACGAGAAGTATACTTATGTAAGTTTATTTAGTTTGCTTAATAAAAACGATTTAGAGAAAGCAGTAAGTACTGAGTTTGATTATTTTTGTAGTGAAAAAGGAAAAAATCGAAATGCATTAGAATATAGACGTTTATTAATACCTAATTTAGAAGATAAAGATAAAGTTACAAGTTTATATGTTTATGCAGACAAGTCTAGTATTGCTGGCAAATTACAGATTTTAGATGGATATAAAGTAGGAAACATTATTCCTCTACCAATGTCTATATCTAATTTAAATAAATTCACCGATAGAGATAATAGTGTGATTGTAAATATCGAAAAAAATACATCAATTACATTTATAGTGAATGGACAAGTTCATAGAGTAGAAACAATAGATAGCGGAATGAAAGATGTTTTAGAAAATATAATACAAAAAGAAAATTCATATGCTAAGGCATATGAAATATGTAAAAATACTACAATTTACACTTCTCAAGGTAGAAATCTTCAAATTGAAGAAAATGAATATATGGAAGATATAATGCCAGTTCTGTATGGAATAGTAGAAAGAACAAAAGAGATTATTGCATCTAGTGGAATAGAAGTAAGAAATATATATATTTCAGGACTTGCTGCTGCTATAAACAATATAGATTTATATTTCCAAGAGAATTTCCTAGATAAAAAATGTGAAATATTATCACCATTTTTTATACAAAAAGCAAATATAAAATTAAATATAAGAGATTATATAGAGGTAAATTCAGCAATTTCTTTAGCTTTGCAAGGCGTAGGAGTTGGAAATAAAGAAATTAACTTTAAAAACAAAGGTACATTTGATCAATTATCACAATTATTAACTATAGATCTAGGAAAGTCACCTAAACCTAGCAATAAAAAAACTAAAGAAAATAAATCTATCAACTTTGCAGATAAGTTTAAAAATGTATTTAAATTTGATTTTAAAGGATCTTTAGATAATATAGAAAAAAATATGATTAGATTTGGTGTGGGAATATTATTTTTAGTAGTAGTATATACAATATTTACAAATATTATTATTAACCAAATTAGAAATAAAGATAATGAAATTCTAGATTATATAAAAGATGGAAAGACAAAAATCGCTAATATTACAAACAATAAAATGCTAATAAATGAAAGAAAAGAGCAATATGAATCATTAGTAACTAAAATTAATGATGAAAATGATAAACTTACAGAGAGCTATGCTAGAAAAAATGCACTTCCAAATTTCTTAACACAAATAATGTTTAATATTCCTAAGGAAGTTCAATTAATATCAATACAAAATCCTACTGAAAAAAGCATAAGCATACAAGCACAATCAAGAGAGTATGAACAACTTGGTTACTTTATAGCAAAAATAAAAAATGAAGGTATTTTAAATGGTGTAACTGCAACATCGGGTGAAAAACAAGGTGAGTTTGTAGTAATAACAATTGAAGGAAATTTACCTTATTAAGATGAAATAAAAATCTTGATGAAAAGGAGATTAACTCGTGAAGAAAATATTAATATCTATTTTAGTTGTATTATTGCTAATTTTAACATATGTAATACTTGCTAAAGGGATAAACATTGGTTTTATAAAAATAGACAGTATAAGTACGATAAAAAGCGAAAGTACAAAACTAGACCAAGATTTAAATAAAGCTAATGAACTTTCTAATAAAACTTATCCTGCAGAGGTTCAAGGATTAGAAGAAGCAATAAGAGAATTGAAAATAAGCAAACAAGAATATGAAAATAAAAAATTATATAGTGCTGAAAATGAAGCATTAGGTACAGTTGAAATAAAGACATATACAATTCATTATTTATGGACAATTTTGGGAAATTACAGAGAAGATAGAGATGTAAAATCTTTAACTTTAGATTTAAAGTCTACAGAGAATGAAGATGTTTATGATTTGGAATTTACATTGGTAGGCAACTATATCAGTATTACAGATTTCTTATATGATATAGAAGATGATGAAGAATTAAATTTTGAAATTAAAAATTTTAAAATTTCATCAGAAATTATAACACAAGGAAACACAGCTACTGAAGATGATGATGAAGAAACAGAAGAAAATAGAAATAGTATCTTATCTAACAATATAAATACTAACAAACAAAATGAAACAACTAATGTACCTACACAAAAAACAGATGGAACTGTACTTCAAGCTACATTTACTGTAGAAAATGTAGGAATTACATTAGAATAATTTATTGGAGGATTCTATGATTAAAACTATAATTAAAGAAGGTGGAATTGTTTTATTACTTTTAGTAGCAGTAGCCTTAATATTGGGAATTATATTTTATGAATATATTCCAAATAATAAAACAGTACCTATAAAAATAGAGGAATATGCTCTTTCTGAAGATATACAAAATGAATTAAAAGAAAGCGTTTCAGAAGGACAAAATATAGTTAAAACATTCTATATAGATAGCACAGATTTAGATTTATATGAATCTACAAATGATTATGATAAAGGAAAAGCAAATCCATTTGCAGATTACAGTACTGAAGAAAATAATATAACTACAAATACAACAAATAATACTGGAAATGCAAATGTACAAACAAATAATACAACTCAAAACAATTCTGAAGAAGATACAAATAAAAATGAGGTGTATATAAGTACACCTGGTAAAAACTATTGATATTATTTATTTTAAATAATATATATAAATTATTAAAGAGGAGGGGAACAAATGATGAAAGGACAAAAAGGTATAACACTAGTAGCATTAGTTATTACTATAATAGTAATGTTAATATTAGTAGGAGTTTCTGTAACAGTAGCTATACAAGGTGGTTTATTCGACGCAGCTGAAACAGCTGTAGGAGAAACAAACAATGCTTTAGCTAATGAACAAGATTTAGATTCAGGTAAAGTTACAGTTAATAACGTAGAAAAAAACGTTATAGATTATTTAGACTAATAATCAATTAAAAAATTCACATAATGGGCATATGCATCTTATGAATGTATATGCCTAAAATACTATTAAGACAATAATAAGGAAGTATTGATTTGGAAGCAATAATTTATTTTTTGATTTTTATGATAGGAACATTATTTGGAAGTTTTTTTACATTAGCTGTATATAGAATTCCCATAAAACAAAGTATAATGTACCGGAAGGTCATATTGTCCAAAATGTAATCATAAGCTTAATTTTTTAGATTTAATTCCTGTACTTAGCTATATTTTTCTTGGCGGGAAGTGTAGATATTGTAAAGAAAGAATTAGACCAAGATACATAGCTCTAGAATTACTTACAGGTTTAGCATTTTTGTTATTTGCACTATCAATTAAAATCGACATATTTAATTTAGAAATTAATAAATTAGTGTATCTAGTATTTGGTATGCTTTATTTGAGTACTCTATTTATTATAGGAGGAATTGAAAAGGAACAACATATTGTTTCAGATTCAGTTTTATTATTTGGATTAATAACTCAAACAATATATATAATATATTTATATGTATTAAATGTTAGTATATATAAATATGTAATATATTTATTTGTAATAATATTACCTATTTTAATAGATAAATTAATTCTAAGAAAAAAAGGAAATCAAAATTATACAATAAAAATTCTAATATTATGCCTATATTTTGCAATGTTTACAATGAAAAAAACAATAATAATTACAATATTAGCAACACTATTAATTGTTGCTACAAAGTACTTAATTATATCATGTAAAAAAATAAAAATAGTATTCTAGATAAAAGTAAAAACAAAAAAATGCCAATAGGGTTTTACTTATGTGTTTCTAATATAGTGGCATTGATATTACAGAATTATATAATTTATTAAGACAAGGAGACAAAAAATGAAAGACAAAATTACAAGTCAGAAAGGATTTGCTGCTTCAGATGCATTAATTGCAGTTTTAATTATTGCATTATTTGCAGGTCTTATTGCAACAATCTCATATAATATTTATTTATCAAATAGTTCTATAAAAAGAATGAGTAAAGCTACAAGCTATATCGTTGATATGTTTGAATATATAGATAAGACATATTATGATGACGTAACAGTAGATAATTTAACTAACTATTTTAATAAAAAATATTATTATGAAGAAGATAGTTCTATACCTAGAGAAGATGCAGAAGTAAAAATTAAAGAACAACAAGAAGAAGTAATAAATACTCCATTTCAGGCTGAACTTAGTGTGGTAAAATATAATGAACAAGAAGGAAATGAAGACAAAATTGATTTAGTACAGGAAATAACAATGAAAGTAAGCTATAAGCTTGGTAATAAAAATCAAGAAATTGAAATGAAAAAAATAAAACAAAGAGAAAATCTAGAGACTCCAAATAAACCAGATTTAAGTTTGGTTGAATTACAAGAAGGAGAAAAAGTATATCCAATAAAAAATGCAAATGAAGGCTGGGTAGTGTGTGACTCAAAAGATAATAGCTGGTACAATTATGAAAGCGGGAATTGGGCTATATTATTAAAAACAGATAAAGATTTAACTGTCGGAGAACAAGTAGATATAGATAATATATCAGCAGAAGAAGCAACATATGCTTGGATACCTAGATACGCATATAATGGAACAGAGTTATTATTTTTGTTTAGTAATAGTAATAAAAAAGTTGTAGAGAGTATAAAAGGATATAATACTCTAGAACAAATAAATGAAAATCAATATACAATTCCAGATGATTTCGACTTATTAGAAGGAATATGGACAAATGATATTACAACAGAAGTATATGAAAATTTAAATAATGTATATCCACTTAATTCTTAATTTACTGGTAATTTTATGTAAAAACAAGAAATATATATAAATTAATTAAAAAATGTATTATAATATAACTTGATAGTGAAAAATGAATAATGAAGATAAGACTAGCTGTTAGCGAAAGCAGAGCTTGAGCGTTACAGATATCTTATGCACGATAGTGCTATACAAAATTCTTAAATTTTTAAGGAGGAAGAAACTTTATGGATAACAAAAGAAAAGGCCCAATAGGGATAGAATTAGTTAGAAGAGGACTTATTAATGAATCAGATATTAATAAAGCTTTAGAATATCAAAAAGAAAATCCAAGCAAAAAAATAATAGAAATTATAAATATATTACATCTATGTGATGAATATGCCTTAATTGAAGCATTAGGAGATATATTAGATGAAAAGTCAATAATTTTAACAGCATCAGGCATTAATTTAAATGTTTCTGATTATATTTCAATGGATGTTGCAAAAAAGAATAAAGCTATTCCTTTTGATATAACAGGAAACAAAATAAAGGTATGCTTTGCAGATACATTAGATAGAAAAGCAGTCGATACAGTTAGATTAATCCTTTTAAACAAAGGATTAATAATGGAAAGATATATTACATTTGAAAAAAATATTGATGATATATTAGAGTCTTTAGAAGGAACTGCAACAGAAAATATTAATTCAAATGCTGATACAACAGGGCTTGTTGACTCAATAATAAAAACAGCAATGAAAAAAAGAGCAAGTGATATACATATAGAACCATTAGAAAATGAAATTAGAGTTAGATATAGAATAGATGGAGAGTTAATAACTGCAGTTAAGATTCCTAAAGAAAAACAAGCTCAAATAATAGGTAGATTAAAAGCTATTTCAAATATGTTTCAAGAGAAGCAAGAATCACAAGATGGTAGAATTATATTATATCCAGATTATAATATTCGTGTTTCTTCACAAAAAAATATATATGGAGAAAAATTTGTATTAAGATTATTAAAGAAAAATCTTAATATAAGAGGTCTTGCAGAATTAGGATTTCCACAAGATGAAAAATTAATGAAATCTAGCTTTAATAAAAGAAACAGTATAACAATAATTGCTGCACCAACAGGTGAAGGAAAAACAACAACATTATATAGTATAATTGATTATCTAAATAGACCTGAAATAAATATTACAACAATTGAAGATCCAGTAGAAATTCGTATACCTGGTTTAAACCAAATTGAGATAAATGAAAAATTAAGATTTTCAGACTCATTAAGAACAGTTTTAAGACAAGATCCAGACATAATTTTACTTGGAGAAATAAGAGATAAAGAGACTGCAGAAATTTCACTACAAGCAGGACAAACAGGACATTACGTTTTATCAACAATACATACTATTGATGCAATAGAGGTTATAACAAGACTTAGAAAAATGGGTATTTCTAATTATGATATATCAAGTACAGTAGGAACAATGGTATCACAAAGATTGGTAAGAAAGTTATGTAAAAAATGTGCTAAAGAAAGAGAATTTACAGCTGAAGAGAAAAAGTTAATCAATAAAATTGGCGAAAAATACAATGTAGAATTCAATTTAGAGGGAAAACATACATATGATGCAGTAGGATGCAAAGAATGCAACAATAGCGGATATTTTGAAAGAATAGGTATCTTTGAAGTTTTATCTATAGAAGACAATATTAAAGAATTACTTGTAAATGGAGCATCTAGTATAGAAATTAAAGAAGAAGCCTTAAAAGGAAGCTATAAACCATTGTTAGTGGATGGAATTAATAAGGTAATAAACGGAATAACAAATTTAAGCGAAATTGATAGAAAATTAATAATATATTAAAAATCACAAATGAAAAGATATACAATGTATTAAGGAGGAAAACTAATGTTAAATATGAATAAAGTACTAGATACTGCAATAGAGAAAGATGCATCAGATGTTCATTTAATATATGGATTGAAACCTATGATAAGAGTTTCAAGAGAGTTAAAGGAAGTAGAAGACCAAGATATAATTGGTGAAGAGGAATTATATGAAGCATATGATTACTTTGTAAGAGGAAATATTGATAAAGATGAAACATATAAAAATACTAAAAAAATAGATATGTCTTTCGAATATGAAGACGTAAGATTAAGAGTAAATATATCATCTTCTGATGATATGCCAATATTTACAATGAGAATTATAAAAAATAGCTTACCAAAATTCGAAGAGTTAGGTGTTCCAGATATAGTAAGACGTATGACATACCAACCACAAGGGCTAATATTAGTAACAGGAAAAACTAATTCAGGAAAAACAACAACATTAAATGCATTAATAAATGAAATAAATGAAACTCAAAATAAAAAGATTTTAACATTAGAAAAACCAATAGAATACAAACACACTTGTAAGAAATCTGTAATAGTACAAAAAGAAGTAGGAGTAGGAGGAGATGTTCCTAATTTTAGAGATGGAGTAAAAAACTCATTAAGAGAAGATTGCGACATACTAGTAATTGGAGAGATTAGAGATAAGGAAACTATGGAAGCAGCAATAGACATGGCAGAATCTGGACATTTAGTAATAGGAACATTACACACTAAATCTTGTGCAGAAACAATTGATAGAATGATTAATTTTTATGAGGTAAGAGACCAAGCAAGTATTAAATATTTAATGTCATCTTTATTAAAACTTGTTGTATCGCAAAGACTTTTAAAAGGAACAGATGGAAAACTTGTATTACTTCCAGAAGTTATGATAGTAGATAATGTAGTTGCAGGTTGCATTAGAAAAGAAAAATTTAGTGTTGCAGAATTAGAAGATGCAATTCAAAGTAATATAGACAAAGGGAATATTAGTCTTATTAATTCAATTGCTAAACTATTTGTTGATGAAAAAATAACATTAGAGCAAGCAAAATCACAAATAGAAGAAAAAAATATAGAAAGTTTGAATAGGACTATAATGCAAATGAAAATAAAAAGAGCATAATTTAAGAGAATGGAGGGTAGACACTCATGCCTTTATACATATATAAAGCAGTAACTTCAAAAGGACAAGTCGTTAGAAATAGGGTAGAAGAACTAAACAGGTTTATTTTGCTAAAAAAACTAAAAAACAATGGTCTTATGCCTATTAAAGTTACTCAAGTACAAACGAATAGAAAAGCAAATAATTTAATAAAAAAACAGAAGAAAAATGTTGAGAGTAGTGATAGTGTATTAAAAGCGGTTAGAGAACAAGAAATAGAAAGAAACATGAAATCAAAGTCTAAGAAATTTGCTGAAGATGCAAAAAGAGTACTTTTTTCTAATATTAAAATAACTAATAGAGATATTGTTATATTTACACAAAATTTTTATTTATTGAAAAAAGCTAATTTTAATAATATACATGCTTTATCTACAATAATTGAAACTACTGAAAATCCATCTTTTAGAGCAATAATTGAAGATATTTTATTAGGTGTAGAATCAGGGGAAAATATGTATTCGACTATGGAATATTATACAGGTGTTTTTCCTCCTATATACATAAATATGATAAAGGTTGGAGAACTTTCTGGTTCTTTAACAAGAGCATTAGAGCAAGCAGTTAAATATTTAGAGGAAAGTGAAGCTTTAACTAAAAAAGTAAAAAAAATATTAGTTCCTAATCTTTTACAATTTGGTGGATTATTATTATTATTAGTTGTAGGAACTTTAGCTGGTATTCCTTTAATACAAAATGTGTTTGAACAAGTAGGAAGCCAAGATCAATTACCGGCAATAACCTTATGGTTTAAAGGAGTATTAGATAAATTAATTCAATATTGGTATATACCAACAGGAGTAATAGTTGCAATAGTAACAGCAATATATCTTTATATTAAAACTCCACGTGGAAGATATAATTATCACTATTTTAAATATAGAATGCCAGTATTTGGACCATTGATTTATGCAATAGATTTTTCAAGATTAATAAAAGCAATATTGTTGAATATAAAAAATGGTATGAGAATACAAGAAGCATTAGAAACAAGTAAAAATATATCAAATAACCTAGTTATGCTTTCATTAATAGAGTCTTCAATTAATAATATATTAATAGGTCAATCTTGGATTGAACCATTTGAGAAATCAGGACTATCAAGTCCTATGATAACAGAAATGTTAAAGATAGGTATGCAAACTGATTTAGCAGAGATGATGGAAAAACTATTAGAGTATATGGAAATTGATATTGATAATATTATGCAACGTATAATGAAAGTATTACCTCAAATTGTATATTCATTAGTAGGAATTGTAATGATATTTGTAGTAATAGTTGTTTTAGTACCAATGATACAAGTATATATGGGTACATGGATGTTCTCAGCATACCTGTAAAAACGATTCTAGGGACTGTCCCTAAAAAGTTGCAATTTATTGAAACTTTTTGGGACTGTCCTGAATCGTTTTAGGGAGAATTTATAATAAGGAGTTTTTTATGAAAATTGGTATTGATGTTGGTGGAAGCCATATAGGGTTAGGGATTGTTGATAAAAATGGAACAATGCTATATAAAAAAGAAAAAGATTACAAATTACATATAGATGATATGTCCCCAATAGTATTAGATACAATAATTGAATTGATTGAAGAATTGATTAAAGAAAACGACATTATTGTTCAAGAAATAGAATCAATAGGAATAGCTTTTCCAGGAACAGTATCAAATGGTATCGTAATAAAAGCAGAAAACTTAGGAATAGAAAATTTTAAAATAGTAGAAGAATTAAACAGAAAGTTTGATATGCCTATACATCTAGAAAATGATGCGAAATGCGCAGCAATAGCTGAGAAAAAATACGGTTCTTTAAAAAAGTATGATGATGCACTTTTTCTTATAATAGGAACAGGAATAGGTGGAGCAGTTTTCTTAAAAGGAGAACTTTTAAAACCAAAAAGATATTCTGGATTTGAAGTAGGACACATGGCTATAAGCAAAGATGGGCCAAAATGTAATTGCGGAAGAAATGGGTGCTTTGAGGTTTATTCATCAATAAAAAGACTAAAACAAAAGATACAAAAGGAATTTGATTTAAAAGATATAGATGGGAAAAGAATAAGGCAGTTCATGATTGAAAATTTAGACGATGAAAATCTTATCAATATAATTGATGAATACATAGACTATTTAGCATTGGGAATTGCTAATTTAATTAATATATTTGAACCAGAAGCAATATCTATAGGTGGAAGCTTTGCACATTATAAAGAAATATTACTTAAAAAATTAGAAGAAAACTTGTTAAATGGAGATGGATTATATAATAAAGGTGAATTACCTAAAATAGAAGTAGCTGAACTTAAAAATGATGCTGGGATAATAGGAGCAGCACTGCAATTTTAGGGACAAATTAAAAATTTCAGGGACGGGGTTTGAAATTCAAACCCCGTCCCTAAAATTTTTCAAAAAATATATACAAAATAGATTTATTTAATGATATAATTTATTTGAAATTTAAGGGGGAAATTAAATTGGGTAAAATCGTATTATTAGATGAACTAACAATAAATCAAATTGCTGCAGGAGAAGTTATAGAAAGGCCGGCATCTGTAGTAAAAGAACTTGTGGAAAATTCAATAGATGCAGGAGCTACAAAAGTAACTGTTGAAATACAAAATGGTGGTATTAGTAAAATAAGAATTATAGATAATGGAATAGGAATTTCTAAAGATGATATGGAATTTGCTTTTGAGAGACATGCTACTAGTAAAATAAGAAATGCAGATGATTTAGAAACTGTTAAATCAATGGGATTTAGAGGTGAGGCTTTAGCTAGTATTGCAGCAATAGCAAATGTAGAAATGGTGTCAAAAATTGAAGAAGATGAGATAGGAAATAGGATATTAGTAGAAGGTGGAAAAATACTAGAAAAAGAAGAATTTGCTAGTCAACAAGGAACTACAATAACAGTAAGTAATTTATTTTTCAATACACCAGTAAGATACAAATTTTTGAAAAAAGATTTTACAGAAGCGGGATATATTGAAGATGCAATAACAAGAATAGCACTTGCAAATCCTAATATTGCTATAAAGCTAATAAATGGATCAAAGACAATTATACAGACTACTGGTAATGGAGATATAAAAAGTGTAATCTATAATATATATGGGAAAGAAGTTGCTGAAAGCCTTGTGCCAGTAGAATATGAATATGAAGATATAAAAGTGCAAGGGGTTGTTGGGAAACCAGAAATTGCACGTAATAACAGAAGCTATCAATTATTCTTTGTTAATAAAAGATATATAAAAGACAAGACACTGTCAGCATCTGCAGAACAAGCTTTTAAGGGATTATTAACAATAGGTAAATATGGATTTTTAGTATTAAATGTAGATATAGATCCTAAAAAAATTGATGTTAATGTTCATCCTACAAAACTAGAAATAAGATGGCAAGAAGAGTCAAAAGTATTTAAAGCAGTGTACCATTCAATAAGAGAAGGACTATTAAAAGAAGATTTAATAAGTAGTCCAGAAAAAGTAGAGGAAGATAATATTAATGAAATAAAAGTAACTGATGAAGAGAGCAAACAAGAAATAGTAGAAGATAAAGAACAAGTACAAGATTTTAGGGCTCAAACAATGAGAATACCAAATTTTATTAATATGTTTAAGAAGAAAGAAATAGAAGACAAAGAAGAAAATTCTTTGGATTCAGAAAATACAATACAAGAATTATATAATAAGAAAAATGGAATAGAAAATGCTGCAGATGAGCAGGAAGAGGAAATAGAGAAATTTAAAGTGCCCACAGAAGAACAGATAGACAAAGCCGCAGCTATTATAAATATGCAGAAAAATATGGAAGAAATATCAAGAGTTTCTGACGAACCTAAGCAAGAATTTGATGAAATGTATATAAAAGCATTTGGAAAACTTCCTGAAAAAGAAGTAAAAGAAAATGAAACAAATAAACTAGAAAGTATAAAATTAGATTCTATAGAAAATATATCGGTATTTGAACAAAGTGAAAGATATTCAAAAACACCTAATTATAAATATATAGGAGCATTATTTTCTACATATATTGTAATAGAAATTAAGGAAGAAATATATATTATAGATCAGCATGCTGCACATGAAAGAATAATGTATGAAAAAGTAAGAGAGAATTTTTATAGCGAAAATGAGAAAGACTCCCAAATAATGTTACTTCCAGATATAATAACTCTCTCTCATAAAGAAAAAGAGATTGTAAAAGAAAATACTGAGATTTTTAAGAAAGCTGGATTTATATTTGAAGATTTTGGCGATAATACCATAAGATTAATTGGAGTTCCATCATTATGTATGGAATTAGATACAAAAGAATTGTTTTTACAATTATTAGATGAGATTGATACTGTGGCAATAACAGCAACTCAAGAAAAAGAAGATAAATTTATAAGTACAGTAGCATGTAAAGCAGCGGTAAAAGCAAATATGAATTTAGATAAAGAAGAAGTTGACAATTTAATGAAGGAGTTATTAGTTTTACCTAATCCTTTTACATGTCCTCATGGAAGACCTACTGCAATAAAGATGAGTAGGTATGAGATAGAGCGCAAATTCAGTCGAAAATAAATTGCAAACGATGTAGGGGACGCACTGCTAGTGCATACAGCTTCTGTAAGGAGCAAAGCTCCAACAGGGCTAGCATCCTGGGCGTCCCACAAAAACAAATATATCGGGTCGCCGAAGACTGCGACCCCTACAGAATTTTATTAAAATTCGAGAGGAAGAAAATATGAACAAACCCACAGTTATAGTAATTGCAGGTCCAACAGCATCAGGGAAATCAAACCTTGCTGTTCAACTTGCTAAAAAAATAAATGGAGAAATAGTATCTGCTGATTCTATGCAAATTTATAGAGAAATGGATATAGGAACAGCTAAAGTATCTAATGAGGAGATGGAAGGTATTCAACATTGCATGATTGATTTTATATCTCCAAGTGAAAGATATAGTGTGTCATCATATAAAAAAGATGCAGAAAAGTGTATAGAAGAAATTTTAAGTAAAGGTAAAACTCCAATAATATGTGGAGGGACAGGCTTGTACATAGACTCTTTAATATATGGTATAGAATTTTTAGAAGAAGAAATAGACGAAAGCTATAGGAATGAATTAAATAGAATTGCAGAAGAGAAAGGACTAGAAAATTTATATAATAAAGCAATGCAGATAGACCCGGAAGCAATGCAAAAAATAAGCAAAAATGATAAGAAAAGAATAATAAGAGTTCTTGAAATATATCACAAAACTGGAAAAACCAAAACACAGCAAGATAAAGAATCTAGGAAAAATGGAGTAAAATATGATTATAAGGTTTTTGCTCTTAATATGGATAGAGAACTTTTATATGATAGAATAAATAGAAGAGTAGACAAAATGATAGAAATTGGACTAATAGAAGAAGTTAAATCAATAGTAGAAAAGTATAAAGAATTTCCAACAGCAATGCAAGGACTTCGGATATAAAGAAGTTGTACAATTTTTAGAAGGAAGTATTGATAGACAAGAAATGATAGAAAAAATAAAAATGGAAACAAGAAGATATGCAAAAAGGCAGATAACATGGTTTAAAAAGAATAAAGAAACGTATTGGGTAAATGCACAAAACTCAATTGAAGAAAATTTAAACACTATTATAAAATTGATATAAAAAATAATTATATTAGGAGGTTAATTAATTGGCTACCAAAAAAACTAAAATGAGCAAAAGTAAAAAGAAAAGCTCATATAAAAATAATAAAAAGAAAATAGTTAAAATTTTATTACCAATTAGTATACTTACTATAGCAATATTTATTTTGTATACAATTATTAATTTAATAATTGTTCCAACAGAAATGTTTATTATAAAAAATGATACAATTTCTACAGAAGAAGGATCAATAGGTTATGTAATAAGAGATGAAAAAACAGCAAAAGGAAATAATTATGGGAATGGCATGATTCAGATAAAGGCAGAAGGAGAAAAAGTAGCAAATGGTGATCCTATCTTTCGTTATTACAGTAGCAATGAGGAAGATTTAAACAAGAAAATAGAACAACTAAATTTAGAAATACAAGAAGCACTATTAGGACAAAATAATCTGCTTCCAAGTGATATAAAGGCTATAGATGACCAAATTGAAAACAAAATAGATGGATTAAAATCAAAAAATGATTTACAAGAAATTATAGAATATAAAAATGACATTAATACATATATAACTAAAAAATCGAAAATTGTTGGTGATTTAAGCCAATCTGGTTCATATATAAATGGGTTAATACAAGAAAGAGAACAATATCAATCACAGCTTAAAGCTAATTCAGAATATGTAAATGCACCTATGAGTGGTGTTGTGTCATACAGAGTGGATGGGCTTGAGGAAGAGCTTATACCTAATAATTTTGAAAATTTAAGTAAAGAATATTTTGAAAAATTAAATTTGAAAACAGGTCAAATAGTTGCAACTAATAAAGAAATGGGTAAAGTTATAAATAATTATGAATGTTATGTGGCAACTATAATGGATTCAAAAGAAGCAAAAGAAGCAGTTGTAGGTAAAAAAGTAAAACTAAGATTATCTACACAAGATGAAATATCAGCTACAATTTCATATATAGCCGAGCAAAGTGATAAATCTGTATTAATTGTATTTAAAACAAGTGATTGTGTAGAAAAATTAATAGATTATAGAAAAATATCATTTGATGTAATATGGTGGAAATATGAAGGACTAAAGATACCTAAATCAGCCATAACTTATGAAAATGGGTTAAGTTATGTAGTAAGAAATAGAGCAGGATATCAAGATAAAATATTAGTAGAAATCCTTAAGGAAAATGATAATTATTGTATTATTAATAATTATGACAATGAAGAATTAAAAAGCTTAGGATTCTCTACAAAAGAAATTAACAATATTAAAAAAATATCTATATATGATGAGATAATACTTAATCCTAATTTAGAAAATTTAAAGTAGCAATATTACAAAAATATTACAAAGAGATTAAGATTAAATTACAAGCATAAAAACTATTGACAATAATAAAAAAAAGATAGATACTAGTAATAGCAAATTACGAAGGAAAAATATTAGGAGGTTATTATAAATGGCAGGAGCAATTATGAATAAAGTATGGGATTTTTTAGGAGTAGATACAGCAAGTGAAGAAGAAGTAATGGAAAATGAAAATGTATATGAATACAATTATGAAAAAGAAGAAGAAATAGAAGAACCTGAAGAAAAAGGATTTTTTGGTAAAAAATTTGGTAAAGTTGTAAGTATGCCACAACCACAACAAGTAAGAATGGTTATTACACAACCAACTTCTTTTGAACAATCAGAAGAAATTTGTAATTACTTAAAAGAAAAAAAATCAGTAATTGTAAATCTTGAATATGTAAATAAAGATGTTGCAAGAAGAATAGTTGATTTTATTAGTGGTGCTGTTCATGCTTTAGATGGACATATACAAAAAGTATCTAATGCAATATTCTTAGTTGCACCAGTAAATTATGAAATAGCAAGTGATTTAGCTAGAGAAGAAATTAAAAGCAAACTTTCTGTTTCATGGCTTAGAAATAACTAATAATTAAAATAAATTGGGCATACAAGTATGCCCTTTTGTTACATTAATTTAAAAATATTAGGAGGAAATAATATGATAACACCATTAGATATTGAAAATAAAAGATTTAGCAAACAAAAATTAGGCGGATATAATGTAGATGAAGTTGATGATTTTTTAGATGAACTAACACTAGAATATGGAAAATTATATAAAGAAAATGCTGAACTAAAAGAAAGAAGAGAAGAATTAGATAGTGATGTAGGTAAATATAAAGATATTGAAAATACTTTACAAAATACTTTAATTATGGCACAAAAAACAGCAGATGAAATAACTGCACTTGCAAAACAACAAGCAGAACAAATAATAAAAGATGCTGAATTTTCTGCTAAAACTTCTGTAGAGGAATTAAACACACAAATAATGATTAAAGAAAAAGAAATAGAAGATTTGAAAAAACAATTTGATGTATATAAAGCAAAAATGGAATCATTATTAATTTCTCAATTAGAATTATTAAAAGATATAAAAGAAGATTAACACACTAAAAAGATTGCATATCACATGCAATCTTTTTTGCGTTTTACATAGCAAATATTGTCAAAAACTAATAAATATGCTATATTATTAATATGTATTTTAATGTTTGAGAGGTATAGTATGAGAGTGTTGATGATAAATCAATTCCCGCTGATTGGTGGAGGAAGTGGATTTTATACTAAAAACATTGCTAAAAGTCTTAGAGATTCTGGGCATAGTGTATGTATAATTATTCCAGAAAATACGACTAAAATAGAACATATAGATGGAGTAAGAATAGAACCAGTATTTTTTAAGTATAAAGAAAATATAACAAGCCAATTGCCTTTTAATTTTGGTTGTTTTACAACTCATCCAAAAAGCAACACAACGTTTAATGATTATACAGAAATACAGCTACAAATGTATATAAAAGCTTTTGAAGAGGCTATTGAAAATGTAATAAAAGATTTTAAACCTGATGTAATACATTCTGGGCATATATGGTTATTATCAAACATAGCAAGCAAATATAATATTCCAACAATTATAACATCACATGGAACTGATATAATAGGATATAATGCTTGGGAAAGATTTCATAATTATGCGGAAGAAGCGGTAGATAGATGTAAAAAGATTATAGCAATCTCAGATAGTAATAGTGAACAGATATTAGCTAAATTTCCAGGAGCAAATAGTAAAGTTACACAATTACGTATGGGATATGATCAAAGCATTTTTGAAAGAGGATTATACAATAGAGAAGAAATATTAAAAGAATTAGGTATAGAGAACAAATATAAAAATGTAGTATTATTCTCTGGAAGATTAGTAGAAGTTAAAGGTGTAGATATATTATTAAAAGCTGCTAAAATTTATGAGAATAAGGATACTTTGACATTAATAGTAGGAGATGGAATATTACGTAATAAATTAGAAGAATTGTCACAAGAACTAGAATTAAAAAATGTTAAGTTCTTAGGAAGTAAGGATCAAGTAACTCTTAATAAGCTATATAATATTGCAAATGTAAGTATATTATCTTCAAGATATGAAGGGTTTGGATTAGTTGTAATTGAATCATTAGCATGTGGAACACCTGTGGTAGTTACAGACGTAAAATCTATGGTAGATTTTATTACAGATGATTTAGGAGTAATGGTAGAAAAGGAAAATCCAGAAGAATTGGCTAAAGGAATTATTAATGTTTTGAATAATCAAGATAAATATGATAGAGAGCATATATCAAAGTATATAAGAGATAACTATTCGCAGAAATTATTAATTAATGATGTAATAGAACTATATAAAAGTTGTTTATAATAAAGAGGTATAATTATGTATTTAATAATAGGACTTGGAAATCCAGAAGAAAAATATGCAAATACTAGACACAATATGGGTTTTGATGTAATTAATCAATTATCTAAAGAATGTGATATTAAAGTATCAAAAGCAAAATTTGATGCTTTTTATGGGATGGGAGAAATAAAAGGTAAAAAAGTAATTTTAATAAAACCTCAAACATATATGAATTTAAGTGGAGAAAGTATTATAAGGTTTAAAAAATTTTATAAAATTTCTAATAAAGATATAATAGTTATTTATGATGATATAGATTTAAAACTAGGAGAAATAAGGTTAAAAGCAAAAGGAAGTGCAGGTTCTCATAATGGTATGAAATCTGTAATAGAAAATTTAAATACTCAAGATTTTATAAGAGTAAGAGTTGGAATAGGAACTCCAGAAAATAAGGATGATATGATAAATTATGTCATAGGTCAAATTCCAAAAAGAGAAAGAGAAATTTTAGATGAAAGTATAATAATGGCAAAAGATAGTGTTCTGGAAATTTTGGAAAATGGAATTGATAGAGCAATGAACAAATTCAACTAAAACTAAAGGAGATTTAAATGTTAGAAATTATAGTGAACAAAGAACCAAACAAAAAAAGCATAATGTTAGTAGAGAATGGGATATTATTAGAAAAACATGAAGAACATCATAATAGGCAAAGATTAGAAGGAAATATATATTGTGGTAAAGTACAAAACGTATTAGAAGGAATGCAATCTGCTTTTATAGATATTGGAGATAAAAAAAATACATTTATAAGGTTAAAGGATATTTTACCAAAAGAAGATGAATCTAAAAGTGATGAAGAATATAAAGTTCCTAATTGTAACATAAAAGACGTTATAAGCGTAGGAGACAAAATATTAGTACAAGTTAAACGTGATGGAACAGAAACAAAGGGAGCTAGAGTTTCTACACATATAAATTTACCAGGAAGATTTGTTGTTTTCATGCCTAATAGTAATTTTATAACTGTATCACAAAAAATAGATGACAAAAAAGAAAAAGAAAGATTAATAAATATAGTAAAAAGTATTTTACCTGAAGACACAGGGGCAATAGTAAGAACATCAAGCAATAATATAGATGAGAATAAGTTAAAAAAAGATTTAGAAAACTTAATAAAAAAGTGGGAAAAAATAAAAAAAGAGTATGATGAACACAAATTAAATGGGCCAAAACTAGTATATAATAATAAAGCTTTACTTAGAAGGACATTAATAGATTTAGTAGATCAAAATTTAAATAAAGTAATAGTTAATGATAATAAAACATATAAAGATATAAGTGAAATATTAAAAAGCATGGATATGTCTGATAATATAGTATTAGAATTGAAAGAAAATGAAGATTTGCTAGATATGTATTCTTTAAGAGAACAATTGGAAAAACTAGATAATAGAAAAATATGGCTTAAATGTGGGGGCTTTATAACAATAGATAGAACAGAGGCACTTACTGCTATTGATGTTAATACAGGAAAATATACAGGAAGCAAAGATTTAGAGAATACTGTATTTAAAGTAAATAAAGAGGCAACAGCTGAAATTGCAAAACAATTAAGATTAAGGGATATAGGCGGAATAATAATTATAGATTATATAGATATGCATAAAGATGAAAATAAAGATGAAATAATTAAGTTACTAACGCAAGAATTAAGGAAAGATAGAACTAAATCACAAATACTAGGATTTACAAAATTAAACTTATTAGAAATGACTAGAAAAAACATGTGTAATAATGATGATTTTTAGATTATAAATTTAAATTTGTAAGAATGTTAATTAAAAATATTGTAGGGGTCGCACAGCCAAAGGCATACAGCTCCTGTAAGGAGCAATGCTCCAACAGGGCTAGCATCCAGGGCGACCCACATAAAAGCAATTTGTTTTCGGGGCGCCGAGGACTGCGCCCCCTACAAATTTATTTATACAAACAACAAATTAATATAATAATATGAGGTAGAAATAATGAAGGTAGGATTTGTATCTTTAGGTTGTTCTAAAAATTTAGTAGATACTGAAATGGCAATTGGATTATTTAAAAATAATAATTTTCAAATAGTAAATGATGTAGAAGAAGCAGAGATTATAGTGATAAATACATGTGGATTTATAGAGTCTGCAAAAGAAGAAGCTATAAATACTATTTTAGAAATGGCAGAATATAAAATACAAGGAAGATGTAAATATTTAATAGTTATGGGATGCTTAGTTCAAAGATATAGTGAAGAACTAAAAAAAGCTATTCCAGAGGTGGATTTATTTATTACAATAGATGAATATAATGATTTTTGGAACAAAATTGAAGAGAGTGTAGGGGTCGCTGCCCACAGCGACCCGTTTAAAAATAATGCAATTATGTGTAATGAATTAAATTACATGAATAGAGTTATTAGTACAGGAAATAAAACAGCATATTTAAAGATTGCAGAAGGATGTAGCAATAGATGTACATATTGTGCAATACCATATATAAGAGGACCTTATGTAAGCAGACCAATTGAAGATGTACTACAAGAAGCAAAAAGATTAAGTGATATGGGAATAGAAGAATTAATAGTAATTGCTCAAGATACTACGAGGTATGGGGAAGATTTATATGGAAAAACAAGACTAAGTGAATTGTTACAAGAGTTATGCAAAATAGATGGATTTAAGTGGATAAGATTTTTATATGCATATCCTGAAAGCATAACAGATGAGTTAATAGAAACAGTTAAGAAAAATGATAAAATATGTAATTATTTTGACATACCTATTCAACACATATCAGATTCAGTATTAAAAAGAATGAATAGAAGAAGCACAGGTAAACAAATAGAAGATTTAATTATTAAAATAAAGAAAGAAATACCAGATGTCATTTTAAGAACATCTCTAATTGTAGGATTTCCAGGTGAAACAGAAGAAGACTTTAATAAATTATATGATTTTGTAAAAAAAGGATATTTTGGAAAACTTGGAGTGTTTATGTACTCAAAGGAAGATGGAACCCCAGCTGCAAGATTGAAAGAACAAATACATCATAATACAAAGAAAAAAAGACATTCAAAAGTAATGACTATAGCAAAAGAATTATCAACAAATAATCTTGAGTCATATATAGGAAATACATATGATGTATTAATAGAAAATGTAACATTTGATAACAAATTCTATATAGGAAGAACATATATGGATATACCAGAAACTGATGGTACAGTTATAATTAAGAATACAAAAAATAATATATTAGGAAGTTTTACAAGGTGCAAAATAACACGGTGTGAAAAATTATGATTTAATTGGGGAATTAGAAGTATGAGTGAATTTTTAGAGTCTATAAAAGTGACAAAAGAAGATAAACAAAATGCTATGTCAAAAGTTTTATATATAATTATTAATTCTACTAATCTTTTATCTTTAAGTGACTTATTAAAGAAACAACCAGATTTGATAAGTGTACTAAGCGAAGATGAATTGTTAGCTATTCATAGTTTGTCTTTAGAAGTAAAAAGACATATAGTAAGTAGCAATCAAGATAATGAATTAATTGAATATCTAGATTTAACTTCTGATAGTTTGAATAAGGATAATCTATCAATATTTATAAATCAAGCTGTTAAAGATATGCAAGCTCAAAGGAAAAGAAATCCAAATTTAAAATGGCATTTACAAACCAAGAAGATATTTGATAGGTTAGAAGGAAAAAATCCATATGAAGAAGAGTTGGCAAAAAGAGAAGAAAATAAATCAGGTAAAATAATAAAATTTGGAGAGCAAAAATAAATAGTAATAAGAATAAAATACATTAGTTATAGGAGAGATATATCATGGAAGATAATAAAAATTTAATTAGACATTTAAAAACTCTAAGTAAACAATATGGTAATATAGAACAAGTTTCAGAAGAAATAATAAACTTGCAGGCAATACTTAATTTACCTAAAGGAACAGAATTATTTTTAAGTGATATACATGGAGAATACGGTTCATTTTCTCATATATTAAATAACGGTTCAGGAATAATAAAAAACAAAATAGAAGATATATTTAAAAACCAAATAACAGAACATGAAAGAAGTGCACTTGCTACTTTAATATATTATCCAGAAGAAAAATTGACTTTGGTAAAAAAAGAGATAAATAATCTTGATGAATGGTATAGTATAACATTATATAGATTAATAGAGGTAGCAAGAGAAGTAAGTTCTAAATATACTAGATCTAAAGTTAGAAAAGCAATGCCTAAGGGATTTGACTACATAATAGATGAATTATTACATCTTCAAGGATGTGGACCAGATAAAGAGACATATTATAAACAAATAATAAGTTCTATTATTGAACTAGATAGAGCAGATGAATTTATTGTTGCTATATCTAATTTAATAAAGAGAATGGCAATAGATCATTTGCACGTATTAGGGGATATATTTGATCGTGGACCAAATGCAAAACTAGTAATGGATACATTAATGAAATTCCATAGTTTAGATATTGAACTTGGAAATCATGATGTTTTATGGATGGGAGCTGCTTGTGGTAATAGAGCATGTATTGCAAATGTAATAAGAATATGTAGTAGGTATGATAATATAGATACATTAGAAGATGGATATGGTATAAATATTAGACCACTTACAACATTTGCATTAGAAACATATAGTGATGATGATTGCAATAAGTTTATGCCTAAAGTATTTGATTATAATAAATATATAAGAAGTGACGAGATATCTATAGCAAAATTACACAAAGCTATATCAATTATACAAATAAAATTAGAAGGACAAATGGTAATTAATCATCCAGAATATGAAATGGATGGAAGATTATTACTGGATAAAATAGATTACGATAAAGGTATTGTTAAAATACAAGGAAAAGAATATAAATTAAACGATACTAATTTCCCTACAATAGATCCAAATAATCCATATAAATTAACAAAAGAAGAAGAAGAAATTATATCAAGATTAGAAGAGTCTTTTAAAAATAGTGAAACTTTAAATAAACATATGTCTTTTCTTTATTCAAAATCTTCAATATATAAATGTTTTAATTCAAACCTTTTATTTCATGGTTGTATTCCAATGGAAGAGAATGGTGAATTTACAAAAATAGATGTATTAGGAAGAACATTATCAGGAAAAGAATATTTAGATTTTATAGATAAAACTATAAGAAGAGCTTATTTTGAGAAAGATTTAACAGATAAGAATGAAGATGTAAATGATTTGATGTGGTATTTGTGGTGTGGACCAAAATCACCTTTATTTGGTAAGGAAAAAGCTGCAACTTTTGAAAGATATTTTGTAGTAGATAAAGAAACACACAAGGAAAAGAAGAATCCATACTTTACTTTAATAGAAAGTGAAGAAATGTGTAATAGAATATTGAAAGAGTTTGGACTGGAAGGGAAAAATGCTCACATTATAAATGGTCATATTCCAGTAAAAGAAAAAGATGGAGAAAGTCCAATAAAAGCCAATGGAAAACTTTTAGTAATAGATGGAGGATTTGCAAAAAGTTATAGAGGAGAAACTGGTAGAGCTGGATACACTTTAACATATAATTCTTATGGATTAATATTAGCAGCAAACGAACCATTCGATTCTAAAGCAGATGCTATTAGAGAAGAGAAGGATATAAAATATGATATAATGGTTAATG
Organism: Clostridia bacterium; assembly: GCA_045531335.1. GTDB lineage: Bacteria > Bacillota > Clostridia > TANB77 > CAG-508 > CAG-452. The sequence goes on from JAZSDU010000054.1 coordinate 47,985, forward strand.
CAAAAGAAACTGAAAGAAAAAGAGTTGCAGATACAGATGTAGGAAAAGAGATTCAAGAAGAGATAGATGATTTAAAACTATTACTTCAAGCATATAGAGAAGGAAAAATAAAACAAAAAATTTAAATTTTCCTTTTTAGGACGGACTTAATTTGGTAAAAACAGGATACAGCAATGTATTCTGTTTTTTCATGTAATAAATTATAATTTGCGGTGTGATGTGGGATGTGTGAGGTGTGTTTTTAGGGATAGGATTCGTAGGGTTTCCTTATTTTCACACTTCGCACTTCGCACTTCACACTTCAATACAAATAACAATTTACATCACCAAATTATAAACCCCATTTGTAATCATGCAAGCAATAATTCCGCAAATAGTTGGAATTACAAATGCTAAAACAGTCCATTTTAAGCTACCAGTTTCCTTTTTAATACTGATTAAAGTAGTACTACAAGGGAAATGCATTAAACTAAAAAGCATTACATTTATTGCAGTAAGTAAAGTCCAGCCATTTGATATAAGTATATTAGATATACTTGATAGATCATCAATTTGTGTTAGACTTCCACCTGCCATATAGCACATTAAGATTATTGGAAGAACTATTTCATTTGCAGGTAATGCTAAAATAAATGCTGTAAGGATATATCCATCTAATCCCATAAGAGTAGCAAAAGGATTTAGGAAGTTTGCAACATGTTTTAAAATAGATAATCCATATATATCTATATTTGCGAAGAGCCATATAACAATTCCAGCAGGTGCAGCAATAGATATTGCTCTTCCTAAAACAAATAATGTTCTATCAAAAATTGAACGTACTAAAACTTTACCAAATTGTGGTTTCCTATAGGGAGGAAGTTCCAGTACAAAAGATGAAGGTATTCCCTTTAGTATTGTTTTAGATAAAAGCTTAGATATAATAAGTGTCATTATAATACCTATAATAATAACTAAAACAACACATAATGATGATAGAATAGATGACCAAACACCAAAGGTATTACCAGCAACAAATATTGAAGTAATGGTAATTAAAAAAGGAAATCTTCCGATTACAAGGGACAAAATTATTAGTAAGTATAGCAATTAATCTTTCTCTTGGAGAATCTATAATTCTTGCTCCTACAACACCAGCTGCATTACATCCAAATCCCATACACATGGTAAGTGCTTGCTTTCCAGAAGTACAAGCCTTTCTAAAAAATCCATCTAAATTGAAAGCAATTCTTGGAAGATATCCTAAATCTTCTAAAATTGTAAATAAAGGAAAGAATATTGCCATAGGTGGAAGCATAACAGCAGTTACCCAACCTAAGGTTCTAAACATTCCATAAATTAAAATACCAATTAACCAGTCTGGACTATTAAAACTATGGAATAAATATACAAGTTTTCCTTCGATATAGTTAAAGAAATTGGATAACATTTGAGAAGGATAGTTGGCTCCAGTAATAGTAATCCAAAATATTAATGCAAAGAATAGAAGCATTATAGGTATACCAGTTAATTTAGAAGTAAGGAATTTATCTATTTTTTTGTTTTTACAATTATAATCCAAACTTTTACATGTTGTTACTTTAAGAGCTATATTTTCACCATTAAAGATTATAGTAGAAACTATTTTATCTTTTAAAGTAGAGGAATTTATATCATTGTTTAATAGTAGAGCTTTTACTTTTGCTAAACTGTTTTTTATAGTTTCATTTCCAGATAGATTTAATCCTAAATAATTTTCAATAGACGATATAATTGTTTTATTTCCTTCTAAAAGTTTTAAACTAATCCATCTATAATTATTAAAATAGTGATTAGATAATAAATTTTTGACATTATTTTCTAGTATATTTATAGAATCTTCAATAATAGATTCATATTGTATTTTCAAGTATTTTTTATTTTCTGTGGAAGAACAAACATTATAAATAGCTTGCATTAAATTTTTTAAAGTTTTCTTTTTCCTTGCAATTGTGCCAATTACTGGAATACCTAGTTCGAAAGATAATTTATCTAAATCTATATTAATACCTTTCTTTTTGGCTTCATCTAGTAAATTAACACAAACAACAACTTTATCAGTGATTTCTAGTATTTGATAAACTAAATTCAAATTTCTTTCTAAACAAGTTCCATCTACTACAACTACAGTACAATCAGGATTTCCAAAGCATATATAATCTCTAGCAATTTCTTCTTCTTCAGAATTGGACATAATTGAATATGTACCAGGAATATCTACTAGAAGAAAATTCTTGTTCATGAAATTAGTAGTTCCCATTGCGGTGCTTACTGTTTTACCAGGCCAATTTCCAGTATGTTGATGAAGACCTGTAAGAGAGTTAAAAACAGTACTTTTACCAACATTGGGATTTCCGTGCGATAGCAATAGTATAATCACATTTGTTTTTTAAAAATTCTATATTATCATTTAGCAAATTACTACCAGTAGAACTAGAAGTAAGTCCCATAAAATCACCTCTGTATCAATATATAATGTATGCAAAATAGATAAAAAATGAAACAGGATAAATTATAATTTGCTTTGCAAATTACAATTTATAAGCTTTGAATCTTCTTTTCTTAATGCAATTGTTGTTCCTCTTACTTCATAAGCAATTGGATTTCCAATAGGACTTTTAAAACTTGCTTTTATCGTAGTTCCATTAACTAAGCCTAAATCTAAAAGTCTTCTTTTTAAATCTCCTTTACAATCTAAATTTATAATAACAGCACATTTATCTATATCTAATTTATCTAATGTCATAATGTTAACCTCCAAACAAATTGCAATTTGCTTTGAAATTACAATTTGATAAACTCTTCTTGTTATTAATATATGATTTATAGTTATCATTTGACACTTGCTGTCAAAAAATATATAATGTTAAAGAAAATTAAAATAAAAGAAAGAGGTAATAAATTATGGATAAAAAACGTGGATTTGAAATTGCAAAAGGATTTGAGGATGCAGGAATAAACCTACCAGTAAGATCAACTAAGAATTCAGCTGGATATGATATAGAAGCTGCAGAAGATGTAATAATACCAGCATTTAAAGCAGGACAAAAACCAATACTTGTAAAAACAGGATTAAAAGCATATATGCAATCTGATGAAGTTTTAATACTTGCAAATAGAAGTTCTAACCCAGGGAAAAAAGGATTAATACTTGCAAATAGTATAGGAATAGTAGACAGCGATTACTACGGAAATCCAGATAATGATGGACATATAATGTTTGCATTTTTTAATTTTAAAGATGAAGATATAGAGATAAAAAAAGGCGAAAGAATAGGACAAGGAATGTTCCAAAAATATTTAGTAACAGATAATGATGTAGCAGAAGGAGAAAGAACTGGAGGATTTGGATCAACAAATTAAAAATTTGTTGAATGAATAGTGAAGAATTAAGAGTGAATAGTTTATGTAAGATTTTGTTATGCAAATAACAAAATCTTTTTTAAATAAAATATTAAATAAGTTTATCAATAAAAAGTAAATTTGTAAAAAAATTATGTAAAATATACCAAAAAATCCTTTGACTTATACCAAATTTTATGGTATAATAAAAAAGGTCAAGGAAATAAATCAGACCAAAAAAGGGAGTGGCATATATGTTTAATATTGGTGATAAAGTAGTATATCCAATGCATGGAGCAGGAACAATAGAAGGTATAGAGGAAAAGGATATTTTAGGAGAGAAACAAGCTTACTACATAATTAAAATGCCAGGTGAAGTAAAAGTTATGGTACCTACAGCAAAGGCAGAAGGAATTGGAGTAAGAGATATTATAGATAAAGAAACAGCAGGTAAAGTTTTTAAAGTATTAGAAACAGATTCTACAGAAATGGATATGAATTGGAATAAAAGATATAGAGACAATATGGAAAAAATGAAAAGTGGAGACGTGTATGAAGTAGCGGATGTTGTAAGAAATTTAAGCTTTAAGCAAAAAGGAAAAGGACTTTCAACAGGTGAGAAAAAAATGTTATTAAATGCAAAACAAATATTAGTTAGCGAACTTACACTTGCTGAAAACTCTAATAAAGATGAAATGGAAGAATTAATAGATAATACAATTAATAATTCTTTTACAGAATATAGTAAAAATATTGCAAATGCTACACCAGATAATATAGTTAAAAAATTTATTCCATTTAATTAAGATTAAAAAAGTTATAAAAAATCCTAAACATGAGTTAGGATTTTTTTGATTTGATTTTAGAATAAAAAAATATAATTTTTCTATTCTAAAAATGCTACAATAGCTATTGCCTTTGAGATTTGCTCGTTTTACTGGCAAACTCAAATCGGCGAGAAGAAAATGTGGCATAGCCACTTTTCTTCAACGAGAAGGATTTCGAAATTGGTTGTCGAATAATATAATTATGTAAAAGAAAGGCGCAAAAAAATGGTGAGATATAGTGATGAATTAATTGATGATATAAAGAATAGCAACGATATAGTAGATATAATATCACAATATGTAATATTAAAAAGAAGCGGTAGAAACTTTTTTGGAGTATGTCCATTCCATAGAGAAAAAACACCTTCTTTTTCTGTTTCACCAGATAAGCAAATATTTCATTGCTTTGGATGTGGTGTAGGAGGAAATGTTATTCACTTTATAAGTAAAATTGAAAATGTAGATTTCAAAGAGAGTTTAGAAATTTTAGCTGAAAGAGCTGGAATAACATTACCAACTTTAGACAATAGCGTAGATAGTAAAAAACAGCTTTTAAAAGAAAAAGTATACCAAATAAACAAGGAAGCGGCCTTATATTACCATGAGACATTATACAAACCAACTTCAAAGTTAGCCCAAGAATATGTAAAGAAAAGAAGACTTGATAATAAAACTTTAAAAGCTTTTACAATAGGTTTTGCAGAAGGGAATAGTAACTTATATAAACATTTAAAACAAAAAGGTTTTGCTGATGAAGAAATTTTAGCATCAGATTTAGTAAATAAGGTTCGGAAGTAATTTTGTAGATAGATTTAAAAACAGATTAATATTTCCAATACAAGATGTAAGAAATAGATATATTGCATTTGGAGGAAGAGTACTTGATAATTCACTTCCTAAATATATAAATTCTCCAGAAAATTTAGTATATAGCAAAGCTAGAAATCTATATGGGTTAAATGTAGCAAAAAATGCAAAATCAGAGAAATTAATAATAGTTGAAGGATATATGGATGTTGTATCACTTCATCAAAGAGGAATTGAAAATGTAGTTGCTTCATGTGGTACTGCACTTACAGAAGCACAAGGAAGATTGCTTAGAAAATATGCTGAAAAAATAATAATTTCTTATGATTCAGATGGAGCAGGACAAGCCGCAACACTAAGAGGAATAGAAATATTAACAAATCTTGGATGTGATGTTAGAATACTTCAAATGGAGGGCGCAAAAGATCCAGATGAATATGTTATAAAATATGGAAATGGAAGATTTAATAATTTAGTAGATAAAGCAATTTCACTAGTAGAATTTAAAGTAAAAGTATTAAAAAAAGATTTAGATTTAGAAAATGTTAATGATAAAATTAAATTTTTAAATGAAATAGCAAAATTAGTAAGTACAGTAGATAATAGAATAGAACAAGAAATATATATTGATAAAATTTCTAGAGAATATAACATTTCAAAAGAAGCAATATATGCAGAAATTAACAAATTGAATTATTCAAAAAATCAAGGGAAAAAGACTCTTGAGAGTAATTATAAAAAAAATATAATTAAGAAAAAAGATAACTTACCAGAAACACTAGTAAAAAGAGAAAACATGATAATAGGAATTTTGTTGAATGGAAAAGTTGAAGTATATGACCAAATAAAAAATATATTATTGCCAGAAGATTTTAAAAAAGAAGAAAATAAGAAAATAATGCAAATATTGTATGAAGAATTCGAAAAAGGAAATAGTAATATAAATAATATATTAGAGATTTTTAATGAAAATGAAGAAATTATTAGTATTCTTACAGGATTAATGGCAGATGATTATGAAATAAAAGACGATAGAAAAGCTATTGAAGATTTAATAAATAATTATAAAAAAGAAAAATTAGTTAATAGAAAAAAAGAAATAATAGATAATTTGAATGATCCAAATTTAGACAAACAAGAATCAGAACTTTTAGAAAAAGAACTACATGATATTATTATAAATCTAGCAAAAATGAAATAATATAGGGCGAACAATTCTATTTGCCTGATAAATTAAATAATGTAGGGCGCATGATTACGTCCGGAATGCAAAATGTTTTACATTTTGAAAGGAGAAGTGTAATAATGGCAAGAGCTAAAAAAGAAAGTGAAGAAATAATTGAAGAAGTAAAAACTGCTAAAAAAGTAAAAAAAGAAAAGGATTTAGAAACATCAAAAAATAACAAAACAGAGAAAAAAGAAGAAAAAGTAGAAACAAAAAAATCAGATGATACAAATAGCAAGGTTCAGGATATATTAAAGAAAGCAAAAGAAAAAGGACAGATAACTTATGGAGAACTTGCTAAGCAATTGGGAGATATTAATCCTGAACAAATAGATAAGGTTTTTGATGCTTTTGAAGAATTTGGTGTAGATGTTTTAAAAGACGATTTAGAAGAAGAACCAGATATTGAAGATTTAGAAGAAGTTGAAGATATAAAACTAGAAGATATTAATACTATGAGTTTTGACGGTATTAATATTGATGATCCTGTTAGAATGTATTTAAGAGAAATAGGAAAAATTCCATTATTAACTTTTGAAGAAGAACTTGATCTTGCAAAACAAGTTTTAGAAGGAAGCGAAGAAGCAAAACAAAAACTAGCAGAATCAAACTTAAGATTAGTTGTAAGTATTGCAAAAAAATATGTAGGTAGAGGAATGCTTTTCTTAGATTTAATTCAAGAAGGAAACATGGGACTTATTAAAGCAGTAGAAAAATTCGATTATAAAAAAGGATATAAGTTCAGTACTTATGCAACATGGTGGATTAGACAAGCAATTACAAGAGCAATAGCAGACCAAGCAAGAACAATAAGAATACCAGTTCACATGGTAGAAACAATAAATAAATTAATTAGAACATCAAGACACTTACTTCAACAATTAGGTAGAGAACCATCCCCAGAAGAGATTGCAAATGAGATGGAAATATCAGTAGAGAAAGTAATGGAAATTCAAAAAATAGCTCAAGATCCTGTATCTTTAGAAACACCTATAGGGGAAGAAGATGATAGCCATTTAGGAGACTTTATTCAAGACGAAGATAGTCCAGCACCACAAGATTCAGCAGCATATACACTTTTAAAAGAGCAATTAGAAGAAGTAATGAATACTCTAACACCAAGAGAAGCAAAAGTTTTAAAATTAAGATTTGGTTTAGAAGATGGAAGAGCAAGAACACTTGAAGAAGTTGGACGTGAATTCATGGTAACTAGAGAAAGAATAAGACAAATAGAAGCAAAAGCATTAAGAAAATTAAGACATCCAAGTAGGAGTAAGAAATTGAAAGATTATATGAATTAGACAAAAGGGGACAGACCCCAATAGTCTACTTTGCAAAGTAGACTATTGGGGTCTGTCCCCTTTTGTCTAATTCAAGAA
>JAZSDU010000045.1:0-2458 GCA_045531335.1 Clostridia bacterium
ACCCAAATTCTATTTTTCGCAAAGTACTCTTTTGGGGTCTGTCCCCTTTTGTCTAATTCAAGAAACAAGATTTGACAAACTGAACCATTTATGGTAAACTATATATAGATTTATGTAATTTTATATAAAAGAGGTGAAAAGTTCTTAAATAATTAAGAATAAAATATATGGAAAAAGCAAAAAAACAAAATTTGTTTATTAATTTTATTAATTTTATACAAGCATTTAGGATATCAGAGGAAGATGCTAGTAATGGAAGAGTTACAGATGAAGATCTTACTCCAAAAGAAAGACAATTCGTAAACGATCTTAGAAAAATGACTGGAAAATCTCTGAAGGATGTTGATCCTGAAAAAGCAGATAGATTAGATAAAAGATTAAAAGAAGCGGCTAAAGGAAAAACTAATAATACTAATAGAAATGCAAAAGGGTATAAAGTACTTGAAGAAGATAATGAAGAGAATATTGAAAAAGATTGTAGATAAGAGAATTATAATTGGATTAAAAACAGAAAATTTTAAAAATTTTCTGTTTTTTATTGACAAAACTGGTTAAACTTATTATAATAGAACATGCTTGAATATGGCGAAGTAGCTCAGTTGGCTAGAGCAACCGGTTCATACCCGGTAGGTCAGCGGTTCGAATCCACTCTTCGCTACCAAAAGAAATCATATTTAATATGATTTCTTTTTTTGTTGAATATAAAAATTAAAAAAATAAGAGCTCATGAAGCCCTTATTAAAAATTCAATTTTTATTTCTTATTTTTAACTTCTGGTATAATTATTTTTTTCTTTTTGTCTTCTTCAGTTTTAGGTTTTGGCTTAGCAGCATTTAAATGCTCAAAAACCGGAGAGAATTCTAACTCTGTTCCGTCACCTGTAACTATTTCAATTTCTTTTTTTCCATTTTCGATATCTTCTGACATATGATACCACCTCACTATAAATAAATATTATCATAAAAAAATAAGAATGTCAAAACATTGACATTTTAGCCCATAAATGCAATAATATATATTGTTAAAACAGACAAAAATCAATAAAAATAAGGGGAAATAGAAGTGGATATAGATAAGACTAAATCAATAATTGAATCAATATTATTTTCTGCAGGAAGAACTGTTGAAACAAAGGAACTTATGGCAATACTTGAATTAAGTAATGAAGATGTAGATACAATATTGCAAAATATGAAAACTGAATTTGATGAACAAAATAGAGGGATTGAGATAATTAAAGTAGATAATGGATATCAATTATGTTCAAGAAAAGAGTATTATGATTATATATATCCAATATTTGATAATAGGGCAAAACCTAATTTATCAGCTGCTGCATTAGAAACTTTATCTATAATTGCATATAATCCTAAAATAACAAGAGCAGAGATAGAACAGATTAGAGGAGTAAATTCTGATGGGACAATATATAAATTATTAGAATACAATTTAATAGAGGAAGTTGGAAGACTTGACGCACCTGGAAGACCAACATTATATTCTACAACTAAAGAATTTTTGAAAATGTTTGGAATTTCTAATTTAGACGAATTACCAGAACTTCCAAGATATAAAATAGATGAAAACGAACAAATAGTAATAGACGAAATTATAGAAGAAAAATCTGAAACAGAAGAAAATGAAGAATCTAATTAGATAAAAATTTGTCAAAATTAGTATATTGCTAGGAAAACAAATATAAAATTTTAAGACTGTACGATGTATGTTGCAAAATTTAATATGCAGTTTGACAACGCAAGATACTGATTTTCACAAATTTTATTACAAAAGAGGAGGGGATTTTTATGAATTCACAAAACGGAGTAACTTTAACGTCTTTAGCAATTTATATAATATTAGTATTAATAGTTTTAGGCATTTTAGCTACTATTACAACTAATTATCAGATTGGCATAAAAGGTGTTAATGATGAAGGTACTAAAAATGCAGAAATAGATAAATTTAATTTATATTTCTTAAAAGAAGTAAAAAAGAGTGGAAATAGTATTTCTGATATAACTTCTTCAGAAATAGGTTTTAAAACTAATAACATATATAGTTATAAGGATAATGCAATTTATTTAAATGATAATATAAAAATAGCAGAAGATATAACAAAGTGTGAATTTTCTCAAAGTTTAGTAGATGGAAAAACAATTATAACTGTTACAATAAAAGCAAAAAATTCTGAGGAAAGAAACATAGAATATGTGCTTAGTGATTCAGAAAACACATACACATATGAAGACGAAGGAAGTTATACTCATACAAATGCTTTGCAAGAAGGAAATATTGAAAGCAATTAAACAAATACTATATAGTAATAATTTTAGTAATATTTAGTAATAGCCTAAATACAATGTAAAAAGAAAAATTGTATTTAGGTGATTTATTTTGAAAATTATATTTATAAAAGAAACCGAAGAGACTTGTGATATTATAAGAAGAATAATAATTA